>NZ_FSRQ01000002.1:0-600000 GCF_900143185.1 Chryseobacterium scophthalmum | reverse complement strand
ATATTCAGTGTTTACTGAAATTGATGACTTTCTAAAAGATATTTCGGATACGGCTTCTATATTGTTACATGTTGATATGGATTATTTCAACAATCGATTTGATGGCGACTCAGATTGGAGATCCCATGAATTCAATCATGACCCAAGTGCGGAAATAGTTTATAAAAATATTGAAGAGACATTTTCAACAATAGAGAACAGCAATATTACAAAGAGAATTGAAAACTATACGGTTGCTTTGTCTCCTGGTTTTTTTCCAGTTGAATTTTGGAAAGAAAGTATATCGGTTATTAATAGGGTGTTAATAGAAAAATCATGAATAATATAACACAGGTTTCTGAAAAAGATAACAATATCTCCTTAAAGCTGGGAAGCGGTCAAAACTTGCACGATAAAGTGAGAGGAAAATATTGGCATATATATCTTGGTGAACAAAGGGTCGGTAAAATATATATTGATTATAATACTGATGAAGTATTGGGGAATCATCCATCAATAGATATTTTCATCAACAAGCAGTTCCAAGGCCAGCATATAGGAAGGGTAGCTTATGCAATGGCTTGTAAGGAAAGCGGTCTAGATGAGATCTATATGCATTCACGAAAGTCCAATACTGCATCGATTAAAGCTGCCGCAGATGCAGGTTTTGTCGAATTGCAAAGACCAGAATTTCGGCAAGTTGTTATGGTCTGGAAAAAATAGAATGATTTCAGTGTTTGTCCATTTCTATAATACTATAAATGTGTCTTAACAAAGTTAGCAATTCCAGAGCAGAAATACTCAAAAAAACGCACACCAAAATGCACTCATATAGAATTTTTTCATGCTTGTCTTGATTTAAGTTGAGATTATTAATTTTGCATAAAAATAACTTTTTTAATTAAATATCTTAAAGGTATTCAAATATTTAATATATTGTTATTATCTATAACAAAACTAGTTTAGTAAAACGACAGAGCTTGACGCATTTTATTATTATTTATAAACAAAGTGCTTTTAAAAGCACTTTGTTTTTATATTAAATACCTAAATTAGTTAAAAAATCTATCTCCTCATCATTTCCTTCCCAAGAACCAAGTTTTCCTTTTTCTGGGATTACATCTTGGTAAGCTGCTTCAAGAGCATCCCGTTTTTGTTTTGAATCAGCTCTTGCATACCTCTCCGTTGTTTGTACACTTACATGTCCTAAAATATCTCGAATGTAAACAATATTAACTCCACCTTGTAAAAGGTGCATTGCTTTAGAATGCCTAAACACGTGAGGACTAATAATTTCAGGAATCAGATGGCTATTAACTATTCTAGCACTTTTTGCGTATTTCTTTAAAATATAAGTTATACCTGCAGGAGTAAGCTTTCCTCCTCCTCGATTAAAAAATAAAGGGCTAAATTGTTTTTCAGGCCTGAGCAAATGATTCTCTTTGACATATCGTTCCAATAAATTAATTTGTTCTTTCAGCAAAGGAATGTCTCGTTGCTTATTACCTTTACCTGTTACTCTTATATGATAAGGATATTCAAACCTTACACATGATGGGCTTAGATCTACAAGTTCCTGAACTCGCATTCCGCTATCATATAACAATGCTAACATAGCTAAATCCCGACGAGAAGCCAAAGTGTCCATAGACGCTTGTTCAAGTAATAAATTTATACCTTCTACAGACAAATAATTCATTACTTTTGAAAATCCTTTTTTACTTTTAATTGATCGGATATTTTGCCACTCAGCTAATCTGTCTGGTACTTCATATTGTAAATATTTACAAAAAGAACAAATGGCTCCGTAACGATTATTTCTTGTTGAAATAGAATTATTGCAATCCGTCTCAAGCCACATCAAAAATTCAGATATTGAATCTTTATTTAAATGTTTTAGTTCAAGTTTGTGAGGAGGTATATTTTTTACCTTAGTCATAAATGATACCAACAAACTGAAGCTTTTTTTATATGCTCTTATAGTATTGGATGAAGCTCCATAATTTCCAAGAAGATATTTATGGAAAAAACTTTGTAAGTATTTTGCAAAATCTGTCATAGCTAATTAATTTTGAGTGATTTTTGGAAAAATTAAAGATGTCGGATGTTCTAGCTGTATTATTCCTGGAAACATTTCGTTTGTCAACCTAACATAATTATTGGTTGACCTTGGATCGTTATGACCTAAAAACAAAGAAATCATTGGCAATGCACAATAAACATCTATGTTATTACGCACCATCTTTACAAGGCTATGAACAGCAGCGGTATGCCTAAGATCATGAATTCGTGGAGGATTTCCTCCCGACTTTGAAGATATTCCTGCTGTATTTAAAATTTCACAAAACCAACGTCTAACACTTTCTCCCAGACAGCTTTTTCCTCTTTGTGTAATAAAAAATGGTGACTCAGGTAAAAGAATTTTTTCTATTGGATTTTTGTCTCGAAATTCTTTGTACTGTAGCAATACTGGTAATAACGAATCATTTATTGCTGCGAGTCTTTGAGTATTATTTTTAGAATCGTTTATTACTATTGTTCTTTTTTCAAAATCGATATCTTTATTTTTAATTGCTAATACTTCACCAATTCTTAATCCAGCACTATAAAGTAATCGAAGTATTGCCGGCATAGTAAAGATCATAGTTTGTGAATATTTATAACTTATTTTTAAATAATTTGAGAGTGAAAATATAGTTTGAATTTCTTCATGGGTAAAAATATATGGAATATAATTATTTTTTGCTCCTTTTCTATAAGGAATCGGTACATAACAGTCTATACCTAAATCACGCATATAATTACCTAGTTGAATCCAGGCATTGTACTTCATGTATAAAGACCGGTCACTATCATTAGTTCTGGTTTTTCTCCATTTATTTACAATCTCTTCTCTTATAAAATGGTCTTTCATGTTATAATCATTGCAAAATTTATCGATCTCTAATAAAATCCATTTAAGTGCCGATGAATTATATCCCTTAAGCCCTCTCTCTTTTAAAAATCCCTGAATATAAGGCGCTAGCTTACTTGTATATACAAATTTTTTATCCATATTTATTTTATTTAAAATTTGCTTGTAAGTAAAAATTATCATCAACCATAGGTACGTCTAAAGAACATTCAAGTAAATTTTCCACACTAATGTGTAAATAATCCATTGTTACGCTTGTATTCGAATGCCCTAATGTATCTGAAATTATTGATATTGGAACTCTATTCTTCAATAAGTTTGTTGCTAAGCTATGTCGTAGTGCATGACTGCCGTGCTTTCTGGTACTGTAATTAATACGGGCTTTTTTCAAATAATGACGGATATTATTATAAAATGCACCACTTGTCATCGTTGTATATGGGCCAAGGTCTCTTAGAAATATATCCTTTGATTTTATCTTAGGCCTACCATTTTTGATGTAATCAATTAATGCTTCCCCAATATCTACCAATAAAGGTAATTCAATAGGGACTTTTGTTTTGAATTGCTCCAAGCGAATTATATTATTCTTCCAATCAATATTGGAAAATTTAAGATATCTGATATCAGAAGATCTTAACCCTAGTCTAGTTGCTAATAAAATCATAGCATAATCCCTTTTGCCTTTTGATATAGTTCTATTTATACTTTGCTCAAGCCGTAAAATCTCATCAGCTGTAAAGTATGTTTGGATTTCATTTCTTACTCTAATTTTTAAATGATCTAATATCTTTGAAGTGCGACGATCTATCACCCCCTCATCATGAAGCTTTTTTAGTGCCGCCCTTAATATTATTGCACTATGATCTCTGCAATTTTTTACGGATGACATAAAATCAAGAATTTTTTCAGCAGTAATATCTTTTAATTCTAATATCTTTTCATACTCCATTCGTTCACAAAATTTGTAAAGACTTCGATAATAATTATTTCTTGTATTCGTCTTTAATTTTTTTTCAATGGTATATTTCTCTAAAAAATCTGTAAAATAATAACCAAGCTGCCCTGGAAATGGCGCATCATACTTTGTTCGGGAAATTTTTAATATCCAACGTTCCTGAAGCATCCCATTTAGCAGTGTAACGTAACGTGCATCATAATGGTGGTACTTACGCTTCTTGATAATCGTATTCCTATATTTTAAATAGGTCTCTCCCAATTCCGGTGTATAAATCTCAGTTGATTTTTCTTTCATGTATTCGAGAAGCCTGTTGTATTCTGTAGATAAGCGTTCTGTCATACTGCTTGAATATATATTCTCTTTAATATACGTTTCAAGCTGCGAGTGTAGTTCATGAATGTTTTTGTTCATAAATATTGATATAAAGTTTAACAATAATTGATTAAGTATTGGAAACTGAGTATCGTTATCACTCTATATCAATTTGATAATTAAATTTTTAGTGAAAAATTTAATTAAGATATTTTTTTATTTAGCAATATTTTTTATATTTGCTATAAGAAAATAAGATATAGGGGACAAAAGAATTCTCTTTTTTCCATATACTTTTATCGAACAAATAAAATCTGTTAGTGCTCCAAATACTAGGCAGATTTTTTTGTTTACACAAACTTATAAAAAAAATATAAAACTCAATAACTTTTTATTAAAAAACAGCCATAAACATAATATATATTATGAATATTATAAATATTATGAATATTATGTTATTTTTTATCAAAAGTAAATCTTGGTAATTCAATCTCATGAATTTGTGGATAAGGTTGCCTAGAAGTCATACTTACATCTTCTTTAATCTGTCGATGAATATCATATTGTTTTTCCTTATCATAAGAATAACGTGGGTCAGGAATCATTGGCATCTTTGCCATCTTGTGAATAGTAATGGTAGGGAAATGATAATCTACTTCTACGGTTCCCAACAGCAAATAGCAGCCTCCTCCCTGAAAATCAGATTGCTTTAGACTGTCTGGAAAATGAGCAGTATCGAAATAATCTCCGTTTGCATCGATCCAGGTTCCAAAATACATTTCTCCTTTCTTTGTTGGCACATGTTTTCTGGCAATTAGATAAGCCAACATTTTTACTTGTCGTTTATGAAACTTCGATAAATCTTTTACAAACACTGATCCTCTATACTTTGTTTGCAGTAAATCAAAAGGACTGCATGAAATAGGAAAACCAATCAATTCAATTTCATCAAAAGCATCCTCAAAATTTTCCCTTTTGAGTTCGGGAAGCTTAAATTCTTGGACAGGTTCTTCAATTAACATTAAACCTCGATTCTCTGGTTTAAAATTTACCAATAACACTCTTGCTTCAACAAGAAGTTCATTTTTTTGCTTACCCGTAAACCGAAATGCTCCAATAAAAATTAAGGTCTGGATTGTTTCAATACCAATTGGAATCCGTTTGACAAAGTCTTGTAAAGATTTATAATCTCCATTTCTTTCCCGTTCGTTAACAATTCCGTGGGCAATTCTTGTCTCTAATCCTTCCAAAAGCATCAGCCCTAAAAAAATATTTTCCCCCTTTAAAATAGTCTGGAATTCACTTGAATTCACACAAGGCACCTGGACATTCCCTCCCGACATTTTCGCTTCATGGATATATACTTCAGTACGATAAAATCCCCCCTGATTATTGATCACGGAAACCATGAATTCCAATGGATAATAAACCTTCAAATATAAACTTTGATAACTCTCCACCGCATAGGAGGCGGAATGTGCTTTACAAAAAGAATACCCTGCAAAGGATTCAATCTGTCGATACGCTTCAGCAGTAAGTTCTAATGAATGCCCTTTATCTTTACAGGATTTAAAAAAATTAGCCTTTACTTCCTGAAGCTTTTTAATGGAGCGCCCTTTTCCACTCATTGCTCTTCGCAGAATATCTCCATCAGCTAAGGATAAGCCACCAAAATATTGAGCAATTTTAATTACATCTTCCTGATAAACCATAATTCCGTACGTTTCTCTTAAATGTTCCTCAAATACTGAATGGAAATACTCAAACTGATCTGGGTGATTATGCCTGAAAATATATTCTCGCATCATACCACTTTGCGCTACTCCAGGTCTGATAATAGAAGAAGCCGCAACCAGTATTCTGTAATTATCACATTTTAATCTTCTTAAAAGTCCTCGCATCGCAGGAGATTCTATGTAAAAACAGCCGATCGTTCTTCCGATAGCCAAATATTCATTAGCTTTTTCTTCATCTTTGGAAATTCTCGTATCACGGATATCAACATCGACTCCTCTTGTTTTTTTAATCAGCTCGACAGTATCTTTTATCGTTCCAAGCCCTCTTTGAGATAGAATATCAAATTTTTCTAACTTAATATCTTCTGCTACATTCATATCGAATTGAACAATAGGAAATCCCTTCGGTGGCATTTCGAGTGCAGAATAATTGGTAATAGGTTCTTCAGAAATCAAAATTCCACATGCATGCATACTTCTTTGATTAGGAAATCTTTCCATCAGCCTTACATATTTATGGATTGTCTGGACAACAGAATTGATTTCATGAGCTTCCATTGGCTTTTTCGTCAGGTCGTCCAACTCATCTTTTGGCAATCCAAAAGCTTTCCCGACTTCTCTGAATCTTGATTTGTATTTGAATTCAACATTGGTTCCACAGAAAGCGACATGATTTTTTCCGTAACGATTGAAAATATATTCCAGAATTGTATCTCTATTCTGCCAACTCCAATCGATATCGAAATCCGGAGGGCTTTTTCTGTTAAGGTTTAAGAATCTTTCAAAATATAGATCAAGTTCTAAAGGACATATATCCGTAATCCCGATACAGTAACTGACAATTGAATTGGCTCCGCTTCCACGTCCTACATGCATAAACCCCATCCTATTGCTGTATCGCACAATATCCCATGTAATCAAAAAGTAAGAACAAAAGTTGAGTTCATCAATTACTTTCAGTTCTTTCTCTACTCTTATTTTTGCGATTTCATGATCTTTACCATAACGCTTTTTCAGTCCCAAATACGCTAATCTTCTCAAAAGCTTTACATCGGATTCTTTGGACTTAGTATAGTATTGTTTGTTCTTAACTTTTTCAAAATCAAATTCAAAACTACAGGCATGCAGGATTTTTTTTGTATTCTTTAGGATCTCTGGATATCTTTGAAAAGCCCCAATAATTAAATCTTCGGATTTAAAATATTCCGATTTTTTGCAAACATCTTGCTCAGCCAGTTTTGACAATAAAGTATTGTTATCAATAGCCCTTAAAATTCTATGAAGATTATATTCTTTTTTAGTACTGAATGTAACCGGCTGAAGAACCACCATTTTCGGAATTAGCCTTTTAAATTCAGGACGAATCAATAAATTCAATTCTTCTTCCCGGACTCCAATAAACTCATTTTCTTTTAGCTTTGAAGGAATGTTATCTATCGAATAAACAATAAAAACATTTTTAAATGCAGGAGCCGTTTCAGAAAGTTCTGCTCCATAACAATTGTGATCCGTCAACGCTTTATTGACTTCACCAATTCCTGAGAACTCTTTTGCAATAGCAATATAAAGCAGCTTATTCTCTTTTCTGACTTCGATTCCAGCAATAGGTTTAATTCCTACTTTTTCACATTCTTTCTTGAAATCATAAATAGCAGTAATCGTATTAATATCCGTCAGTACTAATTCTTTGATACCCAAAGAATGTGCTTGCTGTACTAATTCTTCCATCGATAAAGTACCGTAACGAAGACTGTGGAAAGAATGACAATTTAGAAACATAATAGAAAAGTTTACAAGTTATTTTCCAAAATCAAAACCGGATGCTCTGCCGACCGCATCGACACCAAACCGATTCTTCAAATAATCCATTGTCTGATATAAGCTCATCTGTTCTTCCGTATCTTCAAACAGATTCATCTGATGGTTACCATGAACAAGTCCTGTAAACCGCAACCCCACCAATCTTAATCTCATTCTTCTTGTATATATCTGATTGAAAAGTTCCAGAGCCACTCTCGAAAGTGTATGATCCGCTGAAGTATAGGCTACTTTATGCTGTTTTGTTTCTGTATCGAAATTTGCATAACGGATCTTGACTACCACTGTTGAAGTCAGCCATTTTTCCTGTCTTAATTGATAAGCCAATTGTTCAGCCATTCCTGATATCAGTCTTTTCAGTTCCATGATATCCATTGTATCATTCGTAAAAGTTCTTTCCGTTGAAATCGATTTTCTTTCTGAATAAGGAACAACAGGATTTTCATCAATCCCATTCGCCTTTTTCCAAAGTTCTTTTCCATTGACTCCGATCATTTGCTGAAGTACCAGTACCGGCATTTCAGCTAAAGTATGAATGGTTCGAATTCCAATTCTTGATAACAATTGAAAAGTCTTATCACCAACCATCGGAATCTTTTTAATAGATAGAGGGTTTAAAAATGATTGCACTTCTATTTCTTTAATTTCTAGTCTTCCCAAAGGTTTTGATTCTCCTGTTCCAATTTTTGAAACAGTTTTATTCGTAGATAAGGCAAAACTTATGGGAAGTCCAGCTTCTTTTTTTACTGCTGCAGCAATTTCCTGTGTCCATTGATAGCAGCCGAAAAATTTATCCATTCCGGTAAGGTCCAAATAGAATTCATCGATACTTGCTTTTTCCAACACAGGTACTTTTTCCTGAATAATTTCAGTTACGGTATGCGATAAATTAGAATACAGCTCATGATCTCCACGAATCACTTTAGCATCTGGGCATAATCTGAGAGCCATTCGAATCGGCATCGCTGAGCGAACTCCAAATTTCCTTGCTTCATAGGAACATGACGCAACCACTCCACGGTCTCCACCTCCTATGATAAGGGGGATTCCATCAAGTTGAGCATTATTACGCCTCTCGCAGGATACAAAAAATGCGTCCAAGTCCATATGTACAATCGCACGATTCACTTTACAAAATTAGATACTATTTGTATCATTTTTCATATATTTGCAGATACAATTTGTATCAATGTCGATTTTTTCAGATAACATAAGGTTTTTAAGGACTCAAAAAAATTTATCGCAGCAGGAACTTGCGGATCAAATTTTAATGAGCAGGGTGCGTTATTCTAAATATGAAGACGGACGTTCGGAAGCTCCGTATGAGCTGCTCATCAGAATTTCGAAATATTTCAATTTAAGTATTGATCTGCTTCTTACTGTGGATATTAGGAAATATCCGCTAGAAGATGTATTGAAACTACCGGACAACAGAATTGTCCTGCCGGTGGTCGTAGATCAATTAGGAAACAACAGTATTGAAATTGTACCTCAAAAAGCATCCATGGGATACTTGTCCGGCTACAGTGATCCAGAATATATTGAAAGCTTACAGAGAATCTCGTTACCTTTCCTTACAAATGGAAAATATAGAGCTTTTCCAGCTCAGGGAGATTCGATGCCACCATTTAAAGATGGTTCTTATATTATCGGAAAGTATGTTGAAAATATTGATGACCTGAAACCAAATAAAAGTTATGTTTTTGTGACTTTAAATGATGGTATTTCTTATAAAAGATTTACCTCCAGAAATAAGAAATCAATAACTGTTGCTGCTGACAACTCATTTTACAAACCTTATGATATCCCCTTAAGAGAAGTTGTTGAAGTCTGGCAGTATGCATCAGGAATTTTTCCCGAAGACTTTGAACCTGATAATTTTGAAAACTATAATTTTAAACATATGTTCCTTGAAATCAGAAGAGATATTCAAGAATTAGATCAAAAGATTTCAAAAAAATAAATTCATCAAGCATTTATATAAGATTATGTTTATCTCTTATTATGATTTTCAGAACTTACCAGACCGTAAGGCGCAATATGATTTTACTATTGCTCATGGAATTTTCATCAATGAACGAACCACTTCCCAATCAAAATATATTCTTTATAAGGTTTCGAGCTTTTCGGTGGAGCTTATTTATGATATCGCTCATGATAAAATCATTAATATAAACGTTTTTGAAAATAGCTTTTCCCACACAAAGTAAAATCAATTCATAAAAAATCCTGTTCTATTATACATACAACAGGATTAAAAACACAAATGATGAAAAAAAATCCCGTATCAACGGGGTAAAACAAATATAATATTAAAAAAGAATACAGCAATGAGTCAGCTGAGTTTATTTGATACGGAAGAATTTTATGAATTTCCAAAAAATCTTTTGGAATACAAAGAGAATTTTCTAAGTGAGGAAGAAGCTGACCAGCTAAAAAATAAGCTACTGAAAACAGCACCTTGGGAACAACGTACTCAAAAAATGTATGATAAGATGGTACTGACTCCACGTTTGACAGCTTGGTACGGCGATACAAAATCTTACAGTTCTGAAGAAAATAGAAAAACGACGAATCCTTGGCTTCCTGATCTTTTAGCATTAAAGCAGAGAATAGAAAATGAATTTGGCTATCAATTCAATGGTGTTTTATTGAATCTTTATAGAGATCACAATGATTCTGTTGCTTGGCATCGAGATAAAGAAAGCAAATATGGGAAACGACCAATTATTGCTTCAATAAGCCTTGGACAAACAAGAAATTTTGACTTTAGAAAAGTAGATCATCATCAGAGCAAATACAGCCTTCCTCTTCCTAATGGGTCATTATTAATTATGAAGGGTGATTTACAAGAGCACTGGGAACACAGAATTGCTAAATCTACTATTCCAATGAAAGAACGTATTAATTTAACTTTTCGTTTGCGAACTGTATAATCACAATAAAGAGTAGCCCTAAAGATGCTTTATCTACATACCCTTTTTATTCTTTAAGAGTAGATGACGGGTATTTTTATTATATAACTTTTTAATTTTGATTTTATATATTTGTCTATAAATTAAAATAACGTCAAGCGTAAGCTATCGTTTTGGTACATAAAGCCGCGAACTTTAAAATGATAACCAAAAATGATAGACTTACGCCCATGCTTATACGGCGTGGGCTAAGTCTTTCTGGTTATCGGGTACTTCGCGGCACCTATGTACGGATTGATATTAGTTCCACGCTTTTTATTAAATAGGCATGATACAAATTTTGACCGTTACAACCCAGCAAGAAGAAGGAGGAGCATTATTTCTAAAAATAATTTTGTTTATCTATTTCATTCCTTCAATGATAGCTTTACTACGCCTTCCAGTTCTAAAGTTTAAATTTCTAGTCGTATTATTAATCAATGCATTCTTTGGTTGGACAGTGTATGGTTGGTGGCTGTCATTTATAAAAGCAGTATCTAGTAGCAAAGGATTTTAATGTAAGAATATTAAGCAAGCAATTATAGGATGATAAAGGTAGTTTTAAAAGTATCAGAAAGTGAAATTAATCATATATTACGCAAGCTCGCAAAACTGGGAATTAACAATATAAAAATTAAAAAGAAACGGGAAAAATTGAATATTTTTCGGTATAAAAACACATTAAAAGATACTATTAATAAGTTGAATGAATAAATGACAAATTAACATTTATAAAAATCAAGAAGAATCGAAAGTGTCAAACAAAAAGCAAAAGCAAATTTCTGACAGCGTATTCTATAAATTTTATGATATTCCGTAGGTGGAAATTGTAGAAATATCTTTCGGGAATCTTCCCTGAAGACTTTGAACCTGAGAATTTGAAAATTATTCCTTGAAGGATCTGTTTTCGGGATTACATAAGGATATTAAAAAATTAAATTGCCCAAAGGTTAAATTTATATTCTAATATTATTTTATATCAATCTTCCCAAATTATACTTAGAGCGCAATTTTTGTGGGTAATACAATGCTCGTAAAATAATAAGTTAGAAGGAATAGGTTTTTTATTATCAAGAAAACAATCCGCAGCAAAAATTTGTCCTGTTTTAAAGATTTCTGATGTAATATCTTTAAAATAATCTCCCATTATCATACCGTCAGGAACTTTTTTATCCGATAAAAAATTATAGTACGGAAAATCAAAGCTATTTTTTGCCCATTTTATTATACCATTTTCTGCGTAGACTATCTTTATAGGATGATTGCCTATGTCTGAAAATCTAATTGCACAAGCTGTCTTACTTACATTGTATTCTTTCGCTAAATGATTAATAACTTCAAAATTAAATGTTTTAAATTGTGATACATCTTTTCTGAAAGATTCTTCAGGCATTAAGAGACAAGAAGCAAAATAGTCTGCCTCTCTTTCTATTTTATCAAATTGAACTCTGTCAATTTTTGAGGGGTGTGGTTCTAAAATGCCTAATTTAAGTCCAATTCTATGTGTGTCAATAAAATAATGTCCGAATTCGTGTGCCAAAGTAAAACGTGATCTTGGAGAATTTATTTTATTTCCGTTATCAATATTTAGATGGATGTAAAAGTCTTCATCGTCAAAGATCGTCATCCCATCAAATGTCCCCGGTTCGTAATTGTCATAAATAATTTCTAAATATTCTGACTCTCCAATCTTCTCTAACGGTATAATTTTCTCATTATAATCACTAGAAATTTCGTCAGCAAGCTTTTTAATTTTAGAAAATGAGCTATTCGCTATCACCTTTTTTCTTTTTATTATTTTTTTTCATTTTTTCTTTAATGTGATCTGGTATGTTTTCACCTCCTTTTCTAGCTACCATTTTTAAACTACTTATTTCTGTACTAGTAAAAGAATCCAGCTTTATCTCAACAGTTCTAGATACTTCACAAAAGGTTCCATCGATTATAGATTCTATACTTACTTTCTGATTTTTTAACTTAAAGTCATAATCTTGATACAACGTATCAAATCTTTTTAAATGTCTTTCACACAACGGATATAAATATCCTAAAGAATGCAACCAATCATCAAAATTTTCATTAGAAAGTTTTTCTATGTTTTTACTTGCTCCCATTTAAATAAGTTAAATATGTTTTAATATGATTTTCAGCAACCCTCTTATAACCTCTGATAGAATTTTGTGTAAGTTCTAATCTTTCACATAATGCTTTACTTACCTTACGCGGTATGTATCCGTCATTACCATAAGCTTTATAAGTTAAAAAAATGATTCTATGCTTTACTGATAGTTTTGCTAAAGCCCTTTCTACATCCTCTAACTGTTTTCTTAAATCTCTTTTTCTCTCAATCACTTCATCATCTTCGTCATCTTCACATTTTATAAAATAATCTACTAATGCATCAAAATTATCTATAATAGGTAAATCTTCTTCATCTTTTTCAGAACAGGTATTTTTAGTATTATATTTTACAATTTCATTGTAAAGTATTTTACACAACCAAATTTCTATTGCAGCATCTACATTTGATCGCTTCGACTTTCCTTTACTAAAAGAATGATATTTCCAGACTCTTGCAAATGTACAGTTAACAATATAAGTTGCTACAGCTTCGCTAAAGTCAAATTTATTACAATATATCTCTGATTTTCTGAAAATTTTTTCCTGAAATCTATCACAAAAAACTGAAAATGCTATTTCCGCTTCATTTTTATAATCATTTTGAAAAGAAATATATTCTATCAGCTCATCGCTGGGTAATGATTCAAAATCAATTTCAATAGTTTTTTTTGGCTCTTTATTCATCTATATATCAAATGCGTTACTAACGGAATTGGTATATGAATGAGGGCATTCATATTTTCCAAATTTAGTGAAAAACTTTATAACGGATTTGGTATATGTATGAAGGTGTCTTTCAGACATATTTATAACGTAATAACAAAAATTTTATTTGCGATGGCAACAAACAATCCGACCGGTGATGGTCACAGAAATGGAGCGGTAAGAGGTCGTTCCCAAACTTTCAACCCCAAAACAGAATTATGGGTGAAGCGAGATACCTCTAATGGTCAATTTATAGGTGTAAAAACATCAAGTAGTACGCCATTTAAAGGAATTCGTAAGGAAAAGTAAACCTTAAGCTATCGACAGAATAAAATTTGTCGGTAGCTTATAATAACCAATACCAATTTAATATGGCATTATTAACCCTTTTTACAGGTGTAGCAAAATCATTAGCAACAAAAGGAGCTGGTATACTCTGGGAAAATAGAAATTATTTAAATCTATTTTTCAAGACCAAGTACGGTGCTTATAAAAATCAGAATATTCGTTTTTCCATAGCAGGATTAATTCGAATAAAAATCCCTGGCACTAACAAATATCTTTTGGTTCTAAACAGAAGGATAGAAAATCAATTGCAGCCTGTTGGCGGAGTTTATAAAAGATATGGAGATGAAAGTCTTTTTACCAAATGGGGGTATAAACCCGATAATTCGAAAAACGGTCTTGATGTAGATGATAAGAGCTCGTGTGATCTTAGATTCATGGTTCCGGGAAAACATTGTATAGACGTTTTAAATTGGTTCGAATCTGGACAAGAAAGAGAAAATAATCCTTATCGGGAGTTTAAGGAAGAGCTTTTAGATACAAATATTTTGGATTCAGATATATTTTCACAAATAGATTACAAACACGTTCGAAGATTTTCAAAAAATCTTGTTTGGAGCGAGTTTTTTACATGCTATGAGATTTTAATTTATGATGTTTATGAGCTTATTCCAAACGAAAAACAAAAGAAAGCCCTTATACAACTTTCAAAAAAAGACAATGACCTTTCAAAAGGTTTTGGCATTGTTAGTTGCGATGATATCGAACAACAAAGGTTGCTGCAAGAAAATAAACAAATAGCAAGAATTGGACAACATACCAAATTGCTTATAAATAAAACATTTTAAATGATTGATATATTTAAAGATTACATTCTTCAAAGGGAAGAATTATTAGCAAGGATTGCGCAAGAATTACAACTGGATAATACGAGATTAGAAAGAATGGAGAGTGCTTATAACTCCGTTGCAAACGTATTAAAGAAAAATCCTGATTTTTTTGATGGACTTGAAATTGAAATCTATGCACAAGGATCCAAACGTATAGGAACCACGGTAAAACCTATAAATGATCAAGATTTCGATCTTGATACCGTTTTACACATTTATGATCCTTACCATTTGCACAGCCCTGAAGAAATTTACAACGCTTTAGTAAAAGCTCTTGAAAAAGATAGTTACTACAGCTCCATAATGGAAAAGAAGAAAAGATGTGTAAGATTAAATTATAAAAGTGATTTCCATATGGATATCTTACCTGCTTGTATGCCAAATTTATTTGAAAAAGAAATAATTAAAATCCCTGAAAAAGCATTAAGAAGTTGGTCTACAGGCAATCCAAAAGGTTTTGCTAAATGGTTCACCAGCATTTCAGAATCAGCAGAAAAGCCTCTTTTAAAGAGCTTTTCAAACCTTGTTCTTGAAGCAAAAATAGAAACTGAGGAGCTTCCCGAAGAATTATATTTTAAAACACCACTGCAACGATCAGTACAACTGTTAAAAAGATATCGTGATGTTTACTTTCAAAACTGTAATTATCCAGTTTCAAGCATTGTTATCACAACACTTTTAGCACACTTTTACCGTTCAGAAAATTCCATTTTCGAAACAATTGATAACATTATGTCCAAGATAAAGGATAATTATAATAGAGCTTTAATTGGAGGATACAAATTTAAAATTTTAAATCCAGTTAACAACGAAGAAGATTTTACAGACTTCTGGACTGATGAGCATTATAAAAGCTTTTATAGTTTTATTACTGATTTTCACACGCGATGGACAAAGTTAAAATCATCATTTGAGACGAGCAAAGAAGATTATATCCAATTATTTGGTGAAGGTATATATAAAAAGGCCCTTAATGAGCAAATAAGAACCTTTTCCAAATTTTCAGATAACGAATTTGTAAAGACCAGCAGTTTGATAACAAGTGGAACGGCATATACCAATGCTAGAGGAATAATTAACGCTAAAGATGGTGTAAAAAATGAATCTCATCACAATTTTGGAGGAAAATAAAAAAAAACAGCAAAGGAAAAACTGGTATCCATATTTACTCTCCCAGCAAATGATGTTAGAACACAACTTTCAGTGGCTAACAGTTTCGATTAATCCGAAAAAGAAGGCTTTAGAAGGGAACGGTACAATCATTATCTCGGGTAAATCTTACCGGATAAACATTTTGTACTCACCCTTTTTCCCATTTAGGTATGATAGAGTATTTATAACTAACCAAAAGATTGAATACAATGATGATATACATTTGTACGGAGATTTATCTCTTTGCTTGTACCATCCTGTAAAAGATGTTCCAATACTCCAAAATATCCCACTGTATAAGATAATTCCTTGGATTTCCGAATGGATAGTTTTTTATGAACAATGGAAAATTTATGGCGTTTGGTTAGGAAAAGAAATCAAACACCGAAGAATACCAATTTAACAAATCCAGCTCAATATTGAACTGGATTTGTTAATATAATAGTCTACGAAATGTCATGTGAAAGTAAAAAATAAATCTACAAATTAATATTCCTTGATTTTAAATTTGGTAATTATATTATTCAATGCTGATAATTGATTATCTGTTAACTTTCCATTTCTATTACAAGCTTGTTTTAAAGATAGCACATAATCAGTATTAAAAGAAGGCTTCTCTTCAGCCCATTTTAAAATAAGATTTATTTTATTAAAATGAGAATTCCTTTCATAACTTGTAAAGTTTAAAAATTTTCTGTTTATTTTTTCTTTAAACTCCCATTGTTTTGTAGACATTCTAGTTCTTCGATGTATAGATTTATAAAATTTATATTCAGAATCTGAAATAGCGTTTTTTGAATATAAATACTCAAGAACCTCTGCGCTTATACTACTTCTTGCATTCTCTTTAATCCTCTTTATAGAGGTGAAAATTTTATTTCCGTCTTCAATCCCTAGAAATTTGTTTATACAGCAATTTCCGACTTCAGTAATTGTAAAGTTTTTTTTATTTTTTATCACACAAATATTCCTGATAGGATAATGCCCACAAAGACATCTTTGTTCTTCTTCTGAATAATATGCAGAAGTAAATTCCCATTCTAGTTTTGCAAAATCCCAACCGTTTGCTTCGCTCAAATAAACTATCTCTTCTATAAGTTTGTACTGCATGGATTTTGATTGGATAATATCAAATTAATTTATTTTTTTTTCAGCATTACAACAAAATTTGCTTCTGTTTTATTTTGAAGATAGTCTTTCTTTATTGCTAATCTTTCCACTGGATTATAAATTCGATTATTATCTAAAAAACAATCTAACCATTTTTCTAAAAATTTAATCTGATTTTGAGAATTAATACTTTCTACATCAGCAAAATAGATTGTTTCAAAATCATTTTTATTAAAGACAGAGTCTAAATTCATTCTATTAAAAAAATGCTTAAAATATTCATTATTGTCAGGATTTTCTGGGTCATTCGTATGATGCTTATAAGAATGAACTTTAATGTAAATAATTGTTCCTTTTACTGAAATAGTCTTTATAAGGTTACCAATCTCAATACATTCTTGAATATTATAAAAATGCAAGATATTAGATAAAATTATAAGAGAATAATTGGTGTCTGGTAGATTATCAGCGGGAAAATTACTCTGTAGAAAAGTACATTTTTTTAAACTTTCACTATCAAAATTTCGTATTCGATTTTCTAGATGCTTAAGTTGAAAAAGCTCATTATCAATCGCAAAAATTTTCTTATCTAATTTAAGTAAGTCCAAAATAAAGGGTGATTGACCACAACCGATATCCAGTATTGCTCCATCTATTAATTCTTTTTCAAATTCTCTAATGGGATTACTATGTTCTCTGACCATCTCATCATTTGATACTGTTTCGAAATATAGATCCCAATATAATTTTAATGATTTATCCATAAATTTTTAGGGTTAATTTATTTTTTAATTAATGAAGAAATTAATTTTAATAATATTTAAAATAGTTTTTCAGATTCAATAGATACATACTTTTCACTCAAGTATATAATCTTAATTCTATAATTGATTTTACTAACTATTTCACCCTCTATGATATCTCTATCAATCTGGAAAACCTTATCATTATAGTTCTGCTGAAGCTCTAATAAAAACTGAAATAAATCTTTATTTCCCTCCCTAAAATAATATTCTGTAGTGCAGTTATTCACTTTGATCTTATTAGCAAATCTGCTGTTGCTGAAAAATAAAGTTGATAAAATTATTCTATTTATACATTGACGATCATAAGGAATATTCCTATTGACCAATCCTTTTAATTCGGCCAAATATTGCTCTTGATTAATAATATGTAATGGATGTGAAATCTTCCCTAAATCCTCTTTTGTAAGAATAATCCGCCATTCTTTTTCATACGCCCATATCTTATCCTTCACAGCAAGTGCATATGTCAAAGGTAATTGTGCATTTACTCCGACTTTTCCTGAAAGTTCCTCCCTAAATATATAGTCATTAAAATTAATGGTCTGTAAGATTTCATAATCCATTGGAAAACAAATAATCTTTTCAAGTTCCAACGATTTTAAAAAATCAGTAGAATTGAATTCTATACAAAAACCTAATTCGGAGGTGTAATGCGGCCAAAACAGATTATTATTGAAATCTTCTGTTAAACACAATACTCCACGATGCTGGTATACCTCTTCCGGGAAATGCTGGGTAACTAAAGTAAGAACGTCTAAATAGGGTCTCGAGGATTCTGAAACGTACTGCTCTATAAAATCATTTAAGTCCCATAGCTGACTGCTTCCTTCCATAATATCATTAAGTTTGAAAGGATGAGAGAAGTGAATTTTATTTTCAATCAGATTATCTATACTATAAGAACTAATGGAAAAGTATTTGTATAAGTTTACAGGTATCTCTCTGTGAAGATCAACCACTAAGTCTTTACCAATGAGAGAAATATCTTTCTCTTTTAATTTTAATTGCATGATTACATTAGTTTTTACTAATGTACTTATTAATTTTAGAAATATTACATTATTTACCTCAAAAGTAGAAATTGAAATTGGTTAATTATCAATACAATATTATCACAATAAAATATGATAATCAAACATTTACAATACATAGTCTAATTAACTTTTGATAAATAATAACTTTCGATAACAGGAAACAAAAAAATTATTGCAATCGACTAAAGCGTACATGATATGAAAAAAACACCTGTTTGAAAGTACAAATCTATAACTTTTAAAACAGAATTTCATATTTCAATAAAAATTTAACACGACACCTATTTACTTTAAAATCAAATAATTAAATACTTTAAAACACGTCACGTTTTGTCGCAATAATGTATTAATCAGTGTTTGCAGAAAGTTTATTTTTTCATTTAAAATGACACCTTTTTTATCCTCAATGCGTCAAGTTTTGACGTATTGCACCCCTACATTTGTTTTCTAAAGAAACTAAAAATATGGACAAAATAACCTTACAGAGAATAGAAAAATTACATCCTTTTGTGAGGGAGGAAGTAAAACAAATCATCAAAGAATGCGATGAAGCATTAACCGGAAAAGCCAAAATAAGAATTACTCAGGGACTTCGAAGTTTTGAGGAGCAGGAAAAACTCTATGCTATCGGAAGAATTACAAACGGAAAAAAAGTAACGAACGCCAAAGCCGGCCAAAGCATTCACAATTACGGATTAGCCGTTGATATCTGTTTGATTATTGACAGAAAAACAGCAAGTTGGGACACCGCAAAAGACTGGGATAATGATCAGGTTGCCGACTGGTACGAATGCGTAAAAATTTTCGCAAAACACGGTTGGGATTGGGGCGGAAACTGGAAAACTTTTAAAGACCTTCCCCACTTTGAAAAGAAGAATTTCCCGACTAAAAAAAGTTTGGTAAAAACGACTTGGAGAGCGCTTGCAAAGCTGAAAAGGGATGATGAAAATTATGTTATTTTTTAAAATTTTTTATTGAAAATAATTATAACACGTCAAGTTCTGTCGCCTCCCGATCCTATCTTTATTCTACCAAAATAACAGTAGAAAAATGAAAAAGACAACCCTACTTTCTTTAGATGGAGGCGGAATAAGAGGAATCATCACCTGCATTATTTTACGCTACATCGAAGAGCAGCTGCAGATTCACGACAAACCAAGTGCAAAGCTTGGAGATTATTTTGATTTGGTGGCAGGAAGCAGCACGGGAGCATTAATCGCAGCGATTATTTTGTGTCCCGACGAACAAAGAAAAGCAAAATATTCTATTCAGAAAGGTTTGGAATTGTATTCTGAAAAAGGCGGCGATATCTTTCAGGTTTCTTTTTGGGAAAAACTGATCAACCCATTTGGACTGCTGAATGAAAAAATTTCTCAGGAAGCTTTAGAAAAAAACCTCAACGAATTTTTTGGAAATTTAGAATTAAAAGAATTGATAAAACCTTGTTTAATAACAAGCTATGACATAGAAAATAGAAGAGCAAAATTATTCAACTCCTGGAAAGCCAATTTAATCACCGATAATTTTTATGTGAAAGATGTCTGCAGAGCTACTTCAGCAGCGCCAACTTATTTTACTCCGGTTCAGATAAAATCGATGTACGGACAGATTTTCAGCTTAATTGATGGTGGAATGTTTGCTAATAATCCGGCACTTTGTGCTTACGCAGAAGCAAGAAAAGTTCCTTTTGCTGAAGTTTTGAAAAATCATCAGAAAGCCAATTATCCGACCGTGAATGACATGATTATTATTTCAATTGGAACCGGAATTGAATCGAAAAAATATCCGTTCAAAAAAATGGAAAAAGCAGGAAAACTCGGTTGGGTAACACCGATTATTGATATTCTAATGTCTGCCAATGCAGAAACGGTGGATTATCAGCTTTGCCAGATGTTTAATACTTTAGGATTGAGAAATCAGAAAAATTATTATCGACTAAATCCTTCGTTGAAAAACGCTTCTCCTGCGATGGATAATGTAAGAAGATCTAATATTGAGAATTTAATTCAGGCAGGATTGAGCTATATTGATGACAACAGAGACGTTTTAAACCAAATTGTGCAGAAATTAATTAAAAATAAAATATAAGCTCTTAAGATTATAATTGGTTAATATAAGCTTATTCTATTATAATTAAAAAATAAAATTTTAGACTTTAAAACACGTCAAGTTTTGTCGCTCCCCGCTCTTATCTTTACAGTATAAACAAAAACACAAAAGCAAATCTTAAAAACTTTTAAAGCCATTTGAATTCGACATTACACAATGCTGAACAGCTCAAAACATGTTCAAAATCAATCCAAAAATCAAAAACAGAAAACATGGAAACACCCAATCATAATTCTGCTATTGTTTTTAATGAAGATCTCTATACGATTACTTGGGCCGACATCGAAAACACAGAAATAGACTACGAAAATTACCTCGATGATATTGAAAATTTCTTCAGAGAAGATTTTGAAAATGATATTCTTGAGGAAGAATTTGATACTAAAAAAGATGAAATTTAATTTTCAAATACGTCAAGTTCTGTCGTTTTGACATCTTAAATTTAATGTAGTAACCAAGCACAACTCATCCTATAAATTTTCACGAAAAAGTCTTAGAATTTAACATTCTCAAAATGTTGAACAGCCCGAAATATGTCTAAAATTCAACAATTAAAAACGCAAAATGAATCTTCCTATTAAAAATAAAGGTGGAAATCCGTTGCCGGAAACCACCTTAAAAAATAAGGCTAAAGCCTGAAGCTCATCTAATAAAAAGAGGCTTCAAAATTTTAATCTTAAAAACCTTAACAAAAATAATAAAAATGGAAGAAAATGAAGAATTTAACTCCGATTTTAATCCTGAAGATATCCCTATATCTGAAGAGTTTTGGAATTACATGGAGAATTACTGGCATAATAATCGAGAATTTCCAGAAAGTACAGAGGCCTCTCTGAATAAAAAAGCAGACTTAGTTGATGGAAAAGTTCCTTCGTCTCAGCTCCCTAGTTATGTAGATGATGTACTCGAATATGACACTTTTGAAAGCTTGCCCAGCTCCGGCGAAAAAGGAAAAATATATGTAATAACGAATAACAATACTCAATTCAGATGGAGTGGCTCGGAATATATTCAGCTTAATTCTGATGAGTATTTTATGACTACGAATACCTATCAAAATATAACAGGTAGAAAAGATTTTCATAATAATTCTGGAAATAGTGGTTATGCTGAACATAAATTATGGGTTGTAGGCTCGAATGGATCTAAAGCGGGTATTCCTTTCTATTCAGATGGGTTAGGAGTAGGTCAAATTAATTTTGATGGTGCGTTTAATTTAAAAGATGCTTCTGATACAACATTTAAGCCTATAAAAGCTTTAAGCTTTGTTAAAGATGGTTCAAATGATGAGCAGTTTTTAATGGGTGGCGGAGCCGAGTTATCTAAATTTTCTAAAGAGGATTCGTTTGTTCATTCAGGAAGAGATTTTACTAATGGTACTTTAATAAAAACAAATATAGACTATTCACAAAGTGAAGGTGCTCCTTTCTTATTAGAAATGAAAGGCAACATGTATTATGGAGGAATGGTTTTGGATTGTAAGGTACAGGGATATATTTATAATAATAATATCATAAATGCAAATGGTTATTCTACTCATGCAGATTTAACTTCAATAATTGCTTTAAATTTAGGCGGAAATCTTTGTTTTTGGTTTCCAAGATTATCTTATTGGCAAGGATTCTCTGTAAAAGCAACTACCACTACTGGTGGGCAATTAGGTTCAGTAAATAGAGTTTATTCAATAGACGATTCTGCAGACCCAGGTGGAACAAAAAGAGTAACTATTTCTATTCAAATATTGGCTACTACAGCATGGGCAAATAATAATTTTTTAACACAAAGAGGTGGTTATCACACAGGTACTATAGCTAAAACAAACTTCCCTTTATCAATAACAGATTATACTGGAGACCCATCTACTACACATTTTCAAAGTTACTATGGAACATCTTTTCATTTTCAAGGACCAAATACATGGTATAATAGATTAGATTTTCCTGTACATGCTGAGAAGTTATTCTTATATCAAGGTATTAACACCATTGATATGACCCTGAGAGGCTATATTCCTATTCTGAATGACAATGTTATTAACTGGGATTCAACTAATTTTAATCCATCCGATTATGTTACAATTAATACACCGCAAACGATAGTTGCTGATAAAATTTATGAACCAACTTCTGCGGTTTCATTCAAAGGGCATGATTTAAATCATGTAAATGTATTTAGACACACTATTGGAGATACAGGAGTTGTTTCAGGACATGAATACACACATTATAATACAAGATGGAAAGTAGGTAATAAAAGAGGTGGTAGTGATAACACTTTAGGTTATGCATTTGAGTTATCAATAAATGATGGTGCAATTTATGATGAAAAAGTTTTAATACAACCTGATGGTAATATTCTTACATCTAATTTTGGGACTGCAAGTGATTGGAATGCAAAAGTAAGTCAAAGTCAGTTAGATAATTATCTACCATTATCTGGTGGTACTTTAACAAGTGGTGGTAAAATTAAACCTAATGGAAATATTATAATACAGCAAGTAGAGGGTGGAGGGAATGCTACTGGTATGTTTTGGGAGTCTATTGATGATACTAAAAATATAGCAGGGGTTGGTTCTTTGACAAGTAATGGTAATTTGGAGTATTTGTTTATGGGATGGGGAGAATATCCTTACTCAGTTGCAAATTCACTTTCTGTAAATGATTCAGTAATTCAATATAAAGGAAATAATATTTATCATGCTGGTAATTTTAATCCTAATACTAAAGTAAATGCATTAGAAAATTCAAAAGCTATTGGTTTTAGTTCAGGCAATTATCCAACGCTAAATGGTGTAGAATATCCATACATGTATTTTGATAATGGTTCAACCACAGGTTATGTAGCTTTAGCGACACAAGATTTTGTGAATTCTAATTTCGCAACATCTTCAGAATTAACAAACTATGCAACTTTAGATACTTATCAATTACTGGTGATAAAATATTTACTGGTTTCGTTAAAGTACCTCCGGCTTATGATGGTGATGAAGCTGTTCCTTACAATCAACTTTTAGAGGCACTTGATTGGTATACAGTTAAAAACTATGATGGATTAGCTAAATATTTAGGATTTACTGGAGCTAATATTGCTAATGCACCTTATATAAGAACAAGTACAGATGAGGTTATAACATTAGCTACTGAAAAATGGTCTTATAATAATTTTGTGAGTTTGTCACGTGACCAAAATATTGATGGTCGTAAAAGATTTACAAACCCTGTTAGACTTCCGGAAGCAATTAATAATGATGAAGCGGTTAATTATGGTCAAGCAACAGAGCTAGCTTTAGATGCAACCAATACAAGATTTTTAACCCGTTCAGTTTCCAATTCTGCCACCTATGATTTATCTGGTTATGGTAGCCCTAAAATGACAAATATAGTCTGTAAAGGTAATGGTGGATTTAGTTTAGATATTGATGGTTTTGAAAAAGGAATGACTGTTAAGGTAAGTAATACGACAGGACAAACTATTGATGTGAACTTTAATAATGGAAGTGTAAGTACCGCTGTAGATATAAAAAATTGGGCTGAATTCCACGTAGATTCTGAGGGAGATATTATCAGAACCGATGCAAATTATGCAACTATAATTTAACGAAACTATAATTAATACAAAGAAAGAAGATTAGTTAAAAAAGGGACTTACAAAAGTGCCAAAACACTAATTTAAAAGCTACTTTCTATTATTCTGCGTCAAGTTTTGTCGCTTTCAGACACTATTATTGTATTCACAATACATCATTCCACCTATTTATGATTAAGAATCTGAGTGGATATTTCATAGCCTTACACCACTTAAAAAAATAAGCCTATTTCGGAAAGATTTCTACTAAAAAGAGCTTCCAAAAATTTTAATCTTAAAAACCAAAACAATTTTAAAATGTCAACAAATTTAAACACAAATAACTCTTCGCAAACGCTATTCAGATTTGCAGCAATGAGAAACCCAGAATTATCAGATCCGAAAAATAAAGAAAGAAGATTTATCTTCAGAAGCAAACAGGCAAAAGCATCAAGTAAAATCGATCCTTTAGTAAATTCCACAACAAACTTACAATCTGTATTTAAAAATCCTTCAGCAATTAGTGGGTTTACGATACATTCTGAAGATTCTTTAAAAACTCTTTATCCTAAATTTTACGATTTTGCGATCTGGGTTGCAAGAAATAAATCTACGGCTACAAAAGAAGAATTTGACAAACAGATTGCGCTTTGCAAAACGTTCGGAGCTTTAACCGTTGATCATGTTCTTTGGGATAATCTTACTTATCAGGTAGTTACTCAAAAAGATTTTTATGCAAAAGAACTGATTATGCAACTTCTTCATTTGGCGCATATTCTTGAAAACTACGATCAGTCTGAAGAAGCTTTTGAAGATATGAAAAAAGCAAAAGTAGTTTTACCAAAAGAACTATTTAAAGTATCCTCTGCAGATTCTAATGGAACATCAACATCTTCTGTATCTCAGAAAGTTATGTTCGATAACAAAGCAATGAAGTTTGCAGAAGCCACTTTAATGCTTAAAGAAAATGAGAACCTTACAGAATCTTTATTAAAATTAGAAAAAACGTACAAAAAAAACTATGACAAAACTTATAAGGAAGCTTATACTCAATATGAAAAAGAGGTAAAACCTATTATTGAGTCCGTTCGAAAAGATTCGGCTGAAGCAGACAGAAAAAAATCAATTCTAGAGAACAGAATTAATTATCTAACTCAGCTTAGCGTTGCCAATCCTGAAAAATTCTACGCAAACAGTGAACTGGATATGGAACTGCATCGTATCAAAGATGAAATTATGAAAATCACGATTCCGTATGCAGAAATGCCGGAATTTGATTTCCAATTTGAAACTCCGGAAATTGATTCAGCACAATTAGTCAGATCCTTAAAATCGCATGATCAAAACACATTAAATAGATTATTTGGAACAGCTATTCTTACAGATGCTGTAGCTGAAATTACTTCATTTGAAGAATTGAATCAGCACATCACTCAAAATAATCAAGCTTTACAGCAAACGGTATTGAATAACACAGTACTTAACCAACAGGTTTCTGCCACAGTTGGAGGTGTTGTAATCCCTGTAAATAATAATTTTGCTACTGCAGGATATATTCCTTTCAGCGTAAAAACTTACGGACGAAGTTCAACAGAATGGAGCATAATTTTAGCTTTAAATAGCAATATTGAAATCGCTTCAGCAAAATATAAGACGTTTGTGAAAGATATAGAACTTTCATCAACAAGCTTATCTTCTCTGGGCGGAGGATCTTATCTATTGTTTGATCTGCCTAGAATCCCCACTTCTAAAACCTACCAAGTTGAAGAATTTGTTATAGAAGGAGAATTGACATCAAAAGATGGGATTACTTATCGTTTTAATGTTAAATTAGTTATTGATCCGGATAATTTAGACAGAATTACTAAACAATACGCCTTCAGAGGAGCTGATGGATGTATGCCTGTTGAACCACCAAAAACAGAAACACCTGAAAATCCAGAGAACCCACCATATCATCCTTCTGAAACATCTTCTTTCATTCCTTCAGGATTTGGAATGAAAAATATTGGTGTCGCAGATTATTTAAAAGTAGAACAAAGCACATATTGCTATGTAGAAGGAGATGTTGCGCACATCGAAAACATTATGGCTCGTGAATACAAAGAGCGTTCTACCAGAAGATTAAAACGAAGCGAGTCGCAAACCACAAAGTCTACAGAATCTGAAAAAGAAAAGCTTACAGATACCACGACTACCGAAAGACACGAAATGCAGAGTGAGATCTCTAAAATGGCACAAGAAGCAAGAGACATGAATCTTTCTACCTTCGTAAATGGTTCTAACACATACCCAAGTGGTTCGGTTAATTATGGTATTTCCGCAGGGTTTGCTACTCACAATTCTAAAGAGGAAAGTAACCGACAGGCGGTTACAGAAGCCAAGGATATTACAGCAAGAGCTTTAGACAGAATTGTAACTAAGATAAAAGAAGAACGCATTGACAAAGTTTTAGAAGAATATGAAGAAAACAACAAACATGGTTTCGACAATACTAAAGGAAGCAATCATGTCGTAGGAGTTTACAGATGGGTAGATAAAGTAGTAAAAAATCAAATCTATAATTACGGTAAACGTATGATGTTTGAATTTATGATTCCTGAGCCTGCAAAATTACATTCTCTAGGAGTAAAAATGATTGATGCCTCTGAAAAATTGGTAAAACCTATTGATCCAAGAAGTGAGGAAGCTTTCCAAATGAGAATGAAAGATTTTTCATACCTAAATGGAGCATTAGGAGAAACAATTTTGAAACATTGGATAGGGGTCTACAATGTTGAATTAGGTCAGTTTCCTTTGACTAAAATATTTTTATCTAAAGGCTTCGCATATGGAAGAGATTTAGTTACCGATATTGGATCCAGCAATCATATGACCAGTGCTGTAGGTCTACAAAAAGAAATTGAAGTACCTGTGGGATATAGCGCTAATTATTTCTCCATTAGCGGAGGTGGGAAGCAATATACTAAAGATGGCAATACTCTTTTAAACATAAATGTTGGTAATGTTAGAGCATTAACTAACATTACAGATGGAATTTTCTCTTCAAATGGATTAATATCTAATATATCAGGTGTAGTTCCTGTAAGCATTTCAACAGACAGATTTTACTCTTTAGAAGCTAACGTTACACTTACTTGTACCCTGAATGAGGAAGGGTTACAGATTATTTTCAACAAAATTATCGAAGCTTACGAAGTTGAATTAGAAAAATACAATCAGGCTTTAGCAGAAGCAAAAGCTTTAGGGGTACAAATCAAAGGTTCAAATCCTGGCTTCTACAGAAAAATTGAGAATACAATTTTAAGAAGAAACTGTATCTCTTATATGATTAATCAAAATACAAATGTTGAATTAACATTTGGTAAAGGTAAATATCATAACAACGGTTATTCTTCAGGGGAAGAAACATTCTTAAATACAGATATTAAAGTAGATGCAAAATTAGATCAGTATGCTGCTTTTGTTAAGTTTATGGAACAGGCGTTCGAATGGGATATTATGAGCTACTATTTCTATCCTTACTATTGGGGTAATAGAAATAACTGGGATAAAATGTATCAGTTTGATGATAACGACCCAACATTCAGGGCATTTATGCAGTCGGGTATGGCGAGAGTAATTGTTACGGTAAGACCAGGATTTGAAGAAGCTGTAAGACATTTCCTTGCAACCGGACAAATCTGGAACGGTGGTGAAGTTCCTGTAATCGACGACCCATTATTCTTATCAATTGTAGACGAAATGCGTTCTGCATTAGGTAAAAAACAAGGCGAACCGTGGAGAGAAAAAATTCCTACTTCGCTAACAATTCTTCAGGCAGATTCTATCGGTTTAAAAGTAGAAAAAGCATTGCCTTGCAACTGCGAACCAGGAGTAAAGTTTGACGATCAGTTAGGTGAAATGTGTACAACTAATTTTGCGCTTAACAACAATCAGATTGGTCAGTCTGCAGACAAATGGATGGAAATCAGTTTTAATGAAATGGATGATATTTCATTTAAAACTATTCAGGATTTTAAAGATGCCGGTGTTTATCCTAAAACATTTGAATGTCTTGGAAATACATTTGAAATAGATGGCATTCCTGAATCTGAATCTTCAATAAAGCTTTACAAACGTATTGCAGAAGAACTTTCACAAATTGAAGGTGTAGAAGCCTATCCTACCGGAGAAAACGGAATTACCTTTAAAGTAAACGCAAGACTGATTAAAAACTTTGACTTTGCTGATGTAAAAGCAGAACCTGAAAAGCAGTTTGCTTTTACTACCGATGCAGACACTTATCTGAAAGTTACTTTGCCAAAAGTAGATTTCGGGCTTCCAAGAATTCTGGATAAACAAGGGCAACCATTATCCGCTGAAGAATATGAGAACCAAGCTTCTTTTTCTAAGTTTTTAGTCTAAGCTTTTTTTAAACTATAAAACCCATGTATTCGGCAGCACTTTTCTGTGCTGCCTTATATTCTCATGGGTTTGAAAAAAGAAAATTAATAAAATGTTTAATACTAAAAATACAGAAATGAAAAGTAATATAAACGCTCCTTCTTTTAATAAATATTCAAAAAACAAATGGAATGAGCTATCAAAAAACCAAGAAGAAAACATCTTCACTACTTATTCTGAAAGAGAATTAGCTGATAAATTTTATAATGGAGTTCCAGATATTTCTACAAATAATTATAATGTTTACACTGACGACGAAACTCTACAGATTGATGAAAAAACAATTGACCCAGTCATTATTCCCAACTATACATCTAAGTTTGATGATATTGTAGTAAATATTTATATGTCTAAAAATGGCTTACAGCTTCTTAGTATGTACAACTCATTTGTTCCTACAGAAGAATCTGTAAATATTTTTCTAGAAATCCATAGTGATTCTAATATAAATACCATAATGCGGATAAAAGTTTCACCTCAAATAAAAGATGTATCTAAAATACCCTTTGTTAAGCTGCAGTATTTTGTTAATATGCGCAATGTAAGAATTACCGCAGAAAATTTTAAAAATCTTATTGAAAAAGGAGCATTGGCTAATAGAAAATCATTTTTAAGTTGGTTATTAAGAATCAAAGATTCAACTTTTAAAAACATAGTCGAATTTTTTCAGGGAGCAGCCTTCAATAAATTAGGTGATTTTTTTGAAAAAGATATCGCAAAAGAAATTCAAAAATTGAGACTGGAAGAAGTAGATTGGAATCCTGCTGTCGAAAATTACAACCCATTTATTGTTCCGGCTGTAGTTTGGGAGAACCTAAAACCTTTCTACAATCATTCAGTTTATGATGAACCCCAAAAGAATTTTAATGCTGGTGAAAATATTATAAAAGGAATATTCGATAAATTCTTTGAGATTGTAGATAGCAAAAAGGCAAAATTTACTAAAATTATTTCCACAATAACAAGTAAGCTTCCCGAAAGTTTTGCAACCATGCTTCATAAAATTTCACAAAACTTTCTTAATGGATTGGATTCTCTAAAAGGGCAACTTCAGAAGTACACACCATATTTACAGTTTTTAGCAGCCAAATCTATCAGTTGTGTGAATGCATTGCTATGTGGGATTTATAATAGCTTGATAGATATTATTGCGGGTATTTTTTCAATCATAGCTTTACTCTTTAAAGGCTTAGCCGCTTTGCAAGACATTCATAAAGACCCATCAATAGTAGCAGATTATGTATTAGAATTTTTTGAGCAGTTTTCTGAAGCAATGGAAAAATTTGAGATCGATAAATTTCTATTTGAATGGGTAAGTTTTCAGATAACTACAACCCAAAAAATATATCAGTGGATCACTACACAGGCACCTAATATCTCTCTTGAGCAGGTATATTATTATGCAGGATATATTATAGGTTTAATTATAGATATTATCCTTGAAACCTTACTTACCGGAGGTACTGCAGCTGCGGTTAGGCTAATTGATAAAACGCTCGAATTTATGAGAAGTCCTCTTAAAAAAATGCAGGAAGCAATGTTTGCTGGAATCAGTTTTACAGGAGGAATATTGGTTTCTCTGATCGATTTTGTAAGTGAGATTTTTATCAAATTGAAAAAAGGTGCTAAAGCGCTATTTGATGAATTAAAAATCTGGATAGAAGAAATCTTTAATGTAGGAAAGAAACTGAGAGATTTCCTAAAAGAAGCGTACGAAGATTTCTTTGGCCAAAAGTCGCGGGACTTCTTTGAGAAAATAGGACTTCGACCTACCAAGTACGAAAACGGCGTATTTAATATGTGTCCAATAAAATAAATGAAACTATGGGAAATATGTGGAATTGTATTATTTTTGATACAAAAATAAAGGACGGAGAAAAATTATGTACTCTTAAAAATAAAGAGGGAACAATTACTTATTTTGAAGATATTCCAGAAGAAAAATTTGATTATCTTTTAGATGATATTGAGAAGAAAGCCAAAAAGGAAGGGAAAACGGCGAATGAGTATTTGGATGAATTAGCACGAAGTGAAAGTAGAAAAATAGCTTACAGAGATTTTATAAATGAAATTTCAAGACGAAACCTTAATGATTTAATAGATCATATTTTTCACGGACATTTGAGAACAACACTTGTGCGTAGAAGAGGACGGTTACCTTCAACAAAAGGAGTACATAGTGAGGAGTTCTTAGATAATATCATTAATAGAATTAAGCCAGGAAGTAGAAGACCTCCAAATCCATTAGATGATGAAATTTATCATGCAGAAGTCCAAATGAAAGATGTTGGTGGAAATTGGATAGATAAACTTGCACCTAATGGAAATGTTATCCAAACTACAATGTTTCCTAAAAACTGGGATAAGCAAAGAATTTTAGAAGAAGTAGCTGTTGCATGGAAAAATAAAATTGTAGATCCGAGTAATGCTGATAAGTTTATTGGAACAACTACAAATAATATAGAAGTTACTTTTTATATTAACAATACAACTAGAGAGATAGGAACTGCATTTCCTATATTTTAAATATTTAAATAATAAATTATGGTAAAATATAAATGTTATAAATGGAAACCATTTGACAAAGAATTTTTATTAATGAAATTCGATAAACCATATTCTTTTTTGTCAAGAATTTTTGAAGGAAATGAAACATCGGATTATATTATAGAAATAATAGAAGGTGTAAAAAAGACAAAAAACTTACAATTGGATGATTATGGCTTTGGCAATCAATCAGGCTTTCAAGCAATCGCATTGAAACCCGATCCTGCAGATCCTACATTACCAAATGGAGGAGTAGATATTTATGATATGCATGGAAATGATGAAAATGCAATACTTACAATTTCGTTAGATGAAATGTTAGAAATTTTGGAAAGTTTTAAAAAATTTGTCACTGAAAATCGGAAATAAAATTACCTAGCGGCAACCACAAGTTGCCGTATTTTTTATTAAATTAACTTCGAAAATAAATTGTTTCAGATTTAAAAATTTGTGATAATTGTGCTGATATTATTCTTTTAAAAAAAGACTTTCCTAATATTGAAATAATTAAAGTTTGGGTAAAAGAAATGAATTATTTAAATAGAATTGAAAAAATATTAATAAAAAACTACCATTATGTTATAAAGAATTTTTACAAAATTTTGGATACAATATGGAGAGAAAGGATGACTACTCAAGAGGCGGTTTTGTTGGTGAATCTATTTTCTTTGATAATGTTTTTGGAAATCATACCAATAAAGATGGATTGATAGAACAATTACAAGAAGACAATAAAACAAACTTAATTTCTCAAATTAATGATAAAAATATATTTGTATTTAACAGTCATCAAGGGTATTTATTTGCTTTTTTTAAATTGAATGGAGGAGATAATCCTCCTGTTTATGGTTATGCTGAAGGTCAAGAAAAAAACTCTTTTCCAAAACTAACAAATAGTTTATTAGAATTTTTTGAACTGTACTTAGAAGATGGAAAAGATCCTTTTAACCTATTAGATTAAAATTAATTTAAACCAAAGATAACTATAGTTTCCTTTTGTTGCCGCACGATTGTATCGTGCGGCTTTTTAATTACAACCGCTCATCATTAAAAAACAAATTCCAAAAAACTTTCAAAGAAAAAATAAAACACGACACTATTTGTCGCATTTACCGCATATATTTGTTTTAGAAAACGATACGAAATGAAAAAAGATTTTTACCTTACGAGATATGCCTTAATCATTAAGAAATTAGAGAGTGCTCCGGCTACGTATTCGCAGATAGAAGATTATCTTTTGAATTCTTTCGAATTTCAGGATGCGGGAATTAAGAGCTACTCTATTCGTACTTTGCAAAGAGATATTCGTGAGATTTCAGATCTTTTTAATCTTTCTATTCACAACAAAAAGAAAGGTGACAATCGGTATTATATTGAAAGTCGCCCGATGATGGAAGTCGATGAGTACAACCAAAAATTACTCGAATCTTTTCAGGTAAGCAATGCGTTAAACAATCATCCCGATTTTGCCAATTTTATCTTTTTTGAAAGCAGAAAACCTACCGGAGTTGAGCATTTTTATGATCTTTTCTTTGCCATCAGAAACAAAAGAATTGTATTGTTTGAACATTACAATTACAAAAACAAACTGATGACTTCCCGAAAAGTTCATCCTTTAGCGTTAAAAGAATCTAAGGATCGATGGTATCTCATTGCGATTGACACCAAAGACAAAGCATTGAAATCTTTCGGTTTAGACAGGATCAATTATCTGGATGTTTCTCCACAAACATTCAGAGAAAAATACAAATACAACTTTAGAGAACATTTTAAAAATGCTTTTGGTGTAATGAATCTTACCGAGCAAAACCCTCAAAAAATTGTGTTGAAATGCAGCCGACATCAGGGAGAATACATCAGAAGTTTCCCTTTACACCAATCTCAGAAAGAGACTAAAGAAACTCCGGAAGATATTTATTTTGAGTTTTTCCTCCACCCTACTTACGATTTTATGCAGGAAATTTTATCGTATGGAAAAGAGGTAAGAGTTCTTGAACCTATAAACTTAGTTGAAGACATCAAAAAACATTTACAGGAATCACTAAACAGTTATTTGAAAGAGTAGAATTTTGCATCTTTTTGATTACATTTACATAAATAATCATGTATTGAAAGCTTTATATCTTCTCTTTATACTCATCTCAACATTTTGTTTTTCTCAACAAACCGAGGAATTCAAGATGGTGAAAAAATATTATAATCAGCACAGAACAATGCTGAATACTGAGTTTAAGAAAAAGTTTGATGCCGAAAAAAATCCGTTATATAAAGCTGCAGTAAAAAATGACTTCCTTTTTTTTATGAAAAAAATGGACAGCATTGAAAATGTAGCCTTGATTGCAGCCTTGCTTAAAGTAAAAAATCTTGAAGATTTAAAAAAAATTAATTCTAAAACGATTCTCTTACCACAACAGGATTTTCCAAAGTCGATTGAAAAAACTGCAGATTACCCCGGCGGAATAAATGCTTTACGAAAAGAAGTTGCACAGCTTTTTTATGGAGACGGCGTATTTTCTGAAACTGGAAATTTAAAAACCAACGTTGCATTTATTGTTGAAAAAGACGGAACGATCAGCGATGTAAAAGCTGAAGGTGATAATTTCACTTTCAACCGACAGGCAGAAATTGCATTGTACTCTGTTTCTGAAAAATTTTTTCCGGCCTACACTAACGGAAATCCTGTAAGATATCGTTTCAGACTGCCTTTAGTACTTAATTTTGAATGATAAATAATTTTATCACCAGATGTTGTTTTATTATTTATCTTTGGCGAAAAAAGCTACATGAATAAAATTTTACTTGGATTATCTTTAATTTTCGGAACATTTGCAGCACAGGCTCAGGAAAACACAGAAAAGCAAAGAAAAAATGACATCCTCGCAGATCCTATTTTATTGATCGCAGTCCCTTTAGCTAACGTTTCTTACGAAAGATTAATTTCAGATAATAAAGGTATTGGTATTAATGCGATGATTAATTTAGATCGTAACGATGATAGGTTTACACAGTTTTCAGCATTTTACAGAATGTATTTTGGTAAAAAATATGCTTCGGGATTTTTCCTTGAAGGTTTTATACCAGTTACCACTGAAACGAATGACATTTATTCTTATAATTATGACGATGTTAACGGATATTTCTATACTTCTTCTGTAAGAAAAAATAATTTTACAACGGTAGGCATTGGTTTTGGAGTCGGAGGAAAATGGGTAATGAAAAACAATCTTGTCATTGAAGCAAGTGGCGGTATTGCAAGAAGATTTGGTGACAGAGATAAACATTATTTTGAGGAAGTTACCGGGAAAATAATGGGCGGAATTGGTTATAGATTCTAAATTTCCAAAAAACATTATATTGAAAAGCTTAGTTTTGCACTAAGCTTTTATTTTTATGTTTACAGACGAATATTTTATGAGAATGGCTTTTCAGGAAGCCCAGATTGCATTAGAAAAAGATGAGGTTCCTATTGGATGTGTCATCGTTGCCAACAATCGTGTGATTGCAAGAGCTCATAATCTTACCGAAACGTTAAACGATGTAACAGCACATGCCGAAATGCAAGCGATCACTTCAGCAGCGAATTATTTGGGCGGAAAATATTTAATCAACTGTACTTTGTATGTGACTTTAGAACCTTGCGTAATGTGTTCCGGAGCACTTTCCTGGTCGCAGATTTCAAAAGTGGTGATTGGCGCAAGAGACGAACAGCGTGGTTTTATCAATAAAAATTTAAGCCTTCATCCCAAAACAGAAATTGTTTCAGGAGTTATGGAAAATGAATGTTCAACGATTGTGAAGGACTTCTTTAAATCAAAGCGTTAAAACTTCATTCTTAAAAATAGAATACATCGGAATATCATAATATTTTCCATCTTTCTTCATATGCTGTTTCAAAATAGCCTCCCGTTTCATTCCTACTTTCTGCATTATTCTTCCTGATGCGGGATTGTGGGGAAAGTAAGTTGCATATATTTTATTAAAGCCTAATTCTTTAAAGCCAAAGTCAATAATGGCTACTGCTGCTTCGGTTACATAACCTTTGCTCCAAAAAGGTTTTGCCATCCAATAGCCCAGTTCTGCCTTATCAGAACCTTCGTCGTGAAGTCCGATTGCACCTATAATTTTTTCTTCTTTATCTCGAATTGCAAACGTGAACCCTTTCTTCTTATCAAAAGCTTCTCTTGATATTTTCAACCAAAATTCTGCATTTTCTATATGATAAGGATAAGGAATATTGGAAGTAAGATCGGAGAAAATTTTATCCTGAAGATATTCAACCACAAAAGCCAAATCTGATTCTTTTAATTCAGATAAAATAAGTCGTTCTGTTTCTATTCTTGGGAATTTTTTCATTACAAATCTTTTCCTAAAAAGTACAATCCTTTTAAAGTATGCAACCGGTCTGCAATATGAATTTTTTCCGTTAAAGGCTTGTAAACATGCGAAACTCCACCAGTTGCGATGACAAAGCACTCATCATTCACTTCATTGTTTATTCTGTCAATAAAACCTTCTACCATTCCGAGAAAACCGTACACCATTCCGCTTTGCATACAAGTAATCGTATCTAAACCTAAAACAGATTTTGGCTTTACCAGTTCAATTTCGGGAAGCTGAGCGGTCTGACTGATCAGAGAATTTAAAGAAGTTACAATTCCAGGAGCGATAATTACACCTAAACATTCACCGTCTTCAGCAACGCAACTTGCAGTAAGTGCTGTACCAAAATCTAAAACAATTTTTTTTCTTCCGGGATACATATTGTGTGCTGCAACGAGATTCGCATAAATATCGGTTCCCATCTGTTTAGATTTCGCAATAACTTCAGAAGGAGTCGTTCTATCAACCATTACAGGAGCGATCCCGTGAATTTTTCTGATTGCAGAAGTTATTTCTCTCGTTAATTGTGGCACTACGGAACCTATAATTACTTTTTTAATGTCTTTAGGATCAATTTTATAGGTTTGATATAAAATCAACATCTGACCATGCAGTTCGTCTGCGGTACGGTAAGGTTTTGTATTGATTATCCATGAAATATCACAGTTGTCGTCATCAAAAAGACCAAATCTGATATTGCTGTTTCCAACATTGATTACGATAGAATTCATTGACATATTTTTCAGCCGGAAACTCATCAAAATCTATTAACGAAAGATGAATGCCCTATTAATTTTTCAGAGGTAAAAATAATACTTTTCATTAAAATAAGCTTTTAAAATCAATGAAAATGGTCTATACTTGTAATGGATTTGTTTTAAACCAAACACTTATGAAAAATATTTTTGCATTTATTCTTATTATTCAGGCTGTAACAATAATGGCTCAGAAAAATATAAAAATGTATCCCGAAAGAAATGGCGACTCTATTACGTACTATGCAGACAATCTCGAAATTTATCCTGTCTCTTTGGTTTTTAGAGGTCAACCTGAAGTAAATAATATGAAAAAGCCTGAGCTTTTTAAAACGACACAGGTAATTCCTGCAAAAACCACAAAAATGAGAATAGCCTATTTTGTGGTGAATGACAATCAAAAAGGTTGGGGCGTAAAGAAAATGCCCGGTTATAATAGTTATATTGGAGACATCACCATTAAAAATTACGATAAAAACTACACCTACGACTTACCATTTGGCAAAGGAAAAGCTTTTTGGATACATCAAGGGTATAATGGAACATTTTCTCATCAGAACGAAAATTCTTTAGACTTTATCATGCCTGAAGGAACAGAAATTTTATCCTCCAGAGAAGGCTTAGTCATCGATGTTGTAGAAAACAATAATCAGGGCTGCCCAACCAGAAACTGTGCTTCTTATGGTAATTATGTTTCAATTTTGCATTCGGATGGTACGATTGCGCAGTATTATCATTTACAGGAAAACGGAGCGCAGGTGAAAATTGGTGATACTGTAACGAAAGGGCAACTCATCGCTCTAAGCGGAAATACGGGTTGGAGCAGCGGTCCGCATTTACATTTCGTCACTTACTTACCAAGTGCAACAGGGGATAAAAACAGAGTTACTGTAAAAACACTTTTTAAAACCGGATACGGGGATAAAGTTGAATATTTGGAAGAGAGAAAATCGTATTCGAGAGCGTATTAGGTTTCGTTTTTACTCAAACAGGTCTGTTTAGATCTAAATATATTTTAATTTGGGTTGAAACAATACTGTTTGTCATCAAATTTGTTTTACATTAAGCTAAAACAACCTTGTTTGTGATAAAATACAGTTGCATTTGGTTTAAAACAATCCTGTTTATGACCAAATAACTTTTACTTTGATTACAAACAATGGTAATTGTAACTAAATACATTTTTATTAAACGTAATAAATTTGATAGGATTTTATCCTATCCTTTAATAGATCGTCCCTTCAGGACTTTTAAGGAATTGTTAAAAAAAAAGCTTCCGATTACTCAGAAGCTTTGTATTTATTAAAAGAAATAATTTAGTAATTATCTTCTTCTCCTTTCATTTTTTCGGCGTTTTCTGCCATGATTACGGCATCAATCATTTCAGAGATATCACCATTCATATAGGCATCAAGATTGTACATAGATTTACCAATTCTGTGATCGGTAACTCTTCCTTGAGGATAGTTGTAGGTTTTGATTTTTGCAGAACGGTCACCTGTAGAAACCATCGATTTACGCTGTGCAGCGATATCTCCCACCGCTTTTTGAACTTCTATATCGTATAATTTGGTACGAAGCATTTCCATTGCCAACTCACGGTTTGCTAACTGAGAACGAGCTTGCTGACAAACAACAACCATTCCTGATGGTTTATGCGTTAACTGTACCTTTGTTTCAACCTTGTTTACGTTTTGTCCACCCGCTCCACCAGAACGTGAGGTCTGCATTTCGATATCTGCAGGATTCAATTCAAAATCTATTTCTTCCGCTTCCGGTAAAACGGCAACAGTAATCGCAGAAGTGTGTACTCTACCTTGAGATTCTGTTTCAGGAACTCTTTGTACACGGTGTACACCAGATTCAAATTTCATGATTCCGTAAACACCGTCTCCTTCAATTCTTAGAATTAGTTCTTTGTATCCTTTAGCTGCCTCACTAGAATCTGTGATCTCGTGCTTCCAACCTTTGGTTTTAAAATACATAGTATAAGCTCTGTAGACATCTTCCACGAAAATCGCAGCTTCGTCTCCACCAGTTCCGGCACGAAGTTCTACAATAACGTTTTTATCGTCTGCAGGATCTTTAGGTATCAAAAGAACTTTCAGCTCATCTTCCAAACCTGGAATCTTTTCTAAAGCTTCATTCTTTTCGATTTTTGCCAATTCTACAAAATCTTTATCTGAACCATCTGCAATGATTTCATCAGATTCTTCGATGGTATCTAAAGCTCCTTTATATTGATCGTAAACTCTTACAATTTTCCCCAAATCACTATATTCTTTGTTTAAAGAAGAATATCTTTTCTGGTCTGAAATGACATCAGGTTGAATAATAAGATCCGCAACCTCATTATATCTCTGCTTTATCGCTTCTAATTTTGGAATTAATGACTTAGACATATTAAAAATTTAGTTTGCAAAGATACGGAATTGACAACGAAGAACAAAAGCCCATTTTCATGAGCTTTGATTTTTAATTTTTTTAATCCAAATTGAGGATAAATTTTAGTTTTTCCCTCTGTTATCCTTTACTTCCTGAATTCTGTTTTCAAAATATTCTTTTCTGTCAGGATGCTTTTTTATTAATGTGTGGAATGCATTGATTGCTTTGGTGTACAATTTCTGCTCAATATAAAGATTAGCTAAAGTCTCGGTCATCAGGTGAGAAATGTCGTCTGTTTTTTCTTTAACAACAAAATTTACCTCATCTTTTAACTGGCTGATTTTAGGATTGTTTTCTATGAAAGATTCAATCACTTTATTTTTAGTCTCAATTTTTATCTTTTCAACTTCTTCGGTTCTGTCAATTTTCAGCCAGCTTTGCCAAGTATTGATAAAGCCAGGAACATTACTGTCTAAAAGCGTTTGATTTTCTTCTTTTAAAGATAATTCTTCAACTTTTTCTTTTGGAGAATCTTGTTGTTTCTCTTCTTCTTTTTTTATGGCTAAACTTGAAATATCTGTTCCAAAGAAAGAAACATTCATCACACGAGCTTCTTCTTTTTCAGTAGAACCAGCGATTTCAGGTTCCGAATTTTCAACTTCATTTACCGTTTCCTCTGAAATATTTTCTACAACAGTTTCTGATTTTTCTTCTTCTAAAATAATCTCTTCCAAAACTTCTTTTACTTCTTCAGGCTTTTCTTCCTGTACAGATTCTATTTCTATTTTTTTGCTGAATGAATCTGGTGTATGAGATTCAAAACTCATTGGTTTCCAACCAGAATTTTCTTCTTTTACCTCTTCTAAAACAGGTGCATCATTTTTTTCTTCTGAAGTTCCGGCTTGAATCACCTCTGCTTTTTCTTCAGCTTTAGTTTCATTTTCATTTGAAACAACAAAATCCTGGGTTACAGCAAAACTTATTTCTTTTCCACTTTCTTCTTCCAGTTCGTTTGCTTTTGCTTCAGCTTCCTTTTTATGAGCAGCTTTCATCTTTTTCTCAACTTCTTCAATCAGACGACGCATTTCGTCTTCATGCTTATTGATATTAGAATTTGTTATTTCAGCAGGATTTATTTGTTCTGAAACGGGAGCTTCAATTTTAACTTCCGGTAAGAAAGCATCTGTTCCATGGAAACTTAATTCAGATTCATCATTGATTTTTTCAGCAACATCTTTAGAATTAATTTCATCTTCATTGATGATGACTTCCGGATTTAAAACTTCAGTAGTTTCTTCTTTTTCAGCATTTTCTTCTGAATTTTCATTATCAATAGATTCTTCTGTCTTAACTTCCGTTTCAGGTTCAAAAGATTCTACTTCAAGGAAGCTTACTTCAGATTCATCACTGATTTTTTCTGTAACTTTATCAGAATCAATTGTATCTTCATGAATAATCACTTCAGATTTTGCAACTTCTAAAACATTTTCTTTATCAATATTTTCCGTTGGAATTTCATTTTCAACAGGTTCTTCTTTAAGAACTTGTGTTTCAGGTTCAAAAGATTCTGTTTCAAGAACATTAACCTCAGTTTCTGCACTTTTTTCAGAATCAACCATATCTTCATGAATAATTTCATTAGAAGTTTCTACAGAAGGTGTTTCATTTGTTGTTTCTTCCGCTTCAACAGTACGTTTAATCGGGAAAGAAGATTTTTGAGTTACAATTACTCCAGATTCGAGCGTAGATTCCAAATCGATGGTATCTGCATTTTTTTCTTCCAGGTAATTTTCTTCACCTTCAAATAAAATTCTGTTACGTTCACCGTTAACAACCACATGTTTTATTTCAGCTTTTGGAGTAGCCAAATCTTCTGAAGCAGCTTTATAATCATGTTTTGGGAACGTTTTTTTCTCTTTTACCCACCAAAAAGGCTCTTTGGTATTCTGAGTTTTATTTTCCTCAGGTTTATCAGCAATAATTTGAGGTTCTTTCTCAATAGATTCAGCTTTTCTTTGCTGAATTTTCCCGTTAATCAACTGATACAGAATCTTCTTATCTGTGGTATAAGCCGCAGTTGTAGACAATTCTTTCTGATAATTTTCTTTATCAAAAAGGTGAACACCATACAAATGCAAAGCACGGATGTTTTGAATATAAGGGAAAGAATTAATTTCTTCTTTCAAAAGATGCAGATCTTCTGACTGTATGTTTTTCGGATTTTTTAATAATTCTAAAACTCTAGTATTCATCATATTACCAGTTCGCTACAATGTCGTTAAATATTTTATTGATAATTCTATCCGTAACAAGTTTTACCTGAGAAGTTTCAATCTGACTTTGAGAAAGATTACTGTTGAATACTGCTTCATCAGAGAAATTTTTATCAAAGCTCAATTCTGGGTGCAGTTTGTTTTCGTAACGAACTTTCACCGTGATTGTCAATTTATTCTGAGATTCCTGAATCGTTCCACCCGCAGTTGTCTGCTGTGTTGTAGAGCTGATCGTAGTTGGGGAAATTGAATAATCTGTAATTTCACCTTCAATCAAAATATCCGGATTTTGTTTTGTCCCTTTCAGAGTGGTACGCTGCAAAAATCTGTTTTGAATATCTGTAGAAAACTGCTGCGCCAAAGTAGGGTTTACTAAAGCTGCATTATTGGGAAACTCATTGATTTGTACGGTCTTTTCATCTGTAAGAGATGAACCTGTAAAAGAATAGCAAGAGTTTAAAAATCCTACAGATATGATTAAAAGGAAAAGATTTTTCAACTGATTCATTTTTTAAATAATTTTAAACTTAATATTTTTCGGTAATACCGATTTCGGTAATTTCGTCGTATTCAATTTGTTGAATCGCATCTTCGTAAGCAAAGTAATTCGCTGTATATGCGAAAGGAATTGTTAAGAAAAGTCCAATTCCACAAGCTATAACACCTATTTGTGCCAAAATACTCACTACTAATGAGAATAGGAAAATGTTTAAAAGATTTCCTTTTGTCATTACTTTAGAGATATTCCAAGCGGTTTTAATGTCTGTAATTCCTTTAAAGCTAATTAGTGGCAAAATATAAAATCCTTTTAACAGGAAATAATAAATCGCAAATAACATGACGAACATATATGGGAACATCAAGATTGGAAAAACAGGACTTACCTCTCCATTTGAATCTGCAGTTGCACCAGCGATACCTCCGAAAACTATAAAAGGAATGTATAAAACGATTACTCCTCCAATAATAATTAACTGTAAAGTAAAATAAGACATAAAGTCTTTAAAATCAAAAATTTCGCCTGCGCTTGGGTTTTGATTATTTTTTAATTTACGCAGATATTTGTAGAAATTCCCCATTGCCAAAATACCGCAAAACGGGATAATAGACATTAAGAAAGTGACTAAAAAGCCTACGAAAACTCCTCCAAAGTCTTTCTTTAAAAGTTCAAAGCCTTTGTTGATGTACTCGCCAAATTTAAAATTTATTGGTTTAGGTGTTAAATTTACATTCATGATTTTAGGTGTTGTTTATTCTTCTAAGTTATATTGTTTTATTTTCCTATATAAAGTTCTCTGAGAAATCCCCAATTCATCTGCCGCTCTGTTTCTTCTTCCATTGTGCTTTTCTAAAGCTTTCACAATTAGATCTTTCTCATTGTTCTGAAGAGATAAAGATTCTGGTCTGTTTTCTTCCACTTCAATATCTTCAAAATCTTCGTAAGTATCGTCAGAATTTGAGATAATTGTAGGATTCTGAACATTCTGATTCCCGTTGTTGTTATTTTCAAAATACAGCAACGAATTAGCATTTGCAGTTTGCTGAGGTTCAGGTGTATAAATTCTGCTTATTAAATTTTTCTCCTGATTGCTCAGATCTGCAGTTCCCCGATTCTTAATGAGTTCCGAAGTTAAGGATTTTAAATCATTAATATCATTCCGCATATCGAAGAGAATTTTATACATAATTTCTCTTTCGTTGCCAAAATCGGTCTGTTTTTGTCCGGTTGGTTGGTTCACAACCATTGGCAAATGGGCATCCATCGGAATATACTCTGTCAATTTTGCAACCGAAATATTTCGCTCACGTTCTACAACCGTCATTTGCTCAACCAAATTTCTTAGTTGACGCACATTCCCCGGGAAAGTATAATTTTCGATGTAATGTACTGCACTTGGTTCTAGTTCAAGTTCCGGCATTCTGTATTTTTCGGCAAAATCGATTGCAAACTTTCTGAAAAGCAAATGAATATCGCCTTTTCTTTCTCTCAAAGCAGGCATATCAATCTGCACCGTATTCAAACGATAAAACAAATCTTCACGGAATCTTCCGTCCTGAATTGCTTTCATCATATTCACATTGGTTGCGGCAACGATTCTTACATTGGTTTTTTGTACCTGTGAAGAACCTACTTTCATAAACTCCCCGCTTTCCAGAACTCTCAACAAACGAACCTGCGTCTGCAAAGGCAATTCCCCAACTTCATCAAGGAAAATAGTTCCGCCATCGGCAACTTCAAAATATCCTTTTCTGGTTGCAGTTGCTCCTGTAAAAGCTCCTTTTTCGTGCCCGAAAAGCTCAGAATCGATGGTTCCTTCCGGAATTGCGCCACAGTTAACGACAATATAAGGCTGATGTTTTCTTTTAGATTCTGAATGAATGATTTTTGGGATAAATTCTTTCCCGACACCACTTTCCCCGACGACCAAAACGGAAATATCGGTGGGTGCTACCTGAATAGATTTTTCTAAAGCTCGGTTTAAAGCCGGAAAATTTCCGATAATCCCGAAGCGGTTTTTTATATTTTGAAGCTCGTTACTCATGAGTAAAATTTAGATTGTTTGATTAAATTTCGTCTACTTTATCATCGTAGATTCTTAATTAGTTGAAATAATTTGATTTAAATTTTAAGCAACCAAATCCAAATAATCTTTGTTTCTAATCTTCGAAACTTTACTTTTAAAATATAAAACTTCAGCAAAGACATTCTCTTTGCTTTCTTTTAAAAAATTGATTAAAATCTGACAATGCTTTTCTTTTTCAGAAAATGCGATGCCTGTTTTATGATGAGAATAGTTTTGATTTTTCTTAGAGAAAATATTCCCTAAAAGATCTATCGCATTCTGTTTGTCACTGATTGCGAACTTGCGTCTCGATTTTTCATTTAAAAAAATCTTTTCTAACGCATGACTTTCTTTAGAATTTAGAAATTGATTGTAAATTTCATACAGCTGTTTGCAATCTTCACTTCGAAGATTCCCACTGCTGATTTGTGCCGAAATATTACTGCAGATAATTACCAATAAAACACTAAGGCAATACTTCTGAAACTTTTCCATTGTCTTGTTTATTTGTTAATTGATAATATTTTTTATTCTAAAGTTTAAAGCTGATCAACTAAAAACTAATTAATTTTTTACAGTTTCCCCTAAAAGTGTGCCTTGTGTATTGTCAAATACAAAAACGTTCACAATGTCACCCATTTTCTGACCTTCCTGCATATCAAAAACGCAAACCGCATTTTGAGAATTTCTTCCTTTCCATTGGTTTTTGTTCTTTTTAGAAATTCCTTCAATTAAAACTTCGTGAACTCTTCCAACATAACCTTCCATTCTTTTTCTTGAAAGCTCGCCCTGCAAAGCAATTACTTCTGCGAGACGTCTTTGCTTCACATCTGCCGGAATATCATCTTCCATCTTCTTGTGAGCCGGAGTTCCCGGTCTCTCAGAATAAGAGAACATATAGCCGTAATCGTATTCTACTTCACGCATCAAGCTCATCGTTAATTGATGATCTTCTTCGGTTTCGGTACAAAATCCGATAATCATATCTTGTGAAAACGAAATATCCGGAACGATTTCTTTTCCTCTTTTAATTAAATCTAAATATTCCTGACGCGTATGTTGACGGTTCATCAATTGCAGAATTCTATCGCTTCCGCTTTGTACCGGTAAATGAACATATTTACAAACATTATCATGCTTAGCAATCACTTTGAAAACCTCTTCCGTCATTTCGTGAGGATTGGAAGTTGAGAATCTGATTCTCATTTGCGGAACTGCAACCGCAACCATATCTAAAAGCTGAGCAAAATTAACCGCTGTTAATTTTTGCATTTCTGATGCTTTTGCAAAATCTTTTTTCGGACCGCCTCCGTACCAAAGGTAAGAATCGACATTTTGACCAAGCAAAGTAATTTCTTTATAACCGTTTTCCCACAAACTTTTACATTCTTCAATAATCGAATGCGGATCACGACTTCTCTCGCGACCTCTGGTAAAAGGAACTACACAAAAAGTACACATATTATCGCAACCTCTTGTAATCGTTACGAAAGCTGTAACGCCATTTCCGCCTAAACGAACTGGATTAATATCTGCATACGTTTCTTCTTTTGAAAGAATAACGTTGATTGCGTCTCTTCCATCTTCAGTTTCTTTTAAAAGATTAGGTAAATCTCTGTATGCATCGGGACCAACAACCAAATCTACAAGCTGTTCTTCTTCTAAAAATTTGGTTTTAAGCCTTTCAGCCATACAACCCAAAACACCGACCGTCATGTTTGGTCGTTCTTTTTTTAGATTTTTAAACTGAGCAAGACGCATTCTTACGGTTTGCTCTGCTTTTTCACGAATAGAACAGGTATTAAGAAGAATTAAATCAGCCTCTTCCACTTTAAGAGTGGTATTATAGCCTTGCTCATTAAGAATTGACGCAACAATTTCAGAATCAGAGAAATTCATCTGACAACCATAGCTTTCCAAGAATAACTTCTTAGAATTTCCATCTTTTTCTGCAATCGCAAAAGCTTCTCCCTGTTTGGTTTCGTCTATATATTTTTCCTGCACTTTTTCAAAATTTGAGATTTGAAATTAGTAATTTTTGAAACTAATAAAATAATTTCAGGCTGCAAATTTTTAATTTCAAATTAAATTAGTTTGCAAAGATACAAAATCTTATGACAGATTGTCAGACAAATGATTTAGAGTTAAAAAGACTTTTTTTAAATAAAATAGAATTAATTGGCATTAAATCTAATTGGCATTCTGAAAACCTGTTTTATGGGCACACCTTTATAGTAACCTGGCTTCCAGTAAGATTTACTCGTATTAGATGCGCAATCTACAACCATTTTATTAAACTTTTCTAAGTTAGACTGATTATCAATATAAAAAAAGCCGGCTTCTCCGCTTGTATCTACATCAAAGTTAATGGTGAAAGAATAATCTATATTAGATTTATACCCATTCACATCAAAACATTTAGCAAAATTTTCTCTAAACTTCTTAATATCACTTTCTTTATCTTTATACATGTAAACGGGTTTTGAGAATTCCTCTTCACTAAATCCTTTATCAAATAAGAAGTCATCTGTAAAAAGGCTACAGAACATGGCTGGTGTTTTATTTCCGTTTACTTCTGCCGCTTTCCAATTTTTCACATGTTTCATAACCTCCAAGACCTTATTCTTCATACATTTATTATTTCCAACAGCAATTGTATCAGGATCTGCAACATATTTCACTTTATTATCCGGATAAATAATAAACCTCATAAATAATGCTTCTGTTTTGTCGCAAGGTTTCATGTTATTCTTTACTACAGCTTCTCTAATATCATTATTGAAGCCCTGTCTTCCTCCTTCATAAAAATCCTGACCTTTTGGATGACTGTATAAAACCTGTGCATTGATAGCACTACAAAAAATTGATAAAGCGAGAATAAAAATTTTAATTTTCATGATAAAAAAATATTAAAAAAGTCATTGCAAAATACAACGACTAATTCAATTATTAATATATTTTAAAATAATTAATCTCCATGATCAAAATGATCTGAAGTAAAATTAATTTTAATTACTTTTTTTGAAACGACAGGTTTTCCATCCTGCATTGCAGGTTTCCATTTTTTCTTAACTCTTTTAATGGCGAAATTCATATCATCTATAAACAATTCGCTGTCTTTTACTTTAGGCAAAACCTTAAGATTCTCAACTTTTCCCTCTGTACTGACATCAAAAAGAAAAGTAAACTTACCATTCACCGCATATTTATCCATATCAATATAGCCATGAATCATTTTTAAAAACTCTTTACTGAAAGCATCATCACCTCCTGGAAATTCAGCTTTCTCTGTTACAGTAAATTTTTCAGATTCAGCTTTAGGTTCTTGAGCAAAACTTTTAAACCCTATTAACAGAATAAATACAAAAAAATATTTCTTCATAATTTACATATCGGCAGATAATGATGAGAAGCTCATCTTAAGTTTCATTTCAGATTTTACGGGTTGTCCGTTACACATTGCAGGTTTCCAGTCTTTTTTAATTCTTCTTACCACATATTGCATATCATCAAAGAAAACATCACTGTTCAAAACTTTGGGATCTCCGGCTACATCAATTACTCTGCCCATCGCATCAATGGTGAGTGTAAATGTAAAATCGCCTGTTAAAGTATAAAAATCTGAATTCAGATACGTATACATGTATTTTCTGAGAATAGTTTTGTAAGCTGCAGCTCCTCCTTCAAAACTTGCTGCCTGAAAATCGTTGCAACCTTTCACAGCAACCTGCATAAAAGGTTCTTTAATGTCTATTTTTAATAGATTTTTATTATTTTCTACGATGAAAGATTCATCTCTGTCTTCAAGATCCTGAGCAAACGCGAAATTTGCCACAAAAAGCCCTATAAATAATACTAGTGTTTTCATAAAATATTTTTTAAAACTACATAAAAAATTAAGCCAAAAAAAGTAGCTTATCTTTTTTATCTAAATTTTATTTTCAACCTGAACCTTACTTCCTGTTTCTTTAAGCATTAGTGAAATAACAATTGCTAAAACAATTCCTCCAATCCAGAAAAAAAGTGAATTTTGAAAATGAATATTTGCATCAGATAAACCTAAATCTTTACCAAAAAAGCTACTAAACACAGGACTTAACAATGTAGTCACGCCAAAAGTTATAAAATTAATTGCTCCTGTAGAACTTCCTTTCACGTAATCCGGATTGGTTTCTTTTATCACAGAATACGGAATCATTGCCGCTCCCGAACCTAATCCTAAAATAAACATACTCACTTTTGCAGAATATAAATCTGGCAATACAATCATCTGCAGCAAACTTAAAATCATCAAAATTGCACCACCAATCAAAACAGGTTTTCTTCGCCCTATTTTATCTGTAATAAAACCGAGCAAAGGACACCCGAAAACCCAACCAAAAGCAACCATTGCACTCGTTACTGCCGCATCATGAAAAGCAAACTGTTTGTCTTTTTCGAAAAAAGCAACCGCCCAAGTCATCGCAAAAATAGTTGTCGGAGCAAAAAGTAATCCTGAAATAATTCCGCAAAGCCAGGATTGAGGATTTTTAAAAACGATTTTATATGGTTCCAAATATCCTAAATGTTTCGGTTGATTATCGGTAGAATTTTCGCTTTTCTGGTCTTTAGGAATAACAAAAAATAAACAAAATGCTGTAATAATAGTTGCCACTCCGGACCAAAGCCAAAAAGTATGAATACTCACTCCTGATTCTATCCATGGTCCAACTACAAACTGTCCCGCTGTTCCACCCAACATTCCTATACATTGAGTGACTCCAATTGCTGTTGCCAAAGATTTTGAAGAAAATCCTTTACTCGCAAGATAAACACATCCCGGAAAAGCAAAAGCACAACCTGCTCCCTGTAAAAGCCTTCCTGAAACTCCCGCAAACTGGGTTGAAAGTAAAAATAACAGACATCCAATTCCTAAAATTAAAGTTCCTACAAAAAGAGATTTTTTTGCCCCGAATTTGTCTAGAGCAATCCCCGCAATCAAGCTACAGGTAGAATATGTGTAGTAATAAGTTCCTATCATGCTGATAAGTTTCAGCTCGGTGGTATTGAAATTATCAACCAATTGAGGGATCATTACCGCAGGAGCAGACCGAATCACATAATCTAAAAAATAAAAGACCAAACCGAATGCCCAAGCGATGATATAGAATTTCTTCAGAGAACTACTCATTATAACTATTCTTTATTGTATTTGTAGATATATTTTGGCAGTTATTTACCAAAATTTTTAAACCATTTTATAGAAATCAAATGTAAGCAATTGTTAAGCTTCCAAAAGAATCAATGATTGTTTTCTGAGATTTAAATTAAACAAAAAACTCCACAATTTCTTGTGGAGTCATATTATTCTTAAAGAATTTCAATCTGATTTCTCAAAAGATCCTCAAATTCATCTCTTTTTCTGATTAAATGCGCTTTTCCGTCTAAGAAAAGAACTTCCGCAGGTTTTAATCTTGAATTAAAGTTTGAACTCATTTCAAAACCATAAGCTCCTGCATTATGGAATGCTAAAATATCGCCTTCTCTTACTTCATTCAGTTTTCTGTCCCAAGCAAAGGTATCGGTTTCACAGATGTTTCCAACAACAGTATAAATTCTTTCCGCTCCTTTTGGATTAGATAAATTTTCAATCTGATGGTAAGAATCATAGAACATCGGACGAATTAAATGGTTAAATCCTGAATTTACTCCAACAAAAACGGTTGCAGTAGTTTGCTTGATGACATTAGCTTTCACTAATAAATAACCGCTTTTTCCAACTAAAAATTTTCCAGGTTCAAACCAAAGTTCGAATTTCTTCCCTGTAGATTTTGAAAATTCTGCGATTACTTTTTCTACTTTTTTACCTAAAGTTTTCACATCGGTTTCTTCTTCGCTGTCTTGGTAAGGAATTTTGAAACCACTTCCCATATCCAGATATTTCAGATTCGGGAAATGTTCAGATAATTCAAGCATAATATCAAGAGCCTGAAGGAAAACATCAGGATCTTTGATTTCGCTTCCGGTGTGCATGTGAAGACCTTCTACATTCAGATTGGTAGATTTCATTACTCTTTCAATATGACGAACCTGATGAATAGAAATTCCGAATTTAGAGTCGATATGACCTGTAGAGATTTTGTAATTACCCCCGGCAAAAATATGCGGATTGATTCTTACCAAAATTGGATAGGTGTTTCCGTATTTGTTACCGAATTGCTCAAGAGTAGAGATGTTATCGATATTGATATGAACTCCGTGTGTCATTGCTTCCTCAATTTCAGCCAAATCAACACAGTTTGGAGTGAACAAGATTTTCTCTTTCGGGAAACCTGCTTTTAGACCTAATTTAACTTCATTTATTGAAACACAATCCAAAGAAGCACCTAAGTTCTTTACATATTTTAAAATATTAATGTTGGTCAATGCCTTTGCAGCATAGAAGAACTTTGTGTGTTTTAAAAAAGAAGATGTAAGTTTCTCGTATTGGATTTTAATCGATTCTGCATCGTAAACATACACCGGTGTGCCAAATTCGCTGGCGATCTTTAATAATTCTTTTGAATTCATAATTTCAATTTTACATAAAAAAAGGCAGATTCTTCCGAAAAGAGTCTGCCGCAATAATTATTTTTTATGCAAGGCAACTCCTTAAATATTCCAAACCTTAGAGAACCTTACAGTTCCCTTTTTACCAGTTTTATTTTGTTTAAAATTTTGCATTGCTTTTTTTATTCTTTTGCAAAAGTACTATTTATTTTGCGAAAACATTAATTTGAAAAAATTTTTCTTCTTGACAAAAATACAGATTCATCTAAAAAAGTTCTTTTATTTTGGTAACGGTAACGTCTCAAAATCACCTCGAAGCAGCGCCAATTGTAAATCATTGATGAGGTCGCCAGTCGGCAAAGGCAAGTCTATTTTCAGTTTTGAAATTTTACTCATGGTCTGAATTTGAGTAAACAATTCGTAAAAACCATACGACGTTACTTTTCCGTTATCAATGATCAGGAAAAGTTTTTCACCAAGCTTTCTTCCGCTTCCCAGCCAAAGCTCGTTTCTTTTTCTAAAATCGATTTTCTTTTTGAAAACATTGATATCTTTAAATTCTTCAATTTTGCTGATAAACTGTACCGCTTTTGAGCCTTGTGTGAAAGCTTTAAATTTAAGAATCGGTTTTTCGGTTTTATTTAAAGTATTTTTTTCTACTAAATATTTATCATTTCTAAAATACAGCCCGAAAGGCAATGTTTCTCTCTTTTTTATTCCTTTTGAATTTAAAATCAACTTGGCGATAATATCAGTTCCCGTCAGTTCAAAATTGATTTGCTCAACCTCAGTCTGAATATTTTCCCATTTTTTTGATTTAGAATTAAAAAGCTTTTTAGAAAACTTATTAATATCCTGCACATAATCTGAAAAAATAATTTTTCCGGCTTCATTCTGGAAATAAACAAACCCTTTTTCGCTTGGTAAATCCTGAGTTAACAACTTGATTTTATTGATGTAAGTTTTAGCATTTGTTTCCTCATGTTGCTCCTGAATAATCTCGTTATTCGTATCTTTTGAAAGTAATAATTTAAACAATTCTAAAGTTGCTCTTGCATCACCTTCTGCACGATGTGCGTTAACCAACGGAATCCCTAATGATTTCACCAGTTTCCCCAAAGAATAACTTACCTCATCCGGAATCAGCTTTTTCGCTAAAGGAATTGTATCTAAAGTATTGATTTTAAAATCGTAACCCAACCTTTGAAAAGATTGACGAAGCATTCTGTAATCGAAATCTATATTGTGTCCTACCAAAGTCGTCCCTTCTGTAATTTCCACTACCCTTTTTGCCAATTCATGGAATTTCGGAGCAGTTTTCACCATTTTCGGGCTAATATTCGTCAGCTTTTGTACAAAGGGAGTAATCTCGCTTTCCGGATTAACGAGCGAAATAAACTGGTCTACGATTTTGTGACCATCATATTTGAAAATGGCGATATCTATAATGCATTCTTTTCTAAAACCTGCACCATTGCTTTCTATATCTATAATTGAATACATTATAATCTAACTTAATCTTCTATAATCAAAAATCAAACCTTTTGAAATTTTGATTTTACTAAAAGGCAATTCTGCTAAAATAATGAAATTACTTTAAGAAATCCAAAAACCGACCACTCAAAACACTATCTTTTTCTTCCACCCAAGCCAAACATTCCCAGAATCGCTTTTGCACCTTCTCTCATCAGAGTATTGGCGAAAGTTCTTCCTGCACTGCTTTTAAGAACCTGCTCAAACATTCCCGGTTCTTCTTTCACTGGTTTTGTTTTTTGAGTTGGAGCCGAATTTTCAACAGCCTGTTCCATTCTTCTTACTAAAATTTCGTAGGCAGACTCGCTGTCGATTGGTTTTTCATATTTTGAAACCAATGCAGACTTTGATGTTAATTCTGAAACTTCGGCATCATTCAACACATCCATTCTTGATTCAGGAGAAATCAGATACGTGTGAACAAGCGGTGTTGGAATTCCTTTTTCATCCAAAGCGGTGATAAAAGCTTCCCCAATTCCTAAATTCTGTATCAACTCAGAAGCATTATAAAACTCTGTTGTAGGATAATTTTCAACCGCTTTAGAAATTTCTTTTTTATCTTTTGCGGTAAAACCTCTCAATGCATGCTGGATTTTTAAACCCAATTGAGAAAGAACATTTTCAGGAACATCACCAGGAATCTGAGTAATAAAGTAAATCCCGACACCTTTAGAGCGAATCAGTTTTACCATCGTTTCGATTTGCGAAACCAGTGCTTTTGAAGATTCATCAAAAATCAAATGCGCCTCATCAATGAAGAGAACCAATTTTGGTTTTCCACTATCACCTTCTTCAGGGAAACTCATATAAATTTCAGCAAAAAGCGAAAGCATAAATGTTGAAAACAGTTGTGGCTTGTTTTGAATATCAGCAACTCTTAAAATATTGACAACACCTTTTCCATCACGTGTTTCCAACAAATCGTGAACATCGAAACTCAGTTCACCAAAGAAATCTGCGGCACCTTGCTGCTCTAAAGCAACAATTGACCTCAACATTGCCCCTAAAGAAGCTGGAGCAATAGAACCGTAATTGGCAGACAATTCTGCTTTACCTTGCGGATTATCGGTTACATATTGCAGAACTTTCTTTAAATCGTTTAAATCAATTAAAGGCAAACCTTTATCATCGCAATATTTAAAAACAATCGACATGATGCTTTGCTGAGTATCATTCAATTCTAAAATCTTGCTTAACAAAACAGGTCCAAATTCGGTAACCGTTGCACGTAATTTCACACCTTTTCCACCCGAAATGCTCATCAATTCAACAGGAAAAGCCTGCGGATTATACGGAAGCTGTGTTTTTGCATATCGTTCTTCAATGATAGAATTCATTTGTCCCGCCTCTGCAATTCCCGAAAAATCACCTTTGATATCTAAAACCAAAGACGGAATTCCTGCATGAGAAAGCTGTTCGGCGAAAACCTGAAGTGTTTTTGTTTTTCCAGTTCCGGTAGCTCCGGCAATCAAACCGTGACGGTTGATAGTTTTTAAAGGAATCGTAACATTGACTTCAGTAACTACTTCGCCATCCAACATTCCTTTTCCTAAAATAATATGTTCTCCTTTTGGAGTATATCTTGTAGAAAGTTCTTCGATAAATTTTGTTTTGTCTGCCATTTGATATTTTTATGATTTAAAGATATGATTTTTAGTGAATATTAAAAAAACAACTATATTATTGCAATACTCTATAAAAAAACAAAAATAGCTAAATGATCTATATGAATTTGAATATCATTAGTTTAAATCAATTCTCAATTTTCTAAATGTCGATAAAATACTTATCAGTAAATTGCCGAAGTAAATAACCTGCATCTTTAACAAAAAATTTTGATAGTGGAAGAAAGCAATGACTTATGTACATACTCGGTAAATAATTTAGTTCCTACCATCCAACAATTAGAAGGTTTTAATATCTGTAGCTTAGAAGATTTTTCAGTTCATGTAAAAAGCTTAAGGCATAATCATCGTCATGATTTTTATTCATTGTTAATCATTGAGTCTGGATTTGGCTCTCACACAATCGATTCAATTTCCTATAAAATTAAAAAAATCGTATTTTTTTAATGACTTACGGACAAATACATTCTTGGGAAGAATTAAAAAACGCGAAGGGTTTTATGATTAATTTTACAAAATCTTTTTACAATCATATCTATACCGGAAACCGAAAGATAAAAAGCGATCTGATAAATCTTGGAGATGTACCATATATAGATGTTGATGCATCTTCTATTAAAGAATGGATTTCTTTGGCAAATCTTGTTAAAAACGAATATCGCAGGTCTAAAAATGAATATAAAGAATTGATTTGTCTTTATTTGAAAGCTGCCTTGGTAAAGTATAAAAGGTATTTTAATCTAGGAACCGATTCTATTTTACTGAAAAAAAACCATAAAAGTACATTGGCACAAAACTTTAAAGAACTGATTGACATGAAGTTCAAAGAATGGAAACTCCCAAAAGAATATGCAAACGAAATGTGTATTACACCTCATTATCTAAGCACAATTTCTAAAGCAAAATTTGGAAAGTCTACAGGAACAATTATTAAAGAACGTATAATTTTGGAGGCAGAAAGGCTACTAAAGAGTACCGACCTTACGGTAAACGAAATCGGAGGGAGATTAGGTTTTTCAGACAAGTCTAATTTTAACAAATATTTTAAAAAATATATGTACTGTACTCCTGAAGCGTTTCGTAATGAAAGGTCACGTGATGTAGAAATGCAGAATCACCTTGTGTGACACAACATACAATTATATACTTAGAAACCGTTGTGTATTTTGAATCTTTGTTTTTCGAAAATAAGTGAAACGGCTTTGTTCAACTTTATTTCAGTTTTTTAAACTCTTTGTATATCCTTGTGCTTTTTTTAATCGCCAAGACAGACAAAGTTTTTACAATAAATGCTTTCTTTAAGATAAACAAAGGCATTTCATTTAGAAAAGAAATACAATCGTTTAAATATCAATTATTTAATTTACAAAATGCACAACGGGTATACTTAAAATACTTTTTTTTGAATTCAACCTTTCATTCCTAATCAAAAAAAACAGATTTATTTATTGATACCGAAATAAATTTTTAAAATAATTAATTTTTATACATTTTCAATATTTTGTGATTTTCATCAAATAAATACCACACAAGAACAAAATCACACCACATAATCTGTTTATCAGTAATTTAAATTTGCAAACCTCTAAGTCATTTCAAAATCTCATCTTCAAAAAAACAAACCTTGATTATGGATTTTTGTAATTTATCATGTATTGTAATTTAATTTATAAAAAAGAATGAAGAAAATAATACTAATAATAAGTATGTTAGGTTCTATTATTTCGATTGCCCAAGTGGGAATAAACACCGAAAGCCCAAAAGCAACCTTAGACATTATGGCAACTCCATCAGATTTTTCAAAAATTGATGGAGTCATTGTTCCAAGGCTTACAGGAACCGAACTAAAAGCAAAGGATAGCCTTTACAACGTTGACCAAAAATCCGCTATTGTATATGTAACCTCACCATTAAATATTGCAGATGTAAGTCTCAAAACAAAAAATGTAACGAGTATAGGAATTTTCTATTTTGATGGTGATGTTTGGCAAAAAGTAAACACAGGAAACAATTGGTCTATTTCTGGGAACACAGCTTCAGCAGATAATTTTATAGGAACTACAAATTCTAGTGATTTTGTAATGAAAACTAATAATACCGAAAAGGTGCGAATTTATCATACAAAAAATTCAAAGAATGAGATTAAAGCCATTACAGGAGGTGATTTAATCGTGAATGACATTACCGTAGGAAGGGGAACAGGTAATAAAAGCAGTAATACAGTATTAGGGAATCAGGTTTTGACAAAAAACACCACAGGTACACATAATGTTGCGGTAGGTAGTTACAATTTATATAATAGCACTTCAGGAGCCTTAAATGTAGCAATAGGTAATAACGCTATGGTTGCGAATACGACAGGCAATGGAAATATCGCAGTAGGACAAAGCAGCCTTCTTTTTAATACAACAGGTTATGAAAATATTGCGATCGGACACAGCACTTTATCAAACATCAATAATAAAACAGGAAGCCACAATATAGCAATCGGATTTACAGCAGGAAATAAAATTGCAGATGGTACGACCAATAATATCATTATCGGAGCTAAACAAGATGTAACCTCTAGCTCTGGGAGCAATCAACTCAACATTGGAGGTGCAATTTTCGGAACAGAACTTACCGGAACAGAAGCTGCACCATCAGGAAAAATAGGTATTAATAATATAGATCCCGCAGAGACATTGGATATAGATGGTGCTCTAAAAATTTCCACAGATTATTCCGACAATGCTTTGACCGATGGCGCTGTCACTCCTATTCCAAATGGTGGTGAAGGAACAATTGTTTTTCAAGATCAGCATTTTTTCGGCTGGACAGGGTCTGCCTGGAAACAACTGGATAACTAAAATTAATTCTTATACATCATCCATTATCAAAACTTTCAAAGTAAAAAAGAACATACACTTGAGTTTTTTACTTTGAAAGTTCTTTTTTGGTAATAACTGAAGACAAAAGTCATATATCTAAACATAGTATTCAATTGATTTAAACAAATCTTTAACATAAAATAATTTTTAATTCAAGGATTGAAAAGCTAAATAAGAAGCATTAAAACACCGATATTATTTTATAATTTAGACTAAATAAGACTTTATAGATTTATTCTATTACAACAGATATTTTATTTTAGCGGGTATTAAAAAATAAAATCCGATTTTTGTAGATTAAAGAACAAAAAAAATTCTCACCCTAAAGATGAAAATTGAGCAAATATATACAGGCTGTTTAGCACAAGGCGCATATTATATCGTATCAGAAAATGAAGCAGCAATCATAGATCCGCTGAGAGAAGTAAAACCATATCTTGACCGTCTTGAAAAAGACAATGTCACTTTAAAATATATTTTTGAAACTCATTTTCATGCAGATTTTGTTTCGGGTCACTTAGATTTAAGTAAAAAAACCAATGCTCCTATTGTTTACGGACCCACTGCACAGCCTGAATTTGAAGCAATTATCGCTGAAGACAACCAGATTTTTGAAATCGGAAAGATCAAAATAAAAGTACTTCACACTCCGGGTCACACGATGGAAAGTACAACCTATCTTTTAATTGATGAAAACGGTACAGAAACTGCTATTTTCACAGGAGATACTTTGTTTTTAGGTGATGTAGGGCGACCTGATCTTGCTCAGAAAGCGGGAAGCGTTACGCAGGAAGATCTTGCAGGAATTTTATATGAAAGTTTACACAATAAAATTCTTCCTTTAGATGACAGTATTACGGTTTATCCGGCTCATGGAGCGGGTTCGGCTTGCGGAAAAAATATGCAGAAAGAGACCGTAGATATTTTAGGGAATCAAAAAAGAACAAATTATGCGCTGAATCAGCCTGATAAAGAATCATTTATAAGAGAAGTTTTAGACGGATTAACTGCGCCACCCAAATATTTCGGGATGAATGTTGCCATGAATAAAGGTGGTTACGATAGCTTAGATACGGTGATGGATAGAGGTTTAAACCCTATTTCGGTAGAAGATTTTGAAAGTTTTGCTGAAGAAACAGGAGCTTTGATTTTAGATACAAGAGGACCTGCAGATTTTCATAAAGGATATATTCCAAATGCAATCAATATCGGTTTAAAAGGTGATTTTGCACCGTGGGTAGGAAGTCTTATCGTAGATGTAAAACATCCTTTATTACTGGTTTCTGACGAAGGAACTGAAGAAGAAGTTATAACAAGATTAAGCAGAGTTGGTTTTGATAATGTTTTAGGATATTTAAAAGGTGGTTTTGAAGCCTGGAAAAATTCAACAAAAGAAATCGACGAAGTAAAAAGAATCTCCCCTGCCGAATTTGCAGAAGCATTTAATGAAAATTCAAAAGTGATTGATGTAAGAAAAATCGGAGAATATTCAGCGGAACATATCGACAACGCTTACAGCAGACCTTTGGATACAATCAGCGACTGGGTTTCTACCATTGATGATTCTGAACATTTCTTTTTGCATTGTGCAGGAGGTTACAGAAGCATGATTGCAGCAAGCATCCTTAACTCACACGGAATCAGAAATTTCACAGAAATAGAAGGCGGTTTTAACGGCATCAAAAAAACAGAAAAACTTCCTGTTTCAGATTTTGTATGTCAATCTAAAACATTGTAGATGAAAGTAAAAATAGGTGCGCTAATTCTGATTTCAGTATTTGCGTTAAATAGTTGTAAAACAAAAGCAGTATCAGACAATACTATTAAAACCAATATCAAGGAGGTTGTAAAAAGCTCCGACATGGTTTTGGTTGACGTAAGAATTCCAGAACAATATTCTGAGGCAACAGCGAAAGACGCCGTGAATATTCCTTTGGCTGAACTTCAAAATAATATTGAAAATCTGAAAGGAAAAAAAGTAGTGGTTTTCTGCAACAAAGGTATACAGGCGGATCAGGCTGTAGAAATTTTGAAGAAAAACGGAGTTGAGGTTTATGACGGAACCACCTGGAAAAATGTGAAAGCCATTCAGGAAGAAAAATAATAAAAACGAAATACGATGTCACAAAAATTCCAAGAAATAATAGATTCTGAAAGACCGGTCTTAATCGATTTTTTTGCTACTTGGTGTCAACCATGCAAAGTACAGTCGTCGGTTCTGAATACAGTGAAAGAAAATGTTGGCGAAAAAGCCAGAATTATAAAAATTGATGTCGATCAATATCCTTCAATCGCTTCTCAGTATGGAGTGCGTGGAGTTCCTACCTTAGCAGTTTTCAAAAAAGGAGAATTGTTATATAAAGAAAGCGGCGTACATGACGTGAACCGATTGACGCAACTGTTGGAACAGTATATGTAAAAATATTAAGCCTACATATTGGCTGATAAAAAGGCTTAGATTATATAATCTAAGCCTTTACTTTTTTTGAAACAGTATTTAATTCTAAAAACCGAATTAGTTTTTAATTACTTTTTTAGAAATTATCTGCCCATTTTTCAATTGTAATTCAACAATATAAACTCCTTTCTGAAGCTGTTGCATATTGATTGTATTATTTGAAAACTGTACATTCATTTTTTGTCCTACAACATTGGTAACGTTTACTTTATCGATATCAGAATCTGTTTTAATATTTAAAATTCCGTTCGTAGGATTGGGGTAAATTCCAATAACATTTCTTTTGATATCTGAAGTTCCTAAGCCTGTAGTAACCTCTTTTATACATCTTATCGATTGACCCTGAGCTCTTGGTCCACCAGAATTTGGATTAGCCAAAGCTGTAGAATTATATAAATATTTCCCCCCAGAATTGGCTACATCTCCGCTCCAATAATATCCTCTTTCACCAACATAAGTGAATCCTCCTGAACTTTGACTTCTATAGCCTGCTGCAGGTAATTTTAATTTGCTGGTAAATGCATTTGCTGCACTAGACATCCCTTCTGCACTTACAACAGTAACCCAGTCTGCCTGAGAAGGTAATTTCCAGCCTGCACCGATTGCCTTACACGGATCAACACTTACTTCTGAGGTTATTGCTGAAGTATTCGCTCCATTCCAAAGATCATTTGAAGCATTTGTTGACCACCACGCAGGATTATTTCCTAAAATAAATGATGTAATACCAGAAAGACCTGTAGGATTATTGATTGTCGGAACTGTTGTTGTAGCAGAATTTCTGTTTTGATGGCCATCATCCCATCTTCCCCACTGGAAAAGATCACCGAAAGATTCTGAATCTGCCATAGAAGTCGCCACTTGTCTACTTCCTAAGTTTTGCTGAAGCCAAACTTTACCATCAGATCCTCTTACTGTCGTGTAAGTTACTTGCTGACCTTTGTAAGTAAAAGTTACACAGCTTGTATCTCCTGGATTCATTCCGGGATCTGCGTTATTACATGTAGGTGTTGTAGTAGGCAATTGAACCCTCTTCACTCTTACTCCATTTTGAGAATAAGTAAGGACCAAAGTATTGTTTACTGCGTCATATTGTAAATCATTATATAAAGCGGTACCATCTGATACAAAATCTCCACCAAAAGCTGTCCAAGTATTGTTCGCTGAATCAAATTCGTAAACTGTGTTTTTCCCACCATTTACAGCCCATCCGCTTGCTACAGTGTACAGTTTACCAGAAGGAGTAACCGCAATAGAAACATTATACAAGTCGTTTGAAATTCCAAAATCGGCGTTACCAACTTGCACCCAGTTTGTTCCGTCAAATTTCTTCACATTCAGCCTTCTGTTATTTGCTGCTGTGGATGAATATATAACGTACAAAGTATTGTCTGATCCAATTGCAATATCTGAAGTTGCATTTGCACCCTCTGTGAATGCACTACCCACTGAAGCTCCACCAACTAAAGACCACGCATCCGTTGAAGAAGCTGTTAAATTATTTTCAAAAACTCTTACTCCGGATGCAATATGACAAACATAAACCTTTCCGTTTGTTCCGATAACCATTTCTGCATGAGTTGGATTTGCACCTGCAATATTTGTAGGACCTACTTGTTCCCAAGCTCCGTTAACCAATCTTTTCACAGTTCCTGAACCCACAGATGCATACACATACGGAATACCATTCGGAGCCACTGCTGATGCCTGATAATTTGTTGTATCTGTAAATGGAAGAGAAAGTAAACTCCATGATGTTCCGTCAAATTTTCTTACTTCCATTCCTGAGTTGGGATAACCCCATTGATTGGTATAATATACATTTCCTGACGTATCTAATGAAAGCGAATTATAGGTTGCTGTGGCAGTTGTAATTCCTGCATTTCCTCCAACATATGACCAAGAAGTTCCATTAAATTTTTGAACCGAGCCTTTTGTAACTGAAACATCATAGTAAGAAACATAATAATTTCCCTGTACATCAATCGCCAGATTATTATAACTACTTCCACCTGTGGAAATACTTCCTGCAGAACCTACATCAACCCATTGTTGAGCATTCAGTAAACCTACTGCGATATAAAGGACACCAAATCCGGCTCCCATTCTTTTTATTTTTGATTGTAAATTTTTAAACATAAATAATTCTATTTTTATTTATTCTAAATTATTTTATAATTTTCGGCAAAATTAATCTTGAAAACAAACAAAGAGTTATCATTTCCCATTTTTTAGTTATCATATCAAACATGATGATTGTCATTCATCTGAATATAAAAGTATTAGACGGCAATTTCAAAAAGAAACAACCGTCTAAAGCGAGTCAAATATTAAATGAATGTTAGTTTTTAATTACTTTCTTAGAAATTTTTTGTCCGTTTTTCAATATCATTTCTACAATATAAACTCCACTTGGTAAGTTTTGCATATTAATTTGATTATTCGAATACTGAATTTTCAATCTTTGCCCGACAACATTGGTTACGTTTACGGCATTAACTTCAGAATCTGTTTTAATATTTAAAATTCCATTGGTTGGGTTAGGATAAACTCCGATGGTTACTTTTTTAATTTCTGAAGTTCCCAATCCGGTGGTAACATCTTTTATACATCTTACAGACATTCCCGCATCTCTGCTTGCGCTGTTAGATAAAGTTGAAATCCACTGATATATAAATGTTGACCAGATCCTGTATATGGTGATGCTGATGAAGACCAAAGATAAAGTCGTGTTCCAGGAGAGAAAATACCGCTATAATCCTTCATTCCTGCAGGAATCAGTTTTAAATGACTTGAAAGTGCCGAATTATATTCTGAAATATTTTCTGCGGTCATAGCTGCGTCAATTTCCCCAACGGTTGGAAGTCTCCAGTCTAAGCCGATTGCTTTACAAGGGTCTGCCCCCTTTGTTGCCGTTGCAGCGGAAGCGTTTTCTGCGGTCCAGGTATCAGAATCAGTTCCTCCAGACCAAAAGTTTGAAGACGAATTATATGCCGCAGAATGGAAAGCTGCATTTCCTCCATTTAACCCTGAAGGATTATTTGGTGAAGGAGCTGTAGCTGATAAAGATGAATTTCTCAGCTGATGACCATCATCCCATCTTCCCCATTGGAAAAGATCTCCATATGCATCTGAATCTGTAAGTGAAGTTGCCACCTTTGTACTTCCTAAATTTTGCTGAAGCCAGATTTTACCATCCGTTCCTCTTACCGTAGTGTAAGTGACCGATTGACCTCTATAGTTAAAGGTTACACAACCAACATCTCCCGGATTGGTTCCCGGATCTGTATTATTACAAACCGGAGTTGAAGGGGCAATAGAAATTCTTTTAACCTTTGTAAAATCCTGAGAATAAGCTAAAACAAGAAAATTATTTACATTATCAACCACCAAATCGTTATAAGTAGCTTCATCATCAGAAATAAAATTACCCCCAAACGTAGACCAAGTATTGGTAGCTATATCTAATTGATAGGCAGTGTTTTTCAGAAAATTATCATCTTCCCAACGACTTGCTACAACATAAGGTTTCCCTGCAGATGTTACTGCAATTGCAACATGCTGAACTCCTCCTGATGAAAAATAAGCATTCCCAACCTGCTCCCAACTAATGCCGTTGAATTTCTTTACATTTACTTTTCTAGAATTTGCAGAGTTTGAGACATAGGCAACATACAAATTGTTATTGTTATCGATTGCAATATCCGAAGTATACTGTTCACCTGATGACGATGCATCTACAATACTTCCACCTACCAAGTTCCAATTATCAGAAGTTGTAGCGGTTGTTGTATTTTCATAAACCCTTACTCCACTCGCTACATTACAAGTATACACTTTATTATTTGTGCCAATGACCATTTCCGCAAATGCGGCTCCATTAGAAAAACCAGCATTTCCAACTTGTTCCCAAGCTCCATTCACCAATCTTTTTACAATTCCTGAACTTTGAGTGCTGTACGTAAACAATGTTCCAGACGGAGCAACCGCTGAAGCGTGATAATTAATCGTTGAAGTTGTCGGGCTTGCCAATTGTGTCCAAGAAGTACCGTTAAACTTACGAACTTCTAAACCATTTCCTTGATTGGTATAATAAAGATCTGTTCCCGTAGAATTAATCGATAATGAATTGAAAGTTGCATAACTTGAGGTAATTCCTGGACTTCCTCCCACATAAGACCATGAAGTTCCGTTAAATTTCTGAACTGAACCTTTCTGAACTGAAACATCATAATACGAAAGATAATAGTTCCCTACATTATCAATCACTAAATTATTATAACTGCTTCCGCCTGCAGAAACATTCGCTGATGAGCCCACATTTTGCCATTGTTGAGCTTTTACAAAATCACTTGATGCAATCGATAGCACAAAAACACTTAAACAGAGTTTTGCAACTGAAGAATATAAATTTCTAAACATAATACATATTGTTTTTATTTATTCTAAATTTAATTTACTTTTGCAAAAGTAACTTGCATCTTAAATCCCTAGTTATCATTTTCAAATTTTCACTTATCGGATGCAGGCTCTTACTTGAGTAATATGGAAACAAAAACGCTTCGAACAATGAAACAGACGAAAAGAGGCTTACTATTTAAATCTGAGGACATTAAAGTGATTTTTAATGAAGATGCAACGAATGAAAATTACTTACAATCTCATTTTGTTGAAGGAGAATCTAGTTTTAATTTGTTGTTTTTGCTGAGTCCGAACATCAATTTGCAGGCTTCAGATTGTGGCACTCAATTTAAATTCAAAAAGAATCAGTACATCCTTCATTATTCTTCTTCGGAAAACAGAGCTGAATTATGGACAGAAAATCAGGAAGTTTTAAAATACATTCAGATACAGGTCAATTATAAATACATTTTTGATTTAATTGATCCTCATTCTACTATTGAAAGTGCAGAAATTCTGGAAAACATGAAGAATAATAATTTTATTTTTCTTCATAAACAGACTCCACCAAATATGACGGTGGAAATGCATATGATCTTAAAGGAGATTTTGGGATATTCTAAAAAAGGAATAATGCAGAAACTCTTTATTGAAGCTAAAATTATCAAACTTTTAATTCTGATATTCGAACAGTTTAATGAAAAAGATATCGAAGAAGATCTATCTAAAACTCCTGAAACGATCAAGAAATTTTTAGATGAAAACTATCATAAAAATCTAAAAATTGAAGAGATTTCTAAATTAATAGGTATCAATCAGAATAAGTTGAGAAAAGAATTTAAAGAACAATATCAAACGACTATTGTAAATTACATTTCAGAACTCAGAATGCTGAAAGCAAAAAAAATGATCGTCAACAATAGAATTATGATTAAAGAAATTGCAATAGAATGCGGTTATGAATATGTTCAGAATTTCACCCGAGCCTTCAAGAAAAAATTCGGAGTATCACCGGAAAAACTGAGATTGGGATAAAAAAGAAAAACCACTAAAATAAATTTAGTGGTTTAATATATGTTGTTTTGCTTTGATATTACTTTCTCGGAATTCGTGTGAGAAAGCAATGACAATCAATTAATGATGTCCGTGATCGTGTCCGTGGCTTTCGTGAATGAAAGGACCGTGACCTTTAGGCTGGCTGAAAATTACTTCAACACCTTCTTGCTCAGTAAGCAATTTACTTCTGATCTGTTCCGGATCAAAAGGCTTTACTTTACCAAAGTATTCTTTCAAACCTTCAGTTAACCACAAAGGAATGATAAAACCGAAAAACATTAAGATACACCAGAATCCTACAAGGAACATACATACGAAATAAATTGTCCAAAGGAATTGGTAAAACGGCCAAAATGCTGATAACATCATGTTTCTTAAATTTTAAGCAAAAGTAGGGCTTTTTTCTTTTTCATCAAAAGATATAGAACCTAAATTTTGCAATTTATTTTTATTTTAAACTAATTAATCGAGATATTAGAAGTTAGATTTTAGATATTAGATAACAATTGCTACTCTAAAATTCTTACATCTACCTTTTAATCCTAAATTTTAATGGGCAAGATTTGCAAAAAAATCATTTCCTTTATCATCGGTAATAATGAATGCAGGGAAATCTTTTACTTCAATTTTTCTTACCGCTTCCATTCCTAATTCAGGGAAATCTACTACCTCAACCGACAAAATATTGTCTTTTGCCAAAATTGCAGCAGGACCTCCGATCGAACCGATGTAGAAACCTCCGTATTTATGACAAGCATTGGTAACATCTGCCGTTCTGTTTCCTTTTGCCAACATCACCATGCTTCCACCATGACTTTGGAACTCGTCTACATAAACATCCATTCTTCCCGCAGTTGTAGGTCCGAAACTTCCTGAAGCCATTCCTTCCGGAGTTTTTGCCGGTCCTGCATAATAAATCGGATGATTTTTGAAATATTCAGGCATTGGTTTTCCGGCATCCAATAATTCTTTGATTTTTGCGTGAGCAATATCTCTCGCAACAATCAAAGTTCCGTTTAATTTCAGTCTTGTTTTGATTGGATATTTAGACAATTCAGCCAAAATTTCAGGCATTGGCTTATTCAAATTAATTTCAACCGCTTCTTCCAAATGTGGCGGAGTTGCCGGTAAAAATCTTTTCGGATCTTGCTCCAATTGCTCTAAGAAGATGCCGTCTTTGGTAATTTTCCCTTTAATATTTCTGTCTGCCGAACAAGAAACTCCCATTCCAACCGGGCACGAAGCCGCGTGGCGAGGAAGTCTGATCACACGCACGTCATGCGTTAAATATTTTCCACCAAACTGTGCTCCAATGGCACTTTCCTGGCAGATCTTCTGAACTTTTGCTTCCCATTCCAAATCTCTGAAAGCCTGACCTGCTTCATTTCCTTCAGTTGGAAGATTGTCATAATATTTTGCTGATGCTTTTTTCACAGCAGCCAAATTGGCTTCTGCAGAAGTTCCTCCGATCACCAAAGCTAAGTGATAAGGCGGACAAGCCGCAGTTCCCAGATCTGAAATTCTTTCTTTTACAAAAGCTTCCAAAGATTTTTCGTTCAATAAAGATTTTGTCTTTTGATAAAGGAAAGTTTTGTTAGCAGAACCTCCTCCTTTCGTCAGGAATAAAAATTCGTAATAATTTCCTTTTTTAGCATAAATATCGATTTGTGCCGGAAGATTTGAACCAGAATTTTTCTCATCAAACATCGTTAAAGGAACCACCTGAGAATATCTTAAGTTTCTTTTTTGGTAGGTATTGTAAATTCCTTTGCTTAAATATTCACCGTCTTCTACACCGGTATAAACATTTTCGCCTTTTTTACCCATCACAATCGCCGTTCCGGTATCCTGACACGAAGGCAAAGCACCTTCCACTGCAACTGCAGCATTTTGCAATAAATTATAAGCAACAAATCTGTCGTTATCCGTAGCTTCAGGATCATCGATAATTCTTCTCAAACTTTCTAAATGCGAAGAACGAAGCATGAAAGAAACGTCTGCCATTGCTTCTTCAGCCAGCAATTCCAATCCTTTCGGATCTACTGTTAAAATTTCTCTTTCCCCATGCTTTTCAACCTTCACGTAGTCTGAAGTCAATTTTTTGTATTCCGTATCATCTTTTAAAATTGGATACGGATCTTGATATTTAAAATCCATTTACTTTCTATTTCAGTGCAAAAATACGGCTTACGAAAAAAAACATGAGCAAAATCAGCGACTTATCATCGTATTTATAATGATTATAAATTGCGAGGTTTTTTATTATTGAGTAATTTTATAGGAAGATTTTTTAATCATAAAATCAAGAAAGTTTTAATTAATAGACATCGAGTTTGTCATTCCGCAGGAATCTCAGCAAAGAATTTAATGTAAATCGTTTAGATTCCTACGGAATGACAAACTGAACAGATAATTTTTGTGTTTTCAGTTTATGATTAAAATTTAAAACTAAACAGAAACAAATATTTCAATCACAATGAATTACAGAATAGAAAAAGACACCATGGGTGAAGTGCAGGTTCCTGCAGATAAGTTTTGGGGCGCACAAACAGAACGTTCTAGAAACAATTTCAAAATCGGACCGGAAGGTTCTATGCCTCACGAAATTATCGAAGCTTTTGCTTATTTAAAAAAAGCGGCAGCATTTACCAACACGGATTTGGGAGTTCTTCCGGCTTCAAAAAGAGATATGATCGCAAAAGTTTGCGATGAAATCTTAGACGGTAAACTGAATGACCAATTTCCTTTGGTGATTTGGCAAACCGGATCTGGAACACAATCGAATATGAATGTGAATGAAGTGGTTTCAAACAGAGCACATGTAAATAATGGCGGAACTTTAGGCGACAAATCAGAAGTTCACCCGAATGATGATGTAAATAAATCTCAGTCTTCCAACGATACTTATCCAACTGCGATGCATATTGCAGCTTACAAAAAAGTGGTTGAAGTAACCCTTCCTGCAGTTGAGAAACTAAAAAATACGTTGAACGAAAAAGCAGTGTCTTTTAAAGACATTGTAAAAATCGGAAGAACGCATTTGATGGATGCAACTCCGTTGACTTTAGGACAAGAATTCTCAGGATATGTTGCCCAATTAAATTACGGCATTAAAGCGTTGAAAAACACACTACCTCATCTTTCTGAGCTTGCTTTAGGAGGAACTGCGGTAGGAACAGGATTGAACACTCCAAAAGGTTATGATGTAAAAGTAGCGGAATATATTGCAAAATTCACCAACCTTCCTTTCGTAACTGCTGAAAATAAGTTTGAAGCTTTGGCTGCTCATGATGCTATTGTAGAAACTCACGGAGCTTTAAAACAATTGGCAGTTTCTTTATATAAAATTGCTCAGGATATAAGATTATTAGCTTCTGGACCTCGTTCAGGAATTGGTGAAATTCATATTCCTGAAAACGAACCGGGTTCTTCTATTATGCCGGGAAAAGTAAATCCTACTCAAAACGAAGCGTTAACAATGGTTTGTGCACAGGTTTTAGGAAATGATACCACAATTTCTTTTGCAGGAACTCAGGGAAATTATGAACTGAATGTTTTCAAACCGGTAATGGCTTACAATTTCTTACAGTCAGCCCAATTGATTGCCGATGCATGTATTTCATTCAATGACCATTGTGCAGTGGGAATCGAGCCGAATCATGAAAGAATTAAAGAACTGGTTGACAAATCTTTGATGTTGGTAACCGCATTAAACACGCATATTGGTTATGAAAACGCCGCAAAGATTGCTAAAACAGCTTACAAAAACGGAACAACTTTAAAAGAAGAAGCTATCAATCTTGGTTTTGTAACTTCTGAACAATTTGACGAATGGGTAAAACCAGAAGACATGGTGGGAAGCTTGAAATAAGGCTCACAACATAAAACAAAAACACTCCGTAGAAGATTCTGCGGAGTGTTTTTGTTTGTTAATGTGAATGTTGATTTTTATTACTCAATTCTTATGCCAAATTGAGATATTCGTTAGTTTGTCATGAAATTATTTTTTAGTGAAAAATTGTATGGCTTCCTGAATGTTTTTGTCTTGCATTAAATCATCAAAATTATCTTCTTTCGAAATGATAATATCCGGAGGTATTTGCTTGTAATAATTTCCATTTCTATCACAATCATACCCTGTACTCATTGGCATTATTGCATCAAAAGGTAGTGTTACAACCATATTGGAAGTAGTTTTTCCTAAGGTTTTTTCTCCTATAAAAATTGTGTTTGATCTTCCTTTAAAAGCTAAAGCGGTCACTTCACCTGAGCTTGCCGTTAATCCACCAATAAGTACAGCAACTTTAGATTTATCGATCAACTCACCTTTGGGTTTTATATAAGCCGATTTCTTTTCTCCCTGATCGTAAACTCCTTTATTCAATTTAGTCGAGTTAATCAACTTTTTATCTATACCAAGAGTTCCCCAAACCACATTATCTCCCAACAAATCATATAAAGCTAACAACATTGGTGTAGAATTTCCACCTGTATTAAAACGAAGATCTACAATCCAACCTTCCAATTTATTATTCGTTTTCAATTCTGCTATTTTGTCATATAAAGGCTGAGCAATTTTATGAACATTTTCAGAACTAAAATCATTAAATGAAATACTTGGCATCAAAATATAACCATACTTTTCATCTAAAACTTTTGCTTCGAATTGTGGTTTAGTAGCAAACTTTGTCATCCATTGCTTGTTAAAATTTTCCCACGAAATTTCTACTGAAGGACCGTAATTTTTCCCCTGATAAGTTACTTTAGAATGATCTGCCCCAATTTTCTCAAATAAAACCTTCACTTCTTTTAAAGAACTTTTAAAATCTTTTGCCGTTTCAAGGTTTTTAAAGGTCTCAGTCTTTAATTTTTTCCAATCGTAATCTTTCTTATATAGATACGCAACTTCTAAAGATTTAAAAATTTTATCATAAAATACTTTTGTACTGTCCTGCGAAGTTTTCAACTTTTGTGCATTTACATTCAGCACAAAACACAACAAGCAAATTAATCCTAAAGCTTTTTTCATTATTTATTTGTTAGCTTAAATTACCATCCCAAAGCAACTCCGAAAACCAAAGCTTTGTCGTTTGGAAAATAAGAGTCTTTAAAGTAATTGCTGAAATCTTTTTTCACGAAAAGAGAAAGATTATCATAAGAAAGCGTAAACTGCGCTCCGTAAACAAAAGGATTTACCTGATAATTTGATTTATCTCTGAAACCCTGACTATCTCCTTTCACAATATTATTCGATGCCATTTTAATTCCGCCATAAACATTCGCTCCCACTCTGAAACCGTCTGAATAAGGTCTGTACTGAACATCCATTCCTGCACTTTTCAGCTTGGAAAAATTATATTGAAAACCCAGCGGAACCATAATGTAGCCAGTTCTTAATTTAGCTTTATCAAGACTTCCTTCATATTTTGTAAGAAAAACATCTCCGTTTTGTTTTGCAAAAATCATATTGTTATCTGTACGAACGGTTCTCCAGGAAAAACCTAAACCTGAAATCAATCCCCACGGACTGGTTCTGCTGAATTGATAATTGAATTTCAAACCAAATTCAAGATTATTGGCGTAACCCAAATTTTTATCTAAATCATTATCTGCTTTATCATTCGTCAACGTCATGATTCCGTAAGAGAAATATCCATCAAGATTTTTTGTAGGACGGAACTTCTTCAATAATTTTTCTTTTAATTCTTCGTTTGAAGTTACATCAGAATTCAAAAGAGAATATCTTACCTGCTTCTGAATTACCTGATCTAAATCAAATCCTAAGCTTTCAATTCTTGCATCAATTTTTTGAGAATAGCTGTCTGCAACCTGAGCTTTTTGCTTGTCGAATTCTGCTTTATCTAAATTTTTAGCCTGCAGAATCAACAATTCACTTTCCATCTGTTTCTTTTCTTCCTGAATAATGGTATTGATTTTCGCAGCGTACTCTTCTACTTTCTCTTTTACAATCGGGCTTACCGTAGTATCTTCTTTTGACTGAAGATTTAAACTTAACGATTTTCTTTGTGCATTTATTGAGGTCGCAACAAGGCACAACATTCCTGTGATGATAAATTTCTTAATCATGATATTATATTTTTTAGTTTAAATTGGATTATTTTGTATTGAGGTCGATCGTCGCAACATTGCTTCCATCCTTAGATTTTTCGATGACATCTTTATGCTCTACCGAGAAAAGCAGTGTAGAAGGATCTACATATCTTTTTTTCTTCTGAATTTTCGCAGAATCAGATTTTGCCATAATTTTCGTTGGCGGATTCAGTGTTATCTGAGAAGCAATTCCTGAAGGATTTTCTTTAATTAATGGTAAATTATTCTTTACAGGAACTATTTTTTCTTCCGAAGAACTATTTTTTATCTGAGTCAGTTTTCCCTGATCTTCTTTTACAATAGTTTCCTGTGAATTTATTTTTTCAGGTTGTGTTATTGTACTTTCTTTATTTAAAGAAGGAGTTTTAACCGTTTCAGCAACCTGTATTTTTGGTTCGGCTTCATTATTAAAAAACAAAACTACTCCCAAGCCAAATACCAAAACAAAACATGCGGCAAGCAAAACCCAGTTCAGTTTAGATTTTTTTGAACCTGTATTTTCAGTTTGAGCCTGAATTTCCGACCACAGATCTCTTGACGGAGCGACTTCCCGCTCATCGATTTGCTTTTTGATCTGATATTCTAAATTATTTTTAAACGTGTTCATTTTTCAGTTTTTTTTGTTGTTGAAAGTAGATCTTTCTCAATTTTTCTTTTGCTCTGAAGAGTTGGGTTTTGCTTACTGCCAAAGAAATATTTAGCGTATCTGCAATTTCCTGATGCGAATATTCTTCAATCACATAAAGGTTGAAAACCATTCTGTACGCATCCGGAAGCTGATCTAAAAGTTCCTGAGCATTAAAATCAAAATCTATTGCCTCTTCGTGTAAATCTTCCAAAACAGAGGCGTGAACATCATCCAGATAGAAAACTGTCTTACGGCTTTTGATAAAATTGAGACATTCGTTGACTACAATTTTTCTTGCCCATCCTTCAAAATTTCCTTCACCGCGAAAGCTTTCGATATGTTTAAAAATTTTACAAAATGCTTTGATCACGCAATCTTCCGCCTGATACAAATCGCTGACGTAGCTTTTTGCCACACTCAGGAATTTTTTTACACTTTGGTCATAAAAGATTTTCTGCGCAGCAGGATCCTGCTTCTTCAGCCGGCTCAGCAAATCTTCTTTTTTATTTTTAAACAAAAGCTTCATGGTTTATTCTGTTTCTATAGTAAAGACAGTGAAATTTTGAAAAGGTTACAAACTTTTTTATTTTTTTTAAACAACATTAAAAAAACACGTCATTAAATTGTTTTAAATTAACTTGAACAAGGAATTACTCTCTAAAAAAAGCAAGAATAAACAGGGCTAAAAGCACCGTCGTTATTGACAAATATAACAAGTAACTGAATATGGTAAGGTAAAATACTTTGAATTTAGGAAGATGATTAAAGAACTGCAAATTGGTCCAGAAAATTAAAGCAAGATCAATGAACAATAATAATTTAACAATAAAATTTGTTGCAACCGGATCATTAAAAAGTAAAATAATGGGTAAGAACAAGATATGCACAATCAATCGCTGCGAAACCTTTAGTGCTTCAAAAATAAAATATTCCCAAAAGTTATATCCTACTTTCTTAAAAAACACCGCTGTGCTTAAAGCAAAAATAGGAATGGTAATAAAGACAAACCAATAATAATGTTCTAAAATTTCTTCAAAAACAGCTCCTGAAGTTCCGTTATCTTTAACGACAAGATTCACATTTGTCAAGTGATACACCAATGCGTAAAGCGTTGCCATAACAATCGACAGAGAAATCGGTTTGAAGTGGTGAACTCTTTTTCCTTTGATATAATCTTTGATGATATATCCAGGTTTCAGGAAAAGCTGTTTTGCGGTGTAGAGAATTCCCTTATCATAATGCAGAAGACCGTGCTCGATATCTTCCCAAAGAAATTTAGCATCAATTCGATGCGTATTTGCAGACTGACCGCAATGATTGCAGTATCTTCCTTCAAAAATATGTCCGCAATTTTTACAGGTTGTGGTCATTCAATATTTATTTCTTGTCCTGGTTGCAATTAGGTGTTGCTGTCATTACATCCAAAGACATATCCATCGCTTTTTTTGACTGCTTTTTGGCTTCGTCCAAATTTTCAGCTTTACTTGCTTTTATTCCGAAGGTAACAGCATTTAAAGCATAATTCTTCGCTAAAGGGCAATCGCAAATCAAAGCGTATGCAGAAGCTTGTTCGGCATCTTCTACCCCTTTTTTGATAAAGACTTTCGCATTATCTAAATTATCTGACTTGTAAGCGTTTTTAAATTTTTCAAAAGCCATTTCAGAATACGTCACCGACATATTGCAATTAGACTGAGAATATATTTTTAAAGGAATAAAAAAGATTCCGCAAAAAAGAATCAGGTTTAAAATCTTCATGGTATTGTGATTAAGATTTCATAAAAATAAGAATTTATTTTTACAAATTACTCAACACTCACCACATTAGAAACAGGCTTCACCTGATCTGCAAAATATTTTTCAAGATCTTGTAATGTTTCAGGAGTTGTCTGAATATCACGTACAACTTCGCCTTTATTTACCACCACAATTCTATTACAAACTTCTGTGGTATGCGCAAGATCGTGACTCGAAATTAAAAATGTTACTCCGTTTTCATTTGCAAAATCACGGATCATATTTTTAAGTTTGATCTGTGTAGAAGGATCAAGATTAGCAAAAGGCTCATCCAAAATAATGATCTCAGGCTTTCCGATTAACGCACCGACAATTCCTACTTTTTTCTGATTTCCTTTTGAAAGATCACGAACATATTTTCCTGCATTTACAATCTCGCCGTTGAATAAATCATGAAACTGCTTTAAAAACTCATCTACAGAAGCTTTATTCTGCCCTCTCAATTCGCCGATGAAATAGAAATATTCTTCAGGAGTAAGGTATCCAATCAAAAAGGTTTCATCGATAAAGGCAGAGACTTTGTTTTTCCAGGCTTCAGATTCGTTTACTTTAATGCCATCAACGCTTACAAATCCTGTTGTAGGCTGAATCAAATCAAGCATTAAGCTGAAAAGCGTTGTTTTCCCGGCTCCGTTGTTTCCTACCAAACCGAAGGTTTCGCCTTTAGTAATTTCAAGATTTTCTATATTAAGAACGGTTGCTGTACCGTAAGTTTTCTTTAAATTTTGTATTGTAATCATGTTGTTGAATGTTTGATTATGGGTGATGATATTAAATAATTAATTTACATTTCAATTACCATGGGTTCCACCCACGGCTATTTCAGTTTGACCTCTTCGAGGTCCCCAAAGTCTTATATTTAATTTTTTAAACTTGGCTCTTTTAACTTTTGCCTTGGGTCTTCAAAAATTAATCTTTTTTGAACGCTTCCAAAGTGCTGTACTTTTCAGTTTTATATTTTGTAATTATAATATCGAATATTTTTTCACGGAAGATAAATCCTAAAAGACCTAAAATTCCGACAGAAATTACGGCAACAGAAATTCCGAAGAAATAATTCATCAATCCGTAAACAGCCATTGGTAAAAGCATTTTTGGAATCATTAAAATAAATGCTTTGAAAGTGATTGTATTTTTTTGTCCGAATCTTTTTTCTTTAGAATTAAGATCAATTAAATTTTTATTGTACGCTCCCGACCAAAGTGTAAATTGAGAATTCACACCAATATTATATAATCCTGCAGCAAAAAATGCGAAGTAAACATTCCAGCCAAAATAGGCGTAAAACAAAGCAATGACAATCGAAATTGCAGTAACAATATTCATCAGCCACCATTTTCCTTTAAGGTATTCTTTATAAGGAACGTTCAGCGTCATCATCAACGGATAATATGCACTGTCAAAAGCCGGAACCCTTTGCCCGAAAGTAAACTGGAAACCTCCCGTTACAAAAAGCCCCATAAACATCATCATGGTTGGTGTTCTGTAGATGTCATTAGAAAACATCAGAAGTCCGTAAAAAATAAACATAAAACTTCCGATAAGAACGCCTTTTGTGACTTTATTACGTTTCAGCATTTTAATATCGTTATTGATAAAAGTTCCGATGGCTCCGTATTTATTAAGGAAAGCAATGTTTTCGGTTTTTCCGATTTCTTTTTTAGCTTCAAGACCTTCATCCAGATAAAAGCTTTTTCGGATGTAATTAAAGGTGATCTTCCAAAGACTGAAAAAGAGTATTACTGGAACTACCGCAAAATAAGGTCTCTCGTAAAGATTATAGAAAAACTTTTCTGAGTAAGATAAAACAGGAACAATTTCATAATAATTTAAAGCGGCAAAACCAGCAATCAGAACTCCTACGCCGATTGCAATATTTTCTTTATCATTAAATAAAAGATTGATGAAATTATTAAGGTAAAACAACGAAGAAACACCTATAAACCAAGTGAAAATCCCCAGAAAACCATAACCATTGAAAGCCAAAATCCCGCAAAAGGTTACAATAAATATAGAATTAAACCAACTCAGTGGCGTAAGAAATGTTTTAATTAAAGTATAATTAACAACGACTTTTTTAGGAATATTCAGCGTAAGAAAAGGCTTGATATTCTGCGTCGGAATCTGCTGAATCATATATTTGAAAACCAGATCGATCAACCAGCCGATGATCATAAAACGCGAAATAACCTTCAACGGATCTTCCTTCATTTCTTCCTGTACATAGAAGTACGCAATAAAAGACATCATTGCAAGCCATAAAATGAAGAAGCAAATCCCGATAATTCTGAAAATCTTCATGGCAAGATTGATCCCTACCGAAGATCCTCTAAAAAAACTTTTCCATTCCAACTTCAAAAATCTTTTAAACATAATTTACTTTTTGAATATTAGTAAAGAAAAGTTTAAAAATGTTACAGAATTTGTCACTAAATATGGGGATAGTTGCAATTTCCGATAATTAACGTTTAAGAAAAAGACTTTCAATTTTATCATATTCTCCATCTATAAAATACTGAAGATGTTGTAACGAAGTTTCAAAATCAATTGAGTAAACCACATCAAGAGCCATTTTTTCTCGCCTTCCCAAAAGACCGAATAAGATTTTTACATTTTTAGGTCTGTTATACCATAAAGAAAACTCTAAATCCTCTTCTTTATTATAATCCGATGTTAAACAAAAAGATCTCCCATTCTGAATGCATGTAAAATCTAACGACGGATTGTAATAAACCAATTCCTGATCTAGGCTGTCTGAAAATTTCAACCGCTCCATCCAAGGATAGTTCTTTGCTATGTCTAAAACATTTTTCGGCGAGAGTATTTCTTTTTTATATTCAATCTCTTTTTTATCCGGATGGCAAATAGAGTAAGTATAGGTTTTCATCACTAATATAGTTTTAAAAGTTTTTTAATTTCAGCATACAATACATTTAAGTACTCATTTTGCGCAGCACAGTTACCGTTAGAATAATTCCTGTAATCTCCATTATGAAGCGCTTGGAAAACAATTCCGAATCCGTCTGTACAGATTGGTTTCAAATTATAAGTCTGCTTTTCCCAAAATTTATTCTTATTTAGAATATTTTCAAAATTTTTGAATTCTTTTTCGGTAAGCTTTCTGTTTTGACATACAGTAATAGGATATTCAAACTCAGATGTTTTTTCGTTATAAATTGGCTGATTTAACTCATGAGAAGTCAAAAAATACCCAGATTTTCTTTTTTCGACATTGGTGAAAATTGTTTTCCCAAATGCAGACCACTTATAGAATTGATAAATTTTATCTTTTGAATCCGTTTTTTCAAACTTATAAATACATTCTAAATATTTTAAACCTGTTTGTTTTAAATATCCATCACAATTTTCTTTAGTAATCCCTTGAGAAAAAATTTGAGTTGATAGAAATATTAAAATCAAAAAAATTATCTTTTTCATTCTATAATTTATTTTTCTCTAATATAGAAACAAATCACTTCTTAATCATCGCACCCGCATCAAGGACATCTGAAAATCTTGCCAAAACCTGTCTGGATGAAACTTTAAAAAAGACACCAATGAAAATAAATCTTATTGCTAAAATCTGCAAAGGACAAACTAAAAGTAAAATGAGATGAAATGCTTTAGAATTTGAAATCAATTCAATGATCAAACCTAAAATAGGAAGAAAATACAAAACACATAGTAACATTTTAAAGTTGCGTTTGATTTCTACCAAGACTTCTCCTTCAGAATCATCCAAAAATCCTGTCAATTTACAAAACGAGCCTCCTCCAATATTCGATAAAAAAAGCTGAAATTTATTCTGATTTATGTTTCCTGTAAAAGACTTATCTATAAATGTTGAGATACTTTTTTCTGAAGTTTCTGTTCTTCTCTTTAATCTTTCTAAAGTTTTTTCTTTACTATCATTAAGCTTAAATTCGTAAATACTGGAAGGGAAAATTTTCATTTTTAATTATAGATTTTTAATATACAAACTTATCAAAAAATAATCCCCAAAGAAAAACTCTTCGGGGATTGATTATTATTTATTTAAACTAAAAGTTATTTCACTTCAACAAAATTATCTTCAGGATTCACATCTGCCAATCTTTGACTAGGATCTATTCCTAAAACGCTCAATTGAGATTTGTTATAAGGTATGGTAAACGTATATTCTTTCTGCGTCCACGGCCAGTATGGTAACGTCGTGAACGGTCCGAAAGTATATTCGGTTTTCCATGCATGCGTCATATTTAATGGAATTTGGTAATTTACCATTTTTTTATCTGCAGTCATCACAGAGAAATCAATAGGCATCGGAATCTGACCATTATTAATTAAAGTGATCGTTGTTGATTTGTCACCGTATTGAACGTCTTTAATTGCGTAATCAATGGTTTTGGTCGTATTGATCCAATAATGATGAAACCATTTCAGATCCATTCCCGAAACTTTCTGTGCAATGTGAAGAAAATCTCTATCGGTAGGATGTTTCATGCTCCATTCTCTGAAATATTCGGTCATGATTTTAGATAAATTTTCTTCTCCAACAATATATCCTAATTGCACCAAATACAATTCACCTTTCACATAACTTGCATAAGAATATGCTGTTCCGTTGTCGTGATGATCGCCTAACCAAACTGCAGGCTCTTCAATTTGTTTTTTTAGAAACTTTCTATAAGCATCAATCTTTTCAACGAAAGCATTCGGTCTGTTGTCTTTCGGCGGAAATAACTGATGCATCACGTAGCTTTCTGCATAACTTGTGAAACCTTCATCCATCCACGGTCTCACAGGTTCGTTAGTTGCTAACATTTGCTGATACCAAGAGTGAGAACCTTCGTGAGCCATTAAGCCCATCAAATCCTCAATGTTTTTTGCTTCACCCAAAATCATGGTACACATTCCGTATTCCATTCCGCCATCGCCACCCTGAATGAAAGCGTAAGAAGGATAAGCGTATTTCCCAAATTTAGAATTCATAATCTGGAAATATTTGGTGACATAGGATTTTGCTTCACCCCAAGCTTTCGTTTTATCATTTTTCAGATACACAAAATATACTTTCGGACCTTGAGGAACATCAAAACTTTCTACCGAATAATCTTTATCTGCAGCCCAGGCAAAATCGAGCATATTTTTGGCGGTCCATTTCCAGGTTGCTTTATTTTGATCAGCTTTAATCTGTGCTGATGCATCATACCCTTTTACTTCTTTTGGATTTAAAAGCGTACCTCCTGCTCCAACAACATAATCTTTATTAATTTTGATCGTTACATCAAAATCTGCAAACGGCGCGTGAAATTCTCTTCCCACATAATCGAAAGTTGCCCAACCGTCATAATCATATTCTGCGATTTTCGGATACCATTGCGTCATCGTCATATCAACACCTTCTTTATTGTTTCTTCCTGCTCTTCTGATCTGCTGAGGAATCACAGCATCCCATTCCATGGTGAAAGTTGTTTTTGAATGTGCTTTGATCGGTTTATCCAGATACACTTTCATTACTGTTTCCTGAATTTCATATTTCAGTTCTTTTCCGTTTTGTTTAATCCAGTGAATATTTTGTGCGCCTTCTTCACTTTTAGGAATTGAAGCCAATCTTGAAATTCCATCTTTTTGTAATCTAGAATCTCCATTTTTCCCTTGTGAAGCCACTCTTTGATCCATCATTGAATTAGGCTTAAAAGCATTCCAATACAAATGGAAATACACGACATTGAGTTCGTCGGGCGAATTGTTGCGGTATTTTAAAGTTTGAGTTCCCTGATAAGTAAATTGTTCTGCATTGACGTCGATATCCATTTTATATTGTGCAGCTTGCTGGTAATAGGCGTTTTGCTGTGCCTGAAACTGCGAAATAACAAATGCAAAAAGGATGATAAACGATTTTCTCATTGATAAATTTTATTTTTCTAAAGGTAGGTAATTTTTGAAAAAACCTCAAATACGGAGCGTTGATGAGGTTTTTCGTTGAAGTTTAGATGAGTTTTAGTTTTGATTGTTAAATTAGATTAAACACAAATATCACAAATGAAAATACAAATAGACACTAATAATTGCGTCATTAGTGAAAACATTCGTGTTATTAGTATTTAGATAAAATCATCTTTTTAATCAAAGTAATCTGACCTAAATGATAATAAGCATGCTCGATCATCCCGTCGATGTTTCTTAAATAAGTTCCGTATTTTTCATCAACAAAAACCTCATCTAATTTAGAATCCTGCATTTGCTCTAATAAAGTGGCGAACTTTTCAGAATCTTGCCAAAGTTTATTTAAAAGATTTTCCCATTCCTGTTGAGATTCAATCGGAGGAAGATCAAAGCTGAACTTATCTTTGATTTCCAAATCACCTCCTTCAAAGACATTCACCAATCCTGCAATGTAATAATCAATATGAAAAGTGAGCATTGCAATTGTATTTAAAGAATCAATTTTTGTAGTTGCCTGTTCCCATGTAACATCTGAAAGCTGTTCCTTAAAATTGGTATTGGCAATCCATTTTCCATCCAGTAAAACTTCTCGAAATCTTTTGCTTAATTGTGAAGTTGTGCTCATTGTTTTAAATTTTGTGATTTCTAAAGATAATATTTTTTAAATCTCTCACAGATTGCACAGATTTTCACAGATGACTGCGTATATTTTTTTCAAGAAGCCTTGTCAAGGTTTTGAACCTTGACAAGGCTAATAATTATAAATGTCACAAATTAAGAAACACAATTTTTAGCACAAATAAATTAGTGTCATTTGTGAAAAATATTTTTGCTATTCGTGGTTAAATAAAAAACCTCAAATGCAAAACATTCGAGGTTCATATTTAATTTAAAAATAAATTATTTTTTAGCAGTAATTTCTTTCTTTCCGCTTTGTAAAATCTTTTCAAGGATCCTTAAAGTAATCAGATAAGTTGGTTTTACACCTGTCAATCCCAAACCTCCCGAAGAAAGTGTAGCTCCTGTTTCTAAAGGATTATCTGAAGCATAGTAAGCGTAACTCACAAAAAGATCCGGCGCAATGTGATGTCTGATCTTTGATGCTACCTGAATTGCTTTCTGATAATGTGCACCTTCCATTTCAAGACCAATTGCTTTCCAAGAAGTATTCATAAAATACTGAAGAATATCTCTGTTTTGAAGGGATGTTCCCAAAACGGTAATCATCGGTCCTTCAAAAGCTTTTAACTCATCATCTTTAAAATCTTCCAATTTCAAAGCGTTTTCAAAAGGATAATTATCTGCCGTTCCTTCAAAAATATGAGAAGTAGGGATCATGATGTCTCCTTTTCCACCTTCAAGAATTCCGGCTTTCCCCATAATAGAAACTGATTTTACCTTCATCATATAGACTTCGCCTTTTTGCTCGAAAGGTCTCAACAATTCATCCATTACCTCAAAAGCCTGTTCGCCAAATGCATAATCGAAAACCATAATTACATCATCTCCGTCATATTTCAAATGTCCGAAAGGAGTATTTTTAAGATTTGTTTTGCTTAGATCAATGATCTGAACATCGATATTACTTCCGCTCTTATCGTTGATGTAAATTAAACCTTCTTCCAAAGCGTATTTTGAAACTTTATCACGAAGATCTTTTTTGTCTGAAATATCTCCGTAAAGTTTGTAATCTACTTCTTTAGTATCTTTTTTCTTTAAAGCATCATTCCCGTACAGCATATTTTTTACGGAATGCATGTTTGCCGAAATAATATGTAACGGACGCATGTGAAGATCATTTTCAAATAAAACTTCTTTCACTTTATTCGCCCATTTTTCTCCAAAATAATGGTGTCCTACTCTTTCTTTAAGAATTGCACTGAAATAAATTTCTCTCTCTCTGCTTTGTTTAGCATCTTCAAGACTTACTTTTCCTAAATGGTAAATAATTTTGAATAACCTGTCTGGATTTTCATCATCGCCAAAAGTATTGTAAGCATTTAAAGTTTCATCAAAAGTTCTTCCTATTAAAGAAGAAAGATGAATTAACGCCACTTCTTTTTCTCTTCTGCTGAATTTTTTCTCCCCTTTTACCACTTCTTCGATGATTTTGAAAGCTCTTGTCGGCTTCCAGTTTTCATCCTGAATAAATGCGAGGTTACGAATTTTATCTGCTTCTATAAATAAGAATGTTAAATGCGTAAGAATATCATAGATTTCTGAACGACCCAAAAGAACTTCAATATTCATTTGGTGCTCATCGATTCGGTAACAGTTTCTTCTTCTCTTTTTAGGAACGATTGGCTCGAAACTTCCTTTATCAAAACCTTCGTCTGATGTAAGATGAATGAAAGCGCATTCTTCAATACCTTCTGGAAGTCTGTCTAAAACATACATCAAACCATCCAATTCCAATTTGCTTGGAATGCTCATGGTACCGTAAATTTCCGGATTGATCGTCTTCAACAAACTTCTAATGCTTTCTCCAGAAACTCCACTCGGCTTAAAAAAACCTCTATAAAACAGGTGTCTCATAGATATGTATAGTCTTTCAATTGCCTCGGTGGTTTCTCTTGCTCTAGAATTTGTCATATATTAAAATTTTTATAAAAAGTCTGCTAAGTTACGAAAATTATTTTTAATAATTTAAAATGTTAAAAATCAACAATTTAAGCATTCAGCAAGAAAAACTGACTGCTCATTAAAAAGTTTTTTAAAGTTAAGATTAACCCTTCTATTCCGAAAGAAATTGAGAATAAGTTTTCTTCATATTGAGAAAGCTTTAATCAGCAACGACACTTCAACTTAGCTCAATGTGACATCTTTAAAAATCAACTTAATTCTTAAACACTTTTTGCCTGATCGAAGTCGAAGGTTATTCTTCTATATTTCTGATTTCTTCTTCTACTTTATCGAAAGATATTTTCTCTACGGTTTTCATCAACTTTCCTTTCAGATATAATTGTAAAGTATAAGTATTGTTTTGAGTTGGCGTAATTAAAATTCCGTCTTTTGGTTTTCCTGAAGAGTCAGTTTGTAATCCTGCAACAATTCGGTTTTCATCCGTTTCTTCCATCAATTTATTGCCAAGAATATTTTCTGATAATTTATTGAAAACCTCCTGAACAGAAGAAGCCTCATCAATAGAAATATAAGCTTTATAAAACAATTCAGTTCCTTCGCTCGGTTGTATAGACTGATCTACAGCATCCATTTTCTTGGAAATTATTTTTCCGTTTTCTTCAAAATAAAGAATAACACCTTCTTTATTACTTTGATTTATTGGATTGTTTGAAATAATATCAACCGATTTCCCATCAATAAAAAGCTCCTTTTTAAATTCTTTTTGCGAAGCTTCAATTTTAATGACTGCTTTTTTATTTGCCTGCATATCATTAATCTCAATTGTATTATTTTTCAATTCAAAATGAATCCGGTTAAAATAATGCATCGCAAACAGATCCCAATCAAAACTTTTTAAGACTCCGTTTTTCCAATACCTGATTACAAATCGTTTTCCGTTTAATACATATTCTGCGCCATCAAATATTTTTCCGTCTTTATAAGTTGATTTGATATCATAATATTGATGTCTGTAATTATCCATATTTTTCAGATAATCATTCGAATATTGAAATTTTGGAATTCCGTTTTCAAAATAATCAACCTGTTTAAACTCATGACTGTATTCGGTTTCAAAATATCCTGAAAAAGGTTTTCCATTTTTAAAAACACCTTCGTAAGAACCCTGTGGCTTTTCTGAGATTGTAAAAGAATAATCTTTAACCTTTACCAAAATTCCGTTTTCATATAGTTTTTGTTTTTTAATGTTATCCTTATTATAACGATCTTCAAAAAACACCTCTTCAGTAAGTTTTCCGTTTTTGAAAACTGAAGTTTTATCGTCGCCAACTAAAGTTCCATTGTAAGGCTCATCATTTCTATACTCTAAAGTTCCTACGATTTTTCCATCATCATAAAAAGTAGTCATTCCGTCTAGCTTTTCATTTTTGACAGTATAGGTTTTTTGTAAATTTTCTAATCTGTAGCTGAAAACTTTCTGCAAACCTTTTTTCTTAAAATTTTCTACTGAAATTAATTCCGCGACATTATCGCCAGTTTCAACAACAAAGATTCCATTGTACGGTTCTCCTTTTTTATAAGTTCCTTTTGCTACAATTTGTTGATCTTCATTTTTTGCGATTGCTTCTCCTTCTTTAATGCCATTTACATAATTTAAATTCACAATAAGTTCGCCTACATTTTCATTAAAATTTCCATTAAATGATTCTCCTTCTTTATATGTTCTTTTGTTTTTCAACTTTCCATTTTCAGAAAATTCTATTTCTTCACCATCTTTCAAACCATTGCGATAATTAGTTTCATAAGAAATCTCACCTTTCGGAAAATACAAAGTTTCCTTACCCGATTTTTCTCCATTAATAAAACTTGAAGCAGATTTTAAACCCGTTGCAAAATTATTGTGGAGGTAATAAGTATATTCAGTTCCATTTGCGATTCCGTTTCCGTATTTTTCAAAATGACTTTCATTTAAAGATTGAATTAACTTCCCTGATTTATCGAAATTCTTCTGTCCGATAGGTTTAAAACCATACGAACTGATTTCATAAACTATTTCCTGGGCAACCTGCTTCGAATCTTTCCAAAATATTTTTTCAGTGACAGTCTTTCTGTTTTTGGCTTTTTTTGAAGAACTTCCAACCTCATGCATTGGTGCCAAAAGCTCTACAGTTTGTGGTTCAACTCCAACCGTTTCCGGAATCGGTGGTGGCGGTGGCGGAACAGCCAAAATATCCGTTTTATTTTGTGATTCATCTTCAGACATAGAAACTTCTTCAACTTTTGCGTTATAGTCGTAATTGTCACTATTTTTTACTTTTTCAAAACTTCCGCTGATTGGTTTCCCTTTTTCAAAAAGTCCTTTCATCAAAACCGTTCCGTTAGTGCTGTAAATTACAGTCTCGACATGTTTTACTCCATTCTTATACTGTACTTTTTTTCGGATCTTACCATTGGTGTGGTAATAAGTTAAGCTGAGGTTTTTTGTATCGTTTCGATATTGACGAAAATTATCATCATTTCCGTTTTCATCATACCAAACAACGTCTCCTACGTAAGCATTTTCATCTTTTTTAAAAGCATAGCCTTCAAACTGTGGCGTTCCATTCATATAAAAATCCTGAATCAAAACCAATTCGCCAACTTCTTTCATCGGCACCAATCTATAATAAGATGCATTTGTTTTTGTGGTTACTTTCCAATCCTGATCATAATAAACAGGATCTGCATTCTGGCAGAAAAGTATTTGAAAGAATAAAAAAGAAATAATGAGTGCCGTTTTTTTTATCATTTAAGCTGGATTTACTCAAAAATAAGAAATTCTAAGCTGGATTTGCTTCTTTTTAGGAACAATCAATTTAAACCAACAACAAAACAAACACCCTTAAAACAAACAGGGGTCAATTCATTTTTAAACTATTTAATAAAAAATATCATGAAAAATACAGGGGTGTTTTATTTTGAAACCATATTTTTTGTAAATTTGCACTGTAAAATCAAACCCAATATGTCAACTTTAAGATTCAAAGCGTTAGAAACTTTACCATTCAAGGACTTTAGAAAAGATAATTCTATAGAAGTTCCTGCGAAATTGTCAGAACTATTCTGTCAAAATGTTTTCTCTGAAGAAACGATGAGAGAATATTTAACAAAAGAGGCATTCCAATCTATTTTGGATGCGATGAAAAAAGGAACAAAAATCCAGAGACACATCGCAGATCAGGTAGCTGTAGCAATGAAAGACTGGGCAATGAGCAAAGGGGTTACCCACTATACTCACTGGTTTCAGCCATTAACAGGTACTACTGCAGAAAAACACGATTCTTTCTTCACTCCAATTGAAGGTGGAAGAGCCATCGAAAGATTCAGCGGAAACTTATTGATTCAGCAAGAACCGGACGCATCTTCTTTCCCGAATGGTGGTATCAGAAATACTTTTGAAGCAAGAGGTTATACAGCTTGGGATCCTACTTCTCCGGCATTTATCATGGGAACTACTTTGTGTATTCCTTCAATCTTTATTTCTTACACAGGAGAAACTTTAGATTACAAAGCGCCTTTATTAAGAGCTTTGAATGCTGTAGATGAAGCTGCAACCAACGTAATGCAGTATTTTGACAAAAATGTAACGAAAGTAACTCCTACTTTAGGTTGGGAGCAAGAATATTTCTTGGTTGACTCAGCATTGTATCAATCTCGTCCGGATTTAGTTTTAACAGGTAAAACTTTATTAGGACATTCTCCTGCAAAAGGACAACAATTAGATGACCATTATTTCGGTTCAATTCCTACAAGAGTAATGAACTTTATGAAAGAGTTGGAAATCGAATGTATGAAATTGGGAATTCCGGTTACTACAAGACACAATGAGGTTGCGCCAAACCAATTTGAGCTAGCTCCAATGTTTGAAGAAGTAAACGTTGCTGTTGACCACAACTCTTTGTTGATGGACGTTATGGCAAGAATTGCTCACAGACACCATTTCCACATCTTATTCCACGAAAAACCATTCGCAGGAGTAAACGGAAGCGGAAAGCACAACAACTGGTCTTTAGCCACTGATACAGGTGAAAACTTGTTGAGCCCTGGAAAAAATCCTAAGAAAAACTTACAGTTCTTAACATTCTTCGTAAACGCTATTAAAGCAGTACACGAATATGCAGATCTTTTGAGAGCAAGTATTGCTTCGGCAAGTAATGACCACAGATTGGGTGCAAACGAAGCTCCACCAGCAATTATTTCTGTGTTTATCGGAAGTCAGTTGTTCAGAGTTTTGGAAGAGCTTGAAAAGGTAACTGAAGGAAAACTTTCTCCAGACGAAAAGACAGATTTAAAACTAAATGTTGTTGGAAAAATCCCTGAAATTTTGTTGGACAACACCGACAGAAACAGAACTTCTCCATTTGCATTTACAGGAAATAAATTTGAAATCAGAGCGGTAGGTTCTTCTGCAAACTGTGCAGAATCTATGACCGTAATGAATACGATTGCTGCAAAACAATTAAACGATTTCAAGAAAGAAGTTGATGCTTTAATTGAAACAGGTCTTAAAAAAGACGAAGCAATTTTCAATGTTTTGAGAGAATACATCAAACAGTGTAAAAACATTATGTTTGAAGGTGACGGATATTCTGAAGACTGGGCTATAGAAGCTGAAAAAAGAGGATTAAACAACTGGAAAACCACTCCTGAAGCATTGAAACAGGAAATGAACCAGAAGTTTGTAGATCTTTACGAAGAAATAGGAATCTTCAACCACAGAGAAGTAGAAGCAAGAAACGAAATCAAACTAGAAAAATATTCTACTGTTATTGATATTGAAGCAAGAGTATTGAGTGATATCGCAAGAAACCACATCATTCCTTCCGCTTTAAATTATCAAAACAGATTAATTGAGAATGTAAAAGGTCTTAAAGAAATCTTCGGAGATAAAGAATTTAAAACATTGGCTAAAGAGCAAATGAGTTTGATTACAAATATCTCTGAAAACGTTTCTAAAATTAAATTAGGCGTTGAAGATTTGATTAAAGCAAGAGAAGCAGCAAAAGCTGTAACAGAAAGTCAGACGCAGGCAGAAGATTACTGCAACAAAGTAAAACCTCTATTTGATATTATCAGAGATGCTTCTGATGATCTTGAAATGATGGTTGATGATGAGCTTTGGCCAATGACGAAATATAGAGAAATGTTATTTACAAGATAACATCTGTAAAGTTCCATATTAGTGAGGTTCTCCGGTTTTCCGGGGAACTTTTTTTATAACTTATTAATACTATTTTTAGAATTGCAAGAAATAAGAAACTCTGATAAATAAAGGAATTCGAATATATTTTGTTAAAAAATCTTAATAAAAAAAAATGCACAATCACTAAAACAGGCGCATTACAGCCATTATTTCTTTAACATAGTTAAGCAAGATGTTAAAATGTGTTAAATCAAGAACCTGATAATAATCATACTGAGGTCGCCTTAGCAAGAATCTCTACTTTTGTAAGGCTTTAGGGAAATAAATATTTCTTTTTCAACCGGAAATTAAAAAATATGAAGAAAAGAGTTTTGTTTTATTTAGTTGCTTTCGTTTCAACAATATCACTACAATCATGCGTAACCAATTACGTGGTTTCAAAACCGGCAACTTACACTAAAGAATACAAAACAGATGCCAAACTTGCTACAATAGATACTAAGATGGAGAATGATAAAAAGTTGTTAATCAACTCTTTCATCTCTGAAAAAGCAGTGGCACTTGCAAACGCAAAAAATTCTTTAAAAAATTCTGAAATCGCAAAAGCGATCAAACATAATAAGACAATTGATAATATCTTAGCAGAAGCTCAAACTTATATTGGAACTCCTTACAGATACGGAGGAATGACAAGAAAAGGAATTGATTGTTCAGCATTTGTATTATCAGTATTCGGAGCTGCAGCTGGCCTTACTTTACCAAGAGTGGCAGCGTCTCAATCTCAGGAAGGAGAAGCGATAGATAAAGAAAACCTTCAGAAAGGAGATTTAATTTTCTTCTCTCACGGAAAAAGAATTTCTCACGTAGGAATTGTAGAAAACGTAACTGAAGAAGGTGAAATAATGTTTATTCACGCAGCAACATCAAAAGGGGTAATGATCTCATCATTGAATGATTCTTATTGGGGACCAAAATTCAGGTTTGCAAAAAGAGTAATCAATGAAAACGGAGATAACTACAACAACTTAGCATCTACTAGTTTTTAGTCTTAAATAATTGATTATATAAATGAAGCCATCAGATTTGATGGCTTTAATTTTTTTATATTGTTTTCTTTACTTTATCTTGAAGTGGAAACTATTAAAAATTCAAATTTTATCTGTAGAATCGGGCTTTAGCCCGTTCCTATTGATGCGATGTGAAATTTCAGTTCTTTAAATAATTTAAATCAGCTGTTTTTATCAATTTCTATATCAAATCGACGCAAGAGCCCATGAACTTCAGAAAGTGAAAATTTGGTCTTTTTAAGCCTGTTAGATTCAGGATTGATGGTGTAATTGAATGAAGTTCTTAAATCTGCTTTTTCTAAATTGGTTTTTTCGAATGTCGCTCCGCTAAAATCGCAGTTTGACAAGACAGAATTAGAAAGATCACATTCTGCAAAATCAACTTCAATCAGTTTAGAATTTTTAAATAATGTTCTTTTAATCGTTGTTTTATAGAATACCGAATTATTTAAAGCACATCCGTCAAACCTGAAAGACATTCCAAATTCATTACAGTCATCGAAATGCATTCCGAACATTTTGCAGTCTTTAAAAACAACATCACGAAAAGCAGTTCCGGCTAATTTGGTCATGCTTAAATTACAATCGACAAATTCACAGTTGGTAAATTTGAATTCTGAGAGATTTACATATTCAAAATTGCAGTTTTGGAAAGTACAATTCTCATATTCGCCAAGTTCTAAAGGCTGTTGTACAAAATTTATATTATCGAAATTGTCATCAATAACGTAAGCTTCTCTCATAAACTTTTATGATTTTATTTAATGGAAAATTAATAGAAATTTTATCTCGCTGATTTTGCAGATTGAGCAGATTTTAAATATAATGTTTAAAGAATGATTGTAAACTTCCATCATCCCGCTCCTGACTTCCAGCTCTAAACCAAACTGTTTTTGTCTGCGTAATTGAGTTTAAAGAAAATAAAGGTCATCATAGAAAAGGCAAGCAACGAACTTCCACCGTAACTGAAGTATGGCAACGGAATTCCAACGGTTGGAAACAAGCCCATAACCATGCCTAAATTAATCGAAAAGTGCATCAACAGGATGGAAGCAAAACAATACCCGAAAACCCGGTTAAATATGGATTTCTGCTTTTCTGCAAGATAATAGATCCGCCCGATAAAAATCATATAAGCAAAAACAAGAACTGCGCTTCCTACAAAACCCCATTCTTCTCCAACGGTACAGAAAATATAATCGGTTTCCTGCTCAGGAACAAACTTTCCCTGGGTTACAGAACCTTCACGGAATCCTTTACCAAACATTCCTCCGGAACCAATCGCTGTTTTTGAATATAATAAATTATATCCTGAAGTGTCCCGGAATTCTCTTTCTCCTTTATACAAAACCTCGACACGTTCCTGTTGGTGTTTTGGTAATTTTTCAAAAATAACAGGCGAAATAAATGACAATGCCGCCAATAACAGAATCACTCCTACTCCCGGTAAAAGGGTGTAAATATTTTTACGAAGCAGAGCTGCATTAAATAAAAACCATAAAAGACCAATTACAATAATAAACACCGTGAAATACCACAAGCTCCATTTCAATGGATCATTAAGGTAATTCGCAATAAGAAATACCGCCCCAAAAAGTCCACCAATCAAAAATAATTTCCCAGAAAGACCTTCTCTGTATAACGCAATAAAAAATGCAGTAAATACAAGCAATGATCCAACATCGGGAATTGACAGTACAACAACCGCAGGAATACCAATGATTGCCAACGCTGTTAATAATGATTTTGTATTTTTAAGATCAAAGTCTGCTCCGGAGACATAATTTGCCAACATTAAAGCTGTTCCTATTTTTGAAAACTCTACGGGCTGCATCGTGAAACTTCCGAATTTATACCAGTTTTTCTGTCCGAGAATTTCTGTTCCGAAAACATGAAGACCAGCAAGCATCAAAACTCCGCCAATATAAATAATCCCCGACATGTTCTCGAAAAACTTACTTCTGCTGAAGAAAATAATTAAGCCTACAAAAATTGAAATTCCGAAAAAGATCAATTGTTTTTTACCCAAACCTTCGTCTACACTGTAAATATTGGCTATCGCAAATAAGCAAAGCAAAAAATACAACCCAAGACCTAATTTATCTATTCCTTCTGTCCACTTCATGGTTTTACGGTTTTTTGGGATTTAACATTTTGGGCTTTTTGCAACTTTTCTTTTGCTTTTTTCACAAGATTCAAACTATCCTGTATTCTTTTAAGCTTTATAGAATCTGGCTTTGGTTCTTTATACAGACCTTTTCTTTTCAGATCGACAATCCATTGCCTTTTATATTCAGGCATAAAGCTTGACGTAATCATTTTTTTGTAAAGATGTTCACGTTTAAGATCTCCAGTAATATATTTTTCGGCAATTACCGTACAAGCGGGACCTGCCCAAGTTGCTCCAAATCCGGCATGTTCCATTACAGCAACTACCACAATTTTTGGTTTATCTGCAGGAGCAATTAAAACGAAAATTGAATTATCTTTTCCTTGCGGAACCTGTGCAGTTCCGGTTTTTGCCAACTGAGTAAAATCTTTAGACATCAAACCTCTTGCAGTTCCTCTTAAAACTACCGCTTCCATTCCTTTTAAAACAGGTTCGAAATGTTTTGGATCAACTAAAGTATGATGTTTCTTTTTGAATCTCGGATCGGGATTAGGTCTACCATCAATCGATTTTACAATGTGTGGCGTAAAATACCACCCTCTATTGGCAATTGCTGCAACATAATTAGCAAGCTGTAAAGGCGTTACCATTACATCACCCTGCCCCATTCCGTTGTAAATTGCTCCGGTTGACATTTCATCCCAATTCTTGTAATCTTGTCTTGTAGAACCATTTGCTTTGATGATGGCTTTAAATCTTCTTTCATAAAAATCCCCCGAAGGAATTCTTCCTTTTGCCCCTACTGCAAAATCATTATTTAAAAATTCACCAACACCAAAGCTGCTCATGATTTTTTTCCATTCGTCAACACCTTTTGATGGATTTCCAGGATATTTTTTAATGATTGCAATAAATGCGTAAGTAAAGAAACAATTACTAGAAACCTGAATTGAAGGAATCAAAGGATCTGCTCCACCGTGACCTTTAATTCTTTTTCCTTTGTAGAAAAATCCGCCACCGCATGGGAAAATTGTCTTTTCATCCATCACACCCATTTGCATCGCTGCCAAAGCCGTCAACAATTTGAAAGTAGATCCGGGAGGATAACCCGCCTGTAAAGAACGGTCGAAAGTCGGTTTGTTTTCGTAAATAGTATCTTTCGAAAGGGCGTAAAGATTTTTAGATTTGTTTGGTCCTGTAAAAAGATTTGGATCAATATCCGGTCCGGTTGCTGCAACCAAAACTTCACCATTATTTGGATCTAAAGCCACAACTGCACCATGTTTGTTCACCAGCATTTCTTCAGCCATTCTCTGAAGATCATAATCAATCGTCAAAGTAATGTCTTTTCCAGTAATAACATCTCTGTCTAAAGATCCGTTTTTGTAGGGTCCAACATTTCTGAGCTTGATATCTTTTTGGATATATTTAATTCCTTTTATTCCACGAAGTTCTTTCTCATAAGATTTTTCAACACCAGTTTTACCGATAAGGTCACCCGGAAGGTAATAAGTAGAATCTTTTTTAATTTCCCTATCGTTGACTTCACTTGTATATCCCAAAAGATTTCCGGAAGTAGAAACTTCGTATTGTCTTTGCGGACGCTGAACGATACTGAAAGCCGGATATTTAAATATAATTTCCTGAACTCTTGCTATTTCTTCTCTGCTCAGATCTTTAATAAAAGTCATCGGCGTGAGTTTGGAATAGTATTTTTCAGCTTTAATTAAATTGATTCTTTTAATGAAATCTCCTTTCTCAATTTTCATTAAACTACAGAAAGCCAAAGTATCAAAATCGGGTTTCATCAAAGCCTGAGTAAAAGAAATTTCATAAGCAGGCTGGTTTCCCACCATAATTTTCCCGTTTCTGTCGAAAATAACTCCACGTTGTGGAATTACATATTCGGTTTTGATGGAAGTATTGGCTGCATTCAGTGCATAACGATCTGTAAACAGCTGTAAATAAGAAAGCCTTGCTACAAAAATAAGAGCAATGACAACGAGAATCGTTAAGATTTTTATATGGCGTGTGTTCAAACTTTCTGTTTGATTTTAAAGATTAATGCGTAAACTATGATAAATATAAAGGAAATTCCACTAGTTACCAACACATTAAGTAAGATTTCAAAAATTCTGCTGAATTTAAAGAACTCGATATACTGCACCAAAAGCTGATGCAGGAAGATACTTGAAAACAGAAACAATAAAAACTGCGTCCATTGCAAAGACTGAAATGAAAAGAAATCTGTAGAAGTATCTGTAGACGTACGGAAAATCAACGTACGGAAATAAGCAATCATTGTAGTCGCCAAAGCATTGATTCCCCAAGAATATAAAAAGGCATCAATTGACAAACCGATTAAGAAACTTAAAGCTAAAAACTGAAATTTATTTCTGAAAAAAGGATAAAACATAACAAAAACCGGATATAAAACCGGAGTGAATTTACCGAACAGCGTAATCCTGTTCAATACAAAAATCTGTAATGCAACCAGAAAAGCCATGATCAAAAGATCTGTAAATACGGTTCTGCTAATCATTTTCTTTTTTTATTACAGCTTGCATGGTATCCTGAATTTTCTGAACCTCAGCTTTTTTAAGATTTTTGACAACGTAAACTTTATTCAAAGCTCCCATTTTCTCACTTAATTCTACTGAAATATCCCAAAATCCTGTTTTATTATCTACGGTGTAGCCCGCAATTTTACCAATCATAACCCCTTTAGGAAAAATCGCTGATTTTCCGTCGGTTTCTATCGTGTCACCAATTTTCAGGGAAACATATTTTGGCACATCTGCCAAATGCATCAATCGGGAATTATCTCCTTTCCACGTTAAAGTTCCGAAATATCCTGAGTTTTTCAGTGAAGCATTAATCCTGATTTTATTTACACTCAAAACAGATTGCACTAAAGCATAACTGTCGGTAGAATTAATAACAATTCCGGCAATTCCTTTTGGAGCCATTACGCCCATTTGAGGATAAACACCGTCTCTTGTGCCACGGTTAATTGTAAAATAATTGTTTCTTCTGTTAATGCTGTTGAAAACAATTTCGCCATCTACAAAAGTATAGATTTGCCCGCCTCCCAAAGTATCGTGTACTTTTCTGAATTGAGGATTTGCAGCGCCTTGTTTTCCATAAAGCTCAACCATTAAAGCCTTATTTTGAGCAACAAGATCTTCATTGGTCTGTTTCAGTTTTAAATAAGAAACACCTTCATCAATATATCCTGAAACCCAGGAATTGAAAGCCGCAGTCTGACCTGCAAGCCAAGATTGCTGCATAGCATTCTTAGAGAATATCAAAATGAGAGCAATAATTTGCAGGAAAATAAAGAATACAAAAAGAGCATTCTTCGAAAATAATCTCAGCAAAAATCCCATTTAGATAAAAAGTCGTAAAGAGTTAAAAAATTTATTTAATTAAGAAATTGAATTTATCCATATTCTTAAGTGCAATACCCGTTCCGCGAACAACAGCTCTCAAAGGATCTTCTGCCACGAAAACCGGAAGCCCCGTTTTCTTGTGTAATCTGTCTGCAAGACCTCTCAACAAGGCACCACCACCCGCAAGATAAATACCTGTTTTGTAAATATCTGCAGCCAATTCCGGCGGCGTAAGAGAAAGAGTTTCCATTACAGAATCTTCAATTCTGATAATTGATTTATCCAAAGCACGAGCGATTTCTTTATACCCAACCATAATTTCTTTTGGTTTACCGGTAATAAGATCTCTACCTTGTACTGGAATATCGTCGATATCTACATCTAAATCTTCAACTGCAGAACCTACTTCAATTTTCACTCTTTCAGCAGTTCTTTCTCCGATGTATAAGTTATGATGCGTTCTTAAAAAATAAGCAATATCGTTAGTAAATACATCACCTGCAATTTTTACAGATTTATCACAAACAATACCTCCCAAAGCAACAACAGCGATTTCGGTAGTACCACCACCTATGTCGATAATCATATTACCTTCTGGTTTCTGTACATCGATACCAACTCCTATTGCAGCAGCCATTGGCTCATAAATCAAACGTACTTCTTTTGCGTTTACTTTCTGAGCAGAATCTCTTACCGCTCTTTTTTCAACTTCTGTAATTCCTGAAGGAATACAGATCACAATTCTTAAAGCAGGCTGAATAAATCTTCCTTTGATTCCCGGAATTTTTTTGATAAATTCTTTGATCATGTGCTCTGAAGCGTGGAAATCTGCAATAACTCCATCTTTCAATGGACGGATAGTTTTTATATCTTCATGAGTTTTACCCTGCATATGTTTTGCCTGTTCTCCAACAGCAATCGGCTTTCCCGTAGAACGTTCTATTGCAACAATAGAAGGTTGATCAATAACAATTTTATTATTATGGATGATAAGCGTGTTGGCAGTTCCAAGGTCTATCGCAATTTCTTGCGTAAACATATCGAATAAACTCATAATTTTCTCCTTGATTTAAGTTTACAAAGATATAAATTATACAATAGTAACGATTACAAAGTTTTATATAATTTGGTTAAAATTTTATTAAAATTGAAATTTTTTCTTAATTAATTGTTTTTGTAAGTTTTAAGAAAAGTCATAAAATCTTAGATATTTAATTTATAGCTTTTTACGATAATTATCATACAAACAATCAGAGAATCTTTAAGTAAAATTTGCTTAAATTTGCGACTGCTTATGATACAGTATTCCAATATACATCAGACGTCAAATTTTGCCGTATTATCCATCAGTTACGAAAAGGCCGATGTAGAAACAAGGGGGAAATTTGCATTTTTTGATGACAATATTAAAAACTTTGTTGCCCGAATTCACGACGAAAATTTAGGGGACGCATTTGTGGTTTCCACATGCAACAGAACGGAAATTTATACCACGACTTCCAATTATCTTTTTGTAGCCGAAGAATATTGCAAAACAATTGGCGTAAACCTTTCGGATTTTCTTCAATTTGCCAATATTGCGACAAAAGAAGAAGCTTTAAATCACTTATTCAGAGTTGCAGCCGGACTGGAAAGTCAGATTATCGGTGATTTTGAAATCATCGGACAGATCAAAAAAGCATATGCCCGTTTTAAAAAAGAAAGACAAAACTCGAATCCTTTTTTAGAAAGATCGATTAATTCTGCAATTCAGATTTCTAAAAGAATAAAAAACGAAACCGGAATTTCAAACGGAGCCGCTTCTGTATCATATGCGGCAGTACATTATATTTTAAACAATCAGAAAAGAATTACCGAAAAAAATATTCTTCTTCTCGGAGTTGGTGAAATCGGTCAGAATACGGTTGAAAATTTGGTAAAACACGTTTATCAGCCTAAAATAAAAATCGCTAACCGAACTCAGGAAAAAGCAGCAAAAATTTCTGAGAAATACAATATTCCCAATATTGATTATAATGATTTTGAAAAGGAATTAGAAAACACCGACATTTTAATTGTTGCTACAGGAGCAAAAAATCCGATCATCAACAAATCTCATTTAAAAAACGGAAAAGAAATTCTGATTATTGATCTTTCTATTCCTCATAATGTTGATAAAAATGTTTCAGAACTCGATAATGTTACTTTGATCGATGTTGATGAACTTTCAAAACAAATTCAGGAAACTATTCAACAAAGAGAAAAAGAGATCCCGAAAGCCGAGGTTATCATTAAAGAAATGACCAAAGATTTTCTGGAATGGGAAAAAAAGAGAAAACTGGCGCCCAATATTCATCATTTCAAAGCAGTGTTGAAAAACATGGAGCGTAACGAAATGCACAATTTTTACAGAAAAAATAAGTACATCAATATCAACGACATGGAGCTTTCTGAGAAGATGATTCAGAAAATAACCAACCGTTTTGCAAAATATATCATCGACAACCCTTTAAAAGCGGAGGAAATTAGTAAATTAATGCACGAAATTTTAGTCGAACAACCCAATAACGAATTCAATGAAAAGCATTAGAATAGGAACCCGAAATTCTGCACTTGCACTTTGGCAGGCTAGAGAAGTTGCAAGACATTTGCAAAACCTTAATTATCTTACCGAGATTGTCCCAATCGTTTCTTCAGGCGACAAAAATCTTAATCAGCCTCTTTATTCTTTAGGAATTACAGGGGTTTTTACAAGAGATTTAGACATCGCATTGCTGAATGACGAAATTGATATTGCCGTGCATTCCCTAAAAGATGTACCCACAAAATTACCCGAAAATATAGAAATCGTCGCTTATCTTGAAAGAGACCATCCACAAGATGTTTTGATCAAAAGAAAATCGGCAATGAATAAAGAATTTCACGAACTTAAATTGGCGACAAGCAGTTTAAGAAGAAGAGCTTTTTGGTCTAAAAATTATCCCGATACAGAATTTTTTGACATCAGAGGAAACATTCAGACCAGACTTCAGAAACTTGAAGAACAGGATTTTGATGCAACCATTTTATCTCTGGCCGGAATTAAAAGAATGAAAATGGATATCGATTACGAATTTCTTCCATTCATGATTCCTGCACCTTCACAAGGTGTGGTTGCCGTTGCAGGACATTCCGACAAAAAAGAAATCAACGATATTCTGAAACAAATTAGTCATAAGCAAACTCAAATTTGTGTAGAGATTGAAAGAAATTTCCTGAGTACTCTTGAAGGAGGTTGTACCGCACCAATTGGAGCTTTTGCTGAAAAAATTGAAAACCAGATCAGATTCAAGGCTGCTCTTTGCTCTTTGGATGGAAAAAACTATATCGCCACCGACGAAAGTTTTGAATATAATGAAGAAGAAAATTTTGGCGAAAAATTTGCCAATATTGTTTTAGAAAACGGAGGTAAAGAATTGATGACTGAAATTAAAACTCAGCTTTAAGCTTTTAGGTTTTAGGTTTTAGGTTTTAGGTTTTAGGTTTTAGGTTTTAGGTTTTAGGTTTTAGGTTTTAGGCAAAATTAAGATTTTCTGAATCTTAACATTTCTTTATGCTTAAAGAATCTTCATGTTTAAAATTAATTTTTGAACTTTACAAGACTCGTTTTTCAATTCAAATTTTAAGCCCATGAAAAAATTCTTTTCAATATTCATTGTATTACTTTTTGTTTTTTTTGGAAAAGCACAAGCTCAATTTGCTCAAAAATTGTCCGATGCGGCTTTGAGCTTGACGAAAGACAAAGTGACTTACGATCCCGCTTATTATTCAATCAAGTATCCGAATGGTGATGTAGCTTCAGACAAAGGAGTTTGTACCGACGTAATTATAAGAGCATATCGAAAACTGGGAATTGATTTGCAAAAAGAAGTGCATGAAGATATGAAGAAGAATTTTTCTAAATATCCTAAAAAGTTTGGTTTGAAAAAACCAGACACGAATATTGATCATAGAAGAGTTCCAAACCTGATGGTTTTCTTTGCGAAATTTGGAAAATCTAAATCAATCGAAACCAAACCTGAATTATATGCTCCCGGAGATATTGTAACGTGGCTTCTTCCAGGAAATTTAACACATATCGGAATTGTGGTTAACAAAAAATCGGCAGACGGAAAAAGATATTTAATTGTACATAATATCGGCGCAGGACAGGTTATTGAAGATTGCCTGTTTAAATTTACAATTACCGGACATTACCAATATTCAAAATAATATATGATGAGAAAGGTAGTTTTCATTTTGTTTTTATTTATTTTAAACTTGAGTTCGGCACAGAATTCAAGCTTAAAAATCGTCGATAAACCGATCATTTATTCTGCGGAAAGAATTCAATTAAGTTTAGAATATTTAAAAGAACATCACGGTTTAACTCAAAAAACGCCAACGATTGTTCCGAAAATGATTGTTTTGCATTATACAGCGGGAGGAACAGTAGAAAGCAACCACAAATATTTCAACAAAACCCATCTTGAAAGCGCAAGAAATACTTTAAAAAAACAAAGCACCTTAAATGTTTCTTCGCAATTCATTATAGACCGGGACGGAACTATTTATCAGTTGATGGAACCAACTCAATTTGCAAGACACACAATTGGTTTAAATTATTGCGCCATCGGAGTTGAAAATATAGGAAGTAAAAAACAACCGCTTACTGAAAAGCAAGTGGAAGCCAACGCACAACTGGTAAGATATTTAACCAAAAAATACAAAATAGAATATCTTATTGGCCATTCAGAATACGGAGTTTTCAGAAATTCTAAATTATGGAAAGAATCTGATCCCAATTATTTCACAGGAAAAGAAGATCCAGGAAAAGACTTCATGACAAAAGTAAGAAAGCAAGTCGCAGATTTACATTTAAAAGACAAACCTTAATGAACATTTTATTTACCAAAAACATCGATCCTAAATACATTTCTGAAAAACTGGGAAATCATATTTCGGTCGATTGTATTGAGGTAATAAAAACAAAATCGATCTCGGTAGAACGTTTTGACCTGAAAGACCGATCGCTTATTTTCACAAGTTCCAACGGTGTAAAATCTTTTTTTGAAAACAAATTTCAGCCTAATGAAGATTTTACTGCAAAAAACTACAATAAGATTTACTGTGTAGGCGAAAAAACCAAAAGAGAGCTTCGTAAAAACGGTTTCGGAACCTTTAAGGTTTTAAAAAATGCTGAAACATTATCTCAGTTTATTACTGAAAACTGCGTTCACGAAAAATTCATTCATTTTTGTGGAAATTTAGCATTGGATGTTTTAGACAAGGAACTTCCGCTGCAGAATATTTCGTACAAAAAAGTGACTGTTTATGAGACCGAAGCACTTAATCCTGTGATACATGAAAAATATCATGCAATAGTTTTTTTTAGCCCGAGCGGAGTTCGTAGTTTTGCGAAAAATAATTCTTTAGAAAATGCTATTCTTTTTTCAATAGGAGAAACTACTTCTAAAGAGGTAAGAAAACATACAAAATCTGAGATTTTTACGAGTACAGAAAATACTTTATTAAACATATTGTCGGTCATAAAAAATAGATTACTAAAAGATATTTTATAATCTATCAACTAAAAACCGTCAATTATCAATTAAAATTATGATTAAAAACGACCTATATTTAAAAGCACTTCGTGGTGAAACTGTAGAAAGACCACCGGTTTGGATGATGAGACAGGCAGGACGATATTTGCCGGAATTTATTGCACTTCGCGACAAATACGATTTCTTCACAAGATGTCAGACTCCGGAACTGGCTTCTGAAATTACAGTTCAGCCCATCAGAAGATATCCTTTGGATGCTGCGATTTTATTTTCTGATATTTTGGTGGTTCCTCAAGCAATGGGAATTGATTTTAAAATGAAGGAAAATGTAGGTCCATGGTTGGATAATCCGATCAGAACGATGGAAGACGTACAGAATATAATTGTTCCTGATGTGAACGATACTTTAGGATACGTTTTTGATGCCATAGAACTGACTTTAATCAAATTAGACAACGATATTCCATTGATTGGTTTTGCGGGTTCTCCGTGGACGATTCTTTGCTATTGCGTAGAAGGAAAAGGAAGTAAGGCTTTTGATATTGCTAAATCTTTCTGTTTCCAACAACCGGAAGCTGCACATTTGTTACTTCAGAAAATTACAGACACTACGATTGCTTATCTGAAAAGAAAAGTTGAAAAAGGTGTTTCTGCAGTACAAGTTTTCGATTCTTGGGGTGGAATGCTTTCTCCAGAAGATTACCAGGAATTTTCTTGGCAATACATCAACCAGATCGTTGAGGTTTTAAGCCCATTAACACACGTTGTAGTTTTTGGAAAAGGATGCTGGTTTGCTTTGGAAGAAATGACAATGGCTCCAGTTTCAGCTTTGGGAGTTGACTGGACAATCAAGCCGGAATTTGCAAGAACTTTGACGAATCACACCATGACACTGCAAGGAAATTTTGATCCTGCAAGATTGCATTCTACACCTGAAACAATTAAGAAAATGGTGAATGAAATGATAAACCGTTTCGGAAAAGACCGATATATTGCCAATTTAGGACACGGAATTTTACCAAATATTCCTTTGGAAAATGCGGAAGCGTTTATCAGAGCGGTGGTAGATTGGAAGCCGAATAATTAAATTTTATTCCCACAGATCTTCACGGATTGACACAGATTTTTCAATACGTTTGTCATTCCTGAGGAATCTAAATTTAGCTTTAAAAATTACGCAAATACATTGTCAAGATTCCTACGGAATGACAAACTTTACGTAATTTAAAATTCATTATAAATAAAATCCCTTTCAAACTAATTGAGAGGGATTTTCAATTCCAAAATTATTTTTATACATTTGATTATCAAATATTTCTAAAATGGATATTCAATCAAGAAAATTAGAGTTTATACAAGACTTTCTTAAGCTTCAAAGCGAGGAAGTGATTGCTCAGTTTGAAAAGTTATTGAAAAAAGCTAAAAATATTGAGGAAGAAAATAAGCTTGAAAAGCTAACTATTGAAGAAATGAATGAAAGGATTTCAAAGTCAGAAGATGATTTTGAAAATAAAAAATTTAAAACAACTTCCGAATTACTTTCAAAATATTCAAATTGAAATACGAAGTTATTTGGTCTGAATTTTCTGAAAAACAGATTGATGAAATTTTCAATTATTACAAGGAAGTTTCTAAGAGTTATCAAGTTGCATTAAAAATTATCACTAAAATTCTTTTAGCTCCCGATAAATTAATTTACAATCCTAAAATAGGTCAAAGAGAATTTTGCTGGAAAACCGGAATATTGAGTATCATTATATTGTAGAATCAAATTATAAAATCATTTATTCTATTGATAATGATAATCTGTTCATTAAAATTGCCGATTTTTGACAACAGACAAAATCCAGAAAAGATAGAACGAGAAAAATAAAATCCCTTTCAAAAATACCTTTGAAAGGGATTTTTCTATGAAGAAAAAAATTAGCCGTTAATTAAGTTCTGTGATGAAATCTTCTTTCGATTTTCTCACTTTGGTAAGGTTTACCAACCAATCGTTTTCAGTATCTCTGTAACCGATTGGCAAAAGAAGAACACTTCTTAAACCTTTTTCTTTTAAATTTAAAATTTCATCTACTGCTTCAGGTGAAAACCCTTCCATTGGCGTAGAATCTACCTCTTCGAAAGCTGCTGCTATAATCGCTGCACCAAAAGAAATATAAGCCTGTTTTGCTGCATGTGTGAAGTTTTCTTCAGCTGGTCTTGGAGGATACATTGCCAAAATCTGTTGTCTGTAATTTTCCCAGCCTTCATTTTTAAAACCTCTTACATCGTTGGTTAAATCAAACATTTTATTGATTCTTTCCTCGGTATAATTATCCCAAGCTGCAAAAACCAAAAGATGTGAGCAATCTGTAACTTGAGGCTGATTCCAAGCGTGAGGTTTGATCTGTTCTTTGATTTCCTGATTGCTGATCACAATGATCTCAAAAGGCTGCAAACCGCTTGATGTAGGCGCCAATCTTGCCGCCTCTAATATTTTATCTAGTTTTTCCTGTGGCACTTTTTGCCCGTTCATTGCTTTTGTAGCAAATCTCCAGTTTAATTTATCTAATAATTCCATAGATTGAATAAAATTTTACCGGACAAAATTAGCGTAAACAATCTTAAGAAAATCGCTAAAAAGCTAATTTGAACAATTGTTAAAATCTATAATGTAACAAAATTGATTACAAAATGAAATTGCTGTTTTTTAAATTGAAATTAATTTAAATACTGTAAAATATTTTTCTTCTCGAGTTTAAATTCTTTTCCAGATTCGTTTTGAATAGTCATTTCAGAACTGTTATCAATAAGCTTTTTAACTTCACAAAATTTTTCAGCATTGATTTTTGAAATATCAATATTATTTACTTTAATAATTTTATCGGCAACATTTAATTCTGACAACTGAGGAATTTTTAGTTTATTAACGATAACCAAATGGTTCTCTACAGGAGCAAAAGCAATTCCGAAGCTATTATATTCTGCGGTTTTTCCTGTTGGATTGAGAATGACTTTTTTGTTGACGAAATCTAAATCGATGAGAAAATTTTCCATGAATCTTGTTCCCACCAAATTTCGTGAATCTGAACTCGTGTCAACAATCTGATTCCCCAAAATTTTATTATCAACCTCAACTTCCATCACATCAAGCTGTCTTTCGCCTTTACTAATGCTGCTTAATGATTGAGATAAAAGTCCTTCAAAAATCAAAAAATTATTGTCTTTTACTAATTGATAAGATCTTGAATTTAGTGTAAAACCTGAACCCGCTCCTGTATCGAAAAACACATTGAAATTTTGCTTTCTTATATTGACACTGATTGTAGGAACGTGAGTGAAATTTTCTTCAGAAAATGGGATTGATATCGATTGAGCAGAACTCTCTGTTACTTTATCTGAAATAATAATTTTTTTAAGTTTAAAATCTATTCGCCAAACTTTATTGTTCATCATATTCGCTCCGAAAATTCCACTGATTTTCTTGCACGCACGAGAATCCATCCAGCTAGTATCTGCAAATGAAAAGTCTATATTTTTAAATTTCAGATCATCAATTTTCAACTCGTTGGTTGAGAAAAGATCCATCCTTGATGTAGAATTATTAGCATCTGTACCTTCAAATATGGCGTTGCTCTTTTTTTCGTTCAACGAACCTTTTAGTTCAGAAGAAATAATCGTTAAAGCACCGGTATCAAATATGAAATTATGTTTCTTATTTTTGATATCAACATTGATGATTATTTTTCCATCAATATATTCAAAAGGAATTGTTGTTGCGCTAAAAATCAGGGGGAACAACAATAGCGCAAAAGCATAAAAAATCTTGTATTTCATCGTATTAAAAAATAAAGACTGCTTCAAAGAAACAGTCTGTTAAGTTATTAAGAAAGCATTCTTTTTGCTTTTTTCACACCTTCTACAAGCAAATCGATCTCATTAAATGTATTGTAAACTGCAAAACTTGCTCTTACAGTTCCTGCAATATTAAAGAAATCCATAATTGGTTGTGTACAATGATGTCCGGTTCTTACCGCAACTCCCATTTTATCGAGAATCATTCCTACATCCGAAGAAATGCCAATTCCTTCTAAATTAAACGAAACGACACCTGTTCTGTGAGCTTTTTCGCCATATACTTTTAGACCTTCAATCTCTAAAAGTTGTTTTTGTGCATATTCCAGCAAAGCATTTTCGTGAGTTTGGATATTTTCCTGTCCTACTTTTTTAATGAAATCAATAGCAGCACCTAAAGCAATATTTCCGCCTACATTTGGCGTTCCAGCTTCATATTTAAAAGGCAAACCAGCATACGTTGTTGCATCGAACGAACATACCGCAATCATTTCACCTCCACCGTGGAAAGGTGGCAAATCTTCAAGAATTTCCTGTTTTCCGTACAATATTCCCGTTCCCATCGGAGCATACATTTTATGCCCTGAAAATACAAAGAAATCGCAGTCTAATTTCTGCACATCAATTGTAAAATGAGGAGCCGACTGAGCGCCGTCAATCACGATATAAGCATCTGAATTGGCTCTTGTTTTAGCAATAATTTCTTCAACAGGATTTACAATTCCCAAAGCATTGGAAACCTGATTAACAGAAACTACTTTTGTTTTTTCGCTTAAAAATTCGTCTAAATAATCAAGCTGAAGAATTCCGTTTTCATCAATTGGGATGACGCGAAGTTTCGCACCTGTTCTTTCGCAAAGCAATTGCCATGGAACGATATTCGAATGATGCTCGAGATAAGAGACAATGATCTCGTCATCTTTCTTTAACTTTTGAGTTAAAATATAAGAGATAAGATTTAAACCTTCGGTTGTTCCTTTGGTAAAAATAACTTCAAAATCATGTTTAGCATTGATAAATTTCTGGATTTTTCTTCTTGAAAGCTCCATTTCTTCGGTTGCTAGTTGGCTCAATGTATGAATTCCGCGATGTACATTAGCGTTGAGTTCTGTATAATACTGATTCCAAACCTCAAGTACTGAGTTGGGTTTCTGAGACGTTGCTGCATTATCTAAATAAACCAATGGTTTACCGTTCACCTCCTGATTTAATATAGAAAACTGACTTCTGATTTCCTGAATGTCAAACATTATTACAATTTTAATTAAAAGGTTCTTTATTTAGAACGCATCAAATTTACGATTTTTTATCTAAAAGTCTGCCAGATTAATAGAGTGATCGTTTTTATCTAAAACAAAAAAACCTGCCAAAAAATGACAGGTTAATTTATTTAGAGTAAGAAAATTCTTATTCTGCTGAAGCTTCAGCCGCTTCTGGAGCTGCTCCTTCTTCAGTTGCAACTTCTTCATCCTCATCATCATCTTGAGCTGCCGCTCCACCTTTCGCTGCATTTCTAGACATTTTAACAGCTACAACAACTGCATTGTCTGGGTGCATGAAAGAATATCCTTCAGCTTTGATAGTTCCTACATAAAGTTTGTTACCAATTTTAAGCGGAGTAATATCTACAACGATCTCATCTGGCAAGTTTGCAGGAATAGCTTTTACTTTTAACTTTCTGAAAGTCTGACGTAAAACACCACCAGCTACAACACCTTTAGAACGACCTGTAATTCTTACAGGAACTTCCATAATAACCGGCTTATCGTCAGATAATCTGTAGAAGTCTGCGTGAATAATTTTGTCTGTAATTGGGTGGAACTGAATATCTTGAAGAACTGCAGGAATTACCTGTCCGTCAACTTCAATAGATACCGTGTGTGCTTCAGGAGTATATACCAAACCTTTGAATGACTTCTCTGTAGCAGAGAAATTCAATGGCTCACCACCTCCGTAAACAACACAAGGAACTAATTCAGCATCACGTAAAGCTTTTGTAGACTTTTTGCCCACGCTTTCTCTTTTTGTACCTTGAATTGTAATTGATTTCATTTATAAAAAATTTAAAAAAATTGTTTCGATTTAAATTGCATTTAGCTAATTATCAACTAGATAACGAACTTACTGCTAATAGATTGATGCTCGTGCACCATCTTCATAACATCTGCAAATAATGGGGCGCAAGATAGCACTTTTATTTTAGATGACAAACCATTTTTCACAGGAATTGAGTCAGTTACAATAACTTCCAACAATTGTGAGTTCTCAATATTGTCATAAGCCTTCCCAGAAAGCACTCCGTGAGTAGCCATTGCTCTTACAGATTTCGCTCCTTTTTCCATTAAGATATCTGCAGCTTTGCAAAGTGTTCCTGCAGTATCAATCATGTCGTCAATAAGAATAACGTTTTTACCTTCAACATCCCCGATAAGGAACATTTCTTCTACAACGTTTGCTTTTTTTCTTTCTTTATAGGCAATTACTACGTCTGCACCAAGGTGACCTGCATAGTTTTTTGCTCTTTTTGCACCTCCCATATCCGGAGAAGCAATGGTAAGATTATCAAGCTTAAGATTCTTAATGTAGTCTACAAAGATGGTAGAAGCATACAAATGATCAACAGGAATTTCAAAGAATCCTTGAATCTGATCTGCATGTAAATCCATCGTCATTACTCTAGTTGCACCTGCAGCAGTTAAAAGATTTGCCACCAATTTAGCACCAATCGGCGCTCTTGGCTTGTCTTTTCTGTCTTGTCTTGCAAGCCCAAAGTACGGAAGCACTACGGTAATACTTTTTGCAGAAGCTCTTTTTGCTGCATCAATCATTAGAAGCAATTCTAAAAGATTGTCTGCCGGCGGAAACGTAGATCCGATTAGGAAAACTCTTCCTCCTCTTACAGATTCGTCTAAAACAGGTTCGAATTCTCCGTCGCTGAACTCCTGAAAGTTGATTTTTCCTAATTCTTTCCCATAATGCTGGGCAATTTTTTCTGCAAGATCCTTACTGGTTCTTGTAGAAAATAGATAACTTAACTGATCGGCCATTTTTACTTTTTAAAAGATTTTGCAAATTTAAAAAAAAACCACAAGAATCAATCCTGTGGTTTCTATTATTTATTTTTATCTCCGATTAAGGAAATGTAATTCCTGAATATTTATTAGGATCTACCTGCGGTAAAGTCGATTTATATTTCATGTTGATTGCCTTTATAAATTCATTAGCAACCACTGCATATCCTCTTCCGGTAAGGTGAACTCCATCTAAAGAGAAAGTACCACCCGTAACAAAAGTAGCTGTATATTTCACTCCATTCCAAGAAATTCCTGATTTAGAATTTAATTCAATCATTTTAGCATTCATATCAACAAAAGCTAAACCATAAGAATCTGCCATAGATCTGATAGAGGTATTATAAGCTTTAACAGCTGTAGAAATATTATTCACTTCATCTGTCGTTAATGAATACTGATCTCCTATTGGGAAACTTGCTCCGTAAATAAATACAGAAGCTGGTGTAGCAGGTTGATTAGTTGTTGCATCTAAACCTAACAGCGCACTTGATGTAAGAAGCATTAATTCTCCAGGTTTTGCCTGACGTGCTCTTCCGAAAGCATTTCCTATAAATGCAGCCTGAGTTGCCGGAACACCACCTGCAGTAAGCGCAGCGGTAAGCTGTGCTGAAAGATTAGCTAATTTGTTATCAATAATAAGCACCGGATTATTTCCTGCCACAACAGGATTAATTCTATCACCTTGTCCAAATGCAGTAAGCGCTGCTTTTAAAGGTCCATAAAGCTGAGTATTTAAAGACTGTGCTTTTGCTGCGTCTAAAGGTATAGCATTATAAGGAACTCTTGTGAAAAACGGGATATTGGTAACATCAGGAATATTTGCAATAATACCTTTTGTAGATCCTACACTTTTCAGCCCATCAAGAACACCTTTTATAGAACCTGCTACTACATTAGCATCTGAAATATCATTTGATCTGTATGTCGCAGGATTTGTATTGCCGTTCTGTACTGTCGCAGCAGTATATGTAGTAACTCCTCCTGTAGTTTGCGAGTTTGTTCCACCATTGGTTGCATATGACAACACATCATTATTACCAATCCAAAGAGAGAAAAAGCTTGGTTTTTGTACCATTGCATCTGCTAAAACGCTCGTCGTTGCTGAAGAGGCAAATCTTACAAAATAAGGATTTGCAGTTCCTGTAGACAAACCTGCAGCACTTCCATAATTTGGAGCTACAAGATGAAAAGATTTTGCACCGGGAACTCCCATATTATTATATGGTCTACCTGCAGCAACATTATCTAAAGCTGCAGCAGCAGGAGACGCAACAGGAGCTAAAGCTCCATTAACCATTTTTAAAACGAGTTTTCCTGGGAAGCCTGGTAAATTTGTAAAGCCTCCAACATTATTGGGCATCAATGGCTGCTTAAACGCTCCTCCACCTGCAAGTTTCATTTGCATTGCAATCATACTTGGATAAGATTCGTTTTGGCCATCACTGTAAAGTGTTCCATCTCTATAACCTGATGTAAGTGAGTTTCCCAGTGCAACATAATTAGAGAAATCTGCTTCACCTTTCGTTACAACGATGTCTTCTACATCAGTATCAAAATCTGTATTACAACTTACTGTAAAAAAAAGTGCAGAAACAGCTATTGTAGATATTATTATTTTTTTCATAATTTAAAATTAAAAAGCATTATAAGATAAACCTAGACCAAAATAGAATGCTTTAGCCTTTGCCTGACCATAGAAACCTAAGTAATTATTTTTCACATCTCTGCTTTGTGGCATTGCATAACCTCCAGCAACGTCAACTCCGAATTTATTAAGCTTGAAACCTAAACCTCCTGTCAACACAAAAGAGTCAAAAGATGGTGTTTCTGGAATGAAGTTTTCATCAGAATAAGGAGATTCATCGTAATAAGCACCTAAACGACCATAAATCATATTAGTGAATGCATACTGAGTTCCTAATCTTACTGTTTTTGAATTTTTAAAGTTCTTTGGAGCAACCAATATTGTAGGATCTGCCTGATTTCCAATTGGTGCATTAGCAAAATCTAAAGTCAGTCTACTATATCTTTCCCAACCATGGTAGTTGAAATCTGCAGAGATTTGCCATTTTGGAGTAACTCTATATGTTAAACCAATTGTATATTCTTCTACAAGAGGTAAAGTTGCTGTGAAACTATCCTGTCCCGCTCCGTTCAATCCTAAAAGCGTGTTTACAGTAGTTTGTGCAGGCGCTACGAAAGTTGCAGTTCCTTTTTTAGCTTTCATATCAACGGGTGAACGGTATGCAATACTCATATCAAATTTTGGATCTGGTCTGAAATAAAAACCAAAACCATAACCGTGACCACTTGCTTTCTCGTCGTTAATATTAACCGTTCCGCCAAATTGCGTCACTGCTTTATCCCAATTTACCGATCCTCTTGCGTAAATATAACTCGCACCGAAAGAAACCCAGTCTGCCATTTTCACAGAAACCATAGGCTGGAAATAAAAACTTTTCAGCTCAAGTTTCTGTACCATTTCTCTTCCTTCCCAATCGTAAGGATACTGAATTGTGCTACCAAAAGGCGTAGAAAAACTAAAACCAATCGATAATTTATCAATCGGCTTATAAGCAATCGCTGCATAAATTGGTGTACCCAACGGATTATCAGTCTCTGTACTTTGTAAAGTATTTAAATTCTGAAAAGTAACTTTATTACTTGCTCCAAAACCTCCTGCAACAATACTTAGTTTAGAAGGAATAAATGACATACCTGCCGGATTAAAGAATGCAACACTCGCATCTTCAGCATGTGCACTTGTATGTGCCATTGCCAATTGCTTTACCCCTTGCAAAGAAACTCTAAAGCCTCCTGCATAAGATAAAACTCCAGCCAATAAAGCGGTTGATATTAATATTTTTTTCATAGACTATTATTATATAACCCAAATATAAAATTATTTTGTTTAGGTCTGTTAATAAATCTTAAAATTTTAAACAAAGTAATAAAAGAAAACTATGTTTAAAATAATATCTCCTGCATAAATTAAAATAACACACTCAATAACATTGCATTAAAGAGAATCCAGACAATCAATTTTCACCATGTTTAATATTAAACATTTTCAAAAATTAATATTTAGTACATTTGGAATTGTATAAAGATAAAAATCAATAAATTTGCAAGATTAAACAAATTATAATATGAGTTGTGGATGTAAAACATCCGGCGATTCTGCACATTCTTGCGGAACAAAATCTGCGAATGGCTGTGAAAGTGTAAATACCTGCGGTAATAGTTATAAATTAAGTGTTTTCGATTGGCTGTCTAACGTACAAAACCCTGCATCAAACAGGTGTGATTTTGTAGAAGTTAGATTTAAAAATGACAGAAAATTATTTTATAAAAATGTAAATAATATTCCTTTACATATAGGTAGCATTGTAACAGTAGAATCTAGTCCGGGACATGATGTAGGCGTAGTAAGCCTCACTGGTGAATTAGTGAAAATTCAGATGAAGAAAAAAAGAGCTTCAGAAGAAAACCCACTTAAAATATATAGGCTAGCCAACCAAAAAGACATTGAAGTTTGGCAGGAAGCTAGAAAAAAAGAGGAAAATGTAAAAATTGAAGCCCGAAAAATTTCACACAGAATAGGTCTTGAAATGAAGATTACTGATGTGGAATATCAAGGCGACTCTTCTAAAGTAACATTCTATTACACCGCCGATAACCGAGTGGATTTCAGAATGTTGATTAAAGAATTTGCAGGAGCTTTCCGTACAAAAATCGATATGAAACAGATCGGTTTCAGACAGGAAGCTGCAAAAGTAGGCGGAATAGGATCTTGCGGAAGAGAATTGTGTTGCTCTACTTGGTTAACTGACTTCAGATCGGTAAACACCAATGTTGCAAGATATCAGCAATTGAGCATCAATCCTCAAAAACTAGCAGGACAATGTGGTAAACTTAAATGTTGTCTAAACTATGAATTAGACAGCTATCTTGATGCATTAAGCCACTTCCCTTCTTCTTCAACCATGATTGATACCGAAAAAGGAAGAGCTTTCTGTATAAAAATTGATGTTTTCAAAAAGAAAATGTGGTTTGCTTACGTTGACAGCTCGATGGCGTGGTACGATTTCGACGTTGATTTGGTTAAAAAAATGATTTCACAAAATAAAAGAGGTGAAAAAACGTTACCTCTCGAAGATTTGAAACAACCTGAAATTTCTATTAAAACGGTAGATTTAATTCAAGAAAACAGTGTCGATCGTTTTGAAAAGAAAAACAGAGGTTTCAACAAAAACAGAAATCAAGGAAATCAGAATCAAAACAGACCAAACAACAATCAAAATCAGGGACCTAGAAAGCCTAGACCTGAAAACAACGAAAAACCACAGGACAGAGCAGATAAAGGCGAAAGAACAGAAAGACCTGAACGTCAGCAAAGACCTGAAAAAAACACAAGGCCTAATCAAAATAATAATCAAAGGCCTCAAAAACCGCAACAGCAGAAACCACAATCGGAAAAACCGCAGTTGGAAAAAACTGAAGCAGTAAATAATGATGTTGATAAAAAACCACAGAATCAACAGCCCAAAAAGAAGTTTAAAAAGAAATTTCCTCCAAAAAAAGATAATAATGCATAAAATTTCAGGACTTTTTCTCCTTGTTTTTTTGGTAAGCTGCAACGCTACCGGAGAAGACGTTATCATGAATAACGTTGATAATAAATGGAATAAGAAGACCCAACAAAAATTTAATCTTGAAATTTCGGATCCGCAAAATCCTAAAAATCTTATATTTGTTGTAAGGAACAACAATGAGTACCCTTACAGTAATATAAGATTCATTGTTAATCTTACCAACCCTAAAACCAAAGCCAAACAGATTGATACGCTGAATTATATTTTAGCAAAACCAAACGGAGAATGGCTTGGAACAGGATTTGGAGAAACGAAAGAAACTTTGTTTCAGTATAAATTGAATTACAAATTCCCGGAAAAAGGCAATTATGAAATTGCAGTTGCTCAGGCAATGAGAAACGACAATCTTCCTGGAATTGAAGACTTAGGTATAAAAGTAGAAACGGCTAAACCGTAATTATACATGGAAGAAAACAAACAAAATAAAGGAAACAAGGGAAAGACGTTCCCCCTTCCTCCTAAAAAAAGCACCAAAAACTCTGCCTGGAAAAGATGGGTAAAATTCATCTGGATTGGGTTTATTGCAGTAGTTTTAGGTATTTCAGGGCTTTTCTTTGCAGTTTCCCAAGGCTTTCTTGGTGAAATGCCCGATGTAAAAGAACTTGAAAATCCGGATATTTATGTGGCCTCTCAAATTTATTCATCAGATGGAGTTCTTTTAGGCAAATTTGAGAAAGAGAAAACGCAGCCGGTAACTTATAAAGATTTACCTCCCTACCTGATTTATGCACTTCAGGCAAAAGAAGATGAGCGTTTTAAAGAACATTCGGGTATTGATTTAAAATCTATTTTGAGAGCAGTAAGATACGGTGGTGACCGAGGTGGAGGTTCTACCATCACTCAACAGCTGGCAAAACTTTTATTTACAAAAGAACCTTCAAAAAACCCCGTAAAAAGAGCAATTCAAAAGCTTAAAGAATGGGTGGTTGCCGTAAGTTTAGAAAAGAGATATACCAAGGAAGAAATCATCACTTTATATTTCAACAAGTTTGATTTTACTTACAACGCAAACGGCGTTGAGATGGCGTCTAAAATTTATTTTAATAAATCTACATCACAACTTACACTTCCGGAAGCAGCAGTATTTGTATCTATGCTTGAAGCACCTATTGCAAATAACCCATTAAGAAATCCTGACAGAGCAAAAAGAAGAAGAGATGTGGTATTATCCCAAATGCTTGAAACAGGTTATGTAGATCAGGCAACTTACGACAAAGCAGTTTCAACACCTATTACGACAGATTATCATCCTATTAAAAATATTACTGATGATTATTCAGCATATTATAAGTTCTATTTAAAAAAGGAAATAGATACCTATCTTAAAGATTACGAAAAAGAAACAGGAAAACCATTAAATCTATTTAAAGACGGATTAAAAATATATGTAACGCTTGATTCTAAGATGCAGAAGTATGCGGAAGAGTCTATCAAAGAACATTTAACTGATCTTCAAAAAAGATTTGATGCAGAACAGAGAGGCAGAAAAAACAGACCTTTTTACTACCTTAACGATCAACAAGCAAACAAAGTAATGATGCAGGCGGTAAAACGAACCGGTCGTTACAAACAATTAAGCAGAGCCGGAGTTCCTGAAGATTCAATTTTAATGGAATTCCACAAACCGATAAAAATGTCAAGATTTACTTGGGCAGGTGAAGAAGAAGTTGAAATGTCTCCTTGGGATTCTATAAGATGGCACAAGCAAATTGCACAGGCAGGTTTAATGTCTATGGTTCCGGGAACAGGCGAAATTAAAGCTTGGGTTGGAGGAATCGATTGGCAACACTTCCAATATGATCACATCAAACAAGGAAAAAGACAGGTAGGATCTACTTTTAAACCGTTTGTTTATGCAACGGCGATTATGAAATTAGGTTTAACACCTTGTTCAACGATTTCAAATGCTAGTTTCAACAAAGGAAGCTATCATGTACCCGGAAGAGGAGGAATGTTAACTTTGAAAGACGCTTTAGCACACTCTCAAAACCCTGTTGCATTAAGATTAGCTGAAATGACAGGAACACAAAGCGTAATTCAGACCGCAAGAGATTTGGGGGTTACCGAAGAAATTTCTACAAGCTTACCAATGGCTTTAGGAGCTTCTGATATTACAATCTATGAAATGCTTGGAGCCTACAGCACATTTGCCAATTACGGAAATTACAACAAACCGGAAATGATCTGGAGAATTGAAGACGTCAACGGAAGAGTGATAAAAGAAGTAATCTCAGAACCGAAAGAAGTAATGAATCCTAATTACGCTTACACCATGATCGAATTAATGAAAGGTGTTGCTCAATATGGTACCGCTTCAGGAGAACTGGGAAGACGAGGAGTATCTAAAAACATTGAAATTGCTGCAAAAACAGGAACAACTCAGAATAACTCTGATGGTTGGTTTATGGGAATTACTCCAAAACTGGCAACCGGAGCTTGGGTTGGTTGGGAAGACAGAGCAACCCACTTCTTTGGAACAGGAGAAGGTCAGGGAGCAAAAATGGCATTACCAATTTGGGCAATATTTATGAAAAAAGTATGGGCAGATAAAAGCCTAAAAATATCACCAGACGATAAATTTGTAAAGCCTCTTGATTGGAAAGACGGATGCTCAAATCTTCAGGGACTTAGCGGTGGATACGGTGATGATGGAGGATTGCAAACCATCGATGACTTAAAAAATCCACGGCCTGCAGACACAGGACCAAAAAACAACTCTGGTAAAAAAGAAGAAAATGTGAATGAACATTTGAACACCAGTGAAGATATAGATTTTAATAAATAAATTTCTTTATAATCATTATAAGACCTTTCAATTATTGGAAGGTCTTTTTTATTTCTTACTTTTAATATCTTTGAACTATGAATATCGACAAGATTACCCAGCCATTTACAAAGATTTTCCCTGGAGATTTTTCAGGAAACACGATTCAGAGAAACACACCTAAAGTTCTTTTTTCAACCGTAGAACCAGTCGGTTTTGAAAATCCTGAATTAATTATTTTTAATGAAAAACTTTCAGAAGAAATAGGTTTGGGAGAATTTAATAAAGACGACCTTAATTTTTTAGCAGCAACCCATTTACCTGAAAATATAAAAACTTATGCGACAGCTTACGCAGGTCATCAGTTTGGGAACTGGGCAGGTCAGTTAGGAGATGGCCGTGCAATTCTTGCAGGTGAAATCACCAATGAAGCAGGAGAAAAAAACGAAATTCAATGGAAAGGAGCCGGAGCGACACCTTATTCTCGTCATGCCGATGGAAGAGCCGTTTTGAGATCCTCCGTTCGCGAATATCTAATGAGCGAAGCAATGCATCATTTGGGAATTCCTACGACCCGAGCTTTAAGTTTATGCTTTACAGGTGAAGAGGTTGTACGCGACATGATGTACAGCGGAAACCCTCAGAAAGAAAAAGGCGCAGTCGTTGTAAGAACTGCCGAAAGCTTCCTTCGTTTTGGTCATTTTGAATTGATATCTGCTCAGAAAGAAATAAAAACACTTACCGAACTGACAGATTTTACGATTAAAAATTATTTTAAAAGTATAAATTCTCAAGGCGAACAGAAATACAAAGACTTTTTCAGTGAAATCTGCACCAAAACAGCAGATTTAATGGTCGACTGGTTTAGAGTTGGTTTTGTACACGGTGTGATGAACACAGACAACATGTCGATTTTAGGTTTAACAATCGATTATGGACCTTATTCGATGATGGATGAATATGATTTAAATTTCACACCCAACACGACTGATTTACCCGGAAGAAGATATGCTTTTGGAAAACAGGGACAAATTTCACAATGGAATCTTTGGCAACTTGCCAATGCACTTTTCCCATTGATAAAAGATGAAAAATTTTTAGAAGAAACATTAAATTCTTACGGAAATTATTTTTGGGAAGCTCATGATAAAATGCTCTGCCGAAAATTTGGCTTTGATGAATTCAAAAAAGAAGATGAAGAGTTTTTCATCAACTGGCAAGGTTTGATGCAGGAACTTCAATTCGATTATACTCTATTTTTTAATCTTTTAGAAAAGCTTGAAAGCATTTCCGACATCAAAACAGAATTTCAGAAAATATCTTACGGTTTTATAGATGATGCTAAAATAAAAAAGATTGAAGATTTCATTCAAAATTATTCCCTCCGACTAAAAACTAATACTATTTCAAAAGAAGAGTCTTTAGATTTAATGAAAAAAACTAATCCGAAATTTCTTCTAAGAAACTATCTTCTTTTTGAATGTATTGAAGAAATCAACAATGGCAAAACCGAAATATTACAAAAACTGACAAAAGCTTTAGAAAATCCATACGAAGAAATTTTTCCTGAATTTTCGGTAAAAAGACCTTCTGATTATGATGATATTCCAGGATGTTCAATGCTTTCTTGTAGTTCTTAAATAATTAATAAAAATATTTACATTTATATGTAATTATTTTTATTAATTTTGAAAAAAAATAATTTCCATGAAAAAAATTCTACTTTCAGCTATTGCGTTAGCAATTAGCTCATCAGCATTTTCTCAATTTTGGTCTACGCAAAACACTGGTTTTACAGCAGCATCACGAGGTATTTCGGGAATAGAAGTATTTGACGCCAATACAGCTTGGGCATTTGCTTATGACGGAGTAACATCTACAAATAATATCCAAGAGTTTACAAAAACATCTAACGGTGGTACTACTTGGACTTCAGGATTAATAAATGTTGGAAATCCGGCTTTAACAATCACAAACATTTCAGGTGTTAGCGGTACTACAGCTTGGGTAGGAGCATTATTATCTGCCTCAACCGATGGATTAGGCGCAGTCTATAAAACAGTAAATGGTGGTACCACATGGACCGCTCAACAAACTTTTTCGACGGCTAATGAATCATACTTAAATTTTGTGCATGCCTTTGATGCTAATAATGTAATTGTTGGTGGAGATCCTGAAAATGGCGAATTTGAACTTTATACAACTTCTAATGGAGGTTCGTCTTGGACAAGAGTAATAGCTGCAAACGTACCAAATCCTAACTCTGGAGAATATGGTTACAATGCCGGATATTATGCTGTTGGTAATAATATTTTCTTTTACACAAATAAAGGAAGAATTTATAAATCAATTGACAAAGGTTTAAATTGGACAATTGCTTTTACTGGCTCTACATATGGTCTTACAGATTTTGGATCTGCTACTGTAAGTGGAGACATGGCTTGGAGCGATGCAAACCGGGGTATTGTAATTAAAAAAAATTACAATACAGCAGGTAATCCTACAGCTTTAGCAATTTATAGAACGACAGATGGAGGAAGTACTTGGTCTACAGTAACCTTTACCGGAATTACAGCAGCAAATAATATCACCGACATAACTTATGTTCCAGGAACTAATATTTTAGTAGCAACAAGTTCAAGCCAAACAACAGGAGGATCTTGGAAAAGTCTAGATAATGGTTCAACTTGGACAGCTCTTGATACCGCTGTACAACATTTAGGTGTTAGATGTTCTGATGCTAATACTTGTTACTCTGGTGGATTTAACACTTCAGCCACAGTTGGAGGAATGTTTAAATCATCTCAAAATTTAGGTGTTTTAGATATTAATAAAGGAATTAATAATTTATCAATGTATCCTAATCCTACAAAAGGAGAAGTAAACATCAAAACTGATAAGAAAATAAAATCAACAACTGTTTTAGATTTATCAGGAAAAGTTCTTACAGTAGGAAGTTCTGAAACAGTAAACCTTAGTGCATTTACTAAAGGGACTTACTTAGTTAAAGTAGAGTTTTCTGACGGAAGCAGCAAAACAGAAAAAATCATTAAAGATTAATTAAGATATTTTCAATATTACAAAAACTCACCTTTTCAGGTGAGTTTTTTATTTTACTTTTGCAAAAACTACAGTTAGTGTCATTCAAATCAAAATTTTTAAACTTTTTCAAAATCGTTTTCCCTTCTTCGTATGTAGAATTAGGATTATTCGTATTCTTTATTGTTGTTTACGGCATATTCGGAACCTATTTAGCACAACATTACCGCATTATTTTTGACTCAAGAATTCCTTGGGACGGATATTTCAGTTTCGATAATAAAGCCATCGTAATGAGCGGCGGAAGCTTCGAAAGACATCCTTTATCTTATTATTTTTTCAATTGGATTCGGGAGCTTGCTTTTTATATTTCTGATGGAAAAACAGGAAGTAATTTCAGATTAACATTAGCTTGGCTGAGTAATATTACCATCAGTTTAAGCCTGATTCAGATCTATAAATATTTAAAAAACATCACCTATCTTCCCATAGGACTAAACCTATTGATTGTTGCTTTTTTCAGTGTTTTTTCAACTAACATTTTATTATCATTTACTCCGGAAACCTATACTTACACACTATTTTTATTGGTGTTATTCAATTATTACACGGCAATAAAATTTAAAAAAGATCAAAAAATTGCCGGTTCAGCTTTGGTTTTGGCAGGAGTTATGATTGGAGGATTAACCGTGACAAATATTGTAAAAGTTTTCATTCCGATTGCATTTGAAAAAGGTATTTTTAAAAGCTGGAAAAAATTCGGGAATGCCGCTTTAAGAGTAGCACTTACCTGCGCAACTTTTATCTTGCTTTATCTTTACCGAATCGATTTTAAATACAAAAATATACTGTCTAAATCCGGAGAGCAGTACGAGAAATTTTCTAATGTAAAATCTACTCCGATCTGGGATATGATTTACTCCTATTTCTTTGGTGGAAGTATCCTTTTTCCAAGCTTTTTTATTCGTGAAAAACATAATATGAAAGGTTTTTACTATAAAGCACTTTTCATGGATGTTTACACTTCAGTTATCCCCTATTTGTTCATCGGATTACTTTTAGGACTTGTTTTATGGAGTTATTTTAGAAATTTCAAGAATAAATTGGTGCAAATCATCATGCTTTCTTTATTGGTTGACATTTTAATTCATTGTGTTTTCAGATTCGGACTTCATACTTCTTACATTTACGGAGGACATTTTGTTTTTGTTTTTCCTATTATGTTGGGGTGGCTCTTTTTTTCTTACAGAGAATCACCAAAAATGATGTCTGCCTTTACATCAATCATTGGAATAATGTTAGTGTATTTACTCCTTAACAATTACATGAGAATGTGGGAATTTTATGATTTTGTCAATCAATTTTACAGATAAAAAAAGGCTGAGAAAAATATTCTCAGCCTTTTAATTTTTATTTAGTTAAATCTTTATTTTGCTTCTGCACAGAAAACTCTGTACTGAATTGGTGTTGCGGATTTAAAATACTCTTTTATTCTAGCCAAATCGCTTGCTGCGCTTTGTTTTGTGAAATAACTTCCTGCCAAAATTTTGTAGTTTGGTCTTAAAGAAGCATCGGTTTCAACCTTTAAATTTGGAAATCTTTTTCTGAAATAAGCTTTAATTTCATTCGCTTCGTCATTACTTTTCACCGTTGTAATCTGAATTTTGAAGCCTAATATTCTAGGATTTTTTCTACAGATTTCAGCATTGGTCAATTCTCTGCTAGGAACAAATATTTTCGTTGGTTTTGCAGGAGCATCATCGTCAATACCTGAAGAAACTCTTGTTGCCGTAGTCTTTGCACAGCGATCTTCAATCGCCGATAAAGCTTCACTTACACGAGAATCCATAGTGATAGTCAGCTCGGTTCCAGACAGTGTATCTTTCTTTACAACCTGCTGTGCTTCAAGAGTATAAAAACTCATTAAAGAGAGTAGCGAAAATATTTTGATGAAATTTTTCATTTAAACTTATTTCCGCAAAGTTATAATAATTTAAAAAATACAGCAAACACAGTTATTTAGAATAGTTACAAATTAAAGCTATATGACATTTTACCTTTTGTTAAAGCCGTTAAATTCTTCTTAAAAATATTATTTTTGCGGGATTGATTATACATTCAATATTTACTAACATAAGACAATTTAAATGATTAGTTGGAGAAAGCATTATAAAAAAGGGCTGATTGCGATAGGTTTATTGCTATCAACAAGTGCTTCAATTTACGGGCAAGACGGCGATCCTAAAAATGGCGAGAAACTTTTTAAGGCAAACTGTACGGCATGTCACGCTTTAGACAAACAAGTTGTAGGACCGGCGCTGAAAGGTGTGGTAGAAAGACTGAAAACTGAGCAAGGACTTGACACAGATTGGCTTCATAAGTGGATTAAAGACAATGTAGCTTTGAGAGCTTCAGGCGACAAGTATGCTAATGAAGTTTTTGAAAAAAACAACAAGACTGTTATGCAGCAATTTCCGAATCTTTCAGATAAGGACATTGATGACATTTTAGCTTATACAACTAATCCTCCTGCTCCGGAACCAGATCCGGCTCCTGTTGCAGGAACAGCAGCTGATACAGCAAATGCTGCACCAGCAAACAACACAACTTCAAGCATTGTAATCATTTCACTTATTGCAATCGCTGGTTTATTAGTTTGGATCTTAATCAAACTAAGACAATTGGTAAAATTAGGTCAATCTGAAGAACTTACTGGGCTTAATGAAACCAGAGTAAAATCTTTCAGTGAAATCTACGAAAAGTACCACTTTATCGGTAAAGGTCTATTGGCTGTACTAGCTATTTTAGCAACTTACGGTATCTGGAACTGGATCATGTGGATCGGTGTTTACAAAGGGTATAAGCCTGAACAACCTATCTACTTCTCTCACAAAATTCACGCTGGAGAAAACAAAATTGACTGTCAACTGTGTCACTCAAGTGCTAAATACGGTAAGGTATCTGAAATTCCTTCTATGAATGTTTGTATGAACTGTCACAGATCTATTTCTGAATACAACGGTAAATACCTTGAGCCAGGAAAAGATAAAGCATTCTACGACGGAGAAATCCAGAAGATATATGCTGCAACAGGTTGGGATGCTGAGAAACAACAGTACACCGGTAAAACTACTCCTGTAGAATGGACAAGAATCCACAACATGCCAGATTTCGTTTACTTCAACCACTCTCAACACGTAGTAGCAGGTGAGCAGGCGATTATCAATTCATTCAACAAGAAAAATCCAGACAATAAAATCGACGTAGTTTGTAAAGCTTGTCACGGAAAAATCGATACAATGAACGTTGTACAAATGGCGAACGATTTCACTATGGGATGGTGTATCGAATGTCACAGAACAACCGAAATTGATATGAACAACGGTTATAATAAAGAATACTTCAAAAATCTACACGAAAAGCTTAAAAAGCAATACCCGAAAGATGGTGGTAAAATCACTGTAGATGCAATTGGAGGTCTTGAGTGTGGTAAATGTCATTATTAATAACTAAAAAATTAGAAGTATAAAATGGCTTCAAACAAAATACAATTTAGAAGTATTCACGAACTTAAAGACCCTGCCTTAAACGGTAAGTTGGCTCTTAAAGAGTTCCAAGAAGAAATTCCGGTAGAAGATTTTCTAGAAAGTGCCGAAAAAACTGACGGTACCTCTAGAAGAGATTTCCTAAAATTATTAGGATTCTCTACAGCAGCAGTAACTTTGGCTGCCTGTGAAGCTCCGGTAATCAAAACGATTCCTTATGTAGTGAAACCACACGAAATTATTCCTGGGGTTCCGAATTACTACGCTTCAACATATTTTGACGGTTTCGACTTCGCAAGTGTTTTAGTAAAAACAAGAGAAGGTAGACCCATCAAAATTGATCCGAACCCGGCAGCTGGAGATTTAGGTAAAACTAACGCAAGAGCTCAGGCAAGTGTACTTTCACTTTATGATAACGATAAAGTAAAGCAACCTAAGCTTGACGGTAAAGACGAAACTTTCGATAAAGTAGATGATTTCGTTTTGAAAGGATTAAACGAGGCTCAGTCTGCAGGTAAAAAGATTGTTCTTTTATCTCAGTCTTTCGCTTCACCTACATTCAAAAAATTATTTGCTGAATTTAAAGCAAAATATCCTACGGCTGAATTAGTAACTTATGATGCTTTCCCTCACTCTGCAGCTTTAGATGCAGCTCAGGAAGTTTTCGGACAAAGAGCATTGCCTGTTTACGATCTTAAAGGATCTGAATTGGTTGTTGCTTTCCAGGCTGATTTCTTAGGAGATTATAATGCAGCTAGCTTAGAAACTTCTTATGCAGCAGCAAGAGTTCCGGGACCAAACATGTTGAGACACATTCAGGTTGAATCTAACATGTCTTTAACGGGTGCAAACTCAGACTCTAGATACAGAGTAAAACCAAGTGATGTAAACAAAGCTTTGGTTGAAGTTTACAACGCTATCGTTACAGGATCTGCACCGACAAGTAAAGTTGCTACAGAAATTGTAAAAGAATTGCAGGCTAAAGGAAGCAAAGCTGTTGTTTTAGCTGACGGTTCTAAAGCGGCACAAGTTTTAGCACACTTAATTAACCAAAAATTAGGTTCAGTTGCTTTCACAGGTAAAGCAAACTTCTTAAAAGAATTTGATAAAGCAAGATATCAGGAATTTTTAGGTTGGGTAAATGCAGGACAGGTTGGAGTATTAATTACAAACAACGTTGACCCGATTTATTCTAACAACAAAGGTCAGGATTTCAAAAAATCTTTGGCAAAAGTTCCTTATGTAATTGCGGTTACAGATAAGAAAAACGAAATGTATAAAGCGGCGAAAGCTGTAATTCCGGTAGCTAACTGGCTAGAATCTTGGGGTGATATGGAACCTCAGACTGGAGTTTATACATTGATGCAGCCAACTATCCAAAAAATTTATAAATCAAGACAGATCGAAGAATCTTTATTGGTTTGGAAAAACGGAAAAAACAGTGCTGCAAATAACTATTACGATTACTTAAAAGCTAATGCAGCTTCTCTTCTAGGAGCAACTTCTTTCAACAAAGCTTTATACAACGGTGTTGTTTCTTCTAATAATGCAACGATGTTGTCTTATGCTGGAGGAAACGGTGCTCAAGCTGTAGCTGAATTAGGTAATTTTAAAGCTTCAGATTTAGAATTAGTACTTTATACAAAGACTTCTATCGGAGACGGAACTCAGGCAAACAACCCTTGGTTGCAAGAATTACCAGATCCTATTACAAGAATGTCTTGGGATAACTACTTAACAATTTCTACTAAAGATGCTGAAAGATTAGGAATTGAAAACAGTCTAAACGCTAGAATGCAGTTGGATGGTTCTCTTGTAAATCTTACAGTAAACGGAGTAAAAATAGAAAACGTACCAGTATTCATTCAGCCGGGTCAGGCAGACGGATCTGTAGGTCTTGCTTTAGGATATGGTAAAAAAGATTCTGGAACTACTGCAGATACTGGGGTAAATGCTTATCCTTTATTTGACGGTTCAAACTTAGTGATTTCAAACGTTTCAATTGAGAAAACGGGTGAAGAGCACGAGTTTGCAGGAGTACAGCTTCAGAATACATTAATGGGACGTTATGAAATTGCAAAAGAAGTACCTTTAGCAGAGTTTATTAATGTACCTTTCGATGACGAACATAAAGGATGGAACAAACCTTTGGAATATCACACCATCAGTGGAGCTCTTCCAGCAGGTAAAATTGACCTTTGGGATGCTTTTGATGATACAGATGGTCCTCACTTCAACTTATCAGTAGACTTAAACTCTTGTACGGGTTGTGGAGCTTGTATCATTGCTTGTCAGGCAGAAAACAACGTTCCTGTAGTTGGTAAAGAAGAGATCAGAATGTCGAGAGATATGTTCTGGTTAAGAATTGACCGTTACTATTCATCTGAACAAAAAGTTACTGTTTATGATGGTCTTAAACAAGGTATGGCAGTTCCTGAACTTTACGGAAGTAGCGTACTTGGTATTGAAGGAGCATTAGAAAACCCAGCAGAAAATCCAGATGTGATCTTCCAGCCGGTAATGTGTCAACACTGTAACCACGCTCCATGTGAAACTGTTTGTCCGGTTGCGGCAACTTCTCACAGTAAGCAAGGACAAAACCATATGGCTTACAACAGATGTATCGGAACAAGATATTGTGCAAACAACTGTCCGTACAAAGTAAGACGTTTCAACTGGTTTACCTATAACTTGAATGACAAGTTCGATTTCAACATGAATAACGATCTTGGAAGAATGGTTCTTAACCCTGATGTTGTTGTAAGAACAAGAGGGGTAATGGAGAAATGTTCAATGTGTATTCAGGAAACTCAGGCAACTATTTTGACTGCGAAGAGAGAAAACAGAAAAGTAACAGACGACGAATTTAAAAATTCTTGTGCTTGTGCAGCAGCATGTTCTACTGGAGCAATGCAGTTTGGAGATATGAATGACAAAGAATCTTCAGTTAGAAAATTATATTCTAGCAACAGAAGATATCATTTACTTGAAGAGATCGGAACCAAACCAAATGTGTTCTATCACGCTAAAGTAAGAAATAGAGTATAAAATAAAGTTTAAATAATAAATAGGTAAAAAATGTCAGGACATTACGAAGCTCCGATAAGGGAACCTCTGATTATTGGTCACAAAACTTATCACGATATCACAGAAGATATTGCACGACCTATCGAAGAAAGAGCAGGTAAATTATGGTGGATCTCACTATATGCAGCCTTAGTTCTTTTCATCTACGGATTCGGCTGTATCGCTTATACTATCGGAACAGGTATTGGAGCATGGGGGCTTAACAGAACTATTAACTGGGGTTGGGATATTACCAACTTCGTATGGTGGGTAGGTATCGGTCACGCCGGAACCCTAATCTCAGCAGTATTATTATTATTTAGACAACGATGGAGAATGTCTGTAAACCGTTCTGCGGAAGCAATGACAATCTTCGCAGTTGTACAGGCGGCAATCTTCCCGCTTATTCACATGGGTAGAGTTTGGGTAGGATATTGGGTATTCCCTCTTCCTAACCAGTTTGGTTCTCTTTGGACTAACTTCAACTCTCCTCTACTTTGGGACGTATTTGCAATCTGTACGTATTTCTCTGTATCAACAGTATTTTGGTTTATCGGGTTGATTCCTGACTTTGCTATGATCAGAGACAGAGCTAAAACTCCTTGGACTAAGAAAATTTATACCCTACTATCTTTTGGATGGGGTGGAAAAGCAAAACACTGGCAGAGATTTGAAGAAGTATCTTTAGTATTGGCTGGTTTAGCAACTCCACTAGTATTCTCAGTACACACTACGGTATCTTTTGACTTCGCAACTTCAGTTATTAAAGGATGGCACTCTACGATCTATCCTCCTTACTTCGTTGCTGGAGCTATCTTCTCAGGATTTGCAATGGTACAAACACTATTGTTAATTGCTAGAAAAGTTTGTCACTTGGAAGATTACATCACTATGTATCATATCGAAATTATGAACATCGTAATCGTTCTTACAGGTGGTATGGTAACTGTAGCTTATGCTACTGAATATTTTATCGGATGGTATTCTGGTTCAAGATATGAAGACTTTACTTACCTTTCACCAGGTGCTGCAGTAGGACCATATTGGTGGGCGTTCTGGGCGTTGATTATCTGTAACCTTGTTATTCCGGCGTTGTTCTGGTTTAAGAGAATCAGAACGAATATTATTGCAACATTTATCATTGCATTAATTATTAACATCGGTATGTGGTTTGAGCGTTTCGACATCATCGTAATTAACCTTTCAAGAGATTACTTGCCTGGTTCTTGGACGATGTTTAAACCAACCATTATTGACGTAGGTGTATATTTAGGTACAATCGGATTCTTCTCTGTATTATTCTTATTATACGCAAGAACATTCCCTGTAATTGCACAGGCAGAATTAAAATCGATCTTGAAAATCTCAGGTGAAACTTATAAAGTAAAAGAAGGAGATGAGCACCACTAAAATTGTATACGGACTTTATGCTGACGACGACGATTTAATGAACGGCGTTAAAGCATTCAACGATAAAGGAATTGCAATAAACGAAGTTTATACCCCATTTCCTGTTCACGGCCTAGACAAAGCTTTAGGTTTAAAGAAAACCAGAATTTCTGATGCTGCTTTCATTTATGCACTTTATGGAGTTTCTATAGGTTTGACGGTTACTTGGTACATTATGAACCATGACTGGGCACAAAACATTGGTGGTAAACCATCTTTTAGCTGGGTAAACAACTTCCCTGCTTTTATTGACCCGATGTTTGAATTGATGGTATTCTGTGCTGCACACATGATGTCTCTTACTTTCTTTGTAAGAAATAAAATGTATCCTGGAGCTCCTGCACAAAACCCAGATCCAAGAACTACAGATGATAAATTCCTTATGGAGTTTGTAACTGAAGATGTAGAATCTGTAAAGCAGTTGCTTATTGAAACGGGAGTAGAAGAAATAACTGTTAAAGATGCTTAAAATGAAAAAGAATGTATTAAAAATTACAGCAATTTTAGGTTTAACTACAGTTTTACTTAATTCTTGCGGACCAAATGAAAATGCACCTCTAGTATATTTCCCGGATATGTATTTCCCAGTGGCATACGATCCGTTGATGAAAGCCCAGGATGCTTATTCAGATCATGAAAATGAAATTCCTGCATTTGTAAGAAACAACGGTGCAACTGGCCTTGCTCCTGTAGAAGGTTCAGTAGCTCAAAATAAAGATGGAGTATTTGAAGAAGGTAAACTTCCTAAAACTCCGGACGAATATAACGCAGGTTATGATGCTTCAAAAGCAATAAGCGCTTCTCCTCTTAATCCTGCTAATGCAGCTAAAGATATAGAAAGAGGTAAAATGCTTTTTGATCGTACTTGTTCAGCTTGTCACGGAACTGGTGGTGACGGACAAGGGCCAATCGTACAAAGCGGAGCTTATTCTGGTGTACCAAATTATGCAGATAGAGAAATCACTGTAGGATCTGTACATTATGTATTAACAAACGGTAGAAATGCTATGGGATCTTATGCAGGACAATTAAATCCTGGAGACAGATGGAGAGTGGCAATGTATGTAATGAGTGCTTTCAAAAAAAGTGCAGCTCCGGCTCCCGCAGCAGCGACAGCAACAACTGAGACTACCGAAACTAAAAAATAAGAAAAGAAATGTATAGTTTTTCACCAAAATTAAAATCAACTTCTATTATCCTTCTTGTTGTAGGTTTAGTTTTATTTGCTGCAGGTTTCTTTTTAAATAAAGGAATTACTACAGAAAAAATAGAACACATGATGGAAGCAGTGCATTCTGCTGGTCATGATTCTCCTACACATTCAAGCGAAATGGTAGGACCTCAAGATCATGCTGCTCACCTAGAGCACGCAGAAATGCAGGTTCACAATCAGCCATTAGCTTCAATTCATTTTGTAGCAGTATTTTTCTTCGGAGTAAGCTGTTGTGTATTGTTCTTTTACTGTATTCAGCATGCCGCTCACGCAGGTTGGCCAATTATTATCACGAGAGTGATGGAAGCTATTGCTTCTTACATTCCTTGGGGTGGTGCTATTTTAGTAATCTTGATGATTCTTAATATCACACACAACGGTCACCTTTTCCATTGGATGGATCCTGAATTAACAAAAGAAGGATCTCCACACTTTGATGTCATCTTATTTGAAAAGAAAATATTCTTAAATATTCCTTTCTACGCAGTAAGAACTTTAATTTATGTAATTGGAGCTTCATTCTTCGCATGGAAATTAAAAGCTCAGTCTAAAAAAGTAGACGATACAAAATCTTTGGTTGAGTATCAGTTCCTTTACAGATGGGCAGTGGGATATATCGCATTCTTCGGGTTTGCTTCTGCAGCTTGGGCTTGGGATTGGTTGATGTCTATTGACCCTCACTGGTATTCTACAATGTATATTTGGTATTCAATGGTTAGCTGCCTTTCAAGTGGTATTGCGGTAATCATTCTATTAAGTGTTTATCTTAAGAAAAATGGTTTCTTACCACAGTTTAACGACAATCACTTGCACGATTTAGGAGTTTTCCTTTTCGCTACAAGTATGCTTTGGACGTACACTTGGTTTGCACAGTTCATGTTGTATTGGTATGCAAACATCCCGGAAGAAGTAAATTATTTCTTCGGAAGATTTGAGCACTACTCTCCTACTTTCTTACCAATGCTTGTTGTAAACTTCTTATTACCTTTATTGGTATTAGTAAGTAGCAGCATCAAGAGAAACTACAAAGTAGTAACAACGATGGCAATCATTGTAATCTTAGGTCACCTTTTAGATTACTTCAATATGGTAATGCCAGGAACAGTAGGACCTTACTGGAATACTCCGGAAGTTCTGTTATTAGTATTGGGTTCTATTTTATTTATCGCAGGATTGTTTATGTTTACAGTGCTTTCAGCATTAGCTAAATTGAAACTGATTCCTACAGGTAACCCTTACTTACACGAATCTGAAATTTATGAGTATCCTTTCTAAGGACTTGTAACAAAATAAACTTAAAAAAGACTGATTTTAATAATCAGTCTTTTTTTTTGTCATAATCAAAAAAAGCTAGGCAACCATTTCAAAAATATTTCGTCATAAGAGTAGACTTTAATGCTTACCTTTTAAACTAAATTAAAAACTATGAAAAAAACTTTTCTTTTAAACTTTCTGTTGATCATTCTATTCAATGTAGTCAATGCCCAAAGCATTACTTTCGTTTCAGAAAAAACAGACGCACCACTTCCTAAAGTTTCGGTATTTGGAAAAAACGGAAATATTTTGGCAACATCAGACATTGACGGAAAAATTGAGAAATCAGCTCTTTCTCCCGAACAGGAAAAATTTCAGTTGGTGTATGATAACATTTCTATCGCCACTTTATCATTTAACGAAATCAATAAAGAGGTTGTAAAACTAAATGACAGAGTAAAAGATATCGAAGCGGTTGTTATTAAAAACAATAAACCTGCAAAATATGTTTTGGTAAAAGGAAATTTTAATGCTTATCTAACCGTAAATGGTAAGCTAAACTGTTACTTGGATGGAATAGCGACTTATGTTTTTGATAATAAAACAAAAAAATTGAAAAGCACAAACGTACAACAATATAGAGTTTTCAGATTAGAAAATCCGTCAACCGATAGAAAACAAACCGGACTTTTAGATTACAATGCATTTTTAGACCTTCCTAAATTACCAAATGTTGGAAATATTGAAGAGTACAAAAATAAAAAAGCCGTTATCAAAGAATTGAAAGGAAAAACAAAAGACGAAATAGAAATAAGCGGAACTGCTTTACAGGAAAAAGAAATGGCTCTTTTTGGATACAGACTTTATGATATTAAAGCATTAGTAAATCATTCTTACGAAAAAGACTCTAAAAAAGATTTGAGAGATTTTTTAGAATCAAACGAGATTGGTTACATTAAATTTAAACATAAAAGTGAACCAGATTACAACCAGCTTATTTCTTATAAAAACTTTTATCCAACAGAATTAGATTTCAGTGATAATAATGATGTAGAAGGAGAAGTGAAATTAAATAAAAACTACAGCAACTACAAATCAAATTATTGGCAGGATGCATCTTTTCCAAATATGCAGGCAATTTTCAGCTCATTCTTCAAAGATGATTTAAAAGAAAAAGAAAACAAAAAATAAAAAATCAGTTTTAATAAAGGTTTTACTAAATTTGCCATAAACCATAATTAAAATGAAAAAGTTTTCTTTGCTACTCATCTTCAGCTTGTTGCTTTTCACAGCATGCAAAAAAGATCATGTAGATGCAACTACGACACAGACTTTGCAGTCGAGTATCAATGATATGGCGTCTGATCTTACCACCATTAAGCAGATAAAATTTAATGAAGCGCTATATATTCTTAAAACTTTCGGTGTAGAAGCAGAAGGCGATGTAAACGAATTGAAAGCATTGGGTCAGTTGATTAACGGTAAAAAAGTGCCAGAAATTCTATCATTGGCAGATCAGGTTGCACAGCAAAACGGTATCGAATGGGCAAGTACAGCTCCACCGTCATTAGGTGAAATGAATATCTTTGGTGACGAAACCGCTAAAGAAAGCGATCCGAATGATGTAAGAGCAAGCTCATTAAGCATTCTTACCCAACTTTCTGGAGACACAGGAAATGGCCCAACTGCAATGCAAATCGTACCAAGATTGGTTGACAATGCAGGAAATCCTATTGCGTTTACTGGTGCAGGTTTAGAAACTACGTTAGAAGTATTCAGTAACGGCGTAAAGCTTTCAACAGCGAAAAACCTAATGCAGGATAATAATTTTAAAGGTTTTCATCTTAAATTTTCATCTTTATTGGCTTCAAAAATTGTTGACAATAAAATTGATATTACTGTTTCGGTAAAAACCACTGCGAAGACTTTCAAAATGTCGAAAATTGGTTTAGATGTAAATCCTTCAGCTTTAAAAGTTCCTGAAGTACCAAAAACAGATTCTACAATGATTGTTCAGGATCCGAATGCGGTAATTGACCCAAATAATCCGACAACTCCGCCAACAACGGGTACAGACCCGGCAACAGCAGTTCCGTCTCAACCAAAACAGCCGACTGCAGATCCTAAAAATACGGTAAGTAAGTTTTTAAATAATGTAAGTTCACAAAACTTAAAAGCAGCTTTCGATTCTTCAAGCAACCCAAGTTGGGGATCTTACGAATCGTTCTCAAATCCTACTTCAGGTTTTGGAGCTGTAAAAAATGTAAGTGTTAAAAACATTTCTACAAACGCAACCGGCACCAATTCATCAAGTGTTAATGCAACATACGATGTGACCGATAAAAACGGAAAGACGACCTCTTTAAAGGTGACTTTCGGTCTTAAAAATGTAAACGGAGAGTGGAAAATCTCAAGTTATAAGATCAATCCTTAAAAATATGGCATCTCAGGAACTCATTAAAAAACTGGAAGAAACCATAGAAAACATTCCTGACTTTCCGATTCCGGGAATTCAGTTTAAAGATATTACACCGATCTTTCTTGATCCTAAATTGTATGAAGAAGTAATCGAAGATCTGGTAAAATTCAGTAAAGGAAAAGTAGATGCAGTCTGTGGAATTGAAAGCCGTGGTTATCTTTTCGGAATTGCGATTGCAGTAGCTTTGGAAGTTCCATTTATTTTGATCAGAAAAAAAGGAAAACTTCCTCCGCCAATTATTTCAGAAAAATATGATCTGGAATATGGCAGCGCAGAAATAGAAACCAGAGAAGGACAAATAAAAAAAGGACAACGAATTTTAATTCATGATGATCTTTTAGCAACGGGAGGAACAACCGAAGCAGCAGCAAAACTGGTAGAAAAACAAGGCGCAGAAGTCGTTCAGTTTAGTTTTTTAATCGGTTTGAAAGATTTAAATGGTGACGAAAAACTTAAAAAGTTTAATGCTGAAATCTATCACACGTTAGAATATTAAATTTAGTAAAGAGAGTTCAAATAAATCAAAAAATAACAATTCTCTATTAACAATTCACAATATTTACAAGTCTTTCATTCTCTTTTATTAATAATACAGATAAAGATTTTGTAAATCACTCAGAAACAATTAAATTTGCAATTCAATTTTTTAAGAATTTATGGCAAAATTGGGAAAAAATGCTCCAAATGAGCAAGAAGGTAAAGAAACAGTGGAATTCTTTAAAGACCTTGACAGAGAGGCTTTAAACACAGAAAGATTCCTAGAAAAATATCAGAAACCATTAAGCATTGCTTTTGGGGTTGTTGTTTTGGGAGTTTTAGGCTTTTTCGGATACCAGCAATTTGTGGTAGCTCCAAAGAATGCTGAAGCTGTAAAAACTTATTTAGCAGCACAAAAAAACCTTACAGAAGGTAAAGATAAAGAGGCTTTAGGTGGAAAATCTGCAGCTAATCCTGGATTTTTAGGAACTTATAACGAATATTCTTCTACGAAAGTGGGTAAACTTTCTGCTTACAACGCAGGTTTATTAAAATTAAAAGAAGGAAAATTTCAGGAAGCTCATGATCTTTTAGACAAATTTTCTTCTGATAACAAAACATTGATGGCAATGAAGTTTGGCGCAATGGCAGATGCAAAATCTGGTCTTAATAAAAATGACGAAGCTTTAGCATTGTTAGACAAAGCTGCTTCAGCATCTGATGATCCTTATACTTCTTATTATTTTACAAGAAAAGCAGGGATTGTAGCTTTAGGAATGAAGAAAAATGCAGAAGCTAAAAAATACTTTGCAACAATCGACGAAAAATATCAGGACTACGACAACGGAATGTCTGATTCTTATATCGAAATGACTAAATATTTAAATTAAAACATGGCAACAGTTAATCTTTCAGATTACAAGCCACTTAATATAACCAATGCCGAAGATTTTTCTATCGGCATTGTTTTTTCTGAGTGGAATGACTTTGTAACATACAATCTACGCGATGCAGCTTTAGAAATTCTTGAAAAAGAAGGCGTAAAAGCTGAAAATATAAAACAGTTTTCCGTTCCGGGAGCTTTTGAATTAAATTATGCAAGCATGCAGCTTTGCAAAGAACGAAAGTTTGATGCAGTAATTGCAATCGGATGCGTTATCAGAGGAGAAACTCCACATTTTGATTTCGTTTGTGATGCAGTGGCACAAGGAATTAAAGACTGTAATATTTTAACCGACACTCCAACTATTTTCTGTGTTTTGACAGATGATACCAAAGAGCAATCAATCGCAAGAAGCGGGGGTGATCTAGGAAATAAAGGTGTTGAAGCAGCAGTTACGGCTTTAAGTATGATCAATTTTAAAAGAAATCTTTCTGATAAAAAAGGAAATATCGGTTTCGGAAATTAAAATCTGAATCTATTGAAATAAAAAAAGGAGCTTTTTACAGCTCCTTTTCTTGCATGTAAATTTTGTTTGAATCTATCAAATGAGGGATAAACCTACTCTGGTTATTAGTGATCAAATGTACACTTTCTCGGATCCCAATTCCGCCAGATTCTTGCCCGATTACCCAACTTCCGATGACAGGATAATTTCCATTGAAATTGGGAAGCTCAAATAATTGCTGGTAAATAAAACCTTCTTTGCCGTAATCACCGCTATTTTCTTCTATCGCAACATTATTTTTAAATAAACTTACATTAGCTCCTTCTCTGGAATAGATGGGTTTTTTAACGAAGTCTGTCAAATGTTTTGGTTCAAAATAACATTCCAGCAAATACGGATGATTAGGAAATAGTTCCCAAAGAATCGGCAAAATAGCTTTTGAGGAAAGAAGAACTTTCCAGGCAGGTTCCATCCACTGAGATCTGAAATTATTACGGATTAATTTCTCGCCAAAACCATCTTCCAGGATCCATTCGTAAGGATATAATTTAAAAATATATTCCATAATGGTTTTGTCTCCGGCAAGGAATTCTTCAATATCTTCTGCCCAACCAATATCTTGGATAGGAATAAATTCTGTTTCAAAACCTGCTTGTGTAGCACAGTCCCGTAAATACTCCACATTGGTTACGTCTTCAATATTCGTTAATGAAGCAAAATAAATATAATGCGGATTCATGTATTTTTTAAGATACGTCCAATAATCAACCAATTTTTCGTGAATAGAATTGAACTGATCTTTGTATGGAAACATTTCCTGCAGCCAATACCACTGAATGACCGACGCTTCGTATAAAGAAGTCGGCGTATCTGCATTGAACTCGAGAAGCTTCAGGTTTTCACCATCAAAACCAAAATCAAATCTCCCGTAGATAGAAGGATGATCTTCTTCCCAACTTGTAATAATATAATTTCTAAAAGATTCGGGGATATTAAATTTGTCCCAAAGATTTTTTTCAATAATATAATCTACAGCCTGAAGACACATCTGCCACAATTCGGTCGTAGCGTTTTCTATTTTGTTGATTTCATCTGATGAAAATTCGTAGTAATGACTTTCATCCCAGTAAAGACCTTCCAAAGAATGATAGCCAAAACCAAGGTTTTCAAGTTTATGTTCCCAATTTTTTCGGAATTGCGATTGTATTCTTTTCATAATATCTAAGATGATGCTCTGAAACCACTTTTTCCTAATCCTCCTCTTACTACATTTCCTTTATAAGTGCTTCTTCCTATATTAGATTTTGTACTGATGGCATCGCTGTAATATCCCGCTTTTTGATAAGCACCATTGCTGTATGCTCCATAAGGTCGGAATGCATGGTACAACAAAAAACCAGTCATAAAACCATGCGATCTGGAATAAGATGCAGTAGTATCTGATCTCATGTAAACCTTTTTCTCTTTATCCCAGTGATTTTTTGGCTTTTCCTGAGAACAGGAAGCAAGAATTCCTGTGACGAAAAGTAATTTTATAGAACTAGACTTTTTCATTACTGAACGGTTATATAAAATTCGTAATCTTTTTTCACTTTAGCGTTATGCTCATTTCCGGCCTCATCTTCTACGGTCTGCAATGTATCTCCCAAACTCGGAATAGTATCTCTTTTTATAATTTCTTTAAAGAGTTTATTATTTTTCCAGATCTTATGTTTTGTTATTAAAACATCTGCAGTATCGATGTGCTGCACAGAAAGCTCGGTTTCGATTGCCGATTTTTTATCAATATCTTTTACTTCATCTTCTTTGGATTCACTGTCGTTACAGGCAGTAATACCCATTAAACTAAAAAACAAAAGAGCAATTTGAATTTTTCTCACTTTAATTGTAATTTTTGACAAAAATATTATTTAAAATTTTAACTTTACTCTTAAAATTATTTTAATATGAAATGGACTGAAGACCGAAGTACAAATGTAGACGACAGACGTGCTTCAGGCGGTAGCGGAGGCGCAATTGTTGGCGGCGGATTAGGCACAATAATTATTGCTGCTATTGTATTTTTCTTAGGTGGTGATCCTTCTGCAATTCTTTCTTCAGGAGTTTCAAATACTGGTGCGCAGACTGAGCAAAGAGAGCTTACAGAAGCTGACAAAAAAATTGGTGAGATGATCGAAATGATTACCGCCGAAAACGAAGAAACCTGGACTAAAGTTTTCGCAGAAAATGGCCTTCAATATCGACCGGCAAGAGTCGTTTTATTCAGAAGCAATACAGATTCCGGATGTGGATTAGCACAATCTGCAATGGGGCCGTTTTATTGTCCGACAGATCAGTCTGTTTATATGGATATGAGTTTCTTTAATGAGCTACAAGAGAAATTTGGAGCAAAAGTAACCCAATTCACTGTAGCTTATGTTCTCGCACACGAAATGGGACATCACGTACAAAATCTTTTAGGAACTTTAAATGAAACCGATAAAGCAAGACGTAGCGGAAAATATTCTGAAGCACAACTTAATCAGATTTCTGTAGCAACAGAACTTCAGGCAGATTTTTATGCCGGACTTTGGTCTAGAGTTACGGGTGACAGAGAAAAATCATTTATAGAGCCTGGAGATTTAGAATCAGCACTCAATGCTGCAGAAGCAGTTGGTGATGATAATATCCAAAAAAGATCACAAGGTTATGTAAATCAGGAAAGCTTTACCCACGGTTCATCAGCACAACGTAAAGAATGGTTTATGAAAGGATATAATTCCGGAGACATCAAACAGGGAGACACTTTTAGTCAACTTTTAAGATAAAAAAAGGTCTGAAGAAATTTCTTCAGACCTTTTTGTTTTATTTTATTTTAGCTCGATAGGATTACTATTTCGCTTCGCCTCTTCTTTTGCTCTTTCTTCCATTCGCTTTCTCATATCTGCAGGATTTTGATTTCCACCGCCGCCAATTCTCATTGGAGCAGAAATTCCTCCGCCTCCACGTTGGCTATTCATAAAAGACGCCGGATCAGTTTTATATTTTTCCTGTTGTTTTACATAATCCGTTCTTTTTACTTTCATAACGTTTCCAAATGTAACCATTTCAGGAAAGTCAGAAATCTTATAGTTTTTCATTAAATCGAAAGAATAATCTCCGGTAGAATCTTCCGCTTTTACAACCAAACCGGGAAGCCCGCTGAATTTATAAGGTCCATCCTGATAAGGAAGATCTGTGGTAAACCATGCCGTCCATTTTCTTCCGCCAAAATCCGTTTCAGCCTTTTGTACTTTATAATCACCAATTTTTGTGGTTTCAGATAAAATTTTCCAGTTCAGAGGTCTATCTTCTTCGTAAGAATATTGATCTCTTCCCAAACGATCTTTGTAAATAATTTTCTGATCTTTTTTATTTTTTTCGATTGAATAATTAATATTCGTTCTCAAACCATCCATTTGTTCTCTGTTAAAACCTCTCGCTCCCCCACTTTGAAAGTTGGCTTTCATTACAGAATCTCTTTTAATTCTATTCTCAGAATAGAACATTGATTTTTCTGCTGAAATGTCTAAATAAGCATTTTCAGTTTTAATATCACTTTTATTATTGATATCTGGTTTTGAGGTTACCTGATAAACAAATCTGTTAGTTTGTGCGAAAGTAACCTGCGCAAGTAAGGCTACAGCAAGGATGCCCAATTTTTTCATTATTTTCCTGATTTATAGTTTTGATTTTAAATACACATCAAAGTTAAAGCATCGATGATAAAAATCGATAAAATAAAAACGTCGATTTTTATTTACTGATTATTGTTTGTATTTTTGCAAGATTAAATCATTCTAAATTAATACAATGATAAAGGTTTCAGATCAGGCAAAGGTAAAAGCGATTCAACTGATGACAGAAGATGGCTTTAACCCTGCTGAAGATTATATAAGAGTTGGGGTAAAAAGCGGTGGATGTTCAGGACTGGAGTATATGTTAGGTTTCGACAATAAACAAAACGAAACAGATCAGATTTTTGAAGATAACGGAATAAAAATCGTTGTTGAAAAAAAATCTATACTTTACTTGGCAGGTACCACTTTAGAATATTCCGGAGGTTTAAATGGAAAAGGATTTATTTTTAATAATCCTAATGCATCCAGAACGTGTGGTTGTGGAGAGAGTTTTAGCTTATAATTAGACATTGGAACTATTGATTTGGAACTATCTGAATCTTATTTCTAATTTCTAAAATCTATTAAAATGAGTAAATATACTGAAGACGATTTAAGAGTCGACTTAGAAAATAAAAAATATGAATTTGGTTGGGAAACCAAGATTGACTACGAAGATTTCCCAATTGGTTTAAATGAAGACATTGTCCGTGCAATTTCTGCGAAGAAAGAAGAGCCGGAATGGATGACAGAATGGCGTTTGGAATCATTTAAGATTTGGTTGAAAATGGCTGAGCCTACTTGGGCGAATATCAAATACGAAAAACCAGATTTTCAAGCAATAAAATATTATGCTGCGCCAAAAGCAAAGCCTGAATTGGAAAGCTTAGATGAAGTTGACCCGGAATTATTGGCAACTTTTGCAAAATTAGGAATCAACATAGAAGAACAGAAAAGACTTTCGGGTGTTGCTGTTGATATCGTAATCGATTCTGTTTCTGTAAAAACAACATTTCAGGATACATTGGCTGAGAAAGGAATTATCTTCTGCTCAATCTCTGAGGCAATCAAAAATCACCCGGATTTGGTAAGAAAATACCTTGGAAAAGTAGTTCCAAGAGGAGATAACTTTTATGCAGCACTGAATTCCGCAGTATTTTCTGACGGAAGTTTCTGCTATATTCCAAAAGGGGTAAGATGTCCGATGGAACTTTCAACTTATTTCAGAATTAATCAGGCAGGAACAGGCCAGTTTGAAAGAACACTTGTTATTGCAGATGAAGGAAGTTATGTTTCTTATCTGGAAGGTTGTACTGCTCCGTCAAGAGATGAAAATCAGCTTCACGCTGCCGTTGTAGAGTTAATAGCAATGGATAATGCTGAAATTAAATATTCTACCGTTCAAAACTGGTATCCAGGAAATGAAGAAGGAAAAGGTGGAGTTTTCAATTTCGTAACCAAAAGAGGTCTTTGTGAGTATAAAGCAAAAATCTCTTGGACGCAAGTTGAAACAGGTTCTGCTGTAACTTGGAAATATCCTTCTTGTATCTTAAAAGGTGATGGTTCAATCGGTGAGTTCTATTCTATTGCGGTAACCAACAATCATCAGTATGCAGATACCGGTACAAAGATGATCCACATTGGAAAGAATACAAAATCAACGATTATTTCTAAAGGAATTTCTGCAGGAAAATCTCAAAACTCATACAGAGGACAGGTAAAAGTAATGCCTTCTGCAAAAGGAGCAAGAAACTTCTCGCAATGTGACTCATTATTGATGGGTAACGAATGTGGAGCGCACACTTTCCCTTACATCGAGATTAAAGATCCAACTGCACAGTTAGAACATGAAGCTACAACTTCAAAAATCGGTGAAGACCAGATTTTCTACTGTAACCAAAGAGGTATCGATACGGAAAGAGCAATTGCTTTAATTGTAAATGGTTTCAGTAAAGAAGTTTTAAATAAACTTCCAATGGAATTTGCTATTGAAGCTCAGAAATTATTGGAGATTTCTTTGGAAGGTTCTGTTGGATAACACTTCTGCTCCGCTCAGCCTGACACGTTTTTTGTCATTCTGAACGAAATGAAATGGAGTGAAGAATCTCAATTAAAAGATTTCTCCTTCGTCGAAATAACAAAAATTAAATTATAAAAAAGTTTTAAACATATATAATGTTAAATATCAAAAACTTACACGCCAGAATTGAAGATGGCGCACAGATATTAAAAGGTATCAATCTTGAAATAAAACCGGGCGAAGTTCATGCGATCATGGGACCAAACGGAGCCGGAAAATCTACTCTTTCTTCTGTAATTGCAGGGAAAGAAGATTACGAAGTTACTGAAGGTGAAATTTTATTTGATGGTGAAAACATCATCGAAGATGCTCCTGAAGAAAGAGCTCACAAAGGTATTTTCCTTTCTTTTCAGTATCCTGTAGAAATTCCTGGAGTTTCTGTGACCAATTTCATTAAAGCAGCTTTAAATGAAAACAGAAAAGCAAACGGATTAGAAGAAATGCCTGCAAAAGAAATGTTGGCAATGATTCGTGAAAATTCTGAGAAATTAGGTATTAAAAAAGATTTCCTTTCTAGATCATTGAACGAAGGTTTTTCGGGAGGTGAGAAAAAAAGAAACGAAATATTCCAGATGATGATGCTGAATCCTAAATTAGCTATTTTGGATGAGACAGATTCAGGATTAGATATCGATGCATTAAGAATCGTTGCAGATGGTGTAAACACTTTCAAAAACGAAGGAAATGCAGTTCTTTTGATTACGCACTATCAAAGATTGCTTAATTATATTCAGCCTGATTATGTACACGTTTTAGCGAACGGAAAAATCATTAAAACAGGCGACAAATCTTTAGCATTAGAATTAGAAGCAAAAGGTTACGACTGGTTGCTTAATTAATTTAAAGATTCAAAGCATTTAAAAATTTAAAAATTAAACGCAATATTTGTCATTCTGTAGGAATCTAAACTTTTTACGACGACAAAATAAACGTTCAAATAATGAGTTTAAACGAACAAATTTTAAATAATCACAGCGAATTTCTTAGTACCCTTCGTCACCGTTTTTTAGATGAAACGAGAGTTGAAGCATTAGGGAAATTTGTTAAACTTGGTTTTCCTACAAAGAAAGACGAAGAATATAAATATACCAACATTAAAGAAATCATCGAGAAAGATTATAATTTTTTCCCGAAAGAAAGCCATAACATCACCAAAGAGCAGCTTGATGAGCTGCATTTTGGAGAAGAAAATTTTGACTGGATTGTTTTTGTAAACGGTCAGCTTCACAAAGAGCTTTCTAAGATTTCTATTGAAAACGCAGAGTTTTTATCATTCAATTACGCTTTGAATGACGAAAATCATAAAGATGTTTTCGATACCTATTTCAATACAATTGCAGCAAAAGATTTAGCTTTTACTAATCTGAACCAGGCGTATTGCAAATATGGTTTCTTCCTAAAGATACCTAAAAACGTTGTGATTGAAAAACCAATTCACGTTTTTTATCTTTCTCAAAATCAGGAAGAAAACACATTTTACAACACAAGAAATTTATTGATTGTAGAAGAAGGAGCAAAAGTTGAAGTGATTGAAAGCCACCACAATTTTGATGAAACGTATGTTTTCACCAATTCTGTGACAGAAATTTTCACATCACCGAATGCAAAAGCAGATTGGCATAAATTGCAGAATGACAACGATACTTCTTATTTGGTAGATCATACTTTTGCAAAACAGGAAAGAGACAGTTTAACGACAGTTAATACTTTTTCTTTTGGCGGAAAAATCGTTAGAAATAATTTAGATTTTATTCAAAACGGATCGAATATCAATTCTTTCATGAACGGAATCACGATTATCGGTAAAGATCAGTTGGTAGATCACCACACTGCTGTTCACCACAATCAGCCAAACTGTGAAAGTTACCAGAATTATAAAGGTATTTTTAAAGATAAATCTCACGGAGTTTTCAACGGAAAAGTTTTTGTAGATAAATTGGCACAAAAAACCAATGCTTATCAGCAAAATAATAACGTTCTTTTAAGCGAAGGAGCTACAATTGATACAAAACCTCAATTGGAGATCTTTGCAGACGACGTGAAGTGTTCTCACGGTTGTACAGTTGGACAACTGAATAAAGATGCTTTATTTTATTTGAGAGCAAGAGGAATTTCTAAAAAAGAAGCTCAGGCTTTATTGTTATTTGCTTTCGCAAACGATGCAATGCAGAATATCGACATCGAGCCTTTAAAGGAGAAAATTTCAAAGCTTTTGACAGAAAAACTGGAAGTTAATATTGAGTTTTAAACTCAAAAAAAACATATATAACAAGGAAGCACTTCAAATTGAAGTGCTTCCTTTTGTATTAAATTTAGCTATTTCTTCAGCCAAGATTGGTTATCTTTTCTTTCAGATCTTTTCACGCCGTTGTCAATATTATAGGCAAAACCAACTCCCAAAGTTTGTTTCAACTGAGTTTTCTGAATCTGATTGTGATCATACAAAACATCAACGGTAATATTGGTTGAAATAAATCTATTTATTTTCATATTTAAAACAGCGCCATAAGAAAGCACCAACCTTTCCGGATGATCGATATAATTTGAAAATACCGAGCCTGTATTGATTAGGCTAATGTTTTCCATTAATTTCATTTTATAAATAGCCGTTCCCAAGAAACCGAACTGAAACAGCATAGAATCGCCATCATTTTTCAAACCATAAGTTCCGGCTTTTTGAAGCTCTTCATCAAGAACAAAAGTCATTCTTGCATTGGCAGGTCTTAAAGTCATTGTAAAATTATCATTTGGACGATATGTAACACCAACACCAATATTCACAAAACCCGGAGCCATAAAATTGGAAAGTTTAGCTGCTTCAGGATTATTTCCATCTTCATAACCAGCTGCAAATTGAGACTGTAAACTTGCACCTGCAGAAAGATACCAGTTTTTTACAAATTCTTTTCCAAAATTGGTTGATAGATTAATGACATCCTGAGTTTTTCGTGTTCCGACTCCTTTAGTGTTATTTTGTCCATATCCCAAAACAATAATGTTTTCCCAGAGATATTTGCCTTTTTCGTAAGTAAGATTATAGTTTACTCCGGCAAGCCAACCTACATTGTTGGCTCCACCACCTACCCAATTTGAAAAGGCAGCCTGATTGAGCATTAATGTGTTTTGAGCCTGAATAGACCATGCTTTTAAAGTATCTGCTGCAGGTGAATCTGCATTTGTTTCCTGAGCAGAAACATACATTCCCAGAAATATGGAAATTGGCAATAAAATTTTTCTCATGATTAATTTATTTTAAAAATGGTTTATTTCTTTTAAATAAAAAATACATACTATTTCATGGAAATCAGTATCATTTATGTTTATCTAAGGTATTAAAAATACAACTTATCTTAAACAAGATTTAATTAAATTAAAAAAATCACAATTTTAAGCATAAAAAAAGTAACTCAAATCTGAATTACTTTTCCTAATATTTATTTTTAGATTATTTCTTTAACCACCATTGATTATCTTTTCTGGCTGAACGTTTTACACCATTATCAATATTATACGCAAATCCTATTCCGAGTGTTTGTTTCAGCTGAGTTTTTTGTATCTGATTATGATCATACATTACGTCTACCGTAACGATGGAAGAGATAAACCTATTGATTTTCATATTTAAAAGCATATTGTACGAAAGCACCATATGATCTGGTTTATCAAGATAATTTGAGAATATAGAAGCTGTATTGGTCATTTCAATATTTTCCATCAACTTTACTTTATAGATTGCAGAACCAAGAAAACCGAGCTGCATCAGGAAAAAATCACCATCCGACTTTAAGCCATAATTTCCGGCAAGCTGAAGCTCTTTATCAAGGACAAATGTAAACCTTCCGTTGGCAGGTCTTAAAGTTACAGTGAGATTTTCGTCAGGTCTATAAGTTATCCCTAAACCGGCATTCACATAACCCGGAGCCATAAAATTTGATATTTTTTTTGCTTCTGGATTATTTCCATCTTCAAAACCTCCCGAAAACTGAGAAAGTAAACTCGCTCCCGCAGAAACATACCAACTTTTTGAAAACTGTCTACCGTAGTTTGTAGAAAAATTAAGAACATCTTGTGTTTTTCTGGTACCAATTCCTTTTGTAGTATTTTGCCCATAATTTAAGATGATAATATTTTCCCAAAGATGGCGTCCTTTTTCATAGGTAAGATTATAATTTGCACTTGCAAGCCAACCTACATTATTGGCTCCCCCACCAACCCAGTTAGAAAAAGCTGCCTGATTAAACATCACACTATTCTTGGCAAGAACAGACCAATGTCTTGGCTTTTTAATAGTATCAACTGCTGCAGAATCACTGATAATTACCTGTGCAAAAGAACTTACACTTAGATAAATAAAAAATAACATGAAAATCTTTCTCATAAATCCAAAATTTTTACGCCACAAAAATAAGTAAAATTATTTTCAGGACATTTTTAGAAAACCTTTTGCAGAAATCTCTCATCTGTAAATATTTCATTTTAAAATCATTACTTTTTGTCTTAAATCAATTGCAATATCCCAAATCATCGCCAAAATTTCCGAAATTTATACTTGGCTTTTGATTTGACATCTTACCTGCATGATTAAAAATATAATTCACAAAAAAGCATTTATCGCTCCCTTATTGATGCTTGCTGCAATGTGGTTTGGATACCTTTTGCAGACAATGGGATTTTTCTCGAGCTGTTTCGGGGCAATTATTCCGCTTTTGCCTGAAGGTTTATTGGGAATCATAACTTCGCCTCTTTTACATGGCAGTATCGATCATATTATAGGAAACTCTATCCCGATTGCAGTGCTTATGTTTTTATTATATCAGTTTTATTCTGAAGTAGCCACCAAAGTTTTTGTGATGGGTTGGATAAGTACAGGTCTTCTTCTTTGGCTGTTGCCTCCCATCGATATTATGACAGGAGAGTATAATTACACATGCACCATTGGAGCGAGTGGTGTTGTCTATGTTTTGGCATTTTTTCTTTTTTTCAGTGGAGTTTTTAAATGGAATATGAAGCTTTTGACGATTTCACTTCTCGTAGTTTTATACTATGGAAGCTTAATCTGGGGAATGTTTCCGGAAGAGCTTTTTAATAATCTTGACGAACCAAGTAAAATTTCTTGGCAGGCTCATTTATCCGGTGCGTTAATGGGAAGCGCAATGGCTTATATTTTTAAAGGATCAGGCGAAAAGAAAAAAAGATATATCTGGGAATTCCCCAATTACTACAGCGAAAAAGACGATAAACTTTGGCAGGAATACAAAGAAAACCATCCTGATGATTTCCTGGAATTGCCTTATAAAAAAAATGAAGATGTTTGGGATTATTTGGAAGAATTAAGGCGAAAATAAATCCTAATTTGCTACATTTGAATAAAATAACACAAATGTATTCTGAAGAACATCTCTACTCTATCGCTCTTCGCGAGTGTAATTTTATTGGTGATATTAATTTTTCCAAACTTGTACGCCGTTTTGGAACAGCAGAAAATGTTTGGAAAACTTCTAAGAAAGAACTCAGCAAAACCGACGGAATCGGTATGAAAATCATTTCCGATATTGGAAATCCTGAACATCTTAAATTTGCAGAAAAAGAACTTTCATTTTGCGAAAAAAATTCCATAAAAATTAATTTGCGCCATCAAAATGATCTTCCTTTTTTATTAAATGAATGTGATGATGCTCCTGCAATACTTTATCAGAAAGGAAGTTTTGAAACCAATTTAAAAACTATAAGTTTAGTCGGAACCAGAAATATAACGTCTTACGGGAAAAAATTCATTGAAGATTTTTTTGAAGAATCAAAATCCCATCAGTTTATTTCTGTCAGCGGTTTGGCTTTGGGTGTTGACAAAGAAGTTCATGAACAATCTTTAAAACATCAAATTCCTACCATCGGAGTTTTAGCTCATGGTTTTCATACCTTCTACCCTTCTAAAAATAGAAAACTTTCAGAAAAAATTATTGAAGAAAAAGGAGGATTGCTTACCGAATTTAATTCGTCAAGAAAGCCAGACCGTGAAAATTTTATCCAAAGAAACAGAATTGTTGCCGGAATTTCTCCTGCTACCATCGTTGTAGAAACAGCATTCGGAGGCGGATCTGTAAGTACCGCGACATTTGCAAACACTTATAACAGAGATGTTTTTGCTCTTCCCGGAAGAATAGGTGACAAATACAGTCAAGGATGCAATCATTTAATTTTTCAGAATAAAGCCACCGCAATTTCCACCATTAAAGACTTACTCGATCTGCTCGGATTTAATGATCCTAAAGAAAAAATAGAAGAGCTTTTCCCACACAGCAAAATTACAATTCAATTATCTGAAAATCAAGAATTAATATATAAAAACATCTCAGAAAATCCACACATCTCCTTAGACGATTTAGCAGAGAAAATATCGGTGTCTTCGCACAAATTATTGCCTGTAATTTTAGAATTAGAGCTTTTGGGAAAAGTAAAATCGTTTTCCGGGAGACAATTTATAGCAATGTAAGAATTAACGATTTCTTAATATTTCATTATTTCATATATAACATTTAATTTTTAATAAAATTTAGTTTAAAATTATCAATTTAATAATATTTTGATTCATTATTATTCAATTTTCAGCAATTATCAAATATGCTATTGTGAATCTTGAAAAAAAAATTAAATTTGTTGGCATAATATTCAACCCTACCTAATATGGAACAATATAATATTGACCAGAAAATCCAGGAGTTTATTGCTAAAATTGAGGCAAAAAATCCTAACGAACCGGAATTTTTACAGGCAGTAAAAGAAGTTGCTGTAACTGTAATTCCGTTTATCTTGACCAGAAAAGAATATACCGGAATGAAGCTCCTAGAGAGAATGGCTGAAGCGGAAAGAATTATTATTTTCAGAGTTCCATGGGTTGATGACAAAGGTGAAATTCAGGTAAACAGAGGTTTCAGAATTCAGATGAACTCTGCAATCGGACCTTACAAAGGAGGAATTCGTTTCCACCCTACGGTAAACCTTTCTGTACTTAAATTCTTAGCTTTCGAGCAGGTATTCAAAAACTCTTTAACTACGCTTCCAATGGGAGGTGGAAAAGGTGGTTCAGACTTCGATCCTCAAGGAAAATCTGATATGGAAGTAATGCGTTTTTGCCAGGCTTTCATGACAGAATTATGCAAGCACATTGGTCCTGAAACAGATGTTCCTGCAGGAGACATCGGTGTTGGAGCAAGAGAAATCGGATATTTATTCGGTCAGTACAAGAAAGTAAGAAACGAATTTACAGGAGTTCTTACCGGAAAAGGTCTTGCTTACGGTGGATCATTAATCCGTCCTGAAGCGACTGGTTACGGTGTTGTTTACTTTGCTGAGCAAATGTTGAAAACTATCGGACAAACTTTTAAAGATAAAACAGTAACTGTTTCAGGTTTCGGAAACGTAGCTTGGGGAGTTATCAAAAAAGTAAATGAACTGGGTGGTAAAGTGGTTACACTTTCAGGACCGGACGGTTATATTTACGATAAAGACGGAATTGACGGTGAAAAAATTGATTATTTGTTAGAGCTTAGAGCTTCAGGAAATAACAGAGCCGAAGATTATGCTAAAAAATATCCTTCAGCTGTATTCCACGCTGGAAAACGTCCTTGGGAAGTGAAGTGTGATGTAGCCATCCCTTCTGCAACTCAGAACGAACTTCATTTAGAAGATGCAAGATTATTGGTAGAAAACGGTTGCGTTTGTGTAACTGAAGCTGCCAATATGCCTTCAACTTTAGATGCTATTAATTATTTCCTTGAAAACAAAGTATTGTTCTCTCCAGGGAAAGCTTCTAACGCAGGTGGTGTAGCTACTTCAGGATTAGAAATGACTCAAAACTCTATCAGATTAAACTGGACTTCTGAGGAAGTTGACGCAAGATTGAAAGAGATTATGATCGGAATCCACAAAGCTTGTAGAGACTACGGTAAAGAGGAAGACGGCTATGTAAACTACGTAAAAGGCGCTAACATCGCCGGATTTGTAAAAGTAGCTGAAGCAATGCTTGCTCAAGGAGTAGTATAAAATATAAAGGTCGGGAAGTTTCCCCGACCTTTTTTCTTACAACCTGTCCCGGGATTATAAATGGGAAAAAAGTAATAGTGAAAGAGGAAAGCGTTGAATGTCCAGTTCAGCGCTTTTTTTATTTTTATGAAAATATTTTCTATGAAAGATACATTCACAAATTTTAATGAATATTTTCTTCTCTTTCCCGAAGAAGTACAGTTGAAAATGGAGATTTTAAGAAAAGCAATACACTCCCAAAGCCCTGATTTGGAAGAATATATTGGTTATCAAATGCCTGCTTTTAAATATAAAGAGAAACCTTTGGTTTATTTTGCAGCTTATAAAAATCACATTGGTTTTTATCCACTTCCGGAAGCAATTGTACATTTTGAAAATGATTTTATTAAAAGAAAATATAAGTTTTCGAAAGGTGCGGTGCAATTTCCGTTGAAAGAAGATTTACCGTTGGATTTGATTGAAAAAATGATGGAATTTAGGATAATGGAAATAAAACAAAACCTGAAACATTAAATTTCAGGTTTTATACAAATACTTTTTATACTTTTAAAAACTCGAAAAAGAGACAAGCCACGTCTTGTAAAAAATGAAACAGTACAAATATTATTTTTTACATTGAAGAGAATAGTCTGCAAGAATCCGCATCAACCCTTCTTTTGTTTTGGTATCATATTTAGAAAAATCTAAGGCTGAACATTTCATATATTCATCAAAAACCGCTTTAATCTTTTCAATCTTCCTTTTCCCGAAGGCGCCTTTTTCACCTAGATAAACTGCTTTTGGCTGATTAGATAATTTGATAAAAAAATCTTCTGGAGTTTTCATATCATTTAACACAAAGTTTCCGTCATTTTCTGAAACGATTTCACAAAATACATTCCCTCCTAAAGAACTAGTTCCAGACACGCCTAAAAAGCATTTTTCTCCAGCACAAAATTTCACACCGTCTTTAGCTTTATAAAATTCGTTTTTACCATTTACATTTAATGTGACTGTACTACCATAATTTGTTAAGTCACCCATACCTTTTTGCCTTCCTAACTTCGCATCAATAGATTCAAACTCAATAGTTATAGCTCCTTCTTTTTTTTCACCTTCTTTATTAATGACATATCCTGCAATATTGTAAATGTTTTTAGAATCTGCTTTCGCTTTATTCTCTGCATTCTCAGATTTTTGGGTTACATTATCTCTAACAGCCTTCGCGGAAACTTCAAAAACTGGTTTCATATCACCTAAAGTATAGCCATTTGCATACAGCTTTTTTACCATTCGGTTTGCAATTTTATCCACTGCAATTGGAATCTTAAATTCGAGACCATTTTTAGCAGTCATTGGGATTTCTTTGTTATCATAGGTATAAATTACTAACCCTGTGCTTTCATTCGTCATATCACTATCAGAACAAGGAAGCTTTGCGACAAGAATTTTATTGACATCAAAAACTCGATACTCAAAAAATTTATCCATCATTGATGAGCTTTTGAATTTTGATTGCGAAGCCTCGATATTTAGTCTTGATATTGTTCCGATTAGCTTTCCTACTTTATCTTTTATATTTCCATCATAATCGATTGAAACTCCTGTAGCATCCTCATTTGTTGCTTCCGCTTTTTGAGCAGAGTTACTATTTTTCCTAGCTTCGGAAAGCGAACGGTCTTCGGCAACGAAAAATTCACTTACTTTTGCTTCGTCAATCCCTTCTTTTGTAATAAGACCGTTAGCCAAAGCATTCTGAACAATAAGTTTTCCCATACTGAGAGTAAACCCACCTTCAGTGTGTTTGGACTCTTTTACAATATTGTTTGTACTTGTGTATTCTACCCAACCATTGTCAGACTGTGTTCCAACTGTTCTTCCGTTGATAATAGTCGCAGTAAATTGCAGTTTATCATTAAGGTTGCTGAATTTGTATATCCTGCCCTTATCATCAACTTTTGCTACTGCTTTTTCATCTAGAAAAAGTTCTCCTTTTTTGATTTTTATTTCCTGCGCGAACAAGGAAATGCTTGCAAACATCGTTGCAATGAGTACTAATTTAGTTTTCATCATTTATTTAATTAAAATTTTTGCGTTTTTGAAGTACCAAATATAAATAAAAAAACCTTGAAGTTTATTCAAGGCTTGTTTATTTATCATTTTCTAAACCGCAACTATTTATTCAAATTCTTCATCATGCTTTCTACAAACTCAAAAGCAGCCGGACAAATCACCGTGTTTTTTATCATTAAATGATTGATCTGATAAATCTTTTTCCGGTCTGTGTGTGGATATTCTCTGCATGCTTTTGGCCGAACTTCGTAAATAGAACACGTATTATCATCATTCAAAAAATAACACGGAAGATTTTGTAAAACTTTGTCATTATCTTCATCTACACGCAGAAATTTACTTTCAAAATCTGCCTGTTTCATCCGTAGATGTTTTGAAATTCTTTCTATATCTTTTTCAGTATAAAGCGGCCCGGTGGTTTTACAGCAATTGGCACATTGAAGACAATCTACCCTCTCAAAGACTTCTTCATGAGTTTCCTGAACGACATAATCGAGGTTTTTAGGCGGTTTTTTCTTTAAACCATCCAAAAACTTTTTGTGTTCTTTCTGTTTCTGTAAAGCTTGGGTTTTATAAAAGTCTAAATTCAATTCATTTTTTTTAATATGCCGAAAAGCAGACTACAAAGATAAAATATTGTTTTCATGAATTTTATCAATTGAAGGAGCTTCTTTAAGATTTAGAATTAAACTAAATTTGATAAGGTAAATTCATTACAATGAAAAATTTAGAATCAAGAGAAGATATAGAGTTATTGGTTAATTCATTTTACGATAAAGTAGTAAAAGATGAAACGATTGGTTTCTTCTTTAAAGACATCATAAAAGTAGATTGGGATAAGCATTTACCAAAAATGTATTCATTCTGGGAAAGCATTCTTTTCGGTCAAATGAGCTACAAAGGAAACCCGATGGCGGTACATTTTCCCATCAACCAATTAGAAGCGATGGAAAAAAGACATTTTGAAAGATGGCTTGAATTATGGAAACAAACAATTGAAGAGAATTTCACAGGTGAAAATGCTTCTATGGCCATAACAAAATCTGAAAACATTGCAAATCTGATGTCTTATAAAATGGAAATGGCGAGAAAAATTTAGAGTTACGTGTTTCGAGTTTTCTGTTTCGAGTTAAAATTACGGTACAATTACGGTAAAAATATAGGCTGCTAAATTGACTAACAAAACAGTTCCGTACAAAACGTTGGTTTTCCCTCGGCTTAAGGATAACATCACGATAAATACAGACAAAGTAAGAAGTATAATATCTTTCTTATCAAGACCTAAAACCAAAGGAATATCATACATAATACTCACTGCAGAAATTGCGGGAATACTTAATCCAATACTTGCTAAAGCAGATCCTAAAGCCAAATTTAAACTCGACTGAAACTGATTATTTCTCGCTGCACGAATTGCCGCCAAACCTTCCGGAAGAAGCACAACACCCGCAATAATAACACCCACTAAAGATTTTGGAGCTCCCATACTTTGCACCATATCTTCGATGGTTTTAGAAAGACCTTTTGCCATTAAAACAACAATGATCAGACATACAACCAACAAGAAAAAGCTCACAATTGCCTGTGTTTTATTCGGTATAAAATGTTCTTCTGCATTTCCGTCTGCAGGAACAAAATAGCTTCTGTGTCTCACGGTTTGCACCATTAAAAAGACTCCATAAATGACAAGACAGGCAATAGAAACAAAAACCAATTGCGCATTATTATAATAAGGTCCATTGACGCTTGAAGTAAAATTAGGAAGAACCAAAGTAATCACCAAAATAGAAACAATACTTACGAGATAGGTTGTAGCAGAAGTTCGCGCAAAAAACTGTTCAAAATATTTTACACCACCCACCAATACACAAATACCAATAATTCCATTTAAGATAATCATTACGGCCGCAAAAACCGTATCCCTGGCTAAAGTAATTGCCTGTTCTCCACCTGCAACCATCAGCGAAACAATAAGCGCGACTTCAATAATTGTGATACAGAGCGCCAAAATAATCGTTCCGTAAGGTTCGCCGACTTTGTGAGCGACTACTTCTGCATGATGTACCGCAGATAAAACACTTCCGGTTAATAAAATTCCTGCAATAATATCAGAAATAAGTCCTTGTCCCATGAATCCTGCGAAGTAGTAAATTACAGCAAGAACGGGAAAAATATAGGTGTATTGTAAAAATTCTTTTGGCTTCATAAAATGACTCTAAAATACAAAAAATCTATCAAATTAACAATATTAAAAGAAAATATTAATAATATTTTAATAAGAAAATCATTCAAAACACTGAAAATCAAGCAACATGAAAAACAGCAGCCAATTTCATTTATTCTTAAATTCTTTAAAAAAGAGAAGCAAAAAATACACCGTAAAAAGCAAATTACATCCACAACAATCTAAAAAGTTCTTCTTTTTTTACTGGTTGAAATAGAAATAGATTTTCCATTGAGTAACTCTACCCTATTTCCGTGAATGCTTCTTACAAAATCAGGATTGATAATAAATGACCGTGAGAAAATTTTTCAGCTCAGCGAAAACTTAGAAATTAATGACACCACAAAACAAAATCCTGCAAGTCGGTCAGCATATGAAAGAGCAAACCGATGCCGATAATTCTTAAATTTCCTTTAAAAAAGAGCAGCAAAAAATACACCGCAATCGCATAATAAGAATGCAGAAAATGAAAACCTACACTCATTCTGTCGGGGTCGAAAATAGGATCTGCAAATAAATGATCGAGATCAACCAGCATTGTCGCCAAAAGAATAAAATAAACTCTTTTCCATTGATTACGATAAAAAACAAAAGCTATAACTGCAGGAAAAGCCAAATGCAGAAAGTAATGCGTACACGTTTTCAGTAAAGCAATTTCAGGAGGACACATCTCGTTTTATCTTAAAATTAATGGATATTTTTCTTTTTTAAATTTAATTTTCACCGTATAATCCTGATTTTTATTTCCGTAAAAAAGATATTCTACTTCTTTAAAAATTTGGTTGTTTAACGTTTTAAACGAAGAAAACAAGAGAGGATTATTTTTGACGAAAATATAGTTTTGCTTTTTTGTTTTGTTCAATTTTACAGATTTTCTGGTAGACTTTATAGAAATCTCATTCTTATCCGAACTAATTAAATTAGGCTGAAAAGGAATTGCAGTAAACTGATTCTGCGCATTCATCCATTTTTTACGCTGGAAATATTCCAAAGTTTTATTGGGATTGGAACATTGAAGCAGAATTTCATAATCTGGCTGAACGATTTTCTGATAAGAGATTTTTTCAATTTCATTAAAATTATCGTCGTAACCATAACTGATAATCGTATCGTTTACTTCGGCAAGATTAGCACTCATTTTCAAATAATTAACTGATAAAGAATCTGAAACCTTTTCTTTAAAAACAGAACTTATTTTTTTGATGTTTTCTGAATCTAATTCAGCATTAAGAAATTGAGTTTCATTATTTAAATCTGAAATTAATGATTCAAAATCGATAGAATTCGTTTCATTTTTAATTTCAATTTTGTCATCTTTTACATTGATTGAAAAGTTTTGAGTGCGCAATTCCGAAATAAAAGAAACGCTTCCTAAACCATCATTCATAAAAGAATCTGCATTCAAAACCTGCTTTCTGGATTTTTGTGATAATGATTTCCCGATATTCTTGAAATTCAGGCTTGATGTTCCTACAATACATTTTTCGCCATCAATTTTTATAAAAAACTGACTATTATTAAATTGGTCTTTTCCATCATTTACAAATTGGCGATTCTTTAAAAATGCTGAAAATTTCGCCTGATCTTTGATTTCTAAAACAGTGTACCACTCAGAAATTTTGGTCTTGTCTAAATGAAAAATCTGCAGAAAATCCGGGATTTTCAAGCCAGAATCTGAAATAGAGATTTTGTTTTTATCTTTTTTAGAATCTTCAAACCATTTTGAAGGATGCGTTAAAAAGCTGAAAATATATTGTTTTGTCGCTTTTTTAACATCAACTAAAACAACAACATCTGCATTTTCGGGAATGTGTTTTAAGCTTTTATCTTTATGAAAAAACAGAAAATAAATTCCAACCGAAAGCAGGATTATGATGACAAGAAAAATATATTTTTTCTTCATAAATTTCTTACAAAATTATCTTTTTTGGCTACAGCCAATTTACATTAAAATTAAGAAAACGGGCTAAAGCCCGTTTCTATTGATACTGTTTATAACGTTTTTGAAGGTTTTTCAGACTCTGAAATCTTGTATATTTCATCAAATAAATTGAAGAAATACATCAAACTGTTTTCTGAAGAATTTTTAATATTATAATTCATTTCCGTCTGAATGCTTCCGCCTTTTGCTTCAGTTTTAAAATAAACTTCACCTACATTTTTTCTTAAGAAATCAAGGGTTTTTCTTTCAGATTTACTTTTAAATTCTTTATCTAAGCCAATCAGAAGTTTTTGAATATTTAATCTTCCAGACAATGGATATTTAGAAGAATCTTTCATCCACTGCTTAGAAATTTCAGACTGATTGTTGGTATTGATATTCTCTTTTGAAGTCGTTACATAAACAATTCCTTCTTTCACGGTGAAAAATAACTGATCAACATATCCATTCTTATTCTTCTCGTCTTTAAAGGCGTAAAACTCTCCATTTTTAGAGAAGTTTTTGGCAAAAGCTTTATTGGAAGTCAATACATTGAAAACACGTTTCCAATAGTTTTCGTTTTCCGTAGCGAAGGCAAACGTAAAATCGGGAACCATCACATCTTTGGTTTTCTTTACTTCTTTCTCGTTGTAATCGTCGTCGTAATCGTAATCGGTGTATTCTACGTTTTTAGATTTCAATTCATTCAGAACGAAAATTCCGTTTCCGGGAGCAATTTTTGCAATAGCTTCTTCATCCAAAACAATTTTCATCGTTTCCATCATCAGTTCCATTTCTTTCTGATATTCAGTTTCCCCTGTGTTTTTCAACAAACCGTACATCATATCAAAATATTTAGAACCATTCACATTCATCACATAATAACCCACACTTTTATCGTTGATTAAAGCAGCCAGTTTTTTGTTCTTCTTTCCTTTATAAACCTCAGAAATATTCTTTTGGGTTTCAGAATCTTTATGCTGATAATTATTAACGAGTCTTACTTTATCTTTATCGAAATACAGATTATAAGAAGTATTCGAATTATACATTTTACCTAAAATACCTGTAAAATTGAAACTTGCAGGCATTTTTCCGTAGATTCCTTCGTTCACAATCTTTCCGTAATCTGCATAGATAAAAACATCAGAATTCGGATCTCTGAAACTCAACATATCTTTAGTCACCGAAAGTTCACCATTTGAATTGAAATACAGATTAAAGCTATCTTCGGCAAACTTTTTAACGATTTTAAATTTTTCAATATTCAGCGAATCCATTTCTTTCTGATAACTGGAATCTACTTCATAAGAGTCTTCACTATAATAATCATCCTGCGAAATTGGCGGCGGCAAAACTTCTACATTTGGTGTGTAAGTAGAATCTTTTATCGCTTCGGTGATTTCCGGTTCTTTCTTTTCTTCAGGATATTTATGGTGTTTCTCAAGGTATTTGATGTCTTTCTGAAGCTTTAGAATTTCAGCATTATTATCTTTAATGCTTTCTTTTAAATATTTAATATCGTCTTTCAGATATTTAATCTCTTCTTTATAATCAAAAGGCTTTACTTCTTCCTCATAAGCTGCAGCCACACTATCAATCGCAATCGCTACCGTATCAACAACCGTTGCAGCGCTGTCAACCGCATAATCATCATTCCATTTATATGGTTTATCATAGCTCATCAAGCTTAAAACTGCGCGGTTTCCGCTCCAAGCAACAAAAATATCATCTTCGATATCAACGTATGAGTAATTATTTTTCTTGGTTACTTCCTGTCCTTTTTTCTTTACCGAATTGATAAATTCCTGAAACTTTTCCGGATTTTCTAAAGTGAAATGGGTGTTGTAAGATTTCACAGAATCATTCATTGTTGCGTAATGATACTGAGTTGCATCGTATTTTATACCCGTTTTGGAATAATCGTTCCACGAAGCTTTTTTATTTTTGCCTTTATCTTTGGTGATTTCCTGTAAGAAAGGATTGAATTTTTCCCAGTTAATTTTTTTATTAAGCTGTTTTCCGTTCACTTCCATGTAAAAAACTGCATTTTGCGGAATTTTCATGCTATTTTGCGCAAAAGTCAGCACAAAACCAAAAAGAATTAAAAAAATGGTTTGTGTTTTTAAAAATAGAGATTTCATATTTTGAGGTTGGTTATTGTAGAATAATATTATTTTGAATCTGTTTTTTCTGAAGAATAAAGTCTAAGATATTCCCGTCCAGCTTTAAAGCTTTCTTGTTGGGAGACAATAAATAGGTGGAATTAGATTGAGATTTAATGGTGTTTTCAAACTGTAAGATCGAAGTGTATTTTGCTTCGTTAAAAACCTCTTTATCAGCTTTACTCAGTTTGTCGTAATCACTTTTAAAAGTATTGATCTTATTTCTCGTGAAAGATTTCTTGTCTGAACTCTGACTGTAAATTTGGGTAGGAACCATTTTTCCTAAAATATTCTTCGCTTTCAGCTGCTCTAATCCGGCATTAATATTTTCGATTTTTTTGAAATTACAGCTTAATTTAAGAATGTAATTGTCAAAATCCATAGAAGTTTTAACGTTTGAAATTCCGGGAACGTTTTTAAAAATTCTTGCAGCTTCGTTAATTTTAGCTTCAATTTCAGCTTTTTTAGGAACTTTCTTGCCATTTACAGTTTCCATTTTTGAGATGGAAGCCAATCTTGTTTTGCTTTTACTGGCATTCAGAATGAGCGAATATTCTCCGCTTCCGTCTGCTTTGACATTTACTTTATCAAGAATATCAAAACAACTTGTCAAAAGAAATAAAGAAATTAGCAGAAAAATATGCCTGAAATATATTTTCATAAGTTCGTGTTGAAACGCAAATTTACTTATTTTTAATTTACCTCTTCAAAAGGTGAAATCAATCATGTTTAAATTCTGCCTTTCAGATAATCCTGACGTAATTCTTCGTCTAATTTTTCGATGGCATAACGAAGACAGGTTCTAGGCATTTCTTTGTAATATTGATTTAAATAAGATATCAATTCAGCTTCATTTTTATTTCCCATTTCTCTTAAAAGCCAGCCGTTTGCTTTGTGCATTAAGTCGTGCGGATGATAAAGATTCTGTGTTACAAGCTCTTTCGTTAATTCAAATGAACCCTTTTTTATATAATGCATCGTCCCTACAACAGCAATTCTTTTGTGCCACATTTGGTCCGAATCAGCAAGTGTTCTCAAAAGGTTTTCTTTTTGATTCTCAAAAGCATACCTGCCTAAAATTTTATAACAGCTCGTGTCAACCAGATCCCAATTATTAACAAAATCTAGATGTTTAAGATAGAAATCAATGATTTCTTCTTTTACGGATAAATCTTTCGTTTTTTCAAATTTAGAAATCAGCATAATTAAAGCCGTTAAACGATGCTCATGATAAGGGGAAGAAAGCAACTCGCTCAATTCATCTAAAGAAATTTTAGCATAATATTCTTTGGCAACAGCTCTTTGATCCGGAACTTTTACCCCCAAAAACAAATCACCTTCGCCATATTCGCCTTTTCCTGTTTTGAAAAACTTAGGAAAAAAAGCTGCTTTTTCCGGAATGGATAAAACCGCTAATGATTCTTTGATTTCTTTAAGAATTGTACTCATTGATTTATAACGGATTAATGACCTTCTTCTAAAGCAATACTTTCCTGCTCTTTTTCTTCATCTGCAATCTTCTTTGGATTGGCAACTTTAGCAATCGTAAGTCCCTGAACAATAATAGAAAATACCACCACACAATACGTAATACTTAAAATAGCATTGCTGTATTCGTTTTTAGGAATCGACATCGCCAAAGCGATGGAAACACCACCTCGAATTCCACCCCAAAATAACACTTTTATTGTTTGCGGACTAAATCTTGTTCTGAAAGACATGAATTTTGTAGGCCCCCAAATCGAAGCAAATCTTGCACAAAGAACTACAACAATCGCCAATAATCCAGGAATTACATAATGATTCAAGTCTTTAATCATCAACAATTCAAACCCGATGAAAAGGAATAAAACGGCATTCAGAATTTCGTCAATCAGTTCCCAGAATTTGATCAGATAATCTTGGGTGATGGATTTCATTTTAAATTTAACATTAAAATTACCCATAAACAATCCTGCTGCAACCATAGTCAAAGGACCCGAAACATGCATTTGTCTTGCGACAAGATAACCTCCCATTACAACTGCAAGTGTTACTAAAACTGAGATAATATAATCATCAATTTCACGCATTAATCTTGAAGTTATCCAACCTAAAAGAACACCCAAAAGTAATCCACCTCCGGCTTCTTTCATTAATAGAATGGTAATATTTTCTACTCCTAAATCTACTTTATCACCAACTGCAATCTGCAAAACTACCGTGAAAACTACAACCGCCATACCGTCATTAAATAACGATTCTCCGGCAATTTTTGTTTCTAATGACTTTGAAACTTTGGCTTGTTTTAAAACACTTAAAACCGCAACCGGATCAGTTGGTGAAATCAATGCTCCAAATACCAAACAGTAGATAAAAGGAATTTTTAATCCTACCAACGGTAACAAATAAAACATCCCAAATCCTACAATAAAGGTAGAAATAATCACCCCGGCTGTTGAAAATATAAGAACCGGCCGGAACTGTTCTTTTAGATCATTAATATTAATATGGATTCCTCCCGCGAAAAGAAGAAAATTAAGCATCGCTCCCATCAGAACTTCGGTAAAGTCGATACTGTTCATCAAATCATTCAGATGACCGAATGTTTTTGGAAGAAAGTTTTCTCCAAATAAAACCAAAATGATCGATACCACGATGGCAATAACCATAATACCGATAGTACTCGGAAGTTTTAAAAACCTATAATTGATATATGCAAAAATGGATGCTAATACGATGAGCGCTGAAAATGAATAATATAATTCCAATAAATTTGTTTTTTAAAAATTGAAGTCTAAATAAAGTACTTTGATATAAATTTTGATGTCTTCTTTTTCCCAAACGTCGATAATGCCGTCTTTCAGGGTTTTAGAAGCTCTGGTATAACCTTGCCCTACATTCATCACATTAAGGAAAATATACTCATCTCCCACGTTGTTGACTTTGTATGCAGTTTTTTCTGATTTACCGTCTCCCGAATTTTTGATCGCATCTGTAAGAAGTCGCAATTGTGCGATGTGATGCGAAAAGTTCCCTATGTCTTTTGTCTGATCATAGGCACGAAGTAAGATAAGAATCACATCAAGGTTGGTAGGATCTTTTGCGTAAAGTACTTTACCAAGCCTGATGCATTCTATAAAATTATTGCTTTTGAAAGCATCTGCTAACTCTTTGAAATCGTCTCCCGATTGGGAAACCAAATCTTTTCTGAAATTTCTTCCGTAGTACAAATGTTCTGCTTCTGTACTGTCTATAGATTTTGGAAGACCCTTATATTTAAAAATAAGTCTGTCGTAATTGTAAACAGATTTGGGATTGGTGAGATTTTTTTCGATATTTTTCAAATCGAACTTTGTCTTTTGGCTCAAACCAAAAAACGGAAGAATAAGTAGAAAGAATACGATTCTGAAATTCATTAATCTTCTTTTTCTGAGGCTTCGTCTTCGTCGTTATCGAAATATTCGAAAAGAAAATCGTTGTAAGGAAATCTTGAAATATGAATCTTCATTACCTCGTCGTACACCAGCCTTTTCATTTCAGGGAAATTTTCTTTCGTAAGAGCAGAAATGAAAACTGCAGGATGTTTAGATTTTGCCATCCATGTTTTTTTCCATTCTTCAAGAGAGACGTTTTTGCTTGAGCCAGGCGTAAGATCATCTTCATCTTTTTTCTCGTAGCTGAAATCATCAATCTTGTTGAAAACCATAATCATCGGTTTTTGATGCGCATTGATTTCCATTAAAATCTGATTCACAGATTCGATATGATCTTCAAAGCTTTCGTGCGAAATATCAACCACATGAATCAGAAGATCCGCTTCACGTACCTCATCCAAAGTAGATTTGAAAGATTCTACCAATTGCGTTGGTAATTTTCTGATGAAACCTACCGTATCTGTTAAAAGAAAAGGTAAATTGCCAATGACTACTTTTCTTACTGTTGTATCCAGTGTTGCAAAAAGTTTATTTTCAGCAAAGACATCAGATTTAGAAATAGCATTCATCAATGTTGACTTTCCTACGTTGGTATACCCTACCAAAGCGGCACGAACGACTTTTCCACGATTGTTTCGCTGGGTTGCCATTTGCTTGTCGATGATCTTCAGTTTGTCTTTAAGCAAAGATATTCTGTCACGGATGATCCTTCTATCGGTTTCAATTTCTGTTTCACCTGGACCACGCATTCCGATTCCCCCTTTTTGCTTATCTAAGTGAGACCACATCTTGCTTAATCTAGGCAGCAAATATTGGTATTGCGCCAATTCAACCTGAGTTCTTGCGTAAGAAGTTTGTGCTCTTTGTGCGAAAATATCAAGAATAAGATTGGTTCTGTCTAGAATTTTTACTTCAATTTCTTTTTCAAGATTTTTAAGCTGAGAAGGAGATAATTCATCATCAAAAATAATGGTTCCTATCTCGTTTTCTTTTACATATTCTTTTATTTCCTGTGCTTTTCCGCTTCCTACAAAAGTTTTAGAATCGGGCTGGGTTAATTTCTGAGTAAAACGTCTGTCTACCGTAGCACCTGCTGTGAAGGCCAAAAACTCCAGTTCGTCCATATATTCCTGCAACTTATCTTCATCCTGATTTTGAGTGACAACGCCCACCAAAACTGCCTTTTCGTAATTATGTTGTTTCTTTTCTAGCATTAAATTCTGTATAATTTATGAGATTTACAAGATAACATTTTTAATTTATAAATGCAACTCAAGTCTTTAAAAACAGGGATTTTCCGGTAAAATTTTGCATTATTTCTCTGTATAAGAAATAGTTATTCACCTTTCACATTAGCTTCTTCATTTCTGATTTTGGAAATTTATGTTTTAAATCCAAGTTGTGATTATGCAAATTTGGTTGAACAAAAAAGAAAATTAATCCCAGTCTGCTGCAACAAATTTCATCTGAGCGCCTTTATCATCATAAAGGGTAAGAAAATGACCATCAATTTCATATCGGGTCATTTTTTCAAAAACTTTTGTAAACTTATCTTCTATTTCCATTTCCTGACAAGCCATCAATGTACTTCCCAATCCGGAAATTTTTACTTTGCTTTTAGATTTAAATTCTAAGGTAAAAAACATTCTGTTGCAACCCATCATGGCAGTTCCTCTTATTTTTCCATCTTTGACAGGTTCGGTAAGGTTGATTTCTGCTTTATTTTTCACAAGCTGTTCTTTAGTGAAACCATCAAACGAAACCATCATCCATTCTCTTTGGTAGTGCTGATTATTCGACTTTACAGCAGAACAGTTTACAACTAAATTTAGAATAAAAAAGGCAAAAAGAAATGATAAAATGTTTTTCATATCATCCTCCCTCCCATTTTCATACCAATTGCTGACAAATTATCGTAAAAATTAGTAATTTAGCCCCACAAAAATTATTTTATAAAATGAAAAGAATATTTTTACTATTCACTTTCTTATTAGGCTTTGCTCAAATGAGGGCAGATGAAGGAATGTGGCTATTAATGCTTGTCAAAAGACTTAATGGTGTAGACATGCAAAAAGAGGGTCTGCGTTTGACTCCAGAAGAGATTTATTCTGTAAACAATTCTAGCTTAAAAGATGCTATTGTAAGCTTTGGCGGTTTTTGTACAGGAGAAATTGTATCAGACAAAGGTTTGATTTTCACCAACCACCACTGTGGTTATGGTGCTGTAGCTGCGGCTTCTACTCCTGAAAAAGATTACCTAAAGAATGGTTTCTGGGCAAAAAACGAAAAAGAAGAATTCAATTCTAAAGATCTTTATGTAAGATTCTTGGTGAGAATGGATGATGCTACACAGAGAATCAATTCTAAACTAAACAACGAAATGTCTGCAGCTCAGAGAAAAGCTGTAATTGATGCTGAAACAAAAGCAATTCAGACAGAAAATTCTGAAAATGGAAAATATACTGTTGTTGTAAGAGATTTCTTCAACGGAAACGAATTTTATTATTTTGTTTATCAAGACTATAAAGATATCAGATTAGTTGGTGCACCGCCATCATCAATTGGTAAATTTGGTGGAGATACCGATAACTGGGAATGGCCAAGACATACAGGAGATTTTACAGTATTCAGAGTTTATGCTGATGCTGCAGGAAATCCAGCAGAATTTAAGCCTACCAATGTTCCATTAAAACCTAAACATTTCTTACCTGTTTCTCTAAAAGGAATTAAGCCAGGAGATTTTTCAATGATTTTAGGATATCCTGGAAGAACAAACCGTTACTTAACTTCTTACGGAATTGAGCAAATGGTTACTAAAGATTATCCGGCTTGGGTAGAGACTTCTAAAATGGCGATGGACATTATGAAGAAGTACATGGATAAAGATAAGACGACTCAATTAGGATATGCTTCTCAATATGCTTCTGTTGCCAACTACTGGAAAAACAGACAGGGAACAATTGATGCTGTTGAAAAAAACGGTACAATTACTGACAAAAGAGAACTTGAGAAAAAATTCAACGACTGGGCGATGCAACCAGGAAATGAAATGTATGATGATGTTTTAGAAGCAATTCAAAATTATTACTCTCAAGTTTCAAACAGAAATGTAGAAAGAAATTACGCTTCTCTATTAATGAGAAATGCTAAATACATTGCTCTTGCAAACGGTTTGGCCCCTGCATTAGACGCTTACGCAAAACAAGATATGGCAGGAAGATTAGCAATGAAAGCTAAATTAGAAACGGCTGTAAAAGATGCGTACGATAACATCAACACCAATCTTGAAGGAGAAATGTTGAACTCTTTGGTAAATCTTTACCAAACGAGAGTAAAATCTGATGTAGCTTCTCCAACATTGATGGCTTTGGATGCTAAAAACTTATCTAACCTTGCATTTTCGTCTCTATTTGCTAACAAAACTTCTGTGACGAATTATATTATGAATCCTGATCGTTTGAAATTGGATGCAGATCCTCTTTTGAAAATAGCAAGAGGAATTATTGCAGATCAAAAAACATCAAACGATAAATATGTATTGTTGGATGACAGCTTTGCTAAAAACAACCGTCTTTTCTTAGCTGGTTTAATGAAAGCAATGCCTGAGAAAAAATTCTATCCGGATGCAAACTCTACCATGAGACTTACTTACGGACAAATTGATACTTTACCTGTAAGAGACGACAGAAACTACTTTGGAGTAACTGATAACTATTACACTACAATGGAAGGTTTAGTAGGTAAATACAAAGCAGGTGACGAAGAATTTGATCTTCCACAAAGAGTAATTGCGCTTCAAAATGCTAAAGATTACGGTCAATATGCAGACAAAGCAGGTTACCTTCCTGTAAACTTCCTTTCAAACAATGATATTACAGGTGGAAACTCTGGTTCTCCGGTAATTGATGGAGACGGTAACCTTATCGGTATCGCTTTCGATGGAAATAGCGAAGCATTAAGTGGAGATATTGTTTTTGAAAACGAATGGCAGAAAACAATCAGTGTGGACATCCGTTTTGTTCTTTGGACAATCGACAAATATGCTGGTGCAAGAAGAATTGTAGACGAACTAAAATTAGTAAGAGATGAAAATACTCCTGCTGATACTGGTAAATCTAAAATCAAAATTGCAACTCCTGTAAAAAAGAAAAAATAATTTTCTCAAAAAATATTTTGAAAACCGTGGAATTTATTTCACGGTTTTTTTGTTGCTTTTTTTATTAATCTAATATGAGTCTTTTTCAAGAAAAATCAATCATTTTAAAATTTTAAACACTAAAAACCAACACCTTAAATATTTAATTTCAATAAAAAGATATTTTTTTGTCAGGATTTTTAAATAACTCCGACTATAATTATAAATCAATTATAACTATAAAAAATACTTTTATGAAAAAGAACTTTTTAAAACTAGCAACACTTAGCCTTGGGTTTATGACAATTTTCGGACTTTCATCTTGTGATGATGACGATATGATGATGGAAAGCTCTATGGAAAAAACAATTACGTTTGAAAATATTGTCGCTCCAAAAGATTTTGTAGAAAGTGGCAGCTTTCAAGGAACCAATACTCCTGTTATTATGCCCGGAGAATCTGTCTCCGTTAAATTCAGTGCAGGAAAAGCACAGTCTTTGATGTTTGCGACCATGTATGGTGCATCCAAAGATTGGTTCTTTGCATCAAAACAACCGGGAATAAAATTGTTTGATGCTAACGGAAATGCCATTACAGGTGATGTTTCTTCAGAAGTTTTATTGTGGGACAACGGAACAAAAGACAACACAACAGGAACAGCTCAGAGCAATCCTATCGCTCAGGTTCCAGGTGTGACTGCCTCTCAATTGGTCAAGCTAAATCTTAGTTATGACATTATGAAATCTGAATTTACTTTAATGATAACAAATACTTCTGGAGGAACAGCTAATGCGACACCTTTATCTCCGGGAGTTTGGGCCGTTTCAAACTATAATGGTTCGCAATTGCTTAATTCGGCACCGTTTTTCACACCCAATGCTTTATCAAATCCTGAAATTACAGATATAGCGCAAATGGGAGATATCACTAAAATGGTGATGAAACTTAATGCAAACACAGGGATAATGACAGGTCTTTCTCCAGCCTTGGTTGTAGTTTACAGCGGCAACCAAAATCCTATTTATCAATTAGGACAGTTGGATTCTGGTAATGGTTTAAAAGAAGTTTCTCAGACTGGAGCTGTTATGAAACTTCAAAACAGCTTAAAAGCTATGTCTAATGTAAAAGGAGTTTATATCGCAGGAAATGCTCCTGTAGCACCAGGAAATAAAGTGATGACCAACTTTTCTTATACATCAGGAGATAAAATAGCCTATGTAACGATGTTTGGTTTTTCTAATGACTGGTTTTATGCGAATGAGCAAAGTATTGATGCAAATACTAAGGGAGATTTAACCTCAAAAACAACTTTGTTTGATTCGGGAACGGGTGTTAATCAATATCCCGGAGCAGGAAATCGCCAAGCTTTATTTGGAGGAACTCCTCAAGCAGAAAGCATTGTTATTTCTAAAGTCGGAACTCAATATCCTGTACCGGCAGTACAAAATGTCTTAAAAGTGACTGTAAACTAATTAATCTCGATTTGGGTTGAATAACGAAAAACAACAAATGGTTTCAATGAGCATCTCTGAGTAATAATTCAGGGGTGCTTTTTATTTAATTTATATCAGACATTCCAAAATTCTTGGTTTAGACTTCTGTATTGTATAGCTTCCGAAATATGATGAGACAAAATTCTATGTAAGTTCTTACTGAAAGATTCAGCAAAAAAATACCCCTAAAAAATTTTAGGGGCATTTTTAAATAATGGTTTACTTTAAGTTTCACACTACTTTTTAATAATTTTTACAACAGTTTGCGAATCATTAATTCTTACAAGATAAGCTCCTGTAACTAAATCTGAAACATTAGTCTGTTTGTTTTCAAATTTGCCTTTTTTAACGAGTTGTCCAGACATATTATAAATCTGATAATAATAGTCTTTTGTATCATTAGCATCAATATACAATATTGTATTTACAGGATTTGGATATAGTACAATACCATCGGAATTTCTTTTTTGTTCAATTTCTTTTTTCACAAAGACATCAACAGCCTGCTTACCTGAATTTGGCGTAACCGGCATTGGCAAAATAACTCCCTGCTCATCATTTCCTTCAGTTTTTATTTTTACACAACGACAGTTCATCGCAAAATATGGGTCTGCATTATCATTATGAACAGCTAAATTATTATTAGACCTGTCTATTATAAAATTATTTGCTCTTCCATAATAATTAGAATTTAAAGAGGCCGTCCATATTCCCGTTAGAGAAGAGTGAAGTTTTGTATAATCAGGGGTACCACCTTCTGCGGCATTTTTCATTATTTGTCTATATCCTCTAATACCAACAAAAGGATAATTCCCAATTTTATAAGCAGCATCATTAAATTGATAGCCCATACCATTTCCAACATTGGTTCCATTATAAATAGTAATAATGCTTTGTGCAGCTAATTCATTCACATCTTTTTTCCCCCAAGGAAAATTACTTAATTGAGCATCAGAACTTACTGAAGCTACATCTGGAATTCGCCATCCATTAGGACAAGGATCAAATGGTGATTTTTTATCTGCTCTGCCCCATCGGTTTGCGGCAATATTGGTTTCATTTGAAATCCAATCGGATCCGTTTGTATATGCTATCTGATTATAGAATATTGGTGCAAAGTTACTTGGAACCATAAATACTAATGGATTTTGAATAGAGTAAGTAAGTACCTTATTCATTTTTACATTTATTTTATCTGTTGCTACAACATTAGCATTTGAAGCGTTAGTATAAGTATTGTAAGGAATAATATAGCTTCCGCTAGCATTATTGTAAGTACTGCTGTTAAGGGAGCTATAGGTTATACTTCCATCTGTATTTACACTTCCCAAGTGAATCTGGTATGCAGTACCATCCGGGTTTACAAACGGAGGAATAGGGTCTTTTCTCCCCCACTGATATTGCATCCCTCCAGATAATTTAATTTTATTCAATTCATCGGCATTTGGCAAAGCAGGATTAGCAACTGTAGGAAATGCTTCTTCTGCACCTAAATTACGATCCATAAATTCAGTTTGTAAAACCGTTACCCCTTTTTTAATATAATTAATATAATTAGTAGCAGTCACATCTGGTTGCTCTGTGGTGTAAACAATACTTGTAAGTGGCGAATTGGTCACCCAAATATGCCAACTCCAGTATACCGGATTTGTAATACTGCCATTATGCAAGGTAACAACTGCGTTTCCTGACTGATTAGGGTTAACTTTTACAACAATCTTGGTATTGCTAAGATCTGCCAATGTAGAAGGGCTCCCACTCATTGAAATATTCTGGATTAAATTGGTGTTGGTAGTCCATAAAACATTTGGTTTTAGATTATTAAATTTATTATTATTCAAAATATCCGTATTTCCTAGCATTTGACTTTGAACGGAAAATGCTTTGCTAACAGGAATTTCCTGAGTTTGTACACTGCTACTTTTTACTAAGTTATAAGTATTTGGATTGTATAAGCCCTCACTGTATTTTGGTGCACTTTCAGTAAAGAAATCTGATGTTGTTGTGGCAAAGTTGTAATTATTTTTCTCAAATAATGGATCTTTGATACATCTGCAAGCCAGACCATCAGATGTCTGATTTGTGTACATTGGATAATACTCATACCTACCCCAAACATTTGGAAAATTAGTAGCATCTGGTCTATAACTATTAATATACTGACCTGGATCTGGTACTAATCTTAAACTTCTTGCTGCTATCGTAGGTGTAGCATCTTGCCATCGCGGCATAGTTGCTGTCCATAAGTAAGTCTCATGTTGATCTGTATATTCAGAATTATAGCTGTATATCATTCCGGTTCCTGGGAAAATACCCAAGTTATTTCCTGATATATTTGTCATGTCAAAACCAACCGACGGGTAAATTTTAAAATTCTGCATATATGCAGGCATATTAGCGTTAGATGGTTTTATTGTTTTGGGCAAAATATTATCAGTTGTTGCTCCATTTGGGTTTAATCCGAAAGGAGTATAATCAATTCTAACATCGTTTACATAACTGTAATTTCCAAGATTAGCTATTAATAATGATGGAATTCTCCATCCATTTGGACAAGGATCATAAGAGGATTTATTTTTATATGGTTTTCTCTGAGAGTTAAAATTATAATTGGAGTTTATTATTTTACCTTCTGCATTATCTGACCATAAATTAAGCTCTCCCAATTTATCTGATGTTAGTGAGGGAGAAGTACCAAACCAATTATAAGGTAGATTAGCATTACCGTTATAAAATGCTTGATTGGTATTATCATTATTTCTTATATAAATTAAGCTTAAAGGATTTTTTATAGAAAGACGAATGTTATCTTTCACGTTTGCATCCTGTACTTTTATATATTTTTCTAACGCATCAAGTGAAGTACCTGCCCACTGATTTGTTTCATGAGAATCATAATGTCTTACTCTATGATTGATAGAACCTGTAACCTCATAGAAATCATTTCCTTTAGTTACCAAAGACGGAAAAGGATCTTTTCTTCCCCATTGATATAGGAGACCTCCACTTTTATCCCAATTAGATCCTGTAAACGAACTAGATACTGCTCCTAAGTTTCGATCCATCCATTTCCATTCCGAATCAGGGATGTTTTCAAGAGTTCCATTGGTTAACTGCCTTTGCACAGCAGTATAGCTTTTATAAGTAGATCCATTACTAGGATCATCCGTTACCCAAATATGCCATGACCAATAAATCTCACCATTTATTTTGAATGTTACAACTGCATTTCCTTCTTTATTTTTACTAACAGGAACCTTTATTTTAGCATTTTCTCCTACACCTTCCAACTGAAGCGTATAATTTTCTCCTGTTTTTATCAACCCATGAACATCTTCCCAAAGCACATCCGCTGTTATAGTTCCACTTGGAAGAGCATTCCCGGCAATAAGCGTTGAAGTACTATTCCACATTGCATAAGCCTTCTTTACAGGAATATAAATACCGTCAACCTCATTATTATTAGAATCTTTTCCTGTATAGATGTAAGAATTCGGTGCCTTAGTCCAGTCTCTACAGTCCGACTGAGCAATAGTAGCAGTTGCGGTTGATGTACAGCCTGAATTGTTTTTTACCACAACAGTATATGTTCCAGGTGCAATTCCTGCTTTTACATTTGAAGCCTGATAAGTAATTCCTCCATCAAAACTATACTGAACATCTGTTGATGGTGAGGTCACAGTTATACTTCCTGTAGTTGTTCCACATGCTGGTTGTGCTATATTCAGAACAGGATTTTGAGGAATATTTAAAGCTGAATTAATAACAACACTTACTGCATCTGATATAGAGCCTGCTTGATTTTTTACTTTTATTAAATAAGTTCCCGCAGCTAATCCTGATAAAGTATTTGACGTCTGAAAACTTGCGCCATTATCGAAACTATAAGTAACACCTGTGGCAGGAGAAGTCACAGTAATACTTCCTGATGATACACTGCAAGATGGCTGAGTAGAAGATACTACGGGAGTTTTTATATGGGCAGTCTGGATATAATCATTTATTCTCAATGAAGACAACAATCCGCTTCCGTAATTTGCTGAAAGTTCTGCATAATGATTCCCAACGGTTGAAAAAGTTACAGTGGGATTATTTTGTGTCGAGGTCAAAACATTTGCTCCATCTTCAAAATTCCAGGAAACCGATGTAGGGCTACCTTGTGACAGATTACTAAACTGAACGTTGCTTCCTACATTTGTCGAGGTCGGTGTTGCAGAAAACTCTGCAATCGGTGAAAACGTAAATCCTAAACCAAAATTTACATTTGCGTTCACATCTGTTGCCTGTCTTTGTCCTGTATTATTTGTATATACTTTTACCTTTACATAATATTTACCCGGTGTAAGAGGATAGTTTATCACTTCAGGACTTCTACTGTTAAGCCATCCTTTAGCTCCGTCACTCATCCAGGTTGTAGCAGTCACCAAAGATTCAGTTTCGCTTCCGTCAGAATTTTTTTTAACTAAATAAGTCCAATTGCGGACAAAAGATAAAGATCTAAGGTTTAAAACAGCCGTTGTTACACCGTTTGGAATTTCAAATTCTTTACTTTCATAATAATGGTCTCCGGTAATTACATTGTTTCCGGTAATCCATCTTGTAATTCCTGCAACACCTCCTGTTGAAGCAGAATACCACCCTACCGCATTAGAATGACGTGTGATGGGTGTACTCGTTACTCCATTGGGATCTGTGTACTTCCAATCGTTATCTGAAGCACCAATTTCCGGCATAATAGTACCATCATCATTTCTTCCTGTACAAAGATCTACTACATTGGCTGCAGAAACCTGAATAGTTCTGGTAGAAACAGAACTTCCAGAAGCATTATTAACCGTTAATTTTGCGGTATAAATCCCTGCTGTAGTATATGTCACGTTAGGATTCGGACTGTTAGAGCTGGAAGGTGTTCCTCCAGTAAATTCCCAAGTAAAAGAAGTCGGACTTCCCGTACTCTCATTGGTAAATGTTACCGAATTTGCTCCAGAAATGGCAGCCGAGAATTTCGATAACGGGCTTTGTGCACTGACGAGAATTACACAAAGCAGGAAAAAAAAGCTAATTTTTTTCATTATTTGTAATTTTGGTTTATTCCCTACTCTATTTAAAGGCTTTTCGGGTTACTCCTATTTTGTATATATAATAAATTTCAACTCATTACTATTTTAATGGGAGGGGAATGAAATTTTATAATAATGTTAATCTGAAATTTAGTAAATCACTCTTTTTTAATCATACATTCCAAAACTCCCGATCGAGACTTCGGTATTGTATGGCTTCCGAAATATGATGAGACACGATATTTTCAGATTCTTCCAAATCAGCAATTGTTCTGGCAACTTTCAGAATTCTGTCATAGGCTCTTGCTGAAAGATTTAGTTTTTCCATCGCCATTTTAATAAGGTTAAAAGATGCGTCATCTAACTCACAAAACTGTTCTAATTCTTTTGAACCAATTTGAGCGTTATAGCTAATTGGCAAATCTTTGTATCTTTCATTTTGTATTTCGCGAGCAACTAAAACCCGCTTTCTTATGTCTTCACTTTTTTCGCCTTTTCTTTTTTCTGCCAACTGTTCAAATTCAACCTTCTGCACCTCAACATGAATATCAATTCTGTCTAAAAGTGGTCCCGAAAGTTTATTCATATACCGCTGCATTTCTAAAACAGAAGAAGTATTTTGAGGATCATCAGGGAAATATCCACTCGGACTAGGATTCATCGAAGCCACCAACATAAAGCTTGAAGGATAATTTACCGTAAATCTTGCTCTGGAAATTGTGACCTCCCGATCTTCTAATGGTTGTCGCATTACTTCTAAAACCGTTCTTTTAAATTCCGGCATTTCGTCTAAAAATAAAACGCCATTATGAGCCAAAGAAATTTCTCCGGGTTGCGGATAGCTTCCGCCTCCAACTGTAAATTGCATTACTTTTTGATAATATCTAATCCTTTAATCACACTTTTTACAAAAGTAAATGATAATTGAAACTTCTTAAAATAATTTTTAACTTTAATTACACAAAAGATGTTGATTATGAGTCATAAAAAAGTTAGACAAATTGGGTTATCCAATTTAAGTTTAACAGGAAACATATATAGTGCTAAAGGAAATGAAATAGTAAATTTTGAATCCTCATTAGAACGAGATTATATTCATCTTTTAGAATATGACACTAAGGTTTATAAATACTATGAACAGCCATTAAAAATATACTATGGGAATAATCAATATTATGTCCCTGATTTTTTCGTGCAATACCATTCAAAAGATGTAAAAAGCGAACTGATTGAAATAAAATATATAAATGACCTTGTTGAAAATAAAGAAAAATACAAACTAAAGTTTGAAGCAGCACAAGCATTTTGCTCTGATAATGGATTAAAATTTAATATTGTTACCGAAGAGCAAATACGTTATGGTCATAGATTACAAAATGCAAAGTTTCTATTAGGATACAGAAGTCCTAAAGTTGGATTTGATGATGGTCTTATGACGGTTTTAGAAAGAGTTATAGAAAGTCATAAAATAGTTTCAATACAAGAGACTCTTGATTTAGCAATTACTTGCGAAGAGAAAAAAGCTGAATTATTATACGTTTTGCTTCATATGTTATCTAAAAGATATATAAACTTCGATGAAACAACTAAATTAACAATGGATACTCTAATATTTTTAGAATGATGGAAAGAATTTTTATTAGTAAAGGTGAAAAAGTATTGTACAATAGTACTTTATGTATAATCGTAAGAATTATTGATATAGATACGTTATCAATTGAAGAAATTAAAACAAATATCATCCATACCGTTAAAATAGCCGAACTAGAAAGCATTAAAAACTTCAGCGTAAACAACGAAAAAAACCTTGTTTCCTTGTCTGACAAGGAATGGGAAAAAGCACAGCACAGATATAATCTAATCAGTCCAATATTAAAAAACAGGGGCGATTACAAACTGATTTCTTCAATTTCCAAAAACAACAAAATCAGCATTCCAACAATTTATAGATGGGTTAAGATATTTGAAACCTATGGAACAGTTTCGTCACTTGCTGGGAAAAAGAAAAATGGAGGACAAGGAAAGAGTAGATTACCAGATGATTTGGAAAATATTATAGCAAATAAAATACATTCAGTTTATCTTAATCAATCAAAAAAGTCAATAAATAAAACTATAAGAGAGGTGAATTTAGAATGTGATAAATACTCTATTAAGCCACCACATCCCAACACAATCCGTAATAGAATTAAAAATATTTCTGATGAAGAAAAAGTAAGAAAAAGATTAGGAATAAAGGAAGCTAAATATAAGTATGAACCTCACAGAGGCAGTTTTGAAGGTGCACAATACCCATTATCCATAGTACAAATTGATCACACACTGGTTGATATTATTCTTGTAGATGAACAATATAGAAAACCACTGAAAAGACCTTGGCTTACACTAGCAATTGATGTTTATAGTAGAATGGTTACTGGCTTATACCTTTCTTTTGAGCACCCAGGAGCACTGGGTACAGGAATGTGCATAGCCAATTCTATATTACCAAAAGAATCATGGTTAAATTCATTAGAAATATCTGGAGAATGGTCCTGTTGGGGAATTATGGACACTGTACATTTAGATAATGCCAAAGAATTTAGAGGAAATACTTTGCGAAAATCCTGTGCTAATTATGGAATTAATATTGAATTCAGACCAGTTGCTACTCCACATTTTGGAGGACATATAGAGCGTATTTTAGGAACATTTTCGAAAGAGATTCACAATTTACCCGGAACAACTTTCTCTAATATTCAAGATAGAAAGAATTATGATTCGAAAAAAAATGCGTCTTTCACACTATATGAATTTGAAAAATGGTTGGTCACATATATTACTAAAATCTATCATAAAAGAATTCATTCTAGTCTAGACATCACTCCTGAACAGAAATTTAAAAGAGGTATTCTGGGAGGATCCGACGTTATAGGACGAGGAATTCCTCCTAGAATTAATAATGAAAGAAAAGTAAGATTAGACTTCATGCCAATAATTAAAAGAACTATTCAGGAGTATGGGATTGTTATTGATCATATCCATTATTATAGTGATGTATTAAAAAGTTTCATACATGATGCCAATATCAAAGGGGAAAAAATACAGCATTTATTTAGAAGGGATCCTAGAGATATTAGTTGCATTTATTTTTACGATCCACAAAAAAACGATTATTACGACATTCCTTATAGAAATATGTCTTTACCTAAAATATCGATTTGGGAATATCGGGAAATTTTAAAAATAATAAAAAGTAAAAAAATAAAGGTAGATGAAAAATCAATTTTTGAAGCTTACCGAGAATTAGATGAGATAGAAAAAAGAGCTATGAGAAATACAAAAATCCAAAATAGTAAATCTTATAGTAAAAACAAAATACAGACAAAATTAGACGAGGAATCTCTAATACAAAATGAGCAGAAAAATTATAAAGATATTCAACCTTTTGATGACATTGAAGTATGGAACATTTAACAAATAATTTAAAGACTTTCATTGCCAATTCTTCTAGTGAAGAAAGAATACTATATACCAAAGAGTTTAAATGGATAGGCTATACAAAAGCTAAAATCATTTTAGATAAAATGGTAGATTTAACAACATATCCCAAAGGGCATAGAATGCCGAATCTATTGCTTGTTGGAGAGTCAAATAATGGAAAAACTGCCTTACTAAAAAAATTTTGCAGATCACATCAATCATATGTTGATGAAAAAACCGCAAAATTAAAATGTCCTGTATTAATGATTCAATCTCCTCCAGAACCAGATGAAAAAAGGTTCTATAATGCTATATTAAACTCAGTATTGGCACCAACGAAAACATCTGAAAAAATTGAGAATAGACAAAATCGAGTAATACATCTTTTAAAAGAACTTGAAGTTAAAGTCTTAATTATTGATGAAATCCATCACGTTCTTGCCGGCACGATTTCAAAGCAAAGATTATTTTTAAATGTTATAAAATATTTATCTAACGAATTAAACATACCGTTAGTTTGCTCCGGAACAAAACTAGCTTTCAATGCTATACAAACCGATTCACAACTATCAAATCGATTTGAACCTAATATCCTTGTAAGATGGGAAAACAACACTGATTACAAAAGACTTCTAGCAAGTTTTGAAAAGGTACTTCCAATCAAAAAAAGATCGGATCTCATAGAAGATCGGCTATCGAATAAAATCCTTCTGATGAGCGATGGCTTAATAGGGGAAATTTCCAAAATATTAGAGCTCTCAACTATATTAGCTATTAATACGCAAAGTGAAAAAATAACTTTAGAAATATTAAATAACATCGATTATATAGCTCCACAAAACAGAAAAAAAGCTTTTTTTAACAATGGTATATATTAAATCTTTTGATAAAGATATTTTTCCGCTGTATATCGCACCAAACAAGAATGAGTTATTTAGTTCTTGGATAAACAGATTATCTATTAACCATGAAGTTAAAACACAAACTTTTCTTAAGAACTTCTTCCCAAAATCAAGAAGCTATTTTACAAGAGATATTGATATTTTAGCTCCTAATAATTTAATAGAGACAATTAACAGATATACTCCCTTGTCGATCTCACAAATTAATAACCTTTTTTTAAAATCTTTTGAGGGTTATGCCTTCGAAAACATTAATACTAAAACAATAACAATAAATGTTTTACCAATCGGAATAGTTAATAGGTCCAAGTTTAAACACGGTCTCCAAGCTTGCGTTAAATGTTTAAACGAATATAAATATTATCAAAAACAATGGAGACTAAGCTCTTCTATATTATGCCTAGACTGCAAATTATATTTGATTGACAGATGCCCTGAATGCAATCACCCTCTACATTTTTTTAAAATTAATAAAGGAGGAAATAGATTATATCCAGCGAATGGTTTTAAACCATTTAATATTTGTTACAATTGTTTTTTCGATTATTCTTTAATAGACTTAAATCATTTAGTCGTAAGTAATAAATTAGATTTACAATATCAAAAGTATATTAATTCAACTATTAATATTGGATACAACGAATTCACTTCGTATTCATTTTTATTTTTAAAAGTATTTTTAATCATTGCCTCTAGGCTTAGAAGCAATTCACATAAAGGAATATTTAACCAATTTCTTAAAGATATATACCACTTCGATTTAGAAATAATTAATGAAAATATTAGCTTTTGGGATCTTCAAACAAGAATTGAGACTTTTCCACTTGCCTATAAAATACTTAAAGAACAAAAATTTTATGACCAACTTAACCACTATAAAATAGCAAAATCTTATATATACTCTGAAAAGTCTGGAATACCATATTGGTTTGAAAAGAAACTTATTTATTAATTTTTTTATATATAGTGTCACCAATTTTTTGGATTGTGTTTTTCTCTGTAAGTCCATATCTATGGTTAACAGGTTGTAGGACTTCTAAAAACATTTTTTCTCTTATATAGTCACATCTTATTTTCTTATTTTGATAATCCTTACTTAATGTACCGTCGTAAAATATTGAACTCCAGCTAAATTTTACACTTCTATGATCAAGTATTTTAATAAGTTTGCTTAGATTTTTATCGTTCCTTTGTTGTACTGGTATATTTGATAAATTTTCTACTAACCCAATATTCCGATACAAACCTGTTTCAATAATGAAAAACTCCCTATCATTTAATCTAGCGATAGCAATTATGATATATGGTATTTTAGAGTTCTCAGGCTCATAAAATGAGAACTTCTCATCTGCAGAATCATTAATTGTTGCGAAAACAATATTTACTCCCTTTTCCTTTAGATATTCAAGTATTTTCAAAAAAAGATCAGAAGAATTTTCTTGAATAGCAGTATAATCAATAGCTTGAGTATTATTTCCGGTTGTTGTCTGATTACTTAATATTCCATGATCTTCTACTGTATTTACAACCGTATTTCCTTTTATATAATTTTTATCGTTTTGTATTTTCTTGGTTTTTTTATAATTAGGAGAATCTAAGAAGATATCATTATCAACTGCTATCTCTTCAACGCCCAAATTAGGATTTGTAGAGACCGCAGGAGAATCTGATACCAAATCTAATATCTCTTCTCCATCAATTGTTATATTGTCAGTATATGTCTCGGAATCTCCGTGATTGTTTTCAGCTGAACGAGTATCTACAAGTGCTATTGGTTCAATATCTTGGTCATTAATAAAAAAAAGATTATCTTTTTTATTGGGTTCGATATTTAGCAATCTATAGGCGAAAAATTTATTTTTAGCGAGCTTTTGTCCTATAACAGTTGCTTTAATTGGAAAGTTAAATGGTATATTATAGAAGATTTCTCCTGAAAGGTGCCCTCTTTTCTCTTCTTTTTGCTTCCATAATAAACTATAAAAACTATTAATCGCTTTCCTTAATAAATAAATCCCTGTTTTGTTTTCATCTTTATGGGTAAACCAATATTTACCTATAAACTTTGCCTCTTTTTGCCCTATACCGATAGTATTATCAAAAACGAATTTGCTTTCTAGTACATCTCTATTTACAAACCCTTTGTTAAATTTTTCAAAATCTGTAATTATATTAATAACTTTAGTGGAATAGTAGTAGAAAAACTGACTAACCAAGCTTAAAGAAATAAACGTATCATTATTAAAGAGATAATATGCTTTATTATTAATTTGATTAGCAAAAGGGGTATCATTAAAAAACTCTCCACAAGAGCCTACTTTGAAATTTCTATAGTTTGATAAGATAACTTCCCTTTTTTCTATTTTATTATTATTTTTATTTAAATCGCATACAAACTTTCCATTGCAATCATAAATATCTGCGAGTTTAAATTTATTTACAATTTGCTCTGCTATTTCTTCTATGATAATTTCATCTAAACTCCATTCTTCTGAATTATAATAAGCAGATGGATTTACTTTGATAAACTTGATTTCTCTGTATAAAATTTCATCTCTAAAAGTGATCTTTCCAAAATTAAAAAGCATCCAACAATCACCTTCCCTAGAATAACTCTTTATTTTTTTTAAAACCATATTAAATTCATGTTTTGGAAATTACAAAAGTTGAAGATAATAATTTAATTATAAAATGGAAATATTAAAATTGTAGGTCAACCAGCAATAACATAGCTTCAATAACCGGGAAATTCATTATCAAGAGTTCTGCTTTTTGTTGAATTTAAAAGTAATGTTTGTTAAACTAGGTTAGAAAAATCGGTTCTATAACACATAAAAACAACTTGTAAGTTAGGATAATTTTAAAACACATAAACACACAAAATATTATTTTTTTAAAATTATTTGATACATTTGTGTGTTTTTTATATATTTGTAAAAAATTTGACATGAACATAGGAGAAAGAATAAGAGAACTGAGGATAAAAAAGGGGCTATCGCAAGAAGACCTCGCTATCCGTTCTGATTTTTCAAAATCATATATTCAGAAATTCGAAGAAGGGCACAGGGAAATTCGTTCTTCACAACTAGTCCAGTTATCGGGGGCATTGGGAGTAAGTATTCCTGAAATTTTAAATGGAACAAGCTATAGCTCAGATGAATTTACATTGAGAAATATTGAATTTAGAGAAGGCTTTAAAATTAATTTCGACCGAACTTTTTTTGAACGTAAAATTTTAGGAGAATTGCATGGTAAATACAACTCTTATATTAGTTTGGAAAAACTTGTAAACTCAATAATTGTATTTCAAAACCCACTTAAAAATTTTGATCCAATTACTAACAAAAAGCAAGTTGAAGATGCTGCTAAAATTTTGAGAAAAAAATGGAAATTTGAAACTACACCTATTTATAATTTGGTGAGTTTTTTAGAAGATTTAGGAGTTAAAATTTTTGAAGTAAGTGAAGACGAGAGCTTTGCTGGTTTTTCTTGTTGGGAAAAGAATAATCCTATAATTGTCATTAATGTTAAAAATTCAGATATACCAAGAAGGCGATTCACTATTTTTCATGAATTAGCCCATTTGTTGTTAAGATTCGAAGTAAATGAAGAAATGGAAAAGATAGAGCGTTTCTGTGACCACTTTGCCGGGGCAATGCTTCTTCCTTATGAAGCTCTAATGAGCTATATAGGGGATAAATCTAGCATTACACTAGAAGAATTGAAAAGAATTAAAACTATGTACGGAATATCAATATTTGCTATCCTAATTAGAATTTTAAGTTTAGGGCTTATAGGATGGGAAAAGTATCAAGAATGGAAAGATCAGTATGACTCTTGGAAAGATAAAGATATCCCGCATGAAGACACTGAAAGAGTAAGTAGATTCAATTATTTGCTTGCTAAAGGGCTGAATGAAAAATTATTTAGCAAAAGTAAGGCAAGCCAATTATCCGGAATGACAATTACCGCATTAAGCAGAGAATCATTTACCACAGAATTTACATTGAGATGATAGTGCTAAATGACATAGAGCTTATTATGCCATTGCGCTCTTTACAACTTATAAAGAACGGTTTTTTTGGTATTTCTCAACTTTTTTTAACTGAGAATTATTTTGAAACTAATGAAATAATCGCAATAAAAGATTTAGAAAGGAATGGAGATCTAACTGTATTTGATCTTTCAAACGATTTTTATAATTTTTACAATAAGAATCATGATCATCATCCCGAAATAGCAATTACGGACATTTCGTCCGTTTATTATGCCCAAAAATATGGATTAACAGTACTGTCCAGATGTAAGCATGTAGAAAAATTTGCAATCGAGAATAAAGTTAGTTTGTGTGAACCAATTGAAGCTGTGAAAAAAATGAATGCGCAACCGGATCAGATAAATCTTTTAGAATATATAATAACATCTATGATGACAAACTAAAATAACAACTACAAAAAGAAAAGCCTAAATCTAATGATTAGGCTTGTATTGAAGAATAATTTTCTTTTACCTTCTTGATTTGAGACCTCAAAGGTAAATATAATTATACTTTTTTCCAAGATTTTTCATAAAAATTAAATCGTTTTTCTTTTTAAGTTGCTCATTTATAAACAATTATTAAATTTTAATTATGGCAACTAATGCACCAAACGACGGAAGTCGTAAAGGAGCGGTAAAAGACCGCTCTCAAGTTCTAAATCCTAAAACAGGTTTATGGGTAAAGAGAGATACTACAACAGGGCAGTTTATTGACGTCAAAGTATCAAGTCCAAAACCTTTCAAAGGAGTAAAAAAAGAAAAATAATTATTTTTATGAAGCCAGAGTTTTTTCAAAAAACAGTACAGCTTAACCCTGAAAAAAGTACGGGAAAGCTAAGAGTTAGCAAGTTATGTGAATTAATAGATTCCCATCCTTATAGGGATGAAATTTATAGTTCATTTAAAATTAGTGAAATTCAAGATGAGATTATCTGCATCGATTACATTGATCTTGTATATGAAAGAGTTAAATATTATAATGAAAATTATAATAGATCCTTTATATATGCTCAAGTAAAGGACATTGATGTTTACGACGATGAACAGATCATTGAGGGAGAAATAAATACAGATATAATTTTCAATTTTGAAGAATATGTCGAAATCGATGAAGTAAAGAATAATCTCCGTACAATTGCTATTTATGATGCAAAGAACACTTTTTTGGATAGTTATGAGATGACAAAATATGCTAATAACCTTTTTAAGATTAGGGAGGGCGCATTGGCAAGACAAAACATTCAATATTTCAAAGAAAAAGCTAAGACTAATTCTAAAGTTAATAAACATAAAAGTTATAGGCTTGTAGAATATAATAGTCAATTTTATTTACGAGGAATTACGTCAATAAATAAATATTTTGAATATGGTGTTGATTTTACCTTTGTGGTAAGTATGCTGATTTTACATCAGAATATGAAATATAAAGATGGAGTCGAATATACAATAAGAAGCGCTGCATTAAATGAATCTAAACTTGATATAATTGTTTCTGAGAAATTCTTGAAAGATGCCGGAGCCTTCGGTAGCATTTCAACAGCGGTTAAAATATCTACAAATGACTTAGGGCAAGGCTCACTTAGCTTTTCTAACATTCTCAGTGTAGGTAGAATTGAAAAAGGTTTTTTTATATATAGAAGAAAATCCGAAGTTGAAAAAAATAAAGAGATCATTCCACATACAACAAAACCAGAAAATGTATTCTCTACGTTTAATAATATGGAAGGAGTCTTGAATACGAGTGACGAATTCATACAAGAACTGAACGAAATCAAGTCAATAAAAACGCCTGATGAGCTTAGAGTCAAAATCTTAGCTAAAATTAAAAATCCTCGAAGTGCTCTGAAAGGTATAACGAAGCTTTCAGATATTTTTAAACGTAAGATTGATAATGAAATTTCAAGTTTTGCAAAGCTAATTGAGATGTGTGAAAATGCTGAGGACTTGGAAATTGAGTATGATTTAAAAGACAAATTACGTTATATAATCTCCGACATAATGCTTTATGGAGGTTAAAAGGAAATCCATTGTAATTCAACTACAATGGATTTTTTGTTTAGTTTTAATAAGATTTGTGTCAGTGTTTAATTGACAAAACATTTTTAAAATTATCAAGTAACTTTCCCTTTAATATTTCTGACTGGAATTTCTTTACAGCACTTAACTCCTGAATAAGAAATTCTGCATTGTATGGAATTTTGCTACTTCTATCAACTCCTATAAATGGACTATCGGACTCCAATAACAATCTGTCTTCTGGTATGTTTTTTATAATATTTAAACCATTCTTGGACTTCAGCATAGCTGAATTTATTGAAAAATAAAAGCCATAAGATAGAGCCGTCTCTAATTCTTTTAAAGAACCAGAGTACCAATGTAAAATAACAGTCCCAGGAAAATTATTGCCTAAAATTGATAAAACTTCCTTTTCAGCCTTTCTTGAATGAATGGTTAATATTTTATCCCCTTTGTCAGCACATGCAAAAATGATTTTTTCAAAAATCTGCTTTTGCTTAGTGAAATCATCAAATGATTTTTTTTGATTATCTAATCCAATCTCACCTATATATCTAGTCTCGTTAAGATACTTAAGAAACAATTCTAACTGATCACCAAATTTAAAAACTAATTCTGGATGATAACCTAAGGCGGGACGAATATATTTACATCCTTCACACAATTTTTGTGTATGAAAAAAAACTTTTGGAAGGTTTGTTACAGCTATTGTATAAACCTGCCTTTTTTCAATATTTTTAATAAGTGAGTGTGGATCTTCAAATAAGTCCAAGTGGAAATGAGTATCAAATAACATTAAGCATTTAACTGTTTAAAAATTGTTCAACTTCTGACATACCCCTTTGATAAACTGATATGTATTCATTTAGTTCATTTAAAGTGGAGTAAGGAATAGGACCTGATCTTATAATTTGCAAAGCTAGTGAATGTTCATTATTAATGTCTGATAATTTTTCTAATCCTATCTTAAATGCACGATAATCAGAACCTTTTTTATATTTTTGAGACGGAACCGATTCTCTCACATCTCCAATTGCATAGGATGTGAAAATTTCTCCAGTTTGATACTCGGATGCTTGACGAATTATGCACGGAACACAATATCCACAATTAAGAGGTTCTCTTCCTAAAAACCTTCCATTTTCTGGATGGGAACATGACATTGTTATGGCAATATGTTCTTTTAAAAAGTCAATATCTTCACATTGCAATATCATTTCACCTTTAGTTTTAAACCTATAAGGATTTTCAATTTTATTGTTTATTCCTAATTTTTCAAATATACTATTTAATCCATCCACAAAAAACGGATGGGTAGTTCTTGTACTGTGGCTACTAAATCTTGATTTTGTAAGAGGTATATTTAGTGAAATAAGACCATTTTCTGGAAGAACCATCTGAATCCCATCATCAATACTATTAGCAACAGCAACCCCAAGTGTTATAAATAAGAAGGAGCGAGCTCTTGAAGAGTTCTCTTTTTCTGCTGTAGAGTTTTTTTGATTTGGCTGTACCCAAAATTTTTGAGATTTAAAACTTGTATTGCCAAACTGAGCTTTTAAAGCTCCTAAAACTTTATCTTGAATTTTGCTTTCAGAAGTTTTGTGATGACTTACAAAAAAAGGTATTTCCCCATTTGATAGAAGATCTATTGCTCCAATAAATGAATCTAGACCACCTGAAAGTAATGATACTTTTGTAATACCATTTGGATTTCTATTTTCTGGCAATACAAAATCTCTAATTTCTTCACTCTGTCTAAATACAAATTCCCATTTATCTCCACTTAAAAAGCTTAAATATTTGTTGAACTCTTCACTTACAGCATCCCAAATTTCAAAGTCTTGTACTGGAAAATTGACAATAAAATATCTAGACCATCCTTGAAAACCATTATTCTTTCTTGATACAACCTGATCAATCGTGTATATGGCAAGGGCAAAATTTAGTAAGTCATAAATTACATTATTGGGTACAAGACCTGAATGACTTAGATCTCTTAATATATTTTCCTTGACCATTCTATTCACATCTGTATGATCAAGCTGAATTTCCAGCACATCTTCTTGCTGATCTTCAGCATATTGAAAATCATCAGAGCTATGTATTTTTACTATTATATTTTTTGTTTTCATTATTCAAGAGTTGAGTATGCAGTTTGAAAAATTTCTTCTATTATTATATAATTCACACGATCATTTAAATTAAATGTTTCAATTGGAATATCTCGATATCTCTCAATTGTCTCAGCTTGAATAAAATCTTTAACTTGTATTTCTAAATTTATAACTTCTCTTTCTGTAACATCACCTCTTTCAATTGCTCCCCCAAGCTCATACATCCATTTATTAAAAATATAGTTACTAACAAACTCAATAAGTGTATCTTTTATTTGTTCTAGATTTAATTGGCTTACACTTGTAAAATCGCTTCCTTCTTCTTGCATTTTCCCATACAATGAGTCCAAGGTCGATATAAGAGCTTCACGTGCTATAGCTTCATCATTTGTAGCTCCAATTGGTGCTAATGCGTTAGCTATTGCTATACAAACCTCTTCCGAGGTTCTTCCAATAAACTCATCTATTCCGAGCCCCTGTAAAGCATTTGTTATTCCTCCTTCAGCTATACTTCCTAAGAAGTTCGCATAATTTTTACCTGTTATTACACCTTGCACAGCGGCTCTTGTTGCTCCTCTACTTCCGCCTAAACTGTTTACATAGTTTCTGCCAGCCTTTCTAATTGATGCTCCAGATCTTGCATTTGACAGTCTAGTTAGAGCCCCTTTAGATTTCCCCCAATCTTTGGATTGATTCAATGGATTTATTTGCTCTAGAGTTTCATCTTGAGATTGTCCTTCTTGCTGATCATTATTTGCAGTATCCGTTTCAAGATCATTATTTTCGGTTTCCTGTTGTTCATTTTGCTCTCTTTCCGGTGGATTAGAATTAAACCAATCAGGTAAAAGTGGTGGAGATCCTGTTGGTCCCCCGTTTGAAGCTGATGTTCCCATGATTTATTAATTATTTTATTTTTTTTCTAACAATCTTTGCAAAATTTTCATTAGCAGATTTACTCCATATATTAAAAAGATGGTTTAAAGCTTCGGGATTAGAAGTTTTCAATAGCCTTTCAGTAAATGTTATAGCTATTAATGGTAATTTATGGTCTGGATATTTTGTAAGAAAAGTAATGGCTTGTGATTTCAAATCTGATTTTTCCTCACATAAATAAAATAATGCTTTAAAAGCTTTGCTGTCATTAATATTTTCTTCCTGCTTCACCTTTTCTGTCAAAGCTTCAAAAACAGATGCTGCTTCGCTAGAAGATAATGTACTTAGTGATTTTATTGCAGATTTACGAGCTATTTCAGAGTCACCTATTAATCTCCGAATTGTTTCTTGTGCCTTTGGGGTCATACGCTGAAAATTAACTGCACTAATTGTTAATTTATCTCTAGAGAAGTAGAAGTAAGGTTGTAAATTTTCTTTTCCTAATTTAGGTTCACTTTTGATCCACTCAACAATCCAATTATCTTCTAATAATATTTTCTCTTCTGAGCTTGCTTCCTCCCCTTCCGATATATTTTTAGGCTCAGTATTTTCCTGTCCGTAAGTAGTTGTTTCTAATTTATCTATCAGAGCAATAGCACCATTATTCCCTGCTTGAATATCATGAAAATCTGTAAATGTTTCTGGCTTAAAATATTCTAACAACATTAATTTTGCAAGCACCCTTTTCTTTAAATCTATTCCTTTTGCAGAGGCCATGCTAATTCTTATTAACAGGGTATTAAGAAATCTTTTTGCTTGTCTAGGGTTTCCATTTAAACCGGTACTTAAAACTGGTACTATCTGAGAACAAAGAGCAATTGCATCCTCAAATTCATTATTCCCGGTATGAAAAAAATCAGAAATATTATTTTGATCTAAGGCAAAATCAAATCCATTTGTTGATTTAGCCTTTATAACCTCATTTCTTCTCTGTTCAAAATCATCTGTATCTACAGAATATAATTGAGAAAATAACAAGTTAACATATGTTGTTAATTCTATTTTATTTAAAGGGGGAATTCGAATAGGATATTGAATTAACTTTTCTAGATAATCTCTACCTATCTCAAGATTTTCCCCAGCTAATTCCGGAAATCTTCTTTTAACAGCATATTTGATTAATCTTTCATCAGCTCCAATTACAAAAGCCGTTTTCTTCGTAAATAAAAAAAGCTTAATTGCTTCGAGAGTACCTATTATTGTATCAGGAGAACAGCGATCAAGATCATCTATAAATACTATAATTTTGTCTATTTTTGTTTCATCAATAAGTGATTCAAAATTTTTGTGAAATTCCTGGATATTATTTCTCAAACTCTCGTCTGAGTCTTCTATTTCTTTTCCTTGTCTTTCTTTTATATATTTTTCATAATCCCCGTCGCTCATTTTCCCCATTGCATCAGCCAATGACACCCCAGCAAGTCCTACAGGTCCTAATGTTAAAAAACTCATCCCATATTTCAACGATGATCCTGCAACTTTAATCCAATCTATTCTTTTTAATAATTTAGCCGCATATTTAATAGCTTTCTCTGAAAATGTTCGTTTGTTTATTATTTCATCAACAATCCGCCCCATTAATACAGATTTTGCATCTTCATATCCCTCAAATAACCATCCATTAAATTTAATTACCAAAATATTTTCATCATTTTCGTATTTTTTTTCAATCATTTTCATTAAACTAGACTTTCCACTTCCCCAATCTCCATAAATTCCAATACTACAAGGCAATAGATTATCTTTATCAATTATTGTTGTTACTGCTTTCATTAAATAACTATAATCAATATAGTCAGAAAGGGATTCGTTGTCATTCCACATACTTTGTTGATTTATATCAAAATTAATATCTAATCTTTATAACTTTTTACGGTTAACCGTAATTCATGTATTATTTTGAGAAAAATATACAATTATGCTGAAATTCTTAAAAATTAGTGAATAAATATTCAGTAAAAACACGGTATTTCATGTTGCATTAATAAATTATATTATCATGAATGTTATAAGTTTATCATTTTTAGTTGTATATTATCATTTACTTTTGTAATTGACATCCATTGCTCTTTTGGCGGTTTCCTGGCCTTTCACTTCAGAAAAATCAAACGGAAAATTATTGATCTTTTCCTGAAATTCTTTTCTTGTATCTAAAACCACTTTCTCAAGAGGCTTTCCTTCATTAAAAAAATCGATGACTTCTTTGATATTTTCTACGCCATATACATCAAGATTATTGACAATGGCTGCTTCTCTGGTATTTTGTTTCGGTAAAATAATTCCTTTAAATCCTTCTTCACGAGCCTGAATAGCAATTGGAAGTACTCCTTTTATCGGTTGCAAACCTCCGTCAAGTGAAAGCTCGCCCATAATGATATAATCTTGTACATTTTCACCAAGAATCTGGTCAGATGCAATCAGAATTCCGATTGCGATACTCAAGTCGTACGCAGCACCTTCTTTCCGCAAATCTGCGGGCGCCATATTGATTGTGACTTTTTTACCGGGAATTTTATAACCACAATTTTTTAGTGCAGCAGAAATTCTGTAGCTACTTTCTTTAATCGCATTATCGGGAAGACCTACCAAATGATAACCTACTCCTCCTGTATCAACGTTGACTTCAATGGTTATAGTTTGTGCAGATACGCCGAAAATGGAACTTCCATATATTTTAATCAGCATATGTGTTTTTTGTAAAATTAATTATTTTTTCTCATAAGTGTGTGATTAACAGTATTTATTTTTTCACTTTTTATAAAAAATAATTCGGGACAAGAAAATTGCCCCGAATTATTATCTTAAAAAATTGTTTTAAAATTTGATGAAAAATATTTAATATACCAGTGTTATTCCGGCTCCAAACCCCATATCGCTGTCGTAATGCGTCGATAAAGATGCATTTCTTGTAACAATATATTTTAGACCCAACATATATTCTTTATCAGTATTTACTGAAAAAGCACCGCGCAATCTTCGAGTAAGAGGAATATCTTCTCTTCTTAATTGTAACCTTACAATTCCGTCTGTGAAAACTTCTGCCTGAAAGTCGATCAGCATTGGTAAGGTATACAATACACCCGCACTAAGTGTTGCTCTTTGGTCTTTTTTATTTTTTTGTCCGAAAAGATTTTTTTCTAATTCACCAGAACCATGTGAGTCTCTATATCTCCAATCGAAGCCAATAAAAGGCATTAACCACTGCATTTTACCTATATATCTACCAACGTGTGTTTCTATTTCATAACCGTGCATATTGTTGTATCCTAATCTCCATTCTGTACCAATGCTCCATCTTGCATTTTGCAACATCGCCTGTCCGTCGTTACCATTGGTTGCAAAGTCGTTTTCTGCCATAAGATGCCACTCGTTACTTTCGTTTTGTAGCATTTTATATGCTTTTTCTTTATTTGGAAGCTCAGGGTTTTTATAATCTCCCACCGCAAAAACTCTGTTCATTCCTGCCATCATGTGATATAAGATATGACAGTGAAAAAACCAGTCTCCTTCGGTATTGGCTGCAAATTCTATAATATCTGTTTCCATCGGCATGATATCCAATACATTTTTCAATGGAGCTTGAACACCATTTGCGTTGAGTACACGGAAATCAAAACCATGTAAGTGCATCGGATGTCTCATCATAGAGTTGTTGATCAATTTAATTCTTAATATTTCTCCTTTTTTAACCTGTATTTTATCAACTTCAGAAAGTACTTTATTATCCATACTCCATACATAACGGTTCATATTTCCTGTAAGAGTAAGGGTAATATTTTTTATAGAATCTTTTTTCTGCAAAGAAGTATCATAAGGAGATTTTAGCATATTGTAATTTAAGGTTACAATATCAGTATTCCCTACACCGTGCGAAGAATGGTCCATCTTCGTATCTTTACTCATGTCCATTTTTTGAGAATCTTTTGCTTTCTCACCTGTAATTTCAGGATACATCACTGCATTCATATCCATTTTTTGAAGGCTCATTGCCATTCCCATGTCTTTCATATCGCCATTCATCTTCATCATATCGTTCATCATTTTCATTCCTTCAAAATATTTAAGCTTAGGAAGCGGAGCATGAAGTTGCTTGATGCCTTCTCCTACATAAATAGAAACCGATTTTGTTCTGTCTTCTGGAGTTACCAAAAGCTCGTAAGAAGTATTTTTCTCAGGAATTATCACCACAATATCATACGTTTCAGAAACACCTATAATGAGTCGGTCGACCATTACCGGTTCTACATCATTACCATCGTTTGCCACAACTTCTATCTTTCCGCCTGCATAATTGATCCAGAAATAGGACGAAGCACCTCCGTTGGAAATACGAAACCTCACCCTGTCTCCTGCTTTAAATTGAGATAACTGTTGTTCAGAGGTACCATTAATTAAAAATTTATCGTAATAAATATCGCTTACATCCATTGCAAGCATCCGTTTCCATTCGTTGGTCACTTTAGTTCCGAAATGCCCTTCTTTGATGGCTTCCCAATAACTTTGCGTGCTGTTTTTCTTTATCGCAAACCAGTCATTGGCATTATGAAGCATTCTATGTACGTTATTAGGATTGAGATCCGTCCATTCACTTAAAATCAACGGAATTGCAGGAATATCATCAATTCCTTTTCTAAAAGTAGGATCATCATCTCTTTTTTTCAAAATCATCGATCCATACATTCCTATCTGCTCCTGCAAACCTGAATGAGAATGATACCAATGCGTTCCGTGCTGAATAATTGGAAATTTATAAATATAGGTTGAATGTGGCTTAATTCCCATTTGAGTAAGCATAGGAACACCGTCTTCTTTGTTGGGCAACATTAATCCATGCCAATGCAAAGAAGTTTCTTCGTCCATAAGGTTATGTACGATGATTTCCGCAGTATCGCCTTCCGTAAATGTGAGCGTAGGCATAGGAATCTGGCCATTAACCGCAATTGCCCTTTTTACTTTCCCGGTGTAGTTGACCAAAGTATCCTTTACATACAGATGATATGTTACTGTTTTACCACCTGTTAATTTTTTTTCAGGAAAAGGAAGTACTTTTTTGTTCTGAGCGTTCTGAATATTATGCGCAGAATGCTTCTGTGCTTTTACAAAGAAAAAAGAAAATAAAATCCCGATAACTATATATTTAGTTTTTAGCATATTATTCTTTATTTTAAAGTTTCAACAGTACTTCCACATGTAAGCATTTGTGCTCCGTAATATGGGTTTTTAACTGTATTTTCGAGACTTAACCAGTTAGCATCCTGCATTGGGCAATATTGGTAATAAACAGGTGTAGAATGCTTTGAAGTTTTCAGCAATTCATACATATTTTTAGATAATGACTTGAAAGTTTCTCTTTGCTTTTTAACATCCTGCGTTTCAGAAATTGCTTTTGCATCAGTTCCTAAAGTATTCATTACTTTCATCCAAACATCATGCTCTGTAGCCGACAGTTCATTCATTTTTACAGCAGTGATCACATCTGTTAATTCTTTTCCATTTGCAGAGGCAGTTTTAGCATCCGATTTTACAAGAGCATTTTTTAATGAAAAATAAGAATTCTGAACACTTTGCAAAGGCGAACCAACCGGTTTACTTTCCTGAGTCATTGAAGAATGATCCTTCTCGTTTGACATAGAACCTTTCATTGCAGAATGGTCATGTCCGTGCCCATCTGTTGTTGTTGTCTTATTTCTTTTATATTGACAACAAGACGGAAGTTTAGCATACACTTCATCCGGAGCATAAAAAGATTCGCTGTCATATCCAGCATTGGCAATTCTTTTTAAAATTTCCTGTTGGTTTGTTTTTGATGCATCATAAGTCAGAGTTGCCATTTTAGAAGCTTCATCCCAATTTACGGTGGCTACATTTTTCACATTTCCAGATTTCTCGATCTTTGATTTGCACATATCGCAATTTCCTGAGATTTTTACTGTTTCGGTTTTTGCATTTTTAATCTGGGCAGTATATACTAATGATACTAAAAGCATCATAAATGCCATTATTTTTGATATTGATTTCATAATATTTTTTTATTAAAACAATGAGAAGTAATCTTGATTAAATAATGTAGTGTCGCCAAAGTGACCTCATATTTTGTTTTTGAAACAACTAAGTTTGCTTAAAAACAAAACACCACATTACAAATACGTATTACTTATCTATTGTGTAGAAAGAATTAAGTTGAAATAATTGATAAAGTTGAAAACAGAGACGTTTTCAAAAGTGCATAGCTATGGCTATACAATAAAGAGATTATCCTATTTTAGGAATCAGCCAAATGGAATAGAATCCTTTGGAAATATTAGTTTCATAATTTGAGAAAGATGATGTTATATCAACCTTTGCTTTACCAAAAGAGAAATTATTAGAATAAAAAAAAGAAATATTGCTATTGGTGGGGCATTTACACAAAGCATTATTGCAATCATTTCCGCAATGATCTTTTTTGCTTTGCTCATGCGAACATGCATCTTTGCAATCCTCTTTTTTTGATGCAGAAGCGTGTGTTTTTGCTTTCTGCGTTGAAGCATTAGTCATATTACATGCATAAGTTTGAGTGGGCATTAATAAAAATCCCAAACAAACGAAAAACAATATGTAAACACTTCGATGCATCTTCTTGCTAAATTAATATTTTTTTATTTTAAAATAAAATTTTTAACATTTTTTAATCACCATGATCACCCTATTTCTTCAAGCAAAATTTATTTATATTTGTGAATGACCTTCTTTTAAGGATTTAAGAAAAAGAAAAAAGCACTCTATTATGGTAATAAAACCTGAAATATCTTGGGCAGATTTTGATAAATTAGACATTCGATGCGGTACCATTATTTCCGTGAATGATTTTGAAAAAGCAAGAAACCCTTCTTATCAACTTGAGATTGATTTTGGAGATTTAGGTACCAGAAAATCTGCAGCACAAATCACTACCCTTTACAGCAAAGAAGATTTGGTTGGAAAACAAATTTTAGCTGTCGTTAATTTTCCAAAAAAACAGATTGCCAATTTTTTCAGCGAATGTCTGGTTTTAGGAGTTTATGGTGAAGATGCAAAAGATGTAACCCTTCTTTCACCGTCTCTTCCGGCAAAAAACGGATTGCAGGTCGGATAAATTTCTTGAAAAAATGTAAAACTAAAGGTTTTTTGAAACCCATTAGGTTTGAATGTGATAATAAAATTTAGTTTTTAAAATAATTAATCAAACACAGATATGATACAAAACATTCCATTAGAAAAAGTCTTATTTCTTGATATTGAAACCGTTCCCAACTCTGGTTCTTGGGAGGAGTTGTCTGAAACCGAACAAAAACTTTGGGATAAAAAAACAAGGTTTCAAAGAAAAGATGAGATTTCTGCAGAAGATTTTTACGACAAAGCCGGAATTATGGCAGAGTTTGGAAAAATTATCTGCATTACAATTGGAATGCTTGAGAAAAATGACACCTTAAGAATCAAAAGCTTTGCGGATGATGATGAAAAGAAAATGTTGAATGAATTTGGCGAACTTTTTAACAGCCCAAGATTGCGTGATGTGATTCTCTGCGCTCATAACGGAAAAGAATTTGATTTCCCGTGGATTGCAAGACGATTTCTCATCAATGGAATGATGCCCCCTACTCCATTCCAAATGTTTGGAAAGAAACCTTGGGAAATTCCGCATATCGACACCATGGAACTGTGGAAATTCGGAGATTATAAAAGCTATGTTTCATTAGAATTATTAGCTCATGTTTTCGGAATTCCTACGCCGAAAGACGACATCGACGGATCAATGGTTTCATCAATCTACTACATAGAAAAAGACTTGCAACGAATAGTTGACTATTGTGAAAAAGATGTCTTAACTTTGGCCAATATTTTCAGACGGATGCGTCAGGAAGATTTATTAAAAAGAAATATCAATTTAGATTAAATAAAATGCCGCTTAAACGGTAGTTAAAACGATAAAATGAAATTTACAGACGATCAGATTGCCGATATAGGAGAAGAAATTATAAGAATATTAAAAACCGTTTATGACCCGGAAATTCCGGTGGATATTTATGAATTGGGGTTGATTTACGATGTACAGATCTCTGATGAAGCTGATGTAAAAATTATTATGACTTTAACGACTCCTAATTGTCCGGTTGCAGAAACTTTACCACAGGAAGTAAAAGATAAAGTAAAAACAGTGGAAAACGTAAACGAAGTTGAATTGGAACTTACTTTTGAGCCAAGCTGGAACAAAGATATGATGAGCGAAGAGGCTAAATTCGAGTTGGGAATGCTGTAATTTAAAGCTTGGAAGATGGAAGTTTGATGCTGGAAGTTTTTTAAAGCTCAGCAACCAAATTACCACTCTCCATTAAAATAACATAAGAGCTGTCAATATTTTTGGCAGCTTTTTATTTTCAACAAACTTTATCTCTATCTTTTTAATATATGTTTGTCATTCTGTAGGAATCTCAACAACGTTTTTAATTTATAATAGCTTAGATTTCTTTTGCAATCTCTTTCCCCTCTCTTCTACTCCATTCACTCCAGGAACCAACGTATAAATTTGGAATTTCAAATCCGGCATAAGCAAGCGCCAAAATTGTGTGACAAGCAGTAACTCCTGAACCACAATGAATGATTAATTTTTCAGGTTTATTTTCTAATAATTTTAAATACTTTTCTTTTAAAACTTCAGGCTTCAAAAAGTTTCCGTTTTCCTCTAAATTTTCAGAAAAAGGAATATTAATCGCTCCCGGAATATGACCTGCAACTAAATCGATCGGTTCAGACTCACCTTTATAACGATAAGCATCTCTTACATCAATTACAGCTAAAGACTCGTTTGTTAACTCATTTTCAACATCTTCCAGACTTGAAACAGGCAGAAGCCAATGTTTTTTTGTAATGATTTCAGATTTTTCAAAAGCTTCTTTTCCCGATGAAAAATCCAAATTTTCTTTTTGAGCTGCCTGAATTCCACCATCTAAAACCTGTACGTTTTTCAGCCCAAAAGATTTCAACATCCACCAAGCTCTGGCTGCAGCATTTGCTCCGTTTTTATCATCATAAATGACAACATGAGAATCTTCTGAAATTCCCAAACGGGAAACGGTTTCGGCAAAATTTTGAATATTTGGAAGCGGATGTCTTCCTCCAAAAGCTGCATCTTCAACAATTTCTGCTAAATCTTTATCTAAATCTATGAATTTTGCTTTCTTGAGATGTTGATTCAGATAGTTTTGATAACTGTCTTTTCCGGTTCGTACATCAAGAATAATAAGTTTTTCAGCAGAAAGTCCTTTTAATTGTTTTGGTGAAATTATAGGAAGCATGGATGTTTATTTTAATTTAAATTTTCTCGCAGATTAATTTACGTGAATCCAATTTAAGCTGTAAAAATAAACCACTTATTGTGAAGTTGTTATGCATTTAACGCAAAGATTAATTTTTGCAAATCTTATTTTTAAGGAGCAAAGATGAATCAATACATTGATTTTATGAAGCTCTCGTTTTATTCAAGCTTCATCAGCGACTTTGTCGCCATTCTTTGCTCCTTAAAATAATAGCTTAATAATTAAAATCTTTGCGTGATAAAAGATTTTAATTAATTTCTTATTCCAAACTCAAGCTAATTTAGGATTTCAAATTTGCAAAAGCCGCATAAGCTAAAAATAAAAAACCGCAGAAATTCTGAGGTTTTGTTTATTGATAAATGAAAATCATTGTCTGTACAAGTTCTGGATGAAGGCTTTTTGCAACCGGGCAATTATGAGCGGTTTCCTCAATAAAAGCTTTCTCTTCATCAGAATATTGATTTGAAAAAACAAAATTACAAACAATCTCACCAATTCTTCTTGGCTCGGTTTTCATAATTTTCTGAAGCGTACAGTAAGCTCCGTCAATATTTATTTTGTCTTTCCCTAAAATGGCAATGGTTGTCAATGCACATTCCGCTAAAGAAGTCGCACAAAGATCTGTAGGCGAAAACTTTTCACCTTTTCCGTGGTTATCGGTTGGCGCATCACTTTCGATGATGGTTCCAGATTGTAAATGTTCTGCTGAACATCTTAAACCTCCTATGTATGTTATTTTTGATGTCATATATTTTTATTAAAAATGAGGAGACGATGTCTCTAGAAATGAAAAATATCTTTCGCCCTGTTATAAGAACTTTCGAAATTCAATAAGTTTAAATTGTGTTGCGCTTTTTCTACGCTCATAAAATTGATTACTTGCTCTGTCGGCATATTTCCTACCAAATCATCTTTTGCCATCGGACAACCGCCAATTCCTTTGATAGCAGAATCATATCTCCTGCAACCTTTATCATAAGCTGCTTTCAGTTTAGAATAAGATTCTTCATAACGGTTATGAAAATGTGCTCCAAAATCTATTTCAGGATATTTCGATGGAATTTTTTCAAACAATAAAGCAATCGTTTTCGGTGTTGCTACTCCGGTTGTATCTGAAAGAAGGATATTTTTAATTCCTATTTCTGAAAATCTATTCGCCCAAAAGTCTACATCTTCCCATTTCCACATTTCACCATACGGATTTCCGAATGCCATTGAAAAGTAAATATTCAGTTCTTTTCCTTCAGTTTTGGTGAGCTCAACCATTTTTACAATATCATCAAAAGCTTCCTCCTGATTTTTATTGGTATTTCTGTGCTGAAAAGTTTCAGAAATGGAAAATGGAAAACCCAAAATATCTACAGATTGATGCTTCAACGCTTTTTCAGCACCTCTATAATTGGCAATAATTGCAGAAACTTTGGTATTAGACAAAGATTTATCGATATTCTCGGCAACCTCAGCAGAATCTGCCATTTGCGGAATTGCTTTCGGAGAGACAAAACTCAGGCAATCAAGCACATCAAAACCTACTTCCATCAGTGAATTGATGTAATCTATTTTTTTATCAGTCGGGATAAACTCATCCCAACCCTGCATCGCATCTCTAGGGCATTCTGTAAGAAACATTTTACTTTTGATTTTCTCAAATATAATAAAACTAAACTATTTAGTTCTCGCTTCCAACAAAGCTAATATTAAATTGATTATCAATAATTTATTTCCGATTTAAAATTTCAATACAATACATTCATCAACAAATAACCTGTTCTGAGCCTCAAATTTGCTAACTTTGTTAAAATTTATAATATCAAAATGAGTACAATAGAATTCAACTCGATGTGGAGAGAAAAACTGCTGAACCGTTTTCTCAGCTATGTAAAAATATATTCAACAAGTGACGCTGAAAGCGAAACCACTCCTTCAACAGAAAGGCAATGGGACATCGCCAATTATATCACTGAAGAACTGAAAACAATTGGTCTGGAAGATGTTTCTATTGACGAGCATGGTTACATTATGGGATATGTTCCATCTAATTTGGAAAACGACAATCAGCCGACGATAGGATTTATTTCTCATTATGATACTTCACCGGATTTCAGTGGTGAAAATGTAAAACCTCAGGTTTGGGAAAATTATCAGGGAGAAGATTTGATTCTGAATAAAGAAACAAATTTCACTTTATCTCCTTCAAAATTTGAAAGTTTAAAAAAATATATCGGTCAGACTGTAATTACAACTGACGGAAATACCCTTCTTGGAGCAGATGACAAAGCAGGTTGCGCTGAAATTGTAACTGCTGTAGAATATCTTATTGCCAATCCAGAAATCAAACACGGAAGAATTGCTGTAGGATTTACACCGGATGAAGAAATCGGAAGAGGAGCACATAAATTTGATGTAGCAAAATTCGGAGCTGAATTCGCTTATACAATGGATGGCGGAGAAGTTGGAGAATTGGAATATGAAAATTTCAATGCAGCCGGAGCGGTTGTAAAAATCCACGGATTGAGTGTGCACCCTGGTTATGCTTTTGGAAAAATGGTGAACGCAAGTCTTTTGGCAGCAGAATTTATCCAATCTCTTCCAGCAAATGAAACACCTTCAACGACAAAAGGTTTTGACGGATTTTATCATTTAATGGATGTAACTTCTGATGTTTCAGAATGTAAGCTTCAATATATCATTCGTGATCATGACGAAGAGAAATTTGAGGCTAGAAAAAAATTCATGGAAGAAAAAGTGGCAGAATTTAATCAAAAACATGGCGAAAAAACGGCTGAAGTGGAGATTAAAGAACAATACCGCAACATGAAGCAGCAATTTGAAGGTAAAATGCACATCGTAGATCTTGCTGCAAAAGCAATGAAAGAAGCTGGAATTGAGCCTAAAATTAAAGCAATTAGAGGTGGAACAGACGGAGCGCAATTATCTTATATGGGATTGCCTTGTCCGAATATTTTTGCCGGCGGGATCAACTTCCACGGACCTTATGAGTATGTTGCTTTGGAAAGTATGATGAAAGCTACTAAGGTGATTATAAATATTGTGAAAGCTTAATTTATGAAAAAGATTTCGGTTTTATTTTTTCTGATTTCTTTTTTATTCGGCTATTCTCAGGTAGAAGAATTTAAAACAGCGGATGACATTTATAATAAAAAAATGAAGACTCTTCTTAAGAAATTCCCGAAAGAATCGATTGAAAGATTCAAGCAGGAAAAAGTTCTTTTAGATGAAAAAATTCTATCCTATAAAAAAACTTTAGAAAAAATAAATATAGAAGAGCAGAAAGGAATTACGGAATATCCGGCTCCTTCAGTTCCTCCTGTAACAAAGCGACCGGAATTTGAATTGGGAGAAAGTCAATTTAAAGCTCTTTTATTCTCTGCTTATGCGGACAATATATCATCGTTAAATTATAATATTTCAAGTCCTACTTATACTGCAAGATTAACTTGTGCTGTAGATTCAAAAGGATATGTATATGATGTGCGGGTAAAAGGTAAAAATACCAACATTAATACTTTTATACTGGCTGCATTTTATAGAATAAAAGATAAAGGAAAATGGAAACCTGCTGAGATTAACGGGCAACCTATTTTATATGGTTTTTCTTATCCCATAACATTAAAATTTCAAGAAGCAGAATCTGATTTTACAGAATAAAATAAAAACCCATTGCAATTGCGATGGGTTTTTATTTTTACCGAAGATTAGGATTAATTTTTTATCTTTAAACAATGTAAGTATTTACCTCTTAACCCAATACAAAACTTTTAATTTATGAAAAACATTAAAAAACTTCTGAGAAAAGATTTATCGACTATTCTTGGCAGAGCCGGATCTGGTTGCCATACAAATGGAGATTCCGCTTATTGCTGGACCGATTGCGAATGTACTTTTGGAAAAGCATGCGAAATGAATGATGACGGAAATCCGGGACAATGCGTCGCTGTTGGAGGCGGTGGTGGTGGAACACCTTATTGTCCTCCCGGTGATGACAGATGTACCGAACAACCTTTTTAAAACTATAAAATCTCTGCAAAACTGCAGAGATTTTTTTATAGAATATCCGCTTAGTGATATCTGAATTTATTTTTAAATCTAAACAACTCCTTTTTCTTTAAGAGAAAAATATCCAACAGTAATATTGAGCATTTAAGTCATTTTTTTTCATCCATCTGTCAATATTAAACAAAAAAACCACTACAAAAAAATGCAGTGGCTTCACAATATTTAAAATTAAATTTTAATCGTTGTACTGGTTTCCTAAAAAAGCATCCCAACCTTGCGCCGTTAAAGCGACCAATTGATTAGACCCTCTTGCCACCATAAAATTGCCTTCTTCTTTTTCAACCGCATGACCGATAATGGTAAAATCCGGGTGATTTTTTATTTTATCAAAATCTTCTGAAGCAATCGTGAATAACAGTTCATAATCTTCACCACCGCTTAACGCCGTCATTACAGGATTTAAATTCAATTCATCAGCAGTTGTAATCGTTAAATTATCCATCGGAATTTTCTCTTCATACAATCTGAAACCAACTTTTGACTGGTCAGAAAGATGCAGAATTTCCGAAGCCAAACCGTCTGAAATATCGATCATTGACGTCGGTTTGATATCTAATTGTTCTAAGACACCTTTCACATCAGTTCTTGCTTCTGGTTTCAATTGTCTTTCTAAAATATAGTCGCAACCTTCCATTTCAGGCTGCATATTTGGATCAGCTAAGAAAACAGCATGCTCTCTTTCCAAAATCTGAAGTCCCATATAAGCTCCACCTAAATCTCCGGTTACCACCAATAAATCATTTGGTTTTGCACCGCTTCTTTTAACAATATTTTCTTCATTTTCAATTCCGACTGCGGTTATGCTCATCACCAAACCGGCATTCGAACTTGTTGTGTCTCCGCCAATTAAGTCCACTTTATACCTTCCGCAAGCCGCCTGAATTCCTGAATATAATTCTTCTAAAGCTTCTACGGGAAAACGGTTTGAAACTGCTAGAGAAACCAAAATCTGTGTTGGTGTTGCATTCATTGCTGCAATATCACTTAGATTCACAACAACAGCTTTGTAACCTAAATGTTTCAATGGAACATATCCTAAATTGAAATGAACTCCTTCCGCCAAAACATCGGTGGTTAAAACAACCCTCTTGTTCCCGGAATTGATCACTGCAGCATCATCTCCTACGCCAAGTTCCGAAGACTCATTGGATAAAGGAAAAAATTCCGTTAAATGTTTAATTAAACCAAACTCTCCCAATTTTGAGATCGGTGTTAATTCTTGTTCTTTATCTTCAAACATAAATTTTATTATAAGTGATGATTGATAAATGATAAATGATTTTGAATACTTCTTAGGTTATCAAACATCATTTATCTCTTATCATTTATTAGTTAAATGTTGCCGGGTCAATATTTTCCGGACGGAAAGGAAGCTTTTTAAAATCTTCTCTCGTCATCAATATTGTTTCGGCAGTTTTATATTTATTCATTGCTTCTACCACATCGTCCGGTGGAGAAGTCATTTTTCTCAACATCGTATCGATCCAGACACCGGTTGCTTCAGAAGTCGCACAATGTGAACCATCAGGAAGATAGAATTTATGAACGAAACGATAGATCGCTGCATCTTCTGCGCATCCATCAATTTCAAGGCTTACAATTACCTTTTGATCAGCAAAAATTTCCTTGAAAAAAGAAAATCGCTCATGCATAATTACAGGCCCAATTCCCCATCGGCTCATTTGAGTAACACCCATTTTTTCCTTTTTCATAAAAGCCATTCTGGTTTGCGCACAATATTGCACGTAAGATGAGTTGGCCAAGTGTTTATTTGCGTCTAAGTCGCTCCAGCGAACTTCGAATGTATGGTAAAAAGTCATTTAAGTTTGTTTTAAAAGTGAACTATTGAACATTAACCATTCAAACTACGTACGTAATGTTTGTCATTCCGTAGGAATCTAAACAACATTACTTAAATCAGTTGAGATTCCTGCGGAATGACAAACTAGATAAATAATGAGGATAATACTTATTATGGTTAATAATTTCGTTTAAAAATTCAAAAATTATAATCCCCAAAATTACTCAAATAAGATGGTTTATAAAAATTGTAGTTTTGCAAAAATAATCTTCAGCATAAGATTAAATAATTATGAAGCAAATTATCATTATCGGAGGTGGTGCAGCAGGATTTTTCTGTGCTGCAAATCTTGACGAAAAGAAATATAAAGTTACCATTCTTGAGCAGAATTCAGATGTTTTGCAAAAAGTAAAAATTTCCGGAGGTGGAAGATGTAATGTAAGTCATGCCTGTTTTGATCCTAAAGAATTAGTGCAGTTTTATCCTCGTGGAAACAAAGAGTTACTGAGCGTTTTCACCAAATTTCAACCGGGAGATACCATGGAATGGTTCGAAAATCGGAAAATTCCGTTGAAGATAGAAAAAGATAACAGGATCTTCCCTGAAAGCAATTCTTCGCAGACGATTATTAATACTTTTTTACATGAAATTCAGCAGAAAAATGTTGAAGTTAAAACGAAATGTTCAGTCAAAGAAATTGAAAAATTAGATGAAAAATATTTAGTTAAAACAAGTTTAGGGGATTTTGAAGCAGATTTTGTGATTTACACAACCGGAAGTTCACCAAAGTCTTTAAAAATGATTGAAAATTTAGGACATAAGATCATAGACTTGGTTCCTTCCCTATTTACATTTAATATTAAAGATGATTTGCTGAAAGATCTTTTAGGAACAAGTTTTGAAATGGCAGAAACCTCTATTCCAAAATTAAAAACTGAAGAAAGCGGACCGCTATTGATTACGCATTGGGGACTTTCAGGACCTGCAATTCTGAAAATTTCGGCTTGGGAAGCCATTAATCTGGCGAAAGTAAAATACAATTTTGAAGTTCAGGTGAATTTTATTTCAAAAGACATTGATGATGCGGAAGAATTATTTCAAAATTTCAAACAGTCAAATCCTAAAAAATCTATCGGACAGTCTAAGATTTTTGATGTGACCAATCGTTTTTGGCAGAGAATTCTGGAGGTTTCAAAAGTTGATTTGAATAAACAAATTGCGAATATTTCAGGAAAAGAGATACAGACAATTCTTGAAAATTTATGTAAAAAGAAGTTTCAGGTTACAGGAAAATCGACTTTTAAGGATGAGTTTGTAACTGCAGGAGGTGTAGATTTAAAAGAAATTAATTTTAAAAATATGTCTTCGAAAATTTTGCCTAACTTTTACATTGCCGGAGAAGTTCTGAATATTGACGCTGTAACTGGTGGATTTAATTTTCAGGCATGTTGGAGTGAAGCGTGGCTGATTGCACAAGACTTAAATAATTTATAAATAAAAACATATCATGAAAAAACTATTTGTATTTCTTGTACTAATTAGTTCTGTAAAAATTTTCTCACAAGAACAAAATACATCATCTACTGAACAATTTGGAAATATCGAAAAATCTAAAGAGTTTCCAATTTATCCAGGAGGAATTAATGTTTTCAAAATGAACTTTGCTAAAATGATTGATTGGGATAAGGTAAATGCTAAAGGTGCAGTTAAATCCGAAGCTCAATTAATAATTTCTGAAGATGGTGATGTTGTAGATATAAATATTATAGGAGACAATAAGTCTTTAAATAAAGAAATGGAACGTGTAGCAAAGCGTATGTCCAAAACAAAATGGATTCCTGCTAAAATTGATGGAAAACCAGTAAAATTCAGATTTAAACTACCTATTACAATGAATTTTGATTAATTAGAAATAAAAATGCTTTCAATTAAAAGAAATATTCCTAACGTTGTAAAAATCCTTCTTATCATAGGATTCGGATATTTCTTTTGGCTCATGCTGAAAATAACTTTAGAGTATATTCCTTTAGATACCAATGTGAGTTTTTTAATGATTAAACAAACTGAAGTAGAACAAAGACCGGAATATCTTTATTTCTTTTACACCCATGTTTACACAAGCATTTTTGTTTTATTAGCTGGTTTTTTAGCTATTCTCAGAAAAGATTTCGCAGTAAAAAACTTTCACAGAAACACAGGTAAAATTTATATTTTTTTGATTTTACTATTTGCTGCACCTTCAGGAATTTATATGGGAGTTTTTGCAAATGGTGGATTTTTATCAAAAATCTCTTTTGTCATTTTAGGCTGTTTTTGGTGGTTTAGTACGTTTAAAGCTTTTCAATTAGCCAGACAGAGAAAATTTAAAGAACACAAACAATGGATGTGGCGAAGTTTTGCACTCACAATTTCTGCCATCACTTTGAGAATGTGGAAAGTAATTATTGTATATTTATTCCACCCAAATCCAATGGATGTTTACCAAATCATCGCTTGGTTGGGCTGGATTCCAAACATTTTATTAATTGAATATTTAATCACAAAAAAGCACATTTAATTTATATGAAAATTTTAAAATTTACTGTAATCACACTTTTTACCATCAGTTTAATAAGCTGTAAAAAAGAAGCAACAACCGAAGAAAAACCTAAAGACAGTTTAACTGCAAAAAAAGATTCTGTGGCAATCCCAGAAGTTCATAAAGAATATTACGGAATTTACACCGGAGAATTTGCAGGTAAAGGAGAGCTTTATGACAACGAAACCGAAGAATATTACGAAGGAACAGATTATAAAAGGCTTTCATTAAAAATCAACCGAATTACTCAGGATTCTGTGTACGGACAAAGTATTGTGAACGGAACTCAGCGTCCTTTTCGTGGAGTTTTCAATGAGCAATCTCAATCTTTTGTTTTGGATGAACCAGGCAATGACAAAACCGACGGACGGTTTGAAATTAAACTGAAAAACGACAGCATCACGGGAAAGTGGACCGCTTTTAATAAATCTGCCGTAAAAGCTCCTTTAAAAAACTTAAAACTGATCAAAAAAGAGTTCGTTTACAATCCGAATTTTATGCTGGATGAAAACTCTGAATTGATCGATTGGGAAAACCCTAAAGATTTTAAAGAAAAATATACCGACGAAGAAACCGGAAAAACAGAAACTTATACCACTTCAAAAAATAGAATCGCCTCTGATGCGGTTTTCAAAATCAATGCTTCTAAACAGAAACTGAACGAAAAAGACTTGAAAAATCTAAGAAAACTGGATATGGAGATCATTAAAAACTCTGTTTTTGCAAGACATGGCTATTCCTTCAAAAAACAAACTTATAGAAACTTCTTTGAGCAAACCGATTGGTATATCCCTGTTTCCAATAATGTTGACAGCGAATTATCACCTATGGAAAAAGACAATGTAGCTTTGCTGAACCGTTTCATCAAGTATGCTGAAGATAAATATGACCAATTTGGAAGATAAACGATTATGAAAAAATATTTTGCATTTTTACTGATTTTATTTTGTCTAATTTCTATCGATGCTCAAAAAGATTCCATACAATCTCCTGATGTAAAAGTAGGTTCTGATTATGGAAAAAAGGCATCTTTAGATAAAACTCCTGAATTTCCGGGAGGGCATGCTGCATTTATGAAGCTGATTATAGGTAATTTCAACACTTCCAAATTAGCAAGGCAGAACATTGCAAAAGCAAGAGCAATTGCTGTGTTTGATATTGATAAAGAAGGAAATATGATTGATCTGAGAATGGAATCTTATGACAATGAAGCCGTAAAAACAGAGTTTCTAAGTGCGCTCAACAAAATAAAAACAAAGTGGATTCCCGGTGAACAAAATGGTGAGAAAGTAAAAATGCGTATGCGACAACCTCTTCAGTTTAATTTAGATTAATTGTCTTCATTTTTTGGTTTGAATTTTGTGAAAACATATAAAATTAAGCAACCAACTCCATAACACAAAATATCAATCCACGAGAAAGAATTTCCGATTACGATATACATCAGGCTTCCCGGTTGGAAGCCTAATTTATCTGCTACATGGAAAAATTGAGCAAACTCAACCAGACATGAAAAAGCAAAAATCCCGATGATTAACTTTGTTTCGTTGATGATGACAAAACTTTTCACAAAAGTATACAGCAACATCACCACAATCACATCTCCCAGATAAGCTCTGATAAAGAATTGATCTTTTAAAACCGTTGCAATTAAAACTTCAACAAGAAAGATAAGGATGGTTAAAAGGAAATATTTTGCGCTAAATTTAAATTTCATCATGATTAATTTGGGCTAAGTCTTTATAAAAAAGAGCAGACTAAAAGCCTGCCCAATATCTCAATTTAATTTTAAAAAATAAAATTATTTTTTCACTTTTATTGTACAGCCTATCGCTACTGTTTTAGCATTTGCAATTAGTTTTCCGCTCAATAAAGCATCCATTGCATCTTGTACATAATGCTCTGAAACATCATTAGGATCATCATAATTATTGTCGATGGCTCCAATATATTTTACAATATTTTTCGCACCTTCTTTCTGAAGAATAAAAACGTGCGGCGTTTTTGTGGCGCCATATTGAGGATAAACTTTCTGTCCTTCATCTACCAAATAAGGGAATGTAAAGCCTTTTTCTTTGGCTCTTGTGATCATTTGTTGAAACCCATCTTCCGGCTGCACATTTGGATCATTCGGGTTAATTGCGATCACAGGATAACCAGCTTCTTTATATTTTTTATCAAGCGCAACAATTCTGTCTTCATATTTTTTTGCATACGGACAATGATTACAGGTAAAAACCACAATAAAACCTTTTGCCTTTTTAAAATCGCTCAACGAAACCATTTTTCCGTCGATATTTTTAAGCTTAAAATCGGCAGCGGTATCGCCAACTTCATAGCCTTTTGAAGAACTTGCTTTTTGCTTCGGCTCTTCATTATTTTTATTGATTGTCGTAAAGCTTAGTAAACTTAAGCCTATTATTGCAGCAGCAACTAATGTTTTAATATTTTTCATGTTTATAGATTTTTTGTGATTACGTTTTCCAATTCGACTTTTGTCATTTCTCCATCGTTAAAATGTACTTTTTCTGAGTTTTTATAGACAATAGTAACAGGAATGTTTCCGTCCCAGTTTTTTTCAAATCGGGGAATCCAGGTGTTCATTCTTTTAATATCATCAAGGAGAATAACTTCTGCGGTAAGTTTCTTGTTTTTAATAAATTGTACTACACGCTCTTTATCTTTTGGGCGATCTAAAGACACCAAAAGCATTTTAAATTTAGGATTGTCTTTATATTTATTATTAACCTCCATAAAATCCGGAAGTTCCTTCACACAAGGAGCACAAGTCGTAGACCAGAAATTCAGAACCAGTAGAACGTCTTTTTCCTCTTGAATTTTCTTTTCGAGTACTTCATATTTAATCATAGGAACATCATTTACAATAATTTGCTCCTGTGAAAAATAAAAAGACATACTGAAAATCAATGCACTGAAACTCAAAATTTTCTTCATACTCAAAATTAACTAATGAATTTGAAAGCCAGCAGAATAGAGTTGTTAAACTTTGTTAATTAATCAAATACAATTAAATTTAAGAGTCTTATTTTTGCTAAAATTAAACGATGAAAAAACTTATTTTATTTTCGGCATTACTATTTGGCTATTTCATACAAGCTCAGGAAGTTGCAGGAACAACTGATTTAGAAGAATTGGATTTACGTAAAAATAAAACCGATATTTATAATGCTGTGGAAAAACCAGCTTACTTTCCCAAAGGCTCACTTGTTTTCAGACAAAAGTTTGCAAAAAAATTCAAAGAAAAAAACGTTATCAGTAAAGGAAGAGAAAAATGTGAACTTACTTTTGTCATTGAAAGAGATGGCACTCTTACGGACATTAAAGCTTCTGGAACTAATGAAAGTTTCAATAACGAAGCTATTCGAGCGGTTTCTAAAATTAAAGACAAATGGATTCCTGCAGAAATTGACGGTTACAAAGTAAGATATCGTTTTAGATTACCTCTTACTATAAACTTTGAATAATTGGTATTAAGTTTGATTCTCTCAATTTATTAAACAATACCTCTGATTATACTTCAGAATCAGTATTATAAAAATTAAATTGAATGAAAAAAGCTATTCTCTTACTTGGTATTTTTTTCAATTTTTTTGTTTTTGCGCAGGAAACTGATGCGAAAAATCCTGTTCGGAATACCATTTTCGACGTTTTAGCTTTGCCTGATTACAATATTATTAAAAACAAATTAGATCTAAAACAAGTCGTTACAAAAGCAGATAGTCTTCCTGAATTTCCTGGTGGAATGAATGCTTTTAAAAGAAAATATTTCGAAAATATTGAAACTTTAGACCTTAAACAAAACGAAAAAGTAGATACAAGACTCTATTTTATCGTTGAAAAAAACGGATACGTAAGAAACGTTACTGCTGTTGCAAAAAACAAAAAACACGCAGAAGCGGCAGAACAGGGAGTAAGAAAGATTTTTGCCCGCTGGAAACCCGCAAAAATCAATGGTGAACCTGTACGTTACTTATTTTATTTTCCTTTGACGAGTAAAAAGTATAATTAAATTAGGATACTTTTCAAAGAGATTAAATCAGTTTCAGTACTTTGGCGTCTTTTTTTGAAAAAATTTAATCATGAAAAACCTTACTTTAATTATCATAATAATCTTAAACAGGTTTGTTTTCGGGCAAAATATTCCCGTACCTCCCGCAATGCCATCAATACCGAAAACAATAGAGAATATTCATGTAACTACAGTATGTCCCGATTATCCTGATCACGAAGCCTATTTTCCTAATGGCACAGAAACTTTTATTAAAAAGCTAGAAAATGCAGTATTATTAGACTCTGTAAAAACTAAGAATGGAGAAAACACTCTTAAAGCGATTCTTAATTTTATTGTCGAACGAGATGGGAGCATCGCAGAGATTGAAGTTATCGGTTCTGATATGAATTTTAATACAGTTGTAAAAAAATCTATGAAACAGATCAATGGCAAATGGATTCCTGCAAAACTTAATGGAAATTTTGTAAGAAGTAAACTTCAAATTCCTATTACTATAAATTTAAAATAATTACTTTCCAATCATCTTTTTAATAGAATTCAGCTTCATCAAAGCTTCAATCGGCGTTAAAGTATTGATGTCAATCTTCGTTAATTCTTCTCTGATATTTTCCAAAACAGGATCATCTAACTGAAAGAACGAAAGCTGCATATTTTCATCAGTTACTTTTTTAATACTTTCAGAAGAACCGCTTTGAGAGCGACTTGCTTCCAGAGTTTTCAGAATTTCATTAGCTCTGTTAACTACTTTTGCGGGCATTCCCGCCAGTTTTGCCACGTGAATACCAAAACTATGCTCACTTCCGCCAGGAACTAACTTTCTCAGGAAAATGATATTCCCTTTATTTTCCTGAATAGAAACATGGAAGTTTTTCACACGCTCAAAATTCACGGTCATTTCATTCAGCTCGTGATAATGCGTTGCAAATAAAGTCTTTGCCTGGGTCGGATGTTGATGAAGATATTCCGCGATCGCCCATGCAATTGAAACTCCATCGTACGTTGATGTACCACGCCCAATTTCGTCTAATAAAATCAAGCTTCTTTCAGAAATATTATTCAGAATATTCGCAGCTTCATTCATTTCCACCATAAAAGTAGATTCGCCAGCCGAAATATTATCGCTCGCCCCTACTCTGGTAAAAATTTTATCTAAAAGCCCTATTTCTGCATGCTTTGCCGGAACAAAACTTCCAATCTGCGCCATCAAACAAACAATTGCAGTTTGACGGAGGATTGCCGATTTACCCGCCATATTGGGTCCGGTAACCATAATAATTTGTTGAGAATCTTTATCTAAAAAGATATCATTTGGAATATATTTTTCGCCTAAAGGAAGCGCATTTTCAATAATAGGATGCCTTGCTTCTTTTAAATCAATCCCAAAACCATCGTTCAAAACAGGTTTTGTATAGCTTTCAGAAACCGCTAATTCAGAGAAACCTACTGCAACATCAAGCTGTGCAATGATATTTGAATTTTCCTGAATTCTGTCGATGTAAATCATCGTGTCTGAACAGACTTTTCGGTACAGCTGATTTTCAAGAACGCTGATTTTTTCTTCAGCACCCAAGATCTGGCTTTCATATTCTTTCAGTTCTTCAGTGATGTATCTTTCAGCATTTACAAGCGTTTGTTTTCTGATCCAATCATTCGGAACTTTATCTTTATGGGTATTTCTTACTTCAATAAAATACCCGAAAACATTATTAAAATCAATTTTCAGACTGGTAATTCCGGTGCGCTCCACTTCACGTTGACACATTTCGTCAAGAAAACCACGACCTTTATTTTGAAGACCTCTCAAATGATCGAGCTCTTCAGAAATATTCTGCTTAATTACATTTCCTTTCGCAAGGTTTACCGGAAGTTCTTCATTTAAATGATTCTCAAGCAATTCAATCAATTCATCTAATGAATTTAAAGGTTCCAGCCAAGCTAAAATATCAGCATGAGGATGAAGTAATCCTTTAATTTTCTGAATATTAATCAAACTTTGACGCAGATAACCCAATTCTTTAGGTGAAATTTTTTCTGCCGCTAGTTTTCCCATCAATCGATCCAGATCTGAAATCGCACGCAATAATTGCGAAATTTCATATTTCAATTGATCATTTTCGTTTAAAAAATCAATCAGAGAAAGTCGTCTTCCAATTTCTTCGACAGATTTTAAAGGAAGAATAATTCTTCTTCTCAATAATCTTCCGCCCATTGGTGTGGAAGTTTTATCGATAATATCCAGAAGAGATTTTCCTTTCGGATTACTCGGATAAACGATTTCAAGATTTCTCAGCGTAAAATGATCCATCATCAGATAATCTTCCTGCGGAATGATCTGAATCTTGGTAATGTGCGCCAATAATTTGTGGTGCGTATCTTCAACCAGATAAGCAAAAATAGCTCCTGCTGCAGTAATTGCGAGAGGAAGCCCCTCTACTCCAAAACCTTTTAATGAATTGGTTTTAAACTGATTTGTTAATTTTTCGTAGGCAAAATTGTATTGATATGCCCAATCTTCCAATTTAAAAACATTCCTATTTTTCAGCTGATCTGGGATCTGTACACTTCTTTGATAAATAATTTCACTCGGATCAAACGTATTGATGATGTGTAAAATCTTATCTAAATTCCCTTCACTCACCAAAAATTCTCCGGTGGAAACATCAACCAAAGCAATTCCATATTTTTCTTTTTCTTTATGTAGTGAAAGCAGGAAATTATTCTTTTTTGAACTTAAAACCTGATCATTGAACGTCACACCTGGTGTAACCAATTCTGTTACGCCACGTTTTACAATTCCTTTGACGGTTTTTGGATCTTCCAACTGGTCGCAAATCGCAACACGAATTCCTGCTCTTACCAATTTTGGCAAATAAGAATCTACCGAATGGTGCGGAAAACCAGCCAATTCGATATGACCTTCTCCGTTGGCTCTTTTGGTAAGAACAATGCCTAAAATTTGAGAAGTTCGAACGGCATCCTGTCCAAAAGTTTCATAGAAATCTCCCACTCTGAAAAGTAAAAGTGCATCAGGATATCTCGCCTTGATGGTATTGTACTGCGTCATTAACGGGGTTTCTTTCTTCGTCGCCTTTGCCATTGAAATGTTCTTAAAATTGGGTTGGTAAAAGTATGAAATAAAAAAGAAGGAGGAAATGATACTTTTTCATTTTTCCCACAGATTTTCATGGATAATTGAGGAAAAATTGCCACGAATGCACGAATTAGTTTATGATCATTTTCCTTAAATGATGTTTTAAACAATTTTACGTGAAAAAAATTCGTGCATTCGTGGCTTAATAATCTGTGAAAATCTGCAAAATCTGTGGGAAACTCAAATTTTCATCTTTTTCAGATGTTTCTCCAAAGCTTCTGTTGCCTTTTCATACGCCCATTTTTGCTTAAAATTCACCCAATTTGCTTTAAAAAGTTTTCGCATTAGTTTATCAGTATATCTCATGATGAAAACATGATACATCATATTGGCAAAAACTTTAGGTTTGTTAGGTAAAGCTCTTAACGACATCGAAAAGCCAGGTTCCAAATATCTGTTGAAATGCCAGAAAGCTCCGGGAATGAAAAGTGCATCGCCGTGTTCCATGAAAATCTCAATGCCTTTTGCGTATTTCAAAGCAGGAAATTTCTCGTAATCCGGATTCTCATAATCAATATCATAAACCGTGTGAACCGAAAGTGGAACTTTATATAAAAACTTCGACTGTTTCTGGTCAAACAAAAGAATTCTCTTCTTGCCTTCAAAATGAAAGTGCATAAAATCTCCCAAGTCAACGTCATAATGCATTAAAACATGCGCATCACTTCCGCCAAAAAATAATGTAGGAAGCCTTTTGAAAAATTTAATTCCCAAATCAGGATATGTAAAATTTTTAAGCAACTCAGGAAGACGGTCGGTAATAATATAAAAGAAGATGCGAAGGTCTGAAGGTTTAGATCTTATCGTATCGATATAATCTTTCATTTTCATCTTTGCGACAGGTGCATCAGAACTTTTCTTAGAATCGGCTGGTTTGTTATCGTACAACGGAACTTCTTGCTCACCCGCTTTTTCTTTAATGAAATCAAAATTCCATTTGTCGAAAGCTTCCCAGCGGCTCGCATAATTTTTTATGAGCAATGGTTTCTGTTTTTTGAAATAATTTTGCTGAAAATCTTCTTTCGTTATATCGTTTACAACGTCTACGTTTTCAAGAATCATGGGTTTGTAATTTAATGCGAAATAAAAATAGTGTTTTTTTGAAATTTATAAAAATTTATCTTTGCAAGACAAACATCATCCATGAGAGTTTACAATACCAAACATTTCCTGAAAATATTGGTCAGCTTACACAAAAGCGACACCATGAAAATCCTTTTTCCAACAATGATTTTGATGGCTGTTTATTCTTACGGAATCCAGTATCTGGAAATTGAATATCTGCATTTGACCTCAAAATCTAAAGTCAGCAATGTAGGGATTATCCATTCTTTATTGGGATTTGTCTTGTCTTTATTATTGGTTTTCAGAACCAATACCGCTTACGACAGATGGTGGGAAGGCAGAAAACTTTGGGGGAAACTGGTGAATGACACAAGAAATTTCGCCGTAAAAATCAATATGATTCTTTCAGAAGACAGAGATTCTGCAAACCAAATTGCACGTTACTTAAAATACTATCCCCATTTTTTAGCGAAACATCTTTCTCAGGAATCTACAAGATTGGCTTTGGATGAAGATTATTCTGAAATTGAAAAATCTTTAAAAAATCACGGACCTACAGATTTGGTGATCCTTTTAACCCACAAATTGTATCAATTAAAAAAGGAAGGAAAAATTTCTGATATAGAAATGCTGTATTTAGACACTCAAATTTCAGGTTTTCTTGATGTTTGCGGAGGTTGTGAAAGAATTAAAAACACCCCGATTCCTTATTCATATTCTTCATTTATAAAAAAATTCATCATTTTATATGTTTTGGCTTTACCGATTGCTTACGTGATCAATCTTGGATACTTCATGATTCCATTGACGGTTTTTGTGTATTATGTATTGATGAGTCTGGAATTAATTGCTGAGGAAATTGAAGATCCTTTCAATAATGACGAGAATGATATTCCGATGGAAACGATCGCTCAGAATATTGAAAAAAATGTGCATCAGATCATGGGTGCAAAAAAATAAAAATAATGAATCGTTTTTAAATCCGTTCATAAAGAAGAATTCGTAAATTGTAATAAGAAATAAAAATTATTTTGGTAAATAAATTAAAACTGGAAGAACTCAACAGAATTGATGTAGAAACTTTTAAAAAGGTTGAGAAAATTCCGTTGGTAGTCGTTTTAGATAATATAAGAAGCATGCACAATGTGGGTGCTACTTTTAGAACAGCAGATGCTTTTTTGGTTCAGAAAATTATTCTGTGTGGAATTACACCACAACCGCCACACCGTGAAATTCACAAAGCGGCTTTAGGCGCAACAGAAAGTGTAGATTGGAGTTATGAAAGCGACATTAACACAACTATCAATGATTTAAAAAGCCAGGGTTTTGAAGTTGTAGGTATCGAGCAAACGACAAACAGTACAATGATCACTGATTTTAAAATCGAAAACACTAAAAAATATGCGGTGATTTTAGGCAATGAAGTAGAAGGAATCAGCGATGAAGTTTTGCAGAATATCGATTCTTTTATTGAAATTCCACAGCTCGGAACAAAGCATTCTTTAAACGTAAGCGTATGCGGTGGAATCGTGATGTGGGAGTTTGCAAAAGCCCTAAAATAAAAAAACTGCGTCTGTCAAAAGACAGTGCAGTTTGAAATAAATCTAATAAAAAGTAAAAATGAAAGGCGACAAAGATACTTTATTTTTCTTTACGAACAAATTTTTGAATCCGTTTTTTTACTTTTTTGAAAAATAACTTAACTTTTAGAGAAAGGTTTCGTTTAAAATTTTATAAATTAGCACAATGTTTATCAAGGACTATATCTCAAAAGATTTTCCGTGTTTTCATCTGACTGACTCTATCGAATCAGCTAGAGAAACTTTAGAAGCATTTGGATATACGCATATTTTCATTAAAAAATCCCACCACTTTTACGGAGCCATCGCCAAAGACTTCCTTTATGAGGAGGAAGGTACTCTGAAAAATCTGGAACATCAGATCGAGCGGTTTGCGATTTTGGAAGACAATAATATCATGGATAGCATCCGATTGTTTTATACATTCAATGCCAATGTGATTCCTGTGATCAACAAAAACGAAAAATATCTGGGATACATCTGTTGTGATGATGTTTTTCAGACCTTTTCAAAATACCCTCTGTTTTCGGAAACCGGCGCTATTCTTACGATAGAAACTCCGGCAAGAAAATATTCAATGACAGAAATTGCCAATATCGTCGAGAGCAACAACTCTAAATTTTACGGCGGATTTATCAGTTTCATGTCGGATGAAGTGATTCACATCACCATCAAAATCAGTAACGAAAATCTAGCTTCAATTGATGCAACATTTGACCGTTATGATTACAGAATTGTAGAAAAATATTATTCTGATGAGAAAACAGATCTTTTCAAAGACCGTTTAGGTTTTTTACAAAAATTTATCGAAATATAATATGAAGGCAGCCATATATTCTCAGAAAAAAGATCTTGATACTTTTTTATATTTAAGCAAATTTATTTCTGAACTGGAAAGCAGAGGTGTAAAATCTGTTTTGTTTGACGAAATGGCTGAAGCGCTTCAGTTTTCTAAAATTTTTGAAACTTTTGGCAACAAACAGGATCTTATCGATAAAGAAGTTGATCTTTTCTTCACTTTCGGAGGCGATGGAACCATTGTAAACTCTTTAACTTTCATTGAAGATCTTGAAATTCCTGTTGTAGGGGTCAACACCGGAAGACTTGGGTTTTTGGCAAGTTTCACTAAAGAAGAAGCCTTTAAAGAACTCGATTCTATTTTAAAAGGTGATGTAAAAACCAGCCGAAGATCTGTAATAGAAGTTGTTTCGCCAAAATCTGACGAGTTTTTTCCGTATGCTTTAAATGATGTAACGGTTTCCAGAAAAGAGACGACATCAATGGTAACGGTAGATTCTTATATTAATGATGAATTTTTAAATGTATTTTGGGGTGATGGTGTTATTGTTTCTACACCGACAGGTTCTACAGCTTATTCATTAAGTTGCGGCGGACCGATTATTTCTCCAAACAACGAAAATTTTGTTATTACACCGATTGCTCCACACAATTTAAATGTAAGACCTTTGGTTGTTAATGATAAAGTAGAAATTAAATTTAAAGTGGAAAGCAGAGTTCCGCAATATTCTCTTTCATTAGATTCAAGATTAATTCATATCGAAACCGATAAAGAAATTATAATCAAAAAGGCGAGCTTCCAGCTATTATTGGTGCAGCCCAACAATTTGAGTTTCTACGAAACCATCCGTCAGAAGCTACTTTGGGGACGCGATAAAAGAAATTAGTAATTTCTTAAAATTGATTACCTTTACAAGAATTTTCAAAAAATATCCTAATATTATTATAATAAAGTAAAACATGAGCAGAATTTTCCCGGCAGGAGTTGCCACAGGTCAGTTAGTTACAGATATTTTTCAATATGCTAAAGAAAACAAATTTGCATTACCTGCAGTGAACGTAATCGGTTCTAGCAACGTAAACGCAGTAATGGAAACTGCAGCAAAATTAAATTCACCTGTTATCATTCAGTTTTCTAACGGTGGAGCAGCTTTTAACGCTGGAAAAGGACTTAGCAATGACGCTCAGAAATCAGCTATTTTAGGTGGTATCGCAGGAGCTAGACATATTCATACCCTTGCTGAAGCTTACGGAGCAACAGTAATTTTACATACAGATCACGCTGCAAAAAAATTGTTGCCTTGGATCGATGGTTTGATGGATGCAAACGAAGAATTCTTCAAGCAGACAGGAAAATCTCTTTACTCTTCTCACATGCTTGATCTTTCTGAAGAATCTTTAGAAGAAAACCTTGAGATTTCCGCTCAATATTTCGAAAGAATGGCAAAAATGCAGATGACTCTAGAAGTTGAGATCGGGGTTACAGGAGGTGAAGAAGACGGTGTAGACAATTCTAGTGTAGATAACTCTTTATTGTACACACAACCTGAAGACATCGCTTACACTTACGAAAAACTAAAAGCAGTTTCTGATAACTTTACCATTGCAGCAGCTTTCGGAAACGTACACGGAGTTTACAAACCAGGGAACGTAGTTCTTACTCCAAAAATCTTAGATAACTCTCAGAAATTTGTTCAGGAGAAATTCGGAACTGCAGAGAAGCCAATTAATTTTGTATTCCACGGTGGTTCAGGTTCTTCTTTAGAAGAGATCAGAGAAGCTATTGATTACGGGGTAATTAAGATGAATATTGATACCGATCTTCAGTTCGCTTACACAGAAGGAATCAGAGATTACATGGTAAACAATGTAGAATATTTGAAAACTCAAATCGGAAACCCTGAAGGAGAAGAAAAGCCTAACAAAAAATATTATGACCCAAGAGTTTGGATCAGAAAAGGTGAAGAAACTTTCTCTAAGAGATTAATTCAGGCATTTGAAGATTTAAATAACGTAAATACTTTAAAATAAAAATTGTATCAGTGTATTAATGTAAAATGTATTCATGATTTGAAAATTTTACATTAATACACTTACTTTTATACATTAATACATACAAGATGGCATTCGACTGGTTTAAAAGAAAAGCACAAAATATTACCACTTCTACAGATGATAAAAAAGACGTACCAAAAGGTCTTTGGCATCAGACTCCATCAGGAAAAGTAGTGGAACACGACGAATTAAAGAAAAACAATTATGTTTCTCCTGAAGACGATTTTCATGTAAGAATAGGAAGTGCAGAGTTTTTTGACATCCTTTTTGACGAAGGAAAATTCACTGAGCTTGATCCAAATGTGGAAAGTATTGATATTCTTAGCTTTAAAGATACCAAGTCATATACCGACCGTCTAAAAGAAGTAAAAGCAAAAACAAAGCTTACTGATTCTATCAGAAATGCTGTAGGAACCGTAAACGGAACCGAGATGGTAGTTTCTTGTATGGATTTTGCGTTCATCGGAGGATCTTTAGGTTCTGTGATGGGTGAAAAAATCAGAAGAGCAATTGATTACTGTATCGAAAAAAGACTTCCATACATGATTATTTGTCAGTCTGGAGGAGCAAGAATGCAGGAAGCAACATATTCTTTGATGCAGTTGGCAAAAGTTCAGGCTAAATTGGCTCAGCTTTCAGAAGCAGGACTTTTATACATCGCTTATCTTTGTGACCCAACTTTCGGTGGAATTACCGCTTCTTTTGCAATGACTGCAGATATTATTATGGCAGAACCAAAAGCTTTGATCGGATTTGCAGGACCAAGAGTTATCCGTGAAACCATCGGTAGAGATTTACCGGAAGGTTTCCAGACTTCAGAATTTTTACAGGAAAAAGGTTTTGTAGATTTTATTGTGAAAAGAACAGAAATTAAAGAAGTTGTTTCTAAAACAGTAAATCTTTTGGCTGTAAAAGCTTAAAATTTAAACTAAAAAACATATCATCTCTCTCAATTTGGGAGAGATTTTTATTTTTATGAGGACATTTAAAGTCGTTTTAAATACCATCACATCAATGAGTTTAAAGAAAATCTTTAGACTCTTATCTGCTGTTTTACCGCACCCTCTTTTTTCGATTTTAAGTTTTTACGCAACGATAAAAGCCTTTTCTATCGCACAGAAACTTTATCCTAAAACAGCATCAAAAAACGGTGAAGGAAATGCTTTCAGACATTCACTTTGGTGTTGCCTGATTATGATGTATTGCAGCAAGGTTTCTTCACCTCAAAAAGCATTAGATTTCTGCAAAAAAATCACCGATCTTCACGAAGAATTATTTCCGAATGAACCTTTGGAAACAAAAATGGATCTCCATAATAATAAAATAGGGATGGATTATTTCATGGAACTTCTTCCTGGAATTCATCGTCAGTTTTTTGAGAAAAGCTTTTTTATTAAAGAATTACAAAAGAAAACAGCCAATGCCAAAATTTTGAAAAGTCTGGATGATGATTTTGAAGGAGAACTGGTTTATCTGGATGAAAAATAACAACTTCTTTTTGTCATCCCGTAGGAATCTAGATTCGAATCTTTAAATTATAAACTTAGATTCCTACGGAATGACAAACATTGTGGAAATTTATTTTCATCCTTTTTGTAATCTGAAGAATTTTTAACTAAGTTTAAACAATTAATTTAATCAAATGGTTCTCAGCAGAATTTGGTCGGCTTTCATTATCATCGCCATTACTATTGCAAGTATAAAATACATCTCGTCAAGCCACTACAAAACCATTTTCAATGATATGGTTGTAGGAAAAGGCGGCGATACCGTACAAATTGCTACCCAAAACATCACTACACTCTCCCCCATTGTAAGAGACAGCCTGATGAAAAAAAATGATTTTGCAGAGAGCAGAATTCATTATAAAACAGATTCTCTGAAACAAAATGTAAGTGTTTATCGAGTTCAGGAAGCAGACGGTGTTATTGGAACTTCTGAAACTGCCGTTAAAATTTGTCTTGGTTTAATAGGAATCATGACGCTTTTCATGGGCTTCATGAGTATCGCCGAAAAAGCTGGTGGAATCAATCTTTTAAGCCGATTGATACAGCCATTTTTCTCAAAATTATTTCCAGAAATCCCAAAGAATCATCCTGCTTTCGGTCATATGTTGATGAACTTTAGCGCAAATCTTTTAGGTTTAGATAATGCCGCAACTCCTTTTGGTCTAAAAGCAATGGAAAGTTTACAGACATTAAACCCAAATAAAGAGACAGCGAGCAATTCACAAATTATGTTTCTCTGCCTTCACGCAGGCGGAATGACATTGATTCCGGTTTCTATTATTGCAATCAGAGCTTCGATGGGTTCAAAAACTCCTACAGATATTTTTCTTCCGTGTATGATTGCAACATTTGCTGCGACTTTAGCGGCAATGATTATTGTTTCTGCTTATCAAAAAATAAATCTATTAAAACCTATTGTTCTGGCCTATGTCGGAGGAATTTCAGCATTGATTGCGCTTTTGGTTGTCTATTTAGTTCAATTGAGCAAAAACGAACTGGATGATTTCAGCAAAGTTTTAAGCAATGGTTTGATCTTATTTATTTTTATTGCCATTGTTCTCGGAGCCGTTTACAAAAAAATTAATGTTTTTGACGCTTTTATTGAAGGTGCAAAAGAAGGTTTCTGGACGTGTGTAAAAATTATCCCCTATTTGGTAGGAATGCTGATTGCAATTTCTCTTTTAAGAACTTCAGGAGTTTTTGACGTCATTATTGATGGAATGAAATGGATTGCCAATACGGCCAATTTAGACGCCAGATTTGTCGACGGACTTCCGACTGCTTTAATTAAGCCTTTATCCGGTTCAGGAGCAAGAGGAATGATGGTTGATACAATGGCAACTTTTGGAGCAGACAGTTTTCAGGGGAAATTGGCAGCAGTTCTTCAGGGAAGCTCAGACACGACGTTTTACGTGATTGCAGTTTATTTTGGAGCCGTAGCTGTAAAGAATACAAGATATACGGTAGTTGCTATGCTTTTGGCTGATTTGGTGGGTGTAATTACTGCAATTGGATTGGCATATTTGTTTTTCGCTTAAAAAGTGTGAGTAACTCCGATTTAAATTTAGATAAATGAAATCAATCCTATTTACATTTTTAATTCTGTCATTTAACTCTTTCATTTTTGCACAAGGAGGATGGAATATTGGTTATTTAAAAGTTGAGAATATTAATAAAAATGATATTGGGAAAACATTTAGAATAGATTTTAAATCTGACAAAATAAAAGAGAAAGATCCTTTTATAAGGTCATATTTTAGTACAAAAGATTCTAACTTTCTATTAATTGACAATAACAAAATTAAATTTATTGAAGAAAGAAAAATCCACGTTGACTCAGGTTATTACAACGATCAATTTTTAATTTGTAAAAGTTGTAAAGCACCTCTCAGAATTCTAGATGTGGTTTTGCTGGAAATAAAACCAGAAAAGCTAGTTTTTCTAGCTGATTTTGAATTGGGTATTGATGATAAAGCCAATACAATAAAGTTCAAAAAAGAAATTGAAATTTCTAAAAATGACTTAGACGGATTATTTTTTTTAGATTCTAAATCTTAATTAATATTATATAAACCATTAACAAACAACGATCAACAAGCAACTAGATTATGATTACAGATAAAGAATTCACATTAAGATTAATACGTCAATTAACTCAAGCTTTAGAAAAACTGATTTTAGATAAACCTGAAGAAAGTTTAATGCAGAAAGAGCTCGATTTTGATTCTTTAATGAAAGACATTTTTAAATTTGATTTTAAAGAACTTTCATCAAAATCAAAGGAAGAAATCATCGAAATTGTGAACGAAAGACAGGAAAGAGATCACAAAGATTATTACGAAATGCTTGGAAATCTTTTCTATTACAACGGTAAAGGTGAAAAGAATAATGACTTCCTAGACAAAGGAAAAACATTCTACGAACTCTATCTTAAAACCAGCGGAATTTTTGCACTTCCCATTATCAATAGAATCAACGAAATAAAAAAAGCACTTGAATAAAGTGCTTTTGTATTTTTAGAATGTGATATTGTAAGTTCCGGTGGATGAGACGCTGGCTTTTTCAGCTTTCACGTATTTCTTCACCCATGCAACAGATGTAGAAACCACACAAGGATCTGAAACTCCTCCTGATCTTCTTGCTGAAGAAATATTTCCGGCTTTATCTACAGTATAAGCTATTGTGATCGATCCGCTTGCTGTACAATTGTGGCTTGGTTGTGCACCTCCTCTTCCCATTGTTCCGGGAATATATCCAATCAATCGACGGTCAATTCCTACTTTGCTATCTCCATTTCCATCTCCGCCTAAAGGATCGCCATTGTTCCCAATTCCAGTTCCTGTACCTTGACTTCCGGCTTTTGTTCCACGACCTCTAATTAGATTTCCGATGGCTGCAGTTCCTTTTCCGTCACCATTTCCGGTTTTAGAATTGGCAGTTTTTGCAGAACTTTTTGTGCTTTTGGTAGTCGAACTTGCCGTTGATTTTTTATTGGTTTTTGAATCTTCTTTTTTCGGAGCGGTAACTTTGGTATTTGTTCCGGTAATTATTTTTTCTTTAACCTCAGTTTTTTTTGATTCCGGTTTTGGATCGGGAACGATAACCGTTTTAGGCTCGGAAACAACATTCTCCACCGGTTCAGGAGCTGTTTCTATAGCTTTTGCAGCCAAACTTCCTTCCTGATTGGCAGGTTCTTCAATTCCCGCTCCGTTTCTGTTATCTCCAAAATTGACGAGCATTGTAGTAATCACTTCAGGTTCTTTCGGGCGCTCAGTCGGTTTCATTTTATAGATGAAAACGAATAACAAAATAGCAGACCAAATAAGGATAGAAAGTACTGCACTCTTTACCTTATCTTTATTTTCTTCGGCTCTATTTATCGTATAACCTCTCATTGAATTATTGGTCTCAAATTATAATTTTTATTTGCCATGAATGCACTAATTTTCTTATTTGCGTATTCGTAGCAATGCAGAATGCTTATTCTTTTACCGTTGCAATGGCAATATTAAACTTATGCTTTTCTGCGATTTCCATTAAGAAAACTACATCTTTATGCATTGTGCTTTCGTCTGCTCTGATGGTAAATGATTTTGCTGATTTGCTCTGAAGATCACTCACAATTGTCTGTTCTACCAATTCTCTGCTTACAGGTTTATCATTTACAAAATACGATCCGTCTGGTTTTACACTTACCGTCATCGGATTCGGAATATTATTATCTACGCTTCCTGTTTGTGGAAGTTTTACATCAATCGCACTTTGATTAGCCGCAGAAGAGGTAATCATAAAGAAAATCAACATCAGCAAGATAACGTCCGTCATTGCTGCTAAACTGAATTCTGGATGCGCTTTATTTCTTCTCTGAATTTTCATCTGTTAGAATTTATAAAGGTTTATTGATAATATCTAAAAATTCTCCAGAAACATTCTGAGTTCTCAGAACGAATTTATCAATTCTTGTCAGCAAAATATTGTAGAAAAAATTTGCCGGAATTGCTACCGCCAAACCAACTGCAGTCTGTCCAAGAGCCGTATAAATACCTTCAGATAAAGTTTTCGGAGAGAAAGCGCCTTCAGCATGTGACAAATCGAAGAACGCAATAATCATCCCGATTACCGTTCCCAAAAGCCCCAACATCGGTGCAATACTTGGTACAACCGCCAAAAGGTTCAGATTTTTTTCCATATTGGCAACCTCAATTTGAGCCTGAGACTCCATTGCGCTTACAATATCAGAAACAGGTCTTCCTAATCTTGAGATTCCTTTCTCTAAAATTCTGGATTCCGGTGAATTCTGTGTTTTACAATAATCTGCTGCTGCCTCTATCTTCCCGTCTCTTATGAAGTCTTCGATGTTATTCATAAAATTAGAATCCGTTTTTGAAGTCATTCTTTTAATAAAGAAAAATCTTTCAAAAAAAAGATAAACCGAGAAAACTCCTAATAACAAAACAGTTACCATCACTATTTTAGCGAAAGCACCACCATGAAAAAGGATATTCCAAAAAGAAAATTCAAGCTTTTCTACAGGTACAGTAGGTACAGCGACCTGTGCAAATAAAATCTGAGTAAGTTCCGTTAACAGCATTAATTGATTATTTTTATAATGATTTTAAACGACAAAAATAATGGAATATTATTAATCCTTATCTTAAAATAAGCTTAAAAAACACATCCCAAAGCTAATAATGTCTTAAAAAAGCAAATTTCTTTCCAAAAAAGTATTTGAAAAGAAATTTGTAGTTTATATTTTGGTAGTGATTAGTCTTCGTCTACCTCTATTTCGTCTTGCTTAAATTCGCATTTCAGTCTGAAAGGAATCGGAGTATCAGAACCTGTGTAAAAATCATCGATGGTTCCTTTCCAGATTACCTGAAGCTCATTTTCTTCGTTTTTCTCAAAACAAAGTTCGTTGTCGTAGATGAAGGCATCTTCATCATCAAACAAATTAACTTCGGTATAAACCTCATCGTCAGAATCGTTGATTTCGAATGTTTTTCCTTCAATTTCGGCAGAATCTATTGGAAATTCAATTATTTCCAGCGAAAGCTGAGGAAAGTTGTACTGCAAAGAATCGTCATCTACATGATCTAAACCGTCGTCAGTAATGACCTCTACTTCCAGAAAGTGTTTTTGATTACTATAAACAGCCTTGCAATAAGTGCTTCTTATATTGTATTTTAGAGTTTCGTCCGGATGGTAAATTTTTAAAATCCCTTTCATTATTTCCTAAAAAAGAACTGTAATACTATGATTGTTAAATGCTTTAGGCAAAGATAAAAAATTGTATGAATCTGAAAAATGTTTTGAAAATTATTTTTATTAAAATCTACATTTAAAACGAATTTGATGTACAATATTGGTTATTTTTGTTATTTATTCATTTGAATAAAATGCTGAAACAAAATTTTTGTAACAACCATTGTATTTCATCTTACAAATAAAAGGTAAAGATTATCTATGAAAAATATTTTATTTAAAACCATAATCGGGCTCGGATTGGCGGTGAGCATTTCATCATGCAAAAAATCAGATTCACCATTAACGAAAGTTACGCCAACCAACATCGATTCTATTGCGTCTAATTATTATGAGCAGTATTTGAAGCTTTATCCTTTAGAAGCTACTTCACAAGGAGACTTGAGGTACAACGACCAGCTTCCGATCAATATTGACAAAGATTTTATTTTGGGGGAAATTGCTTTTTATAATTCCATCCAAAAGCAGCTTGAAAATGTAGATTATAATAGTCTTTCGGATGAAGACAAAGTAGTTTATGATGTTTTAGATTATACTTTAAAAGATAAAATTGAAGCTTATGCTTATCATCCTGAATACATTCCTTTCAGCCAGTTTACAGGTTTACCGCTAAATTTTCCGTTGTATGGAAGCGGACAAGGAAGTCAGCCTTTCAATACAGAAAAAGACTATGAAGACTGGTTAAAAAGACTGGAAAAATTCCCAGAATGGATGAATGCGGCTGCAGATAATTTCCGTGAAGGAATAAATAATAAGGTCGTTCTGCCAAGAAAATTGGTGGTAAAAATGATTCCTCAGATGAAAGCTGAAGAAATCATCACGCCAGATTTTGAAAAGAATATTTTCTACGGACCTGTAAAAAACTTCCCAAAGAGCTTCAGCAAAGAACAAAAAGAAAAACTTACCAAACTGTATAAAGAAGCGATTACAAAAAATATCATTCCTGCGTATACAAAAATGGGTGAGTTTTTAGAAAAAGAATATTTGCCTAAATCCAGAGAAACAGACGGCTACAACAGCCTTCCTAAAGGAGACAATATTTACAGATATTATGCTAAAAGCTGGACAACAACCAACAAAACGCCTGAAGAAATCAACAAAATAGGACTACAGCAAGTTGCGATGTTACGTGGTGAAATGGAAAAAGTAAAAAACCAAGTTGGTTTCAAAGGAACGCTTGAAGAGTTTATCAATTCTGTAAAAACAGATCCTAAAGCGATGCCTTACAAAACATCAAAAGAAGTTTTGGATGGTTTCAACGGGATTTTAGCTAAAATAACTCCGAAGCTGAAAACCATGTTTAGCGTAACACCAAAAACTAAGTTTGAAATCAGACAAACCGAAAAATTCAGAGAAGCAAGCGCAAGTGCGGAATATATTCAGGGAACTCCCGACGGAAAAAGACCGGGAATTTTCTATATGCCACTTCCTGATCCGTCAAAATTCAACGTTACTTCAGGAATGGAATCTCTTTTCTTGCATGAAGCGATTCCGGGACATCATTATCAGGTTTCTCTGCAACAGGAAAATACAAAACTTCCAAAATTCATGAGATTCGGCTGGTTTGGAGCTTATGGCGAAGGTTGGGCGCATTATTGTGAAACTTTAGGTCCGGAATTCGGATTGTACACAGATCCTTACCAAAAAATGGGATATCTGAGCGATCAAATGCTTCGTGCCGTTCGTTTGGTTGTTGACACCGGAATTCACACAGGAAAAATGACAAGAGAAGATGCTATTACTTATTTTCTAAACAATATTGCTTACGATGAAGCAGGAGCAACTGCAGAAGTTGAACGATATATGGCAATGCCTGGACAAGCTTTAGGGTATAAAATCGGGTCTTTAAGAATAAGAGAACTGAGAGAAAAATACCAGAAAGAATTGGGCGATAAATTTAATCTGGCAAAATTCCATGATGAAGTTTTGAGTCAGGGTTGTCTTCCTTTGGATGTTTTAAACAGAAAAATGGAGCTTTGGGCGACGAAGCAGAAATAATTTTGGTCTAAAAAAGAGAAAAATTTTCTCATTAAAATATAGAAGTCACGAATTAATTTTTCGTGACTTTTTTTGTTTTAGATTTGTTTAAACAAAATCATGAAACCAACTTTATATTTTATATTCATTTTAATTTTCTGCTTATCAATTGTAAGCTGTAAAAAAGAGAAGAAAACTCAACAGAATTTTGAAAAATTTACCGTTGACAAAAGCCTCCCAGAGAATGATACAATAAAGCTCCTATCAAAATACCCTGAGCTAAAACTTTACAGAACTGATGTTAATGAGAGCAAAAGCAGAACAGCATATATTGTTCAGGAGTCAACAATTTGGAATATCTCGGGAAGGTTTGATAATTATAAATGTAAAACCAATTTAAAGGACGACACCTTAAATATTTCATTGAATAATAACAATAAACAATTTGGAAATGGTACTTTGGTAAAAGTTTTTAATGGAAATTTTTTCATTAAAGATTATGATCCAAAAACGCTAAAAGGTGAAGATAAATTTATTCCTGCAAAAGCAATTTATCAAAAACTTGTGCTAAATAAAGATAAATTCAAAAAAAATGACAGTATTTATGGTTTTATAGATTATAATACAAAAGTAGAAAATTTCACAAAAGATTTCAGAGGATATTTTAGAGCTTTAGTAAAATAAAATTACTCGGAATATTGATTTTTCTTAATTTTGATTTATTAGTTAGCTACCCCGTCTTTTTGTTTCACAAAAATCCACCCCTTCATGGAAGGGGAATTTAATAATACTAAAATTATGACAGAAAGTATAAAATTATTGTTCACAAGAGATTTAAACCAATTAAAAAAAGAAATAGAAGCGTATCAAAACGAAGAAACTATCTGGAAAATTGATAAAAATATTCTCAATTCTGCAGGAAATTTATCGCTTCATTTGGTTGGAAATATTAATCATTTTATTGGATCAATATTGGGAAATTCAGGTTATGTAAGAAACAGAGAGCTTGAATTTTCGTTAAAAAATATTCCGAGAACGGAATTGATTGATAAAATTGAAAAAACGATTGAGATTGTACACTCTTCACTCGACCAATTATCGGAGGAAGATTTGAAAAAAGAATATCCTATTGAAGCTTTAGGTCATAAAATGACGACAGAATATTTTCTGATTCATTTGTTTGGACATTTGGGTTATCATTTGGGACAGATTAACTATCATAGGAGATTGTTGGATGTTGAGTAATTTTAAAATTTATTATTCTTAAACCACCCCGTCAAAAATTCTTTCGAATTTTCGCCACCCCTCCAAAGGAGGGGAATTTTTGCGGCTGTTATATTATTTATCTTTTTCTTCGAACAACATTTTTGTAATAAAATCTTTCTCGCCTTTTCCTCTCGCCGGAGAATATTCTCTTCCGTAGAAAATAATTTGAAGGTGGAGTTTATTCCAGAACTCTTCTTTCCATAATTTTTTGGCATCTTTCTCTGTTTCTACAACGTTTTTCCCGGAAGTGAGCTTCCATTGCGTCATCAGTCTGTGAATGTGTGTATCGACCGGAAAAGCAGGAAATCCAAAGCCCTGACTCATCACTACAGAAGCCGTTTTGTGCCCCACTCCTGCCAACTCTTCAAGTTCTTCATAGGTTTGAGGGACAACGCCGTTATGTTTTTCCAAAAGTTGCTCTGCCATTTTTTTCAGATTCTTAGCTTTTGTATTCGAAAGTCCGATTTCTTTGATGAGTTCTTTAATTTCAAAATCCTCCAGTTTAGCCATTCTTTGCGGTGTTCCTGCTACAGCGAAAAGTTCTGGAGTTACCTCATTTACCTTCTTATCAGTAGTTTGTGCAGAAAGGGCAACAGCAACCATTAGAGTATAAACATCTGTATGATCTAAAAAAATAGGAACAACAGGATATAATTTTTCTAATTCTTCCTGAACGAGTGCGGCTCTTTGCTTTTTTGTCATTTAACCATTAAATTTGAACAAAAATAAATCATTATGCTGAAAGTTGGAGACCAATTACCACAATTTGAAGGAATAAATCAGGACGGAGAAACAATTAATTCTGAAAAGCTACTCGGAAAAAAATTAGTTATTTTCTTTTATCCGCAAGCGAGTACGCCGACTTGTACTGTAGAAGCGTGTAATTTGAGCGATAATTATTCGCAATTGAAACAAGCAGGATTTCAGCTTTTAGGAATCAGTGGAGATACCGTGAAAAAGCAGAAGAATTTTCACAGCAAATTTGCTTTTCCTTATGATCTGATTGCTGATGAAAACCGTGATGTTATCGAAAAATTCGGAGTTTGGAAAGAGAAAAAAACTTTTGGTAAAACTTATATGGGAATTGTGAGAACTACTTTTATTTTCGATGAAAAAGGAATTTGCACGAGAGTTATTGAGAAGGTGACTTCTAAAACGGCGACAGCTCAGATTTTAGAATAAATTTAAACACAAATTTTCACAAATGTTTTCACTAATTTCATACATATTTTGTGTTTATTCGTGAAAACATTTGTGATTTTAGTATTTCGTTATTCTGTTTCGTAATACATCAACTCTTCGTCTTCATTGGGAAGCGTTACATATTTTTGGAATTTCAAACCTAACCTTTCGATTAATTTTTGTGAAGAAGAATTGTCTTTTGAAGTGATTGCAGAAATTTTATTTAAACCAAATTCCTCCATTCCGATAGATTTTACTTTCTGAGCGGCTTCAAACATTAAACCTTTGCCTTCAAATTTTTCAAGGACAGAAAATCCAATATCTGCAACATCTAAACCTTCTCTTTCGAAGATTCCCACACTTCCGATTTTCTGATTTCCTTCTTTTAAAACAAGAATATAATTTCCGAATCCTCGTTTTTCAATTTGCGGTAAAAACTTAGATTTAATATAATTCTCGGCATCAGAGAAAGAATTGATGTTCTTATTTCCAATAAACTTTATAAAATTTGGCATATTATAAAGCTGAAAAATAATATCAGCATCATCTACAGAAACAGGTCGAATTAAAAGCCTTTCTGTTTCGTAGAAATTATTTTCTTTTTTTGGCAGGTTGCTTTTTTGGCTCATCTTTAGGTTCTTCTTTCTTTTCTATTTTTAAAAGACGTGGGTTATTTGTACAGTTTTTAGTATAAACCTCGATGTATGTTCCGTTATCTTTAATATTCGAAACGATGCCTGTCGATTTATTGACCGTTAATGTAAAATGTGTTTTCTGATAAGGACACTCTTTTGAAGTAATCTTTCCAAGATCTAAGTAATAATTTGTAGCATCTGTGTAATAATTGGCGGCAATATCCACAAATTGTTCATCGATTAAATAACCTTCTAAAACAGCAGACAATGCAGCTTCTTCAACGTTATCAACCTTTCCGATAAACTCTTTTAATTCCTTTAGATCAGTCAAATAGCTTATTTTCCCTCCCACAGAAGAAACAATATAATAAAAACTTTCCTGACCCGGTCTGAAATTAAATCCCACAAATTGAGGAAGATAATCTTGTTTGGTTCCTGAGACTTTTACTTCTTTATTTTTGCCATAACTGTTATTAACCAATACCCAAAAATCAACTTTGCCATTGGGGACAATTTTGCCCAAAACGGTATCAATATTTGAGAATTTTTTCTTTTCCTGGGAAAAAACAGAGATTCCTAAAAAGAAAAAAAGAAAAGTAAGAGTTGTAATTTTTTTCATAGTTTGAAATACGGACAGAAACTATGCCAATATTTACATAAATTTCTCTCCTTTTTTAAGGCTTTTTAAATCTAAAACGTATTCTTTAATCTGCTGATCGTGCTCTCTTGGGCAGATTAAAAGTACTTTATCTGTATCTACAACGATAAAATCTTTCAAACCGTCTATTACAACCGCTTTATTATTTTTTACATGAATAATATTTCCTGTAGAATCGTAGGTAAGCGCTGTTTTGATATTGACTGCATTTTCATTTTCGTCTCTATCGCTGTTTTCAAAAACCGAAGTCCAGGTTCCGAGATCGCTCCAGCCTAAATCAGCCGGAATTACATATACGTTTTTAGCTTTTTCTAAAATCCCGTTATCGATTGATATTTTTTGAATTTTAGGATAAATGAGTTCTATACAGCTTACCTCTGCTTCTGCATTGTATTCGCAAGCCATAAACTGCTGAGTCATGTCCGGAAGAAACATCTCAAAAGCTTTGTGAATAGATTTTACATTCCAGATAAAAATTCCTGCATTCCACAGGAAATCTCCGCTTTCAAGGAAACTTTTGGCAATTTCAAGAATAGGTTTTTCTGTGAAAGTTTTAACTTTATAATAGTCTGAATCTTTTTTCTCAACAAATTGGATGTATCCGTAACCTGTATCTGGTCTTGTTGGTGTAATTCCCAAAGTCACTAAATAATCATGAGTAGAAGCTAAGTCAAATGCCAATTCTACTTTCTCCAAAAAAACATCTTCTTTTAAGATTAAATGATCTGCTGGAAGCACAATCATCGTGGCATCAGGATTGATTTCAGCAATTTTATTTGCCATGTAAAGATTACATGCAGCCGTATTTTTCATCAAAGGCTCACCCACTACATTATCCTCAGGAATTTCTGGTAATTGCTGATGAGAAAGTGCTACATACTCTTTGTTGGTAATTACAAATATGTTTTCTTTAGGAATAACCTTACTGATTCTGTCATACGTCTGCTGAATCATGGTACGACCCGTTCCTAAAATATCCTGAAATTGTTTGGGAAATTTCTGTGTGCTCAGAGGCCAGAATCTACTACCGATTCCTCCTGCCATAATCACACAGTACTTATCTGATTTTAACATATTTAACTGCATTTTTTCACTCTAGCCAAAGGTTTGAAAGAATACTTTCGTCCTGTAGCCAGATTCATACAAAGATAGTTTTTTTTAATCAGACCTTCCAACAAATACTTTTGTTCTCGATAGATGAAATTTTCACCCTTGCTAAGCTTCTCTATAAAAATCTCATCATCATTCTGATTATCAATATGAAAATATTTTACGAGATCCGGACTTGCCATAAAATTGGCTTTCGGAGACCGTGAAAACTTAGTTATAATCGGCTTTAGATCTTCATCATAAACATCCGCACTTTCCAAAAGCATTTCCCTGAAAGTATCTTTCCATTCGTTACCGTGTGGAGCAATTCTTCTTCCGAATTTTTCGAAGGCAATGAGATGCGCCAATTCGTGAGTTAATACGAAAAAGAAAAGTTGCGGGGCTAATGTAGAATTGATGCTAATTTCGTGCGAATTATTACGTAACTTCCGATAGTCTCCAAGCTTCGAATTTCGGTTTTTAGTAACCTTTATATGAATAGAATAATCTGAAAACCATTTCCTTAAATACAAAAGTGTATTTTGAGGCAAATATTTTTCTAAAGACTGAATAGACATCTTACAAAGTTAGCGGAATCCCTGAATAGAAATTCAATAATTTAAGGCTGAAAAGATAATTAAATTTTGCCTGTTGAACCGAGCCTTGAGAGTTTGCATAATTGTTTCGGGCAATATTTAAATCATAAATTGTTGTACGACCCGCTGCATAACTTTTATCTGCAAATTCCATAGCCAATTTTGTGCTTTTTTCGGCTTCTACTGCTGCAAGATACACTTCATAATTAGCATCCGCATCAAATTGAGCTTGCTGAACACTTTGCCTTACAGTCTGTTTTTGCTGTTCTAAAGTTGTTTTAGCAATATTCTCATTGATTTTTGACTGTTCTACCTGAAGTTTGGTAATTCCTTTATTGAAAATAGGAATATTTAAACTGATCCCTCCTTGCTGCCCAAAGTTATCTTTATACTGCTGGAAAAAAGAACGTTCTTTTGCGGCATTTCCAAATTCATCAAACCCAGAATAACTTGTATTCAATAAATTATTATAAAAACTTCCTATTCCCAAACTTGCAGTAATAGTTGGCCAAAAAGACGTTTTGGTAATTTCTGTCTGAGTTTCGGCAGATTTTATTCTGCTTTCTGCTGCTTTTATTTGTGGTTGATTTCCATAAGCTAAATTCAACACATCATCTACAGAAAACAATTGAGGAGTCAACTTATCATCAACTTCTACATCTTCCACATCAAAATCTTTGTATTCTTTTAACTGAAGTAACTGTGCCAAAGCAAACAAGCTTCTTCCAACATTAATTTCAGCGGTTTTTAAATTTTGCTTTTCTCTTGCCCACGCCGCTTCTGCTTCTGCAACAATTGTTTGAGCCGTAGTACCCACATCTGTAGTTATTTTTGCCCTATCAAACTGTTTTTTTGCATTTTCTGTTGCACTTTGAGAAATTTTTACAATCTCTTTATTCAATAAAGTCGTTAAATACTGTTGAGCAATCTGAAGTGAAATATCATTTTTAATAGTTTCAATGTCATATTGGCTCGCTTCTACATCAAACTGAGATTTTCTTATTGTTTTTTCAAGTCTCCCGTTATTGTAAACTAAAATATCTGCTCCTAAATTTGCAGAATTGCTGAATCTGTCGTTTCTGATACTTCCTGTTCCCAAAGAAGCCTGTCCGAAACTTACATTATTTCCTACACTTGCATTCACAGAAGGAAGGTAATTTCTCTGAGCAATTTTAAGATTAGAATCCTGAATCTGTTTTGAATATTCATTCTGAATCACTTGAAGATTATGCTTTACTGCGTAGTCTACACATTCACGCAAAGACCATTTCTGCTGAGCGTTTAATCCTGCAAAGGCTAATCCCAAAACTACCGTCAAAACTTTTTTCATAAGGAAATATTTAATTTTTTTTCAAATGGAGCCGTTATTTTCAATTGATTAAGCTTGCAAATAACGATTTTAAATTGGCTTTATTCAAATTAGACGTAAAGATTGTAAAAAAGTTACAGATTTAGAAAATTATTGTTTCATTTTAATGAAAGTTTTGAGAATTTTGCATCATGACAAACGCACAATATCAGGAAGCTGTAGAATGGCTTTTCGTTCAGGCGCCAAACTATCAGTTAGATGGACAAAAAGCATACAAACCGGGACTTGGAAACATCACAAGACTCTGCTCTTTTTTTGACAACCCACAAGATAAAATAAAATGCATTCACATTGGAGGAACCAATGGCAAAGGATCCACCAGCAACATGCTTTCTTCGGTTCTTCAGGAAGCGGGTTACAAAACGGGTTTATATAATTCTCCACATCTTATTGATTTCACAGAAAGAATTAAAATTAACGGTAAAAATTGCGATAAAGAGTTTGTCTATAATTTCATTTTAAAACTAAAAAAGCTCCCTGAAGATATCCTCCCCTCTTTTTTTGAGTTTACGACAATTATGGCGTTTGAATATTTTGCTCAGCAAAAGGTAGACTTTGCGATTATTGAAGTCGGTTTAGGTGGAAGATTAGATTCAACCAATATTATCAAACCTTTGGTTGCAGCAATTACGAATGTACAGCTCGATCATCAAAATATCTTAGGAGATACCATCGAAGAAATTGCCTTTGAAAAAGCAGGAATTATAAAAGCTTACACACCAATTATTTTCGGAGATGATAATGAAATCGTAAAAAACATTATCAAAGATAAAGCAACTGAAGAAAACGCTCCATTTATTGACGCTACCGAATTAAAAACCGAGCTAAAATCAGATTTGAAGGGAAACTATCAAAATAAAAACATTAAAGTTGTTTTAGAATTGGTTGAAGAATTGAGAAAACTAAACTACCCTATCTCAAATAAAAATATTGAAACCGGACTTTTATCCGTCCACCAAAATACAGGATTTATTGGCCGTTGGTTTGAATTTTCCCAAGATCCTTTGACTATTTGTGATACAGGACACAATCAGGCTGGTTTGGAATCAGTTTTTGAACAGTTAAATTCTATTGAAAAACACAAACACGTTGTTTTAGGATTTGTCAATGACAAGAAAATTGATGATGTAATGGACTTACTTCCTCAAAATTCTCAGTTTTATTTTGCAAAACCATCCATCAACAGAGGAAGACCCCCACAAGACTATGAAGATTTACTAATTAATTCAAAAATAAAATATAAAATTTTTGATTCTGTACAAGAAGCGTATCTTTCTGCAAAACAAGAATGTACAAATGAAGAAATGATTTTTATTGGCGGAAGCAACTTTGTAGTTGGAGATTTTTTAGAAAAAAATTTGGAGATTTGTGAATAAGTCGTATATTTGCACCACTCTAAACAACGGCAACGTTGAAGAGGGCGATTAGCTCAGTTGGTTCAGAGCATCTGGTTTACACCCAGAGGGTCGGGGGTTCGAATCCCTCATCGCCCACAAAAGTTCCTAAAACTTTTAAAAAATTTAGGGCTCTTAGCTCAGTTGGTTCAGAGCATCTGGTTTACACCCAGAGGGTCGGGGGTTCGAATCCCTCAGGGCCCACAAAAACTCTCAGAAAAATCTGAGAGTTTTTTATTTTAATGCTATTTTGATTTTTTAAGCATCAATCCAAGTTTATATAGATCTAAAAATTTGAGATTAGGATTTCCGGAAAGTAAATTCTTTTTCAGAAATTTTTCGAAAAAACTAAATAAAATTAAAACAGGAAATTTTAATCCTTTTTTACAAACAGACTCATATGCTTTTACAAGCTTAATTTCAGATAATTTAGAGCTTAATGCTTGATTATTTAGCATGAGCAGAAGACTCTCTACAGACTCATCAACCTTTTTCAAATAAACACTCCCCTCTTCTACGTCATTATTATAAATCGGGTTATCAATATGTATTACCGGGATTTTTACTGATTTTAAATCCATTGAAAACACCAAATCTTCATAGCCATATTTCCGGAGATCAGGATTAAATTTAATGCTTTCAAAGATGTTTTTTTTAATTAAAAAATTATTTGTCTGAAAGCTTAAATAAGGTTTCATTTTTCTCTTTTCTAACGGTAAATTTTCCCTTTCTACAGCAAATCTCCATCTTAAAATATGCTTTTCTGAAGACGGCTTTTCTGAAACCTTTCTTCCGCCATAAACAACAGCTACATTAGAATTTTCATCTAAAAGATTGACATAGTTTTTAAGAAAATTTGGAGAAATAATTTTTCCGTCACAATCTAAAAAGAGCAGATATTCCGTTTTTGAATACTCTAAAAACAGATTTCTAATTCTGGATCTTCCAATATTTTTTTCAAGTAAAATAAACTGGTTTACCTGATGATTGAGTTCGTTATTTATTTGTTTGAAATTTTCGTCTGAACCGTCATCAATAAGAATAATTTCAGCATTGATTGAATGGCTTTCTATTTCTTTCTTAAGATCATAGACCAATTCTCTTACATCAAAATTATAAACCGGAATGCAAACAGAAATCTTCATTCTGTTAAATTTTGTCTATAATCTGTTGTACGTTGATTTCTTCCAAACACGCCCAATCGCCACGGTAGCATTCTTTATCACCAAAAACCGAACAGGGTCTACAGGTAAGATCATTAATCTGAACAACGTCATTCTCGCTTTGTCCGAAACCTAAAAACCCTGCATATGGATGAGTCGCTCCCCAAATTGAAACACAACGAGTTCCTACAATACTGGCTAAATGCATATTAGCTGAATCCATCGAAATCATTACTTCAAGCTGCGAAATTCGGTGTAGTTCTTCTGAAAGATTAAGTTTTCCTGCCAAACTTTTGGTATTGGGAATTTGTTTTTCCCAACTTTCAAGGGTTTCCGTTTCTTTTTTTCCACCTCCGAAGAAGTAAACGGTATTTTTTTCTGCTAAAATTTTTACAAGTTCAAAAGACTTCTCTAAAGGAAGCATTTTTCCTTTATGTTGAGCGAATGGCGCAAAACCAATCCCAGATTTTTGATTAGATTTGGGTCTTAACTGATGCGAAAGCTCAACTTTAAAAGCCATATCCCGAAAAACATCTGCATAACGTTCTACCGTTCTTTTTAATCGAGTTTTATCTAAATTCCAGACATCCGTAAGGTTTTCTTTCTCCTCTTTTCCTTTGTTTATTTTAAAAACCTTTAAGCCTTTTCTTACATAAATCTTATCCAATATTTTCGCCCGGATAACATCATGCAAATCAGCAACATAATCTGGTTTGTATAACTTTAATAATTCTTTGGCCAATCTTCTTATTCCAAGAAATCCTTTATATTCATCAAGATCAATCCCATGAAAGATAACATTCGGAATATCAGCAAATAAGCTCTCAAAGTTATTCCGAGAAACCATCACAATTTCAACTTCAGGATTTTGTTCCAAAAACTCCCGAAAAACAGGCACTGTCATAGCGACATCACCAAAAGCGGAAAAACGGTATGCTAAAATTCTGGTCACAACTAAGATTTCAGTTGGTATGCGACTGCATAAAATTTGATTTGCTTGGTCATCGCCATCAATCCGTTGGCTCTTGAAGGAGATAAAAATTCCTGCAATCCGATTTCAGAAATAAATTCAAAATCAGAATCAAGAATTTCCTGGGTAGAATGACCGCTATAAATGCTTACCAGCAAAGAAACGATTCCTTTTGGAAGAATTCCGTCAGAATCTGCATTGAAAAATAGTTTTCCATCTTTAAATTCAGCATCAATCCACACCTTGCTTTGGCAACCTTTGATTAAGTTATCATCGGTTTTCTTGTCATCCGGAAGACCTTTCAGTTCTTTACCCAAATCTATGATGTATTCATATTTCTGTTCCCAGTCTTCAAGAAACGCAAATTCGTCGATTATTTCCTGCTGTTTTTCTTTAATGGTCATTTCTATACTTTCTTTCTGCAAAGATACTAATTTTTAGAGTTTTTAGTTTTGTAGAAAATTAATTGAACCATTAAGGTTAGTGAAATTCGTATCCACAATAGTTTAATAATTTTAACAACAATCTTATCGAGAAGCTTTTTCAAAAACATCCAGCAATTTCACTTCTTCATTTTCCCAACAAAGAATTTCGGAAGCTTTTTTCAATTCTAATTGATAGTTTTTTCTCCCTTTATTTAACACTAAATTTATTGCTGTAGCTATATTTTCGGGTTGATGATTTTTGATAATTTCGCCAACATCAAACTGATTTTTAATACTCAGCATTTCCGGAAGCGGAGATAGAATTAAAGGAGCTCTAGCCTGAATACAGTCTAAAACCTTATTAGGAAGTGAAAATTCATAGCTTTCACCGCCATTTTCTTCTATGCTCATTCCAACATCAGCGGTTAATGTGATTTCTCTTAAATCTTCCGGAAGCAATTTTCCTAAAAACTGAACTTTATCCTGAAGATTTTCTTTTACAATTAAATCTTCGTATTCTTTTTTCTTCGGTCCGTCTCCTGCAATTTTAAAAATAACATTTTCAAGATGATGCATTGCCAAAATAGCTTTATCAATTCCTCTAAATGGATTAATTGCGCCTTGATATAAAATTATTTTGGGATTATTTTCTGGAATTTCTATTGAAAAATCAATTTTTCTTGGCGCATTCTGAATAACGGTTGGATTGATTCCGTATTTGTTATGAAACCATTTTGCATAACTTCCACTTGCAGTAATCATGAATTTTAAATTCGGAACAATTTTGTTCTGCAAATAACGCCACAGTTTTTGAGACATTTTCCCTTGAACAGCGGGCATTTCAGAAAAAATTTCATGACTGTCAAATATTAACGGAATATTTAATTTTTTAGCTAAAAGATAATTAGGCAGTAAAGCATCCAAATCATTGGCAAGAAGAATCGTATGTTCATTTGCTTTTTCATAAAGCTGCCAATAAAGCATCCAGTTAAACTCAAAATAAGCGGTCTTTAAAGTTTTAGAAATAATATTTATCCTTGAAAAAGGATACGGACGGATCATTGCTTCTTCCCCACCCCAATTATTACCGATCAATTCAATTTCATAACCGTTTTCATGCAGCGTTTTACAAACTTTTTCAATTCTTTGGTCGGTATAAAGATTACTGAATGCAGAAATTAATATTTTTTTTCGAGCCATTATTTCTTCTTTGCAATGAGTAAATGATATACCTGTACAAAGCAAATAATTCCGTTGGGAATAATAACCGGCCAAAGCATTCCACTGAAAATTCCATAGATGACAAAACAGAGACAACCAATACAATTGACAATCCTGATTTTGGTTAAATCTTTAAGAATAAAACTCAAAACGATAAAAACTGAAGCAGCATAGCCGATGTAATTGACAATTTCAGGACTCATGAGGAATATTTAAGGACAACAAACTTAGTCATTTTCAATAAGATAAAAAATATTTTTCTGCCATAAAGTCATTAATTGGTTTTTGGTAAAATATTTGTAATTTAGATATTGAATATAAAGCAATTCTGCTTTTATTCTAACGAGATATATTATGGATTATAAGTTTTCACAAGGTTTGAGCCAAGTGTTCAAGCAAAGCAAAAATGAAGCTAAAAGGCTGAAAAGTGAATTTCTTAATACAGAACATCTACTTTTAGGTATTATAAAAACAGAAAACTCTGCAAAAGAAATCCTTCAAGGGCTTAATGCCGATTTAACACAGATCAGAAGAAAAATTGAAACTTTAAATACAGCAAGTCTAAATCCTATTTCTGAGGAAGTCACCAATATTTCATTCACGAAAATGGCAGATCATTCCATTAAGCGTGCAGAATTAGAATGCAGACAATACAAAAGCAACGAGATCAATACCGTTCACCTGCTTTTGGGCATTTTATATAAATATGAGGATCCTACTTCAAGTATTTTAGGAGCTTACGATATTGACTATGAAGGAGTTTCAAGAGAATATCAAACAATGCTTAAAAATTCCGGAGAGGCACCTCAGAATTCGGCTTACGATGATGATGATGACAGAGAAGAATTTGAGCAGATGAGAAAGCCTACAGGAAATCTGGGTTCTTCAAAAAGTAAAACTCCAACCTTAGATAATTTTGGTAGAGATCTTACTTCTTTGGCAAGAGACGGAAAATTGGATCCTGTAATCGGTCGTGAGAAAGAAATCGAAAGAGTTTCACAAATTTTATCAAGAAGAAAGAAAAACAATCCGTTGTTGATTGGTGAACCGGGTGTTGGTAAATCTGCCATCGCTGAAGGTTTAGCTTTACGAATTCAGCAGAAAAAAGTTTCAAGAGTTCTTTTTGGTAAAAGAGTAATTACTTTGGATCTTGCGAGTTTGGTTGCCGGAACAAAATACCGTGGTCAATTCGAAGAAAGAATGAAAGCGATCATGACGGAGCTTGAAAAGAACCGTGATGTGATTTTATTCATTGACGAGTTGCACACCATTGTTGGTGCGGGAAGTTCTACAGGAAGTTTAGATGCTTCAAATATGTTTAAACCGGCTTTAGCAAGAGGTGAAATTCAATGTATTGGTGCCACAACTCTTGATGAGTACCGTCAGTATATTGAGAAAGACGGAGCTTTAGAAAGAAGATTCCAGAAAGTAATGGTGGAGCCAACTTCTATCGATGAAACGATTCAGATTTTGAATCAGATTAAAGATAAATATGAAGAGCATCACAATGTAGTTTATACAGAAGAAGCTATTTTGGCTTGTGTCAATTTGACATCAAGATATATTACAGACCGATTTTTACCGGACAAAGCGATTGATGCGATGGATGAAGCAGGATCTCGTGTTTACATTAAAAACATGAAAGTTCCTACTGCCATTATCGATTTTGAAAAGAAAATTGAAGACATTAAAGAATTGAAACAAAAAGCTGTAAAAGCTCAGGATTACCTGGAAGCAAGAAAGCTGAAAGATGAAGAAGAGCGTTTGCAAATGGAGTTGAATTCTGCCCAGGATCAATGGGATAAAGATGTAAAAGAGAAAAAAGAAACGGTATCCGAAGAAAGTGTTGCAGAAGTAGTTTCTATGATGAGCGGTGTTCCTGTAACAAAAGTTGGTAAAAATGAATTGGATAAATTGGCCGGAATGGATAATAACCTGAACGGAAAAGTTATTGGTCAGGAAGACGCTGTGAAAAAGGTCGTAAAAGCTATCCAAAGAAACAGAGCAGGATTGAAAGATCCGAACAGACCTATCGGAACCTTTATTTTCTTAGGAACAACCGGTGTTGGTAAAACTGAGCTGGCAAAAGTAATGGCAAGAGAACTCTTCGATTCTGACGAAGCATTGATCAGAATTGACATGAGTGAATATATGGAGAAATTTGCAGTTTCTAGATTGGTTGGTGCGCCTCCAGGATATGTTGGATATGAAGAAGGTGGACAATTAACTGAAGCGGTAAGAAGAAAACCTTATGCAGTCGTTCTTTTAGATGAGATTGAAAAAGCGCATCCGGATGTATTCAATATCTTGTTGCAAATCTTAGATGAAGGTCATGTAACAGACAGTTTAGGTAGAAAAATTGACTTTAGAAATACAATTATCATCCTTACTTCAAACATCGGAACAAGAGACATTAAAGACTTTGGTGATGGTGTAGGATTCGGAACTAATGCTAAGAAAACCAGTTCTGATTCCAGAACAAGAAGTACGATTGAAAATGCTCTTAAAAAAGCATTTGCTCCGGAATTCTTAAACAGAATTGACGATATTGTGATTTTCAACTCTCTTGAGAGAACTGATATTTCTAAAATTATCGATATTGAATTGTCTAAACTATATTCAAGACTTGAAAAATTAGGTTACAAAGTAGATCTAACTACTGAAGCCAAAGATTTCATCTCAGAAAAAGGATGGGACAAAGATTTTGGTGCAAGACCATTGAAGAGAGCTATCCAGAAGTATATTGAGGATTTATTGGCAGAAATGCTGGTCAACAAACAATTAACTGAAGGCGAAACGGTAACTTTAGATGTAAATGAAGCTAAAGACGGATTAGAAGGAAAAACACAGAAGACAAAAAAGTCTGCTGAGAAATCTTCTCAATAATCAATTTTAAAAATAATAACGAAAGCATCGGGAAATTCTCGATGCTTTTTTGTTTTATGTTGAATTTTCTCTCACGGATTACACAGATTTTCACAGATCATATTGTTAAAAAATCTGCGTAATCAGCAAAATCTGCGAGAATATAATTTAAAGATTTAGATTTCTATTTTCAATCATCTGAGTAAATCCGTGAGATCTGTGGGAAATCTTAAAGTCCAACCACAAAGCCAACATTTGGAATCAATCCTCCAGAAAAAACACTGCTGTTTTCTTTATACAAAACATTGTACATCAAACCAATCTGCATAAAAGAATTATTCCCGATTTGCTGCATATAACCACCACCTAAATATAAAGCAGTCTCTTGCTGATTGTCTTTGAAATCGTAATATTTGTCTTCATAATTGATGAAAAAATGCTGCAGATTACTACTCACAAAGAAAGATCTTGCGAAATAATAATTGACAAAAGGACCAAAACCAAACATGGTCGATTTATAAAAATCCGAAGTCTGCCAGGAAACACTTCCTATTAAACCAGCCTCCAAATCATTTGTCAGTCGGTAACCAACTCTCGGTGCAACCTGAAGATTAAAATAAGAATTGCTTCCGAAACCAACACCTAATCCTCCACCGAAAGTCCATTTATTCGTTTCAGTGGTGGGTGTTCCTATTGCAACTTGAGAAAATGACAATCCGGAAATCAGAAAGAATGAAGAAATAAACAGTTTTTTCATATCAAATATTTTTTTGGTGAACATTTAAACAACGATTTTGTGTTACTATCGTTTTTATCAATGTATAAAATTATCATTTTTTTTGTGAATAGGATTATCGTAATTTTGCGGCTCAACTAAGAACTCCCGTTAAGAGTTTCGTAAAATTGAATATATGAAAGTAGTAGTAGGTCTCTCCGGAGGCGTAGATTCGAGTGTTACAGCATACTTGCTGCAACAACAAGGGCATGAAGTGGTTGCTCTTTTTATGAGAAACTGGAATGATGCTTCGGTAACTTTAGAAGATGAATGTCCGTGGATTGAGGACAGTAATGACGCTTTAATGGTTGCTCAAAAACTGGGAATTCCGTTTCAGGTGATTGATATGAGCGAACTTTATAAAGAACGCATCGTTGATTATATGTTTGATGAATATCAGAAAGGAAGAACTCCGAATCCTGATGTTTTGTGCAACAGAGAAGTGAAATTTGATGTTTTTATGAAAACGGCAATGTCTTTAGGTGCTGACAAAGTGGCGACAGGACATTACGCAAGAGTAGATTCTACTTTTGATGAAAACGGAAAAGAAATTTTTCATTTGTTGGCGGGAAAAGACAATAATAAAGATCAGTCGTACTTTCTTTGTCAGCTGAATCAGGATCAATTGTCTAAAGCATTGTTTCCTATTGGTGAACTGACGAAGCCTGAAGTAAGAGAAATTGCGAAAGAAATTGGTTTGGTAACTGCAGATAAAAAAGATTCTCAGGGACTTTGTTTTATCGGAAAAGTAAGTCTTCCACAATTTTTACAGCAGCAATTGGTTCCGAAAGAAGGCGAAATTGTAGAAATTTTCAAAGACTCTCCCCTTTTCGCACAGGAAACGCCAAGTTTTTCATCTAAAGAGGAAGAATTAGAATTTTTAAGCCAAAAAATTAATTATAAAAAAGCTGACGGAAAAGTAATCGGAAAGCATCAAGGTGCTCAATTTTTCACGATCGGACAAAGCAAAGGATTAGGAATCGGCGGACATAAAGAAAGTTGTTTTATCGTATCGAGAGATATGGAAAACAATATTATTTTCGTGGGAGAAGGTCACAGCTTTCCGGGATTGCATAAAAAAGCGTTGAAGATTGATAATTCTGAGCTGCATTGGGTTCGCGAAGATTTAAGATTAAAAAATGGAGAATCGATGGAAGTAATGGCGAGATTCCGTTACAGACAAGAGCTTCAGAAAGCTACGATTTATCAGTTTGAAAATAGTTTTTTTGTAGAATTTGAAAAGCCTCAATCTGCGATTGCTGAAGGACAATTTGCTGCTTGGTACATTGATGATGAATTGATTGGAAGCGGAGTAATTTCATAATTTAGCACTGAATTTTTAACGCAAAGATTTTAATTTTTAAGCTTATTATTTTAAGGAGCAAAGAATGGCGACAAGTCGCTGATGAAGCTTAAATAAAACTTGCGAAAATCAAGCTTTGCGTTAAGAAATTTATTATTGCTTAATTCAAATTCAGGTTAATATAAAAAGTTTTCTGTAACATATTTCAGATTGTGATACTTACCAAGTAAATAACAATTAAAAATATTTATCATGAAAACGACTTTAAAAAATCAGTACGCTTACGTCAACCAAATTTTAATTGCGGTAGTTTCTGCAACTTTAGGGTACAATCTTTATCAGGAAATTGTACATCCAGAAAATTCAAGATTAACGATAAGCATCATTTTGGTGGTCTTAACTTATATTATGGTTGAAAAATATGGTTATAAACCTGAAAAAGAAATTCAGAAATAATTTAAAATAGAGGTTTGAAGAAATTCAAGCCTTTTTTATTTTTAATCGGTTTTAGCAGCTGCTATCACAGCCAAAAAAGAGATAAACATTACAGTGCATGCAGAAATTAGAAACAAAAGCATGTAAAGAAAATAATCATTTTTAAGTTTTCGGGGAATCAATTTATGGATGACGTACAGCAAAATCGGAAATAATAAACTCGACCCCAAATTGGCTAATCTGCCAGAAAAACTAATTATTCTTGTTTTATCATTAAAAGAATGTACTGCTGTAAACCAACATACACCCAAAAGAATAACCATAAATATCGTTTGATACGCAGTGCGGTGATTTTCACGCTTTTCTGTATTAATTAAATAAAAAACACTGCCAATTATAAACAGTACAATAAAAAGGATTATAAATACTTCAAACATTCTGCAAAACTATTAATTAACCAACCAGTCTTTAAAATCTTTTACCCTTTCACGGCTCACCGTAATTTCTTCTTTTGGTTGAAAATTGAGTTCCACTTTATAATTGGGCGACGTATGAATATTTTTAATATAATCTGAATTGATAATAAACTGCCTGTTGACACGGAAAAACTTCTTATCATCAAGCACATCCGTTAATTCATCTAAAGTAAATTCTGAAGGATAAACCCGATCCTGAGTCTGCAGATAAACAATTTTATTTTCACTAAAAAAACAGCTGATCTCGGGGGTCTGTACAATCTTCAGATTATAACCGATCTTTACCAAAATCCTCGACAGTGTCGTTTTTTCTTTTTTAATTAATTGCTTAATCTCTTGTGAGTTAACCGATTTATCTGAAGGAATAAATGATTTGAATTTTTCAATCGCTCCGGCGAGATCTTCTTCCATAATGGGTTTCAAAAGATAATCGATACTGTTGAGTTTAAAAGCCTTCAACGTGTATTGATCAAAAGCCGTGGTATAAATAATAAAAGCTTTTGTAGAGATTTTTTCAAAAATATCAAACGAAAGACCGTCTCCTAAAACGATGTCTGAAAAGATAAGTTGCGGATGCTCATTTTCGGCAAACCAGCTTACTGCTTCTTCCACAGATTCCAGGTTGGCAACCAATTGCAAATCAGGAAAAAGACTCAACATTCTTTCTAATTTTCTTGCTGCAGGTTTTTCGTCTTCGATGATGACTGTTTTAATCATTACTTGGCTTTAGTTTAATTTTAAATAAAAATAATTAAATCTTTTTAGTTTTAAAAATTAATTGGTTTTTTCGACTTCTTAAGTTCTTCTTCCAGGATCTGATTTTCCCATTCAGAATCAAATATAAAAAGATTTACAGCTTTCACTCCTAAAATTATTGCCCAAATCGTAAGAATAAACCATCCTTGAAAATTGTGGTCTGTTCCAGAATATTTAATAAAATTTTTGATCAGAATAAATCCGGCAACGATCGTAAACCACATGCAGTTTTTATAGAATGACCTCAGCCTTTTTACTTTTTGCTGTGCGCTATTATAATCCATTGTATTAATTTTTTAATAATAATTATTTAAAGTGATTTTGAATTTCCTCTCTCACGCTCCATCAATTGTTTTATTTTCTTCTCTTCCCAGTTTTTACCCGTAAAAAGATAAAATGCGTAACCCAGAATGCTTATTCCAAAACCGAATAACGGAAACCAAAACCAATGCAATTCAGGATTTACTTTCAGGTTGATAAAAATCAAATAAGGCGTGAGCAAAAAACATCCGGTGAGCATAATGTAGAATGTTTTTATTTCTTTCATTCTGCTTTTGGCTGACTTATATTGCTGCTTTTGAAGATTATTTTCCATTGCTGATTATTTACGCATGCTTCTTTGTTGCTCCTCCTCCATCAATTCTTTTATTTTTTTCTCTTCCCAGTTTTTCCCGATTCCAAAAGTACTTACAGCGTGTAAAGCAAGACCCAATCCCCAACCTAACATTGGCCAATAAAACCATAGATGATTCGGTGCCGTCATAAGATTTAAAATCAATAAAAAAGGAATAACCAAGCAATAAGAAGTAAGGTTACCGTAAAACCCTTTTAAATCTTTTACTCGTCTTGCTGCTTTTCTGTACGCTAAATTTTCTTTGTTTAATGATAAATTTTCCATGATCTTTTATTTTTAAAATTAATATTTGTTTGTTTTTCTTGAGTCAAATTTAGGTCAAGAATCAACCTCAAATCAACTTTATATTACTGAACTGTGGAAAATATAGACTGAACAGCAAAAATCCCGACTCAACTGAAATCGGGATTTTATTTTATGTGTTAAAGTTTTTTTAACAGCAAAAGGGGCAAAAGAAATGATTGAAAAAAGAGCATTTCAAAAGTTCATAAAAGACAGAGCTTTCATTTCTCTTTTTGCCAGCATTTGAATAACTTATAACTCGGTAAAATCTTTGTCTTTTTTGTGAGGATAAAAAAATGAGTTAAATCTTTAACACGCAAAGATTTTAATTCTTAAACTTAATATTTTAAGGAGCAAAGAATGGCGACAAAGTCGCTGATGAAGCTTGAATAAAACGAAAACTTCATAAAAATCAATTTATTGATTCATCTTTGCTCCTTAAAAATAAAGTTTATGAAAATCAAACTTTGCGTTAAACAGATAAAACACTTATAATAAATCACTTATACTTATTATTTAATCTACATTGAGATTAATAAATAAACGGAATCAGCTTTTTTGTTTTCCGCTTATATTCCAAATATTCGTTTCCAAATTGTTGTATCAAAACCTGTTCTTCAACTTTAATTCGATACGAAAATGCTAAAAATACAGGCACAAGAGCAATAAACAGAGAGAGCCAGTTATTTAGAAATAATCCTAAACCCAAGAACGTAAGAAGCGCAAACGAATAAGAAGGATGCCTTACCAATCTGTAAGATCCTTCTTTTTTGATCTGATGATTTTCTCTAATCGAAACATCTACCGCGAAAAATCTTCCGAGAGATTTAATGATTATCCAACGAAAAACAATCCCAATCACAATTAAAAATTCACCTAAATATAAAATCCAATATTGGTTTCTGATATGAAAAGAAGTCAGTTTAGAAACCGTTACCGCCGCAAAAACAGACGGAATGATCACCACCCACAAAATATTGAGTGTAGATTTATCTTTCTTTTGGTCTTTCGATTCAGATTTAAATTTTTGCTTGTAATAAATTTCGCTCAAAAACCATGCAGCAATAGAAATGTAAAAAAGCAGATAAAGTGCATTCATTTTATTTATTTTTATCCATCAATTCTTTGATTTTCTTCTCTTCCCATTTTTTTGCAAAATTAAATCGGGGCAGAAAAACAAATAATGCATGAGCCAAAAGACCTACTCCCCAAAATGCAGCCGTAATGAAATTTTTAAACTGAAAATAGTTCTCATTTGGTTTTAAATTGATGTAATTATAATAAACAATCAAAAGATTTACAGCAACGTATGAAAATAAGTGTCCGTAGAAACCTCTCAATCTTTCTACCTGTCTTTTCGCCTGCTGATAATTGATATCATTTTCGTCAAATTTTTCCATGATTTCTATTTTTTCTGTTTATCCATAATTTCCTGGATCTTTTTTTCCTGCCAAGATGTCCCGATCCCAAATACCTGAAATGCGTGAGAAGCCACACCAACACCCCATCCTAAAAGCGGCCACCAAAACCAATAGTAATGATTTTGAGTATACAGATTCACAAAGATCAGGAAAGGAATAACCGTGCAGTAAGAAATAAGATTACCATAAAAACCTTTGATCTCTTTTACTCTTTTCTTGGCTCTTTCGTAAGCTTTATCCTGATTTTTTGTATCGATACTTGCCGTGTTTGGTTTTTCAGATAATATCGGAAGTTTTACTTTAAAATAATCTTCAGATTTTTCTATAAAAACATTCTTTTTCGTCAGTAAAGAATAGCGTTGTACAATGTTTGCCAAACCTATTCCTGCACTTTCTTTGATCTGTTCCCGAATCTGTAAGTTATTTTCTATACATAAAGTGTCGCCTTCCGTAAAAATTCTGATCAGCAAAGGCTTTGAAGATGTTGCCAAATTATGTTTAATACAATTTTCCAAAAGCAATTGGAGAGAAAGAGGAACTACAAATCGTCGTAAATCGTCTTCTTTTACATCAAAAATAAAATTAACACTGTCTTCAAATCTTGTTTTCAGTAAGCCACAATAGGTTTTTGCAAATTCTATTTCGTCTTCAATAGTCACTAATTCTTTATCTTTCTGCTCCAAAACGTATCTGTAGATCTTTGACATTGAGGCAGTAAACTTCTGAGCCTGACTCGGGTTTTCATCGATCAACGAGCTTAAAACATTTAATGAATTAAATAAAAAATGTGGGTCAAGCTGATTTTTTAAACTTTCAAATTGTGCATTGGCAGATTTTGCGATTAATTTCTGCTCAACCACTTCTTTTTTGGAAGATCTTTTAAGCTCCTCCATAAAACTTTTAGCGTGTAGAAAAGCAGAAATCAGCAAAGCAACATTCACCATAAACCAATTGATAAAATTGTATTTTCCTGAGAAAAATGCTTCTGTTGTAGCTACTTTTTGAATGACCACAAAGTTGATATAGTTGCAGAAATACACCAAAATAAAATTGGCAATAAGAATTGAAACAATGCTTAAAATCGCTCTTTTGGTTGTTGCTTCAGACCAAGGAACTTTTTTGTTGAGAAAACTATTAATCAAGTCATTTCCGATTCCTATTACAAAAGAATACATCGCTGAAATAAATAAAGTAAGCGAGAAATTCTCAAGATTTTTTTCTTCCGTAGAAAGGAAAAAGAAAACCAGAGTAGTTGCCAAAGACACCCAAAATAAAATGATAAAATCCTTACGTTTCATTGGTTAATTTATAGTTCAAAATTAGCTTTTATTAAACTCTGTGAAAACTTTTTCTCGCTGAATGGTTGCTTTTCTGTTCTGAACGGTAATAATAATTTTATCTGTTTATACATCTAAACTCATAAACAGCATGTTTGTCAGTCTGAAAGAATCTAAGTTAACTTTTTAGAGATGCTTACAGCATGACAAAGACTCTTTATTTCTAATTATATGACAATTGGTAATACAAATCGTTTTATAATTTTAAAACCCTTTCCACATTTGAAATGCAGAAAGGGCTGATTTAATATCTCGCAGATTAGGCAAATTTTGCAGATTTTTTCTCTTTTATTTATCTGCTTAATCTGTAAATCTGCAAGAAAAATATGACATTTAATTCTAATTTAGAAGATTAGCGATTACTTTGTCGGTTGATTAATAAAATATTCCGCTTCTCCTTTTCCCCAGTTCGGACTTAAATTGGTTTTGGGTTTAAACGAATTGAATTTTTCTAAAGCAGCTTTAAACATTTCCATTCCTTTTGTTTTGCTTCCTCCGTATTGCTCCGGCGTAAAGTAAATATCTTCCGCTTTTATAAGTGTTACTCTTGGATTAGCTGGATCAAATTTTTCAGCTTTCGTAAGTTCTTCCTGAGCTTTCATTCCAAAAGTCATGTATCTTTCCTGCGGATTGACCATCATTTTCAGTGAATAAACCATTTTTTGAAGCAAATGAATCTCTGAATTTTCTTTTTCAATACTTTCTGCAGCATCAATAAATTTTTGAGCCTGATCTGCAACAATATCCATATCCTGCATTTTTCCTTCTCTCATCAATACCCTTCCTTTTTGGATATAAGAAAAAGCAGCATAATAATTCGGTAGCCATTTTGTGGTTTCCTTATCGGCAATTCTCTGAAAATCGTTGGCCAGAACCTGAAAATCTTCCGGTGTTTTGCAGGTTTCAATTTTAGCAATTTTCTCTGTCATTATTTTTTCATAATTAGCCTGAGCAAAAGATAATAAACTCATACAAGCTAAAGCAAAACTTAAAATGTATTTTTTCATAGTTTCTAAATTGTTTAATGTTATTTTTTTATTTAAAGATATTTTTTCTAAATGATTATCCGTGTTTTAAAAATGCTAAAATCATTAAATCCGAAATACTTTTTGACGCAAAGATTTTAATGTCAAATGTATTATTTAAAGGAGCAAAGAATGGCGATAATGTCTCTGATGAAGCTTGAAATTATGAGCTTTATAAAATCAATTTATTGATTCATCTTGGCCCCTTAAATATAAAGTTTATGAAGGTTAAACTTTGCGTTAAATTAATTTTATTAAAGGTTATTATTGATCGCATCCTGCGTTTTATCTACCCCAAAACTGATAAACATTCCTACAAAAACAAATGTATTGACGGGCGGAACGACTGCGGAACTTTGGTTTCCGTTTTGAGAAAAATTGTATCCGTACACGTTTTTATTTCCTAAAACATTTGAAATACTTAGAACGAAAATAGTAAATGCTTTTGAGTCTTTTTTACCAATATTCGGCAGATAATTGAAGCTTAAATTCAGCGCGTTGTAATCTTTCAGTCTTCCTTCATTTCTTATAACATTTACATCATTTTGTGTCACGATGTCGTAATAAGGTCGTCCTTTTGCATAAGTGTAAGAAAGATTGACTCCGGTCTTCCATTCGGGGATAAATCTTTTGGCAACAACGGAAAGCGTATGTTCAGCAGCAAAATTGGGCTTTAAACTTACTGGATAATTCAGGAAATCTCTTTTAGAATCCAAAAAAGAATAACTGATCCAATAATCGATATTTTCAAACGTTTTTTTGTCTCTCCAAAATACTTCAAGCCCTTTTGCGAAACCATTTCCGTTATTATTAAAAGCGGTTTGCACTTGCTGATTTTGATTAGAATCTGGAACAATATTCTGAGTTTTAATCAATTCATCATATTTTTTATAAAAAGCTTCAAATCTCAAGCTTCTTCCTTCTGTTGACCTTTGAACCTGAAAAATGTAATGCTGTGACTTTTGAAAACCTAAACTTGCAGATGAGTTAATATATTTACTTTCAGGATTTTGGAAAAACAATCCGTAAGCGAAAGAGGTTGTCCAGTCTTTTGCTAAACGATAAGCCAAAGCAAAACGCGGTGCCAAATTATTTTTATTCAGATAAGAAGAGTTTTCGGCTCTTACTCCAATTTTTGCTGATAAATTGTTGCTGAAACCTAAATCTGTTTCCAAAAAACCTGAAGAAATCAAATCACGATAATTCTTATTAACCTCTCCGAAATTTAATTTTTCATTGGCATAATTCAATTCAAATCCTCCTCGTAAAGCACTTATTTTATTGATTTTTCTGTCGATAACTGCTTTAAAATTGATATAATTTCCATCATTTAATAATTCTGTTTTCTCCGATTCAGTTTGATTGGTTTCCGTAGAAAAGTTTAAATCTGACTGATTGTAAGAATACGAAGCACTTGTATTGAAAAGATACTTCCCGAATTTTTGCTTGAAAGACAAGTTATGGTAAGTATTTTCACCTTTTAATCTTACCAAGGCAAAATCATATCCCGGTTCTAAACTTTCGGTTTTTACGCCCATTTTATTAGTGTCAAACATTCCGTAGTATTTTAAAAATCCTCCGGTTTTTGTTTTGATCCTAAAATTTGCATCGCCATTAAAACCTCTTGGAGCATCAATAAAATCAGTATTAAAATTAAAAACTTCCTGCATCAAACCTAAATTTGAATATCCTAAACTTGCTCCATAAGAATGATTTTTATTTTCACCTAATTTCTGGAAACTTCCACTTAAAAATATGGGAGAAACCCCAAAATCATAAGAACTCTGGTCTGGAAGATCTACACTTTCGAGCATCAAAGCTCCGGAAAGAGCCTGTCCGTACAAAGCAGAATATCCACCGCTCGAAAAAATATTTCCTTTGAAAAGAGACGTGTTAAAACGGTCTCTTCCAGCAATTCCGGGAACCGAACTGGAAAAATAATTGTTGATCAAACTTCCATCCATAAAAATTTTGGTTTCAGTTCCTGTTCCTCCACGAACGAATAAACCTTCGGTTTCCCCTACTTTCTGAACCCCGGGAAGATAAGTTAAAGCGGAAGAAATTTGTCCATCGGCTCCTGCTGTTGTGTAAATATCAATTGGCGTCAATAAAGCAGTTGCTCTTTTTCTGTCGCTCGCTTCGATAGAACCTGCAGAAATCACGACCGCATCTATTTCGTTGATCTGTTCTTTTAATTCGGCATTTACGGAAACATCTTTATCTTCAATTAAAATCGGTTTCTGAATTTCATTGTATTTCGGATGAACAAAAGTCAGGATATGATTACCTTTTTCAGAAGTTTCGAAAGAGAAATTCCCGTCGGGATCTGTTGTTGCACCGTCGTAAGTATCTTTTAAAGTCACATTGATCTGGCTTATTCCTTTATTTTTAAAAGTCACCTTTCCTGTAATTTTTGTCTGAGAAAAACTCAGAGCAAATAAGAAAAAAGAGATGAGAAATAATAGTTTTGTTTTCATAGCTGTTTTAATTCGAATCAAAAATAGGATGAATTTTAATGTCTTTAAATTTTTTGTTACTGAGCTGTAGAATTTGGAAACTGAATCGCTTTTTTTGGTTTTTTAATCTAGAAGGATTCCTAAAAGTTCATAAAAAAGAGGTCAAAAATTTATTGATTTTGACCACTTTTATCCAAAGTAAAGAACGTTTACATGAATTATTCTATCAATTTATTGGAATACAAAAATCTACCAACATTTTACCTTCAGGATGTTCTTTAAAATTTGAATGATAAATTTCAAAAGGAAATGCTTTTCGGGTTGTATAGCCGTTTTCTTTCATCCATAAAAATAACGACACCCAAGATTGCTCAAACTCGGCAAGCGTTAGTTCACCGCTTCCAACGATAAATTTTCCGGCTTCCAGCGTTTCAGGAAATACTTCGCCATCCTGTTTTTCTAATGATTTATTTAAGAGCATACAAGCATGAATTCTCACTTTATCTGGCGAAGTAACTTTAAAACTATCATGATATACAGAGATCATTTTAAGATCTTCCAGGGGGAACAATTGCTTTTCCTCTGCCCAATCTATAAGAACGTTGAAAGACGATTCTACATTTGCGATACCAAGGCTCATTACAGACGCCAAATTCATTTCCGGCAAATCGGTTACTTTAATTTTTAAATTCATTGTTGACCAGTTTAATAGGTTTTCTATATTGCTAATGTATTGGTCGAAAACCGTATCTACTTGTCCGTTCTTGCGATGTATCTGAGAGATCGTATGAAATTTTTCGGGAGTGATCTTTCTAAATTCTGAAGGAGATCTTCCGTAATATTTTTTAAAAGCCTTGTTGAAATCTGAATGACTGGAAAATCCAACATTCAAATAAATATCTTTTATTGATAAACTCTTTCTTAATGAAAGATAAAACGCACTTTTTTCTATCCTTTTTCTAAAAATATAACTCTGTAATGTTTCTCCCATAATTAGCTTGAAAATTCTATGAAAATGAAATGGAGAGTACGTTCCTATTTCTGAAACAATCTCTAAACTAAGTTCGGTATCAAGATTGTTATCTATGTACTGAATGATTTTTACCATTCGTTTTTTATACTCTTTCAAAGGTATTTTTTGTAAAGGTATCAAGATAATTTCAGGGCGATTTGTGTTTTATTGCTAATTACAGTAAAACAATTTTAAATCATAAATGGTTCTGAAATTGTTTATTAAATTTATCATCACAACATTTAAATATTAATTTATGAAACTACAAACATTAACATTATTAGCCAGTTGCGCTTTATTTGCAACATCATGCAGTTCTAGTAAAACCTACAACGTTCTGGCAAAAAGCGGAACCGAAACTGGCGGAACGGCAAAATTTACTCAAAACGGAAATGAAGTGGTAATGGATTTGGAAGTGACAAATCTTACACCGGGAATTCATGCAGTCCATATTCATGAAAAAGGTGACTGCTCTGCTCCGGATGCAACTTCTGCAGGCGGACACTGGAATCCCGGGAATCATGACCACGGAAAATGGGGATCTGAGCATTTCCACATGGGAGATATCGGAAATCTGGAAGCCGGCACTGACGGAAAAGCAAAACTGACTTTTAAAACTGATAAATGGTGTTTAGACTGTGTTGACGAGTCTAAAAACATTATCGGTAAAGGAATCATCATTCATGCTGATAAAGACGATTTTATGACGCAGCCAACAGGAAATGCAGGCGGAAGAGTGGGTTGTATAGAAATTAAATAATTCTTCTATTCTTTGCAGAAAAAAGCGGCGCTAATCTTCGATTAGCGCCGCTTTTTGTAATATTATTTAAGCTTTAGTCTTCATGTCTGCAACAATATTCATTGCTTCCTGAAGGTAAGAATCTTTTCTAAGGTTCTTCATCCACATTTCAGATTTTTTCTTGAAAACCTCATCCTTTTTCTCTCTTTCGATCTCTGCAGGATACATTTCAAATTTTAATCCGTTATCAAATTTCGTAAGCTTTTTAAACTTTTCAATTTGAGATTTTCTGTGTTTCATCAAATCATTAAACTTATTGATATTTAAAGTAATGGTTTCTTCTTTGTCTAATTGCTCTCTCCATTGAGCCGACTCAAGCAACAATTGGTAGTTTGCATTTTTTGCCATTCTGTCGTTGCTTGCTTTTTCTAAAGCTTTAACATCAAAATAGCTCAACTTTTGGAAATTAGCACTCGGAATTTTGTCCCAAGCCAAAGCAAAATCATCATATCTTTCACCAATTTCTGCATAAGTAAAGAAGTCTTTCATCTGAATATCAGAAACAATCCCTTTTCTCTGATTAGATTCTCCGGTAATTCTGTAGAATTTCTGAATCGTTAGTTTTAAAGATCCGAAATCGTCTTCACTATTTAAGAATCTGTTTAGATCTACGAAAGTTTGTACCGTTCCTTTACCATACGATTGAGGCGAACCTACAATAATTGCTCTTCCGTAATCCTGCATTACACCAGCTAAGATCTCTGAGGCCGAAGCTGAAATTTCATTCTGCATAATTACTAAAGGACCTGTCCAGATTGGAGTTTCCTGCTTGTTTTTTAGTGTCTGAATTTTTCCGTTTCCGTCTTTTACCTGAACGTAAGGACCTGCATTCATAAATAATCCCATGATATCACCAACTTCAGTTAATGAACCACCACCGTTATTTCTAAGATCTAAAACAATTCCTTCAATATTCTGAGCTTTCAACTTGATGATTTCGTTTTTGATGTCATCAGAAGCGTTTCTTCCTTTCTCATCTTCGAAATCTGCATTAAAGCTTGGAAGGTTAATGAATCCGTATTTTTTACCGTTTGGAGAATTTACAATAATACTTTTCGCAAAAGTGTCTTCAATAGCCACTTCTTCACGAATCATCGTTACTTCTACAATTGTTTTATCTTTTTTCTGAACCGTCAAAGTAACCGGAGTTCCTTTTTCACCTCTGATCAAACGAACTGCCTCATCAGAAAGCATTCCCACAACGTTTACGTGGTCTTCTTTCGGTTTAGATTTTACCTTTAAGATTTTATCACCTTCAGAAAGCTTTTTAGACTTCCAAGCCGGAGCTCCAATTGTTAGCGCTCCTAAATAAAGATTTCCTTTTTTCTCCTGAATAATAGCCCCAATTCCGATAACTTTTCCTTTGAACTGAGTATCAAAATCTTCTTTATCTTTTGGAGAATAGTAGTTGGTATGCGGGTCGAAAACTTCCGTGTAAGCGTTCATATATACCGAAAACCAGTCCATTTTCTTTCTTTTTTTGAATCTGGTAAATGTTTCTTTCACCAAATCTTTTACCTCGTCTGTAGCTTTTGTCAGCTTTTGCTGAGGGCTAAGAATCTCAAGTTTAATGGTATCTTTCAGCTTAAACTTCTGAACTGAATCTTTCTTCTCTTTCTGAGCTTCTTCTTTGCTGTTCATCGATTCAATTTCCTGAAGAATATTGTATTTGATGAATTTTTTCCACTCGTTATACTGCTCCTTTTGATCTGCAGGAACTTTTTTCAATTTAGATTCCAAAGTAAGCGTTTCATCTTCTTCTAAATTAATCGGCTTGCTGAAGATCTCCTGTGTGATCTTATCGATTTCATCTACTCTTTGATACAATCTGTCAATTGTCAGCTTATAAAACTGCAGATCGCCCTGATTGATATAATCGTCAAGCTTTGTTTCGTGCTTGGCAAATTCGTTCATATCAGACTGCAGAAAATATCTTTTCCCTGGATCGATCATTTCAAAATAATGCTTGTAAACATCTTTTGAATAGGCATCATTGATAGGTTTTGGGCTGTAGTGTAAATAAGAAAGAGTATTTTTAACACTCACCATTATCGTCTGCATTTTCTCATCGTCATTCTTTGGCGAGTTGAAACAAAACATAAGACTTGTTAATGGAATAAAGAGTAGAAATTTATTTAGCTTAAAATTTTTCCACATAAATCTGTAATATATTTTTATTAAATTCTTTTAAATCATCCAATAAGTAGCATTTATTAAATGACTGTTACAAACTATCAAATTTAATACCTTATTTACAATTATCAATTAGTTTTAAGTAATTTTGTTAAAATTAAATTTTTATGGAAAAACCACTTATTCTGGTAACAAATGACGACGGTATTACAGCTCCGGGTATCAGAAATCTTGTAGAATTTATGAATGAAATAGGGGAAGTAATTGTGGTTGCTCCCAACTCGCCACAAAGCGGAAAAGGTCACGCAATCACGATAAACTCTACATTAAGCTATGAAGAAGTACAGCTTGAAGGCCCACAAACCGATTATTCGTGCAGCGGAACTCCTGTTGACTGTGTAAAAATGGCTTTAGATAAAATACTTCCAAGAAGACCAGATCTTGTGGTATCAGGAATCAATCATGGTGCAAACTCTTCTATCAATGTAATTTATTCGGGGACAATGTCTGCAGCTGTAGAAGGCGGTGTAGAAGGTCTTCCTTCGATAGGTTTTTCACTTTTAGATTTCAGTTGGGAGGCGGATTTTACGCAGGCAAAAGAATATATTCAGGAAATTGTAAGAAAAACTTTAGAAAACCCAATGCCTAAAGGTGTTGTTCTTAATGTAAATATTCCTAAGCTTTTAAAAGAAGAAATAAAAGGCGTAAAAATCTGCAAGCAGGCTCATGCAAAATGGGAAGAAAGCTTTGATGAAAGAATCAATCCGCATGGTAAAAAATATTACTGGTTGACCGGATATTTCAACAATATGGATGAATCTGAAGATGCAGACGAAACAGCTTTGGCAAACGGATATATCTCAATTGTTCCGGTGAAGTTTGATATGACTGCTTATGAATATATGAACACCCTTCGCGAAGTAATGGATTTTAAATAATGTACGAAAAATTAGATAATCCTGTATATCATTCACTTAATGAATATCATGAAAAGTTTTGCTTAAACTTCGGAGATTCTAAATTTTACAATCCTGAAGTCGCCGCTTTCGGAGGTTCATCAAACGTTGCAAAAGAAAAAGACATCACAGAATATTCAAAAATCTGTGGTGATTTTCTCATTTTCGGAAATAAACCAGATCTAAGAGAATTTAAAACAGAAATGTCACAGCTTGTTTGTGATCAATATGTTTTAGAAAACAAAATTGAGCTTGATTATAATGAAGAAATTATCGAGCTTCAGAATGAAAACCATGAAGAATTATTGGCTTTTGTTAAGAAGTTTTATCCTCATTATTTTAAAAACAGAACTCCTGAATTAGGAAGGTATTTCGGAATTTTTAAAGATAATAAACTCGTTGCTGTAACTGGGCAAAGAATGCAGATGAATGATATGACGGAAGTAAGCGCAGTTATCACAGACACAGATTATCTGGGAAAAGGTTTTGCCAAACAGCTGGTTGCATTTGTTTCCAGTACGATATTTGAAGATGGTAAAACACCGTTCCTTCATGTCGCTGAGAACAATCTCGGAGCAAAGAAACTCTATGAAAAATTAGGTTTTGATCTGAGAGGTAAAATAAATTTATGGGGTGTAAAAGTTTAAAATTAATTGATGCCACAGATCTCACAAATCAGCACAGATCTTATAAACATTCACTCGAGTAATTTGTAAAATTTGTGTTTTTTTATTTAAAATAAAACCTTATCCTCTTTTCTCAATTCTTCCAGATATTTACTCTTATCGTCTCTGTAAAATAGGTTCATCGTCTCAAAAGGAATCATTTTTAAATCTTTATTGACAATATGAACACAGGATTTTTTTACAGCACGAACATCAAAATCGTGTGCATCCATAAAATTCATGATAATAATTCTGAATAGGTTATTGTAATCTAAATTGGGAGCCGAAACTTCTGGTAAACAACAAAGTAACTGATTTACTTTAGGTTGAACTTTATCTACAGAAATTCCGGTACTGAAGATATCTAAAAGTTGCATCTGCAAACCTTGATCCTGCTCATAAACGATTGTATTTCTCGTTTCATTATTCAACAAATCAGCAGGATTGATATATCGCGTTAAAGGAATCGTTTCGCCATCCAGTTTTAAAATATACCCCATCGCCAAAGCATCCGGATTACAAGGAACAGGAATAATATCATCTCCGTTCAAAAGCGGAAACTGGTTTAAAATTTCCTGTCTAACTTCCGTCAAGGTAATTTTTTCGTGAGCAGAATCTTCACGATTTCTTCCGGCAACTTCTACAGGCTGAAAAGTAATTCCACGGACGCATTTTTGTTTTAAAGCAAAATCAATTAATTTCCCGATTTCGTCGATATTTTTACCTTTTTGAAGAACAATAACCAGCGTTGTAGAAAGATTTAATTCATTTAATTTTTCCAAAGCTTTCATCCGAACATTCGTAAGATCTTTTCCTCGGAAATCTTCCAAAACTTCAGGTTTAAAAGAATCAAACTGAAGATAAATTTCAAATTCGGGAGCGTAAGTTGCGAGTTTTTCAGCAAAACCAGGATCATTCGCAATACGAATTCCGTTGGTATTAAGCATTAAATGTTTGATGGGTTTCGACTTGGCAATATCCATGATCTTAAAAAACTCAGGATGAATCGTCGGTTCGCCTCCACTAATTTGTACAACATCCGGTTCACCTTCGTTTTTGACAATGACATCAAACATGGCTTCGATTTCTTCCAAAGTTCTATGACTTCCGTAATGGGGCGAAGACATCGCATAACAGGTTGGACACGTCAGATTGCAACGATCGGTAACTTCTACAATCGAAAGACAGCTATGTTGCTCATGATCAACACACAAACCACAATCGTATGGACAACCATACTCTACATCGGTACCGAAATGAACGGGCATTTCAGACGCTTTATTGTAGTTTCTGATGTTTTTATAATACTGAACATCCGAAGCAATCATCGTTTTAAAAAAACCATGATCAGGACATCTTTTGGTCATAAAAACAGAGTCGTCTTCAATGATAATCTTTGCTCCTACCCTTTTCAGGCATTCCGGGCAAAGACTGATCGTATAGTCGTAATACGTATAATTTCTTACCGGCATAATTTATTTTTACATTCCACCACAAACAAAACCACTGATTAATCCTCCAATCAACATAGAAATCAAAACCGTTCTCCAAAATTGTCCGGTTGTAAATTTCTTTTGATTATCCCATTCATAAATCACTTTTGCAATCGCAGCAACCACTAATGAAACAACGAAAACTACAATGAGAATAATTCCAATAATCATCACCACTATACCTCCTAAATCCATATTACCTTCCAGAAGCGTCAGAGTTTTCATTTTGTAATTTTTTTTGAGTTTTTAATTATATAAATGTAATAAATAATTACACAAATACATACCAATTGAATGGTTCCTAAATTTCCAATGATATTAATTTTAGGTTTAATAAAATCTAAAAAGAACCTGAAACTAAAGTAACTCAACATAAAAAGCTGAAAAATAAAACCTGAAGGATATTTATCCTTTCGTGAAATCATTCTTAGTTCAAACCACATGAAAATCAAAAAAGCAATCTCGTACAGTGCAACAGGGTGTCTTAAATATTCATCACCAAGATGCATTCCGAAAATAGAATCTGTCGGTAATCCGTAAGTTTCTTCATGAATTCCTGTGAGAAAACACCCTATTCGTCCGATAATCATTGCCAAAATTAAAGGAAAAACTATCAAATCTCCAGTACTTTTTTTATGGCCAACTACTTTTTTTGCCATTTCTACTCCGATAACTCCAAAAGCTAAACCTCCAACAATAGTATTATTTGTCCAGAATCTTTTGAAATTGAAATCATTAAAAAAAATATAGGGATTCTCTAGGTTTCCAATGAGTTTTGACCCAATCAGAGCTCCTGCTGTAGCACCAATAAGAACCGCTGCAGAAATATTGAAAGACAATTTCTCTGTTGATTTTCTCTTTAAATAAAAATAATAGCGCATTCCGAGAAATATTCCCAGTGCTTCAAAAACAGGGTGAGCCAATATCGTTTTACCGAATATTTGAAAAGTTACAGGAAAATCCATGGTTTCAAAAGTAGTATATTTAAGATAAATTTATACTTTTAATATTAAATACTAAATCAACAGACAAAATGCGCATAGAAAACGATATAAAGCTGGGCTTTAAAGACGTGATGTTCAGACCAAAACGTTCTACTTTAAAATCCCGCTCCGAAGTCGATCTCGAAAGAGAATTTACATTCCTCCATACACAGAAAAAATGGAAAGGCACGCCAATCATTGCTGCCAATATGGACACGGTGGGAACTTTCGAAATGGCTGTTGAGCTGGCGAAAGAAAAAATAATCACCGCCGTTCACAAACATTATTCTGTAGACGAATGGAACAATTTTCTGCAAAATCAGCCTGAAAGCATTCATCAATACATCGCTTTAAGTACGGGAACCGGAAAAGCAGATGAAGAAAAAATAAAAACAATCCTCGAAAAACATCCGAAAATAGAGTTTCTCTGCATCGATGTAGCCAATGGCTATTCTGAGCATTTTGTGCAGTTTGTAAAGAAAGCGAGACAGAATTTCCCCGATAAAATCATTATGGCAGGAAATGTGGTAACCGGCGAAATGGTAGAAGAGCTTCTTTTAGTCGGCGCAGATATCATAAAAGTAGGAATCGGACCCGGCTCGGTTTGTACAACGCGTGTAAAAACCGGCGTCGGCTATCCGCAACTTTCAGCCATTATAGAATGTGCTGATGCTGCGCATGGTTTAAAGGGCCACATTATTGCGGACGGCGGTTGCAAAGTTCCCGGCGATGTTGCCAAAGCTTTTGGCGGCGGAGCAGATTTTGTAATGCTGGGTGGAATGTTTGCCGGACATGACGAAAGCGGTGGCGAAATGGTAGAAGAAAATGGTAAAAAATTCAAACTATTTTACGGTATGAGTTCTAAAACTGCAATGGATAAACATTCAGGTGGTGTCGCAGAATATAGAGCTTCGGAAGGAAAAACGGTGAAAGTTCCTTACAAAGGTGCAGTGCTGGAAACAGTGAAAGATATATTGGGCGGAGTACGTTCTACCTGTACTTATGTTGGTGCTTCTACCTTAAAAGAACTGTCTAAAAGAACGACTTTTATAAGAGTTCAGGAGCAGGAAAATCAGGTTTACAATGATTAATTGTAATCTAATTCGCGTTAAATTCAATTAATTGCAATAATTTAAAATATCCTATAATACCTTATAAATAAAGAGTTTATTGAATTAGAGGGCAAATTGAGGGCTAAATATTTTGCTCTTTTTTCTACTTTTTCTTCTATTTGTATTGTTCGAAAAATTAAAATCCGAATGATGGAGAAAAAAATTAATCTCTGGAGATTTTAAACAATTTGGTTTAAAATTCCGGAGATTTTTTTTGATATATATATCTTCATTTCTAAAATACCCTTCTTTTTCTATTTATTATTTTATTAAAATTAAACATAATATCCTTTTTAGAATTCTTATTCTATCATTATCTGAGTTTAATTTGGTAAGCCTTGATTTAATGAAATCTTTAAATAATAAATAGGCTGATTAACTCTTAATAATTCGTATCTTTTTGAATAATATTTACAATAATAAATCGTTTTTTATCTAGTTTAAAAATTCACGACGAATATGAAAATCTATTTATATGAGATCTATTTAAAACAAATTGAAAGTTAATTTTAATTAATCCGTTAAAATTATGCCTTCTGGCAAACGTTTCTTTCAATTAACAGGCTTATATTGGCACAAAAATTGAGTAAAAACATACAGTGAAAAAGACTGTAACACCCATGAATAAAACATTCGTGAGGTGTTAAGTTTTTATGTAGTGAGTTAATAATACCAAGTTATTTAAATGGGTTATCTCCATTCGTACAAATATTTACTTAGCCTTGTTCTTTTGAGCAATTTTTTTTATGCTCAAGACCAATCCAATGTTGATTTTTTAGTGAAACAAATCAATACGATTCAGCTATCCGGAGAGTCTGACAAAGTTTTGGAGGCTTCACAAAAGCTTATTGATTTATCGAATGCTTCAAAAAATGAGAAAGGCCTTTGTTATGGTAATTATTATATAGCTTCTTATTATTACGATCATGCCAAGTTCAAACAAAGCATTGATTATGCAAAAGAAGCTCAAAAATATACTTCTTATTTAGAGACAGACAAAACACATTCTGCTAATATTTCATCTTTATTAGGCGGAAATTACCTACTTCTCGAACTTTATACCCTATCATTCAAAAACTACAGAAAGGCTCTTGAAATCTTAAAAACCAACCCTAATAAGACAGCAAAAGATTCTCTCACAGAAAGCGCTATTTATTCACATCTGAGCTACATCTATCAAAACATCAATAAACCGGATTCTATGCATTATTTCTTGAAAAAAGAAGATACGATTCTTAAAAAAATCGATTTACAGGATGCTTATATTCAAAAAGGTTGTTCTTGTTTAGGTTTTGGAAATTATTATCTGAATCAAAATAAAACCGATTCGGCTCAATATTATTACAGCAAATCATTAGATTATTTTAAAAATAAAATTCATCCCTGCAAAATTGAATCATTAATAGGACTTGGAAATCTTTTTACTGTTCAAAAAAAATATTCTAAAGCGCAAAGTTTTTATAATCTGGCTTTAAAAAGTTTTGATCAGCATCATTTCCCGGATATTCTGAGCGAATTGTACAAAAAAATTGCGGAGCTGAAAATTGCTCAGGGAAATGCAACAGAAGCAAAACAATATCAGGATCTTTATCTGAAAACGAATAAAGAATTGGATGACAGAATGAAGAATGAAAGAGATTTTGCGTTGAATGAAGTAATGAAAGAAGAAAAAATAAAGCATACTCTTGAAACAAAAAAAACTCAGAGAACAACTTTAATCATTATTTCTTCACTGATATTCATCACTTTATTTATTATTTATCTTCTTAAAAAATCGAAATCAAGAAATCTGAAATCTATCGAAATCGCCCAAAAACTGCTTAAAGAAAAAGAAATCACTGAGCAGGAAACTCATAAACTGAAACAACAGGTTAACGAAGCTTTCGACGAAATCATTCAGTTGGCAAAAGAGAATAATCCTTCATTTTATACAAGATTTCAGGAAGTTTATCCTAAATTTCAGTCTAAAATGCTTCAGCTTAATGAAAGCCTGAAACCAAGCGAACTTACTTTTGCAGCTTATATTTATCTCGGTTTTACAACGAAAGAGATTGCAGATTGCACTTTTAAAGCAATAAAAACAATAGAAAATAACCGTTATAATTTCAGAAAAAAGATTCATCTGTCTCCAGAAAAAGATCTTCAGATATGGCTTAGAAATTACATCGATTCTCAATCATAAAAAAATCCCTTTCATAAGCTTTATGAAAGGGATCTATATTGTAGAATAATAATTTTCTTAAGTTAACATTCCTCCGTCAACGTTTAAAACCTGACCAGAAATATAAGAAGACATTTCGCTACCAAAGAAAACACAAGCGTTAGCAATATCTTCCGGTTGTCCTCCTCTTTTCAAAGGAATACCGTCTCTCCATCCCTGAACTGTTTTTTCGTCTAAAGCAGCCGTCATTTCAGTTTCAATAAATCCTGGTGCAATTGCGTTGCAACGGATGTTTCTTGAACCTAATTCTAATGCAATAGATTTAGTAAATCCGATAACTCCTGCTTTAGAAGCAGCATAATTTGCCTGTCCTGCATTACCTTTTACCCCTACAACAGAAGTCATATTGATGATAGAGCCCGATTTAGCCTTCATCATTGGCTTAATTACAGCCTTAGTAAGGTTGAATACAGAATCTAAATTTACTTTGATAATAGTATCCCAATCGTCTTTTGACATTCTCATCAAAAGATTGTCTTTCGTAATTCCTGCATTGTTTACCAAAATATCAATTTTACCAAACTCAGCCATTACATCATCTACCAATTTTTGTGCAGCATCGTAATCTGATGCATCAGACTGATAACCTTTAATCTGAGTTACAGAACTTAAAGCAGTTTCCAATTCTTTCGCTTTTTCTACAGAACCAGCATATGTAAATGCTACTTTCGCTCCCTGTTGAGCAAAAATTTCGGCAATACCTTTCCCGATTCCTCTTGTAGCTCCGGTAATTAGCGCTACTTTTCCTTCTAATAGTTTCATATAATGATTATTTATTTTAAAAATCCAAATAACTTGAGTGGTTGAAAATTATTCAGATTGCAAATATATATATTTTGTTTTTGCGAGTTTTAATTCACTAATTAAACATTGTTTTAAAACATTACTTTGTCTTCTGAAGAACTAAAATCAATCACTTCCGATTCTTTATCTTTTGTGAGCGTAAGCTTTTTGTTATCTGCAGAATATTTGTCGTAAATCACGTCTTTAAGTGGTTCATTTTTAAGATTTGTAACACCAAACTTATCTCCTTTCTGTACCACAACTTCATCTCCTGAAAGAAAACTTACAATATCATCGTACATGAACGGAACAATTTCCTTTCCTTCTTCATCCAGCATACCGTAAAGATTTTCTTTGTTTTTACAGATAATTGCAGGGTAAAACTGAAATGGTTTTATAGAAACAATATCTTTAATCGGCGTGTAAGATTTATCTGTTGGTGAAAACTTATAATATACCTCGTCTTTTTTAACAATTACATTATTAAAGAAGATTTTCTCAATCTGGAATCCGTCATCCAAAACACTCTCAAAATTCTTATCTAAAAGCTTTTCTTCATTGTCTTTGCTTACAAAAACATAATCTTCACCTTTTATTTTAAAACCTTCTACAACGTCATATTCTTTAGGCAAAACAACTTCCCCACTCTCTTTAATAACTGCAATTTTAGGATTTTTATAATCTTTTAATGTTTTAAAATTACCATTAAACAAATGATTTACATAATGGTATTCCGTAGGGAAAACTTTTCTTTCTGCTTTAGAAAAAACGCTTACTTTATTGTCTTTGATAAGGTAAATGTAATTTCTTCCTACAAAAGCCTGTTCATAGATATTTTCCGCTAAAACCTGCTCATTTTCATCTACAATTCCATATTTATTTTTAGCAATATCCTTCGTAATTAAAAAGGGAAAACCATTAATATCCTCAATATAATGATTTGAAAACTGGCTCACCGTTTTACCGTCGATATCAATTACATCTCCGGTTTTAATTCCGGTATTTAAATAAACTTTTCCTTTGTAAAATCTCAAGTTTTCCTTGAATTCTCTATCAGAAACCTGTTGTCCGTCAAAATTATATATAAACCAAAGCTTATCTTTTTTAATAAAAAATCTGCTGTCGTTTGCGAATTCTATTTTATCCTGAGACGGAATAATCTGTTTCCCATTGTAGTCGTAAACACCGTCTTTTCCGTCTTTTGATACAATTAAACGGTCTCTATTTTCCCAGGTTTTATATTTAAATTTATCTAATAGAATCAACTGGTTTCCGTTTCCATCAATCAAAGCAGTTTTTCCGTTCGATTCACCTTCTTTTACTTTCAAAATAAATCTGTCTTTTGACAAACGGAGAATTTCACTTTTATAAGGATAATTAAAAGAAATAGTTCCTAAAGAATCTACTATAGAAGAGTTTCCGGTATTCGGATCTGAAATAATCCCGTAACCGTTGGTATAAAAGCGTACTTCTTTCCCAACTTGTTTAGACAATAATATCTCTTTATACTGATTGGTCTGTGCTGAAAAAATACCTGAAAGCAGAATGAAAACTAATTTTTTCAATGAAATTACTTTAAAGAATTATTAACGATTAAAACAATTTCACCTTTTAAAGTTTTACTTTTAGAGAATTCAATTAATTCATTGATCGTTCCTCTCTTAGTTTCTTCAAATTTTTTCGAAATTTCACGGCTTAAACTTGCTCTCGTCTCTTCACCGAAAAATTCTTTTATCTGTTCTAAAGTTGTATTGATTTTATGTGGACTTTCGTACAAAACGATTGTCTTTTTTTCTTCTGCAAGCTGTTTAAGCTTCGTTTGACGACCTTTTTTCTGAGGAAGAAAACCTGCAAAAAGAAACTCATTATTTGGCAAACCTGAAACCACCAAAGCCGGAATCAAAGCAGTTGCACCGGGAAGGCAAATCATTTCAATATTGTGATCTGACCCAGCTTTCGCCAGTAAATAACCCGGATCTGAAATTCCCGGAGTTCCCGCATCGGTAATAATGGCAATATTCTGACCGTTTTTAAGGTCTGCAATCACTTTTTCAGTGGCTTGATGCTCATTGTGAAGATGATAAGATTTCAAAGGTTTTGAAATTTCATAATGCTTCAATAAAATTCCCGAAGTTCGGGTATCTTCACACAAAATATAATCTACTTCTTTCAGCGTATTAATCGCTCTGAAAGTCATGTCTTCAAGATTTCCGACCGGTGTCGGAACAAAATATAAAATACCGCTCAAAATTATAAAAATTTATTTTCTACCAATACCCAAAGTCTTTGGGCATATTCATCTACTTTTTCCCAATTTTTATCATAATACAGCTCGCTGAGATATTCTTTTGCCTCTTCGATGTTTTTGCATCTGTTAAGCTCAGAAATTGAATCATTCAGATCAGTCTGGCTTCCGTTAAAAAGTACCTTTGTAAAAGCAATCCTGTCATTCAGATCAAGTCTGAATTCTGGTCTTGGCTTTTCGGCTTCCATAAATTGAGTCGGAATATTTGTTTTTATTAAACTTCCGATATCTTCTTTTACAACCGGAATTTCAACTTTTTCATGCAGAGTTTCTCTTTCCAAAGGATCGTCATCAAATAAGGTTTGAATATTTTTTAAACCTCTTATGTTGGCGAGCTTTATTTTCTTTTCATGGTGATAAGCATCCAGATTTTCAAAACTTTCGTCTGATTTTGGAATTTCTGCTGTTATTTCAGGTTGTGGTTTATCTATTTCAACAATTTTTCCTCTCCCTGAATCTTCTGTTTTAAGCTCAGCTTCTTCTTCAGGAGTTTCAAAATCTTTTTTAATTTCATTTAAAATAGATTCTACATTTGAACTTTCTGAGATAATTTCATCATTTTCATGATTAAATGTTGAAACATATTCATTCTCAGTTTCTTCAATTAAAATTTCATCTTCATCAAATTCATTCTCAAAAATATCCAGAATAATTTGAGTTTCAGCAGATGCATTTTCATAGATTTGATTTTCTTCTTCAATAATTTCATTTAACTGATCATTGAAAGTAACCTCTTCTTCAGTTGCCTCTTCATTAAAAATTTCTTCACTAAAATCATCATCACTTTCCGGCTGAGAATCTTCCAAAATTCTTTCTTCATCTACAAAACTCAAAACTCGATCAGGATTTTCCGATGATTCATCTTCGTCAATTTCATTTAACTGATTATTAAAAACCGCTTCTTCTTCAAGATGATCAGAAATTTCGTCTGATACAAAATTTATATCAGCTTCAGGCTCATTTTCTTCAACAAAATTGACAATATTTTCATGGAAATCACTTTCAATAATTTCATTCAGCTGATTATTAAAAATGGCTTCTTCTTCCTCAACTTCAATTTTATTTTCGTTTTCAGAAAAAGATTCGTTTCCAATTTCGTTCAGTTCGTTATTAAAAATCGCTTCCTCTTCTGTTACCAAATAATTAGAAACCAAAGATTCACCTTTCTGATAATCAGTAAAATTTGAATTTTGCTGTTGGTAATCGCCCAGATTTTTATCCAACAATTTTAAAAAAGCAATTTTTTCCACGAGATCATTTAAGAGATCTTGTTTCGAAATCAGTTCGTCAACGTTGTTTATTCCACCCAAAATATCAATGATATTCCTGGATTCAAAAAAAATCTTATCCTTTAAATCTTGAATGTTCTGCATCGTAGATTCTTATTAAAATTGCTTACTTTTGATCTTAAAATATTACGGCTAATTTAACAAATGTTTTTAGAAAATACAATTAATCATTCCAAACAAAGCGGTTGGATGGAAGTTATTTGTGGCTCAATGTTTTCCGGAAAAACCGAAGAGTTGATCCGAAGGCTGAGAAGAGCTGAAATGGCGGGGCAGAATGTGGAAATTTTTAAACCTAAAACCGATACGAGATATTCTGATGAAGATGTCGTTTCGCACAACAAAAACAAGATTCGCAGTACCGCGGTAGAAAATCCTAACGAAATTATTTTGTTGGGGTCAAATTGTGATGTTGTCGGAATTGATGAAGCACAGTTTTTTGACGAGAGTATTGTAGAAATTGCCAATCAGTTGGCCAACAGCGGAATTCGGGTAGTAATTGCAGGTTTGGATATGGATTTTCTGGGACGACCTTTCGGACCGATGCCTTATTTGATGGCAACTGCCGAATACGTTACAAAAGTACACGCCATCTGTAGAAGAACAGGAAATTTAGCCAATTATTCGATGAGAACTTCTGAAGGAAAAAACTTGGTAGAACTCGGAGAAACAGAATCTTACGATGCTGTAAGCCGAAGAGTTTTTGTAGATGAAGTTTTAAACAAAAAAGAAGTTTAATATCAAATTTATTTTTAATTTTGTTTAAATTTTAATAGTAAAAACTATCAAAAAATGATATTAGAAATTAAAAATTATATAAAAATAAGTAATTCTATTGATGAGATTCTGAGAAACTCTCCTTTCAAAATAAAATACATTATTGAAAAGACAGGAATTTCTGAGCCCACATTTTTTAGAAAAATGAAGGAGAAAAAATTTTTACCTGAAGAATTGCTGAAAATTGCTGAGATTATTGAACCTGAAAATTCTTTTTTGCAATCTTTAAAAGAGGCAGAAAGAGAATTGGATGAAGGAAAATATTATTCTCACAGTGATGTAATGAAAATTTCTGAAGAACGTTTTTTAAAGAAATATGGAAATAAGATGGTCTAATTTTGCTCTTCAAGATCTCGAGCAAATTGAAGATTATATAGGAAATCGTTTTACCTACAAAGAGTATCAGAAATTCATAGAGATTCTTAACCGGAAAATTGAATTGATTGTAGACAGAAAAGTAATCTTTCAAAAATTAGAACAATCTTCTGATTACAATAAACTTCTGATTACTGAACAGACCACGCTTATTTACAAATTAGAAACTAAATACCTCAAAATACTAAGGTTATATAACAATTATCAAAACGAAGATAAAAAATTTGTGATTGATGATCTTTAAAATGAAATGAATTATACAATAAGCCAAATCGCAGACATCACCAATGCAAAAATTATTGGTAACGAAAATCTGATTATCAAAAACATTGCTTTTGATAGCAGAATTATTTATTCAACTAAAAATACTGCGTTCATTGCCATTAATACTTCTAAAAATTCTGGCGAAAAATTTATTGAATCTGCCATCGACAGAGGAATCAATGTCATTATTTCTGAGCATCACTATTCTCAGTTTGAAAATATAACCTGGATTATTGTAGAAAATTCTGTAGAATTTCTTCAAAAATTAGCCAAATTTCATTTCAAAAATTCTCACATAAAATCAATAGGAATTACGGGGAGTAACGGAAAAACTATTTTAAAAGAATGGTTGTATCAATGTCTCTGGAATGAGTTTCCAACGGTGAAAAGCCCAAAAAGTTTTAATTCACAAATCGGACTTCCTCTTTCTTTGCTTCAAATAAATGATACCCATCAACTGGGAATTTTTGAAGTCGGAATTTCTAAACCTTATGAAATGGAAAAGCTGGAAAATATCTTCCAGCCACAAATTGGTTTATTAACCCATATCGGAACTGCTCATCTTGCTAATTTCAAGTCTGAAGAAGATTTGATCGATGAAAAAATACAGCTTTTCAAAGATTCTGAAGTGATTATTTACAATGGCGATAATACTCTGGTTGATAAAAAATTAAATGATTTATATTCAAGTAAAAAATTAATTTCTTACGGACTTACAGATTCTAATCAGGTTTACTTTAAAAATAATATTTCAAAAGACGAGAAGTTTGTTGTACACTATTTTGGTGAAGAAATATCCTTCCCTGTTCATCAAAGAGATGAAGCGACTTTAACGAATGTTTTAGCACTGATTACAGTCTTGAAAGAGTTAGGTATAGAAAATCAAAATATCATCGAAAAAATCAACGCTTTAAAGGCTGTCGAAATGAGACTTGAAGCGATTGAAGGACAAAAAAACAACATCGTCATTAATGATTCTTTTAACCTTGATTTAGATTCTCTTAAAACTGCTCTTCAGTTTTTAAATGAATACAAAAAACCAAAGAAATCATTAGTGTTAACTGATATTGTTGGTGTTAATTCTAATTCAAAAGAACTGTATGAAGAAGTTTCGGAATTGGTTAATGAACAAAAATTTGATTCTGTTTTCTTAATCGGTGATGAAATATCAAAATTTAGTGATTTATTTAAAGCTAAAACCCATACTTTTATTAATACTCAGGAATTAATTGACAGTAAACATCTTACAGAAATAGAAAATCAAATTATTTTACTTAAAGGAGCTAGAAAATTTGAAATTGAGAAAGTAAAAGATTTATTAGAGCTTAGAAAGCATGATACTGTTTTAGAAATCAATTTAAATGCACTTTTGCACAACATTAATTATCATAAAACCTTGTTGAAACCAACCACAAAAATGATGGCAATGGTAAAAGCAAATGCTTACGGATTAGGAAGTTATGAGATTTCAGAATTTTTACAGCACCATCATATTGATTATTTAGGAGTTGCTTTCGTTGACGAAGGTGTTGAGCTTAGAAAAAAAGGAATTACCGTTCCTATTGTTGTCATGAATCCTGAACAACATAGTTATGACACGGTGATTCAGTATAATTTAGAGCCAGAAATTTATAGTTTTCGTGTTTTAGAATTATTTTATGAAGCCATTCAAAAATCAGGATACGACAAAAATTATCCTATTCACATCAAGCTTGAGACAGGGATGCATCGTCTTGGTTTTAAAGATTTTGAATTGGATCAATTAAGCCAGATTTTAAATAAAACCAATCTAAAAGTTCAAAGTATTTTTAGCCATCTTTCGTCTTCAGATATGCCGACCGAGAAAGAATTTACTTTAAGGCAGCTTGAAACTTTTGAGAAAAATTCAAACTATTTAATTGAAAAATTAGGCTACACTCCTATCCGACATATCTTAAATTCTTCAGGAATTACAAGCTATACCAATCATCAGTATGACATGGTGAGAATTGGTATAGGAATGCTTGGAGAATCACCAAATAGTGAAATACAAAAACAGTTACAATCAGTAGTAAGTTTTAAAACTGTAATTTCACAAATTTCTTTAGTAGAAAATGGGGAATCTGTAGGATACAGCAGAAGATTTAAACCCAATCAAGCTACAAAAATTGCCACAATTCCTGTAGGTTATGCAGATGGAATTCCAAGACTCATTGGAAACCAAATAGGAAATGTGGGCGTCAATAAAACTTTAGCGCCAATTGTTGGAAGCATTTGTATGGATATGATGATGATTAATGTTGATCATATTCCCAATGTAAAAGAAGGCGATACGGTGACTGTTTTCAATGCAAAACCAAGCTTAAAAGAATTCGCAGAATACTGCAAAACCATAACTTATGAAGTATTAACCTCCATTTCACCTCGTGTAAAACGGATTTATGTAAAAGACTAACTATGAGAAAACTCCTCACTTTGCTGTTTGTATTTCAGCTACTTTTGATACAGTCTCAGGTAAAGAAAGATTTGGTGATTCCTAAAAATCCAAAAATCGGACTTTCACTTGCAGGTGGCGGAGCTAAAGGTTTTTCTCACGTAGGAGTTCTCAAAGTACTCGATTCTTTAGGCGTAAAAGTCGATTATATTTCGGGCACAAGTATGGGCGCGATTGTAGGAGGTTTGTACGCTTCAGGATATTCTGGAAAGGAAATTGAAAAAATTGTGATGGATACTGATTTCTATTCATTAATCAGAGATCCAAAATCAAGAAAAGAAAGTTCATTTTTCAATAAATCTGTTGACAAATATCTTTTTTCAATTCCTTTAAAAAACGGAAAAATAACTCTTCCCTCTTCAATCAGTTCGGGGCAGAAGAATGTTTATCTTCTAAAAGAATTATTTAAAAATGTTTCGAACGTTAATGATTTTTCAAAACTTCCTATTCCATTTTTGTGCGTTGCCACTAATTTAGAAAGTGGAAATATGCAGATTTTTGAAAGCGGAGATTTAGTACAGTCTATTATGGCAAGTTCTGCATTTCCATCTTTAATGGATCCTGTGAAAATTGGCGACAGTATTTATATCGATGGTGCAATGACCGTAAATTATCCTTCAAAACCTTTAAAAGATAAAGGAATTGATATTGTGATTGGCGTAGATTTAAATCAGGATTTATCTAAAAGAGAAGATTTAAATAATATTATTTCAATTCTCAATCAGGTCATCGATTTCGGCATTCAGAAAGATACTAGAAGACAGTATAAACATACCGATATCAATATCAAACCTAATCTTACCGGAATGACCGCTACAAGCTACGATGACAAGAAAAAAATTCTCGATAGCGGATATGTTGAAGGTTTAAAATATACTGCAATACTGGATCAGTTACCAAAACGTGAATTCGACCGTCTCAGACAGGCTGTAAATCCAATATATTCTAATGTATATAAGATTGACAGTATTTCGATAGAAGGTGGAAAAATTTACGGGAAAAACTACGTTCTTGGGAAAATGGGGCTTCGTCTTCCCTCTTTGCAAACTTATGGCAGCATCAACAAAGGTTTAGACAAATTGGTTGCCACCAATAATTACCGTTTTATTAATTATGATATCGTTACAGAAAATAATTTTAATTATCTCAAATTATATGTAACCGAAGACGAAGCAAGACATTTTCTGAAAGTTGGACTTCATTATGATGAAATTTTCAAAACAGGGCTTCTTTTAAATTATTCAGCCAAAAGACTTTTATTTAAAAATTCAAACCTTTCTTTAGACGTAGTTGTAGGAGATAAACCCAGATATTACTTAAACTATTTTATAGATAACGGATATATTCCCGGATTTGGTATTTATTCTTCAGGAATGAGTTTCGATTTAAAAAATAATTTGAATATTAATGCAGATAAATGGGAATGGTTGCGCAACGAAGCTTATATACAGTCTGTTTGGAGAGATAAATTCGCAATAGGAACAGGAATTAGCCATGACTATTTTGAAGCCGAAATAAACGGTTTAAATAAGCGATACAACCGTTTCCTCAATCCTTATGTATTTCTAAAGAGCGATACTCAAAACGACCGCGATTTTCCTACAAAAGGGTTCTACCTTAATGCCGAAGGAAAGGTAATCGACTTAATGAAATCTGAAGTTGAAAAAAGATTAATTCAGGTGAAAGCCGATGTGAGAGTTAATCTTCCAATTACAAAACAGCTTAGTTATCACCTGAATCTTTATGGCGGAATTACCATCGGCGAAAATTTACCAGAATATTATCAGTACAGATTGGGAGGAATATTTGAGCAGAATATTGTCAACTTCAAAAACTTTTCAGGGTTTTATTTTGCACAGCTCAACTCCAATAATGTGGTTTTAATTTCAAATGATCTTCAGTTTAAGTTTTATAAGAATTTATTTTTGAGCGGAAACTTTTCTTTCGCCAATCTTTCAGACGATATAAGCTTTGAAGATGCTGTGAAAGTTAATTATAGCTCTGTAGGTGCTACTCTAGGCTATAAATCTCCGTTTGGACAAATAAAACTGAATTTCAGTCATTCACTAAAAAATAATCAAAAAGGCATATTCAGTGTAATTTTAGGACACTGGTTTTAAAAAAAATGATACAATTCTTTTACGAAAATTTACCCGAATCGGTAAATACAGAATACACAATTTGGTTGAAAGATATCATTCTTTCAGAAGGTAAAAAGTTGGGAGAAATCAATTATATATTTTGCGATGACGAATATTTATTGAAGGTAAACCAGGATTATTTACAGCACGATTACTATACAGACATCATTACTTTCGACTATGTGAAAGGCAAAACAATAAGCGGAGAGATTTTCGTATCTTTGCAGCGCATTTCAGACAACGCTTCTACCCTATCCAAAAATTATGAAGAAGAACTCAGAAGAGTCTTGGCTCATGGCATTCTTCATCTTTGCGGGTACAAAGATAAAACTGAAGAAGAAGAACAGTTAATGCGCAATAAAGAAGATTTCTATATCGCAAAGTATAATTAAATCTTTTTAGAGCTTATTCCCGCTCTCCGCACTCGCTATTTTCTTTAAAAAAGAAAATGAGCTCAAACAAATGCTACGATCGGGGCTAAAACAATCACACAACAAGCCATTATAGCTTGTAAATTTAAATAATGTTTCACGTGAAACATTTTGATAAAAAATAAAATTTAAGGCTTAAAACAAGCAATAAAAAATGATTTCAGAAATATATGATGTAATCGTAGTAGGTGCAGGTCACGCAGGTTGTGAAGCTGCTGCTGCTGCTGCCAATTTAGGTTCAAAAACTTTATTGGTTACAATGAATATGCAGACCATTGGACAAATGAGCTGCAACCCGGCAATGGGTGGAATTGCCAAAGGACAAATCGTAAGAGAAATCGATGCGATGGGAGGATATTCAGGAATTATTGCAGACAAATCTGCAATTCAATTCAAGATGCTTAATCTTTCAAAAGGTCCTGCAATGTGGTCTCCAAGAACACAGAATGACAGAATGCTTTTCGCTGAAGAGTGGCGTTTAGCGTTAGAAAACACCCCAAATCTTGATTTTTTTCAGGATATGGTAAAAAGCTTAATTATCGAGAATAACAAAGCAGTAGGTGTTATAACTTCATTGGGAATTGAAATCAGATCAAAATCTGTTGTTCTCACAAATGGAACTTTCCTTAATGGATTAATTCACGTAGGAGACAAACAATTAGGAGGAGGAAGAATGGGTGAACCAAGAGCTTTTGGTATTACAGAACAATTAGTTTCTTTAGGTTTTGAAGCCGGAAGAATGAAGACAGGTACTCCACCAAGAGTAGATGGAAGAAGCCTTGATTATTCTAAAATGGAAGAACAAAAAGGAGATCAAAATCCTCAAAAATTCAGCTATTTAGATACTCCGAAGTTAACCAAACAATTAAGCTGTCACATCGTTTATACTAACGAAGCAGTACATGATATTTTACGTGAAGGTTTCGATAGAAGCCCAATGTTCAACGGTACAATTCAAAGTTTAGGTCCAAGATATTGCCCAAGTATTGAAGATAAAATCAATCGTTTTGCAGAAAGAAACAGACATCAACTATTTGTAGAACCAGAAGGTTGGAAGACTGTAGAAATCTATGTAAACGGTTTTAGTTCGTCTCTTCCCGAAGATGTACAGATTAAAGCGATGAGACATATCCCCGGATTTGAAAATGTAAAAGTATTCAGACCAGGCTATGCTATTGAATATGACTACTTCCCCCCTACTCAGTTAAAGCATACTTTAGAAACAAAATTAGTAGATAATTTATATTTTGCAGGTCAAATCAACGGTACAACCGGTTATGAAGAAGCAGCTGGACAAGGTTTGATGGCGGGTATCAATGCACACAATAAAGTTCACGAAAAGGATGAGTTTATCCTTAACAGAGATGAAGCTTATATTGGAGTTTTAATTGACGACTTAATTACAAAAGGTACTGAGGAACCATACAGAATGTTCACTTCAAGAGCTGAATACAGGCTTCTTTTAAGACAGGATAATGCAGATATCAGACTAACTGAAAAAGCATATCAATTAGGTTTAGCAAAAGAGGAAAGACTAAAAAGAGTTGAAGAGAAAATAGCTAAAAGCCAGGAACTTGAAGCCTTTTTACGAGAAACTTCTTTAAAGCCAGGAATCATTAATCCTATTCTTGAAAGTATGGAAAGTAATCCTGTAGATCAAGCTTACAGAGCTTCTCAATTCCTTACAAGACCTAATATTACATTAGAAAAATTGGAAGAAATTGATGCAATAAAAGAAGTTTCTTCTCAATATAGTGATGAAGTTAGAGAGCAGGCTGAAGTAAATATTAAGTATAAAGGCTATATTGAAAAGGAAAAAGAAAATGTTGCAAAGCTTAATCGCCTAGAAAATGTAAAGATTCCTGAAGATTTTGATTATTTAAAAATCTCAAGCTTATCTGCAGAAGCAAAACAAAAAATGAATAATGTAAGACCAAAAACGGTAGCTCAAGCTGGAAGAATAAGTGGCGTTTCACCGGCAGATATCAATGTTTTACTTATCTATTTAGGACGTTAAACACAAAATGTTTCACGTGAAACATTTATAAAATAAAAGCGAAAATTAAGGTATTTATGAGCTTATTCTAAACTCTGAATATCTTAATTTTTAATTTAAAAGAAACAAGCTAAATGAAAATAAAAGATCATTTTCTTTCACAGGAAATATTTGAAATTAAAGAAACAGAAACAAAAGGAGTTTTTAAAACCTCCCCTATTCCATCGAATATTTCTAAATATTATGAAAGCGAAGATTATATCTCTCATCATCAGGATTCGGGAAGTTTAAAAGAAAAATTGTACAAATTTTTACAGTCTTTTAATTTACAGTATAAAAAAACAATTCTTTTAGACAGAATAAAGAAAGGCTCAAGAGTATTAGATTATGGATGTGGAGCCGGAGAATTTGTAAAATATATAGAAAATGACTTTGAAGTTTTCGGTTTTGAACCAAATGCAGATGCAAGAAAAGCTGTACAAAATAAAATTTCAAAAGCTACCATTTTAGATAATATCAATACTATTGAAGACTATAGTTTAGATGCAATTACACTTTGGCATGTTTTCGAGCACGTGGAAAATCAAGATGAGATGCTTGAAATTTTCAATAAAAAATTAAAAGAAAAAGGCTTACTAATTATTGCTGTTCCCAACCCTACTTCTTACGATGCAAAACATTACAAAGAATATTGGGCAGCTTATGATGTGCCGAGACACATTTATCATTTCTCAAAAAATGGAATGGAAAATCTTATTTCTAAAAAACCAAATTGGAAAATGAGAAAAATAAAGCCGTTAGTATTAGATTCGTATTACATCTCAATGTTGAGCGAAAAATACAAAAAATCTCCCCTATTTTGGCTTAAAGCAGTCATCAACGGAACGATTTCTAACATAAAAGCCCTTTTTTCTAACGAATTTTCAAGTTTGATATACATTATCGAAAAAAAATAGAAAATTGATTTTTAAGCCGTTTATGAAGGTCAATTTTCCCTATTTTCACTAAAAAAATAAAAACTCGAGACACAATCTCGAGTTTTTTTATTTCATTCACTACTCCCCTACTCTAAATTTTAAATCCATATTTTCTTTAAAAACTAAAATTTAAAAAATTAAAGATTTTAATTCTAAAAATATTAGCAAAATGTTAGTAAGTGATACAATTAATAAAAAGAGAAAATATATTTAAACTTAAATTAACTGCCTGAGAATCTCGCAGATTTTTTTTAGTTAGTAATTATACAGGATAGCAGAAATAGAATAGCACAAATCGAAAAAATAAAACTTGAATAATTTTGAATTTTATCACATAAAAGGTTTAAATCAATTTTCAAGAATCTAGCTTTAATTCTTAATTCAAATAAAGCCTCTGAGAATGCCACAGAAATTTTTTAATGAATAATAACTCAGTACATGAGAAAGAAAAAAGCATAAATTGAAAAAAGTAAAATTCAAATAATTTTATATTTTAAAAGTTTTTGAAAAGATTATCTAAATTTGAAAATAGAACATAGACGAAAGTTCAAACAAACCCTCTGAGAATCGCATAGAATTTTTTTATTGATAACAATACAGTTTATTAGATACAAAAAAACTTAAAATTTTAAAAAAATAAAATTCTTTATTCAAAGTAATTGTCAAAAAATAAGGAAATACGAGGGAAATCAAAAAATTTAAATAGAAAAAGAAAAAGTCTGCTATAAATAGCAGACTTTCAATATATTTTTAAAGTTTAGTTGTTTATGGCAGCAACTCCCGGAAGTTCAAGACCTTCTAAACTTTCAAGCATTGCTCCACCTCCTGTAGATACATAGCTTACTTTATCAGCATAACCAAACTGCTTTACAAAGGCCACACTGTCCCCTCCTCCAACAAGAGAAAAAGCTCCCAATTTCGTAGCTTCAGCGATGCTTTCACCAAGAGCTATTGTTCCTGCAGCAAAATTAGACATTTCAAAAACCCCAATTGGCCCGTTCCAAAGAATAGTTCTGGAATTTAACAATACATCATTAAACTGATCTCTAGATTTTGCACCAGCGTCCAATCCCATCCATCCTTCAGGAATTTCGTAAATATCAACTTCTTTTCTTTCAGCATCATTATTAAAGCTTTCAGCAATAATCGTATCTGAAGGAAGATATACTTTTACATTATGTTGTTTAGCCTTTCCTAAAATTTCTAATGCCAAAGGTAATTTATCTTCTTCAACCAAAGAAGTACCAATTTTTCCACCAAGCGCTTTAATAAATGTGAAAGCCATACCTCCACCAATGATTAAATTGTCTACTGCAGGCAAAATATTTTCTATAATGGTAATTTTAGTTGAAACTTTTGAACCACCAAGTATAGCAGTTACTGGTTTTTCTCCACTTTTTAAAACTTTATCAATAGCTTTTAGTTCATTAGCCATCAATAAACCGAAGAATTTAGTTGAATTAAAGAATTTAGCGATCACGGCAGTAGAAGCATGAGCTCTATGTGCTGTACCAAAAGCATCATTTACATAAGCATCGCCTAGCTTAGAAAGTTGCTCAGCAAAACCTTCATCACCTTTTTCTTCTTCATTATGAAAACGTAAGTTCTCTAACAATAAAATTTCACCAGGTTGAAGATCAGAAGCAGCTTTTTCTGCTTTCTCTCCTACAGACTCTTCTACAAATTTTACTTTTTGTCCCAAAACTGCAGAAACCTCTTCTAAAATATTTTTTAGAGAAAACTCGTTTTTTATTTCTCCTTTGGGTCTACCAAGATGAGTCATCAAAATTACAGAACCTCCATCTTTAAGAATTTTTTCAACAGTTGGTTTAACCGCAACAATTCTTGTATTGTCTGTAACTTTTAGTTGATCATCCTGAGGAACATTAAAATCTACTCTTACCAGAGCTTTCTTATCTTTAAAATTGAAATCGTTGATTGTTTTCATACTTAAATCTATATTTTTTGTGCTGTGAAATTGTTTCATCAAATTAAAATTTCAAATTTTCAAAGCTCAGAAGCATTTCACAAATAATTTTGAATTTTAGTTTCACAAATGTATGATTTTAAAGTCTCGCAAAAAATTGAATCTTTTAAAAGTTTTCAAAAAATTCCCCACAAAGCTTTACCCACCAATCAACACTATCATCTTTTTTTTTAAAAGAAAGAATGAATACTGTTGTTGAGTGTTGTGAGTTTCGGGGATAACTTTAACGATAAAACTTGATAACATCTATTTTATACGTAACTCATATTTAATTCACATTTTAAAATGCTGAAAATCTGTTTTTTCAATCACTTACTAACAATTATGGATAACTTTTCCACTATTCTGATTATGAATAACTGATTTATGGAAAAACTAAGGAATACTCTGAAAAAAGTTTTTAAAAATTTTTACTCAAATATTAGGAAGTAATTTCTATTACAACTTTTTCAGAAGAAAAAAAATATTATTTTTAACAAACTTTTCCACAGTTATTAACAATGATCTTAACAATTTGTGAGTAACTAACTAACAATTTATGAGAATTGGGAAAAAGTGAAAATAAAAATTAAAAATATGCTGAAAATCAATTTATTGTCTTTTGTATTAATCGTTTTTAATTGTTTCGGGCAAGAAAACTATACTACAACCTCCTCAAAAATTAAAGAAGTTAAAATTTATTCAAATGGCGGAATTATCAAACATTCTTTCTCAGCTGATGTAGCGCAAGGAAAAAATTTCATCATCATCAAAGAGTTTGGAAGAAACAGTGGAATGGATATTTCATCTTTTAAACCAGACAAAAAGATTAACCTTTTACGTTACGAAACATATAACAGCAACTACGCAGAAAAACTTGGTAAAAATAAAAACATTGGTCCTATAAATGACAGCATTGAGTTTTATAAAAATGCTAACAAAAAGATTGAACAGGAGCTGACTCTGACTAGAAATTCAATAGGAATTATTCAGAAAAATCAGACATTGGGGAATCCTTCTTCTGCAGAAATTTTAAAAATGATAGAGTTTAATCAGACGACTCTTAAAAATTTATACAAAGAGGAAACTGATTTTCAGGCGAAGATTGCAAAAAATCAATCAAGAATTTCGGTTTTGGAGAATAAAAGATATGCATCGTCCAAAGATGATGAAACATTTTACAATAATATTATTATTCTTCAAATTACGAGTGATAAAAGACAAACGGTTAATTTTGAAGTGAATCAGCAAATTCAAAATGCGAATTGGCGACCCTACTATGTGATAAAATCTAATGGTATAAAATCTCCACTTAAGATTTCTTACAAAGCAAAAATTCAGCAAAATACAGGTTTGGAATTTAAAAATATCCCTGTAAAACTAATCAACGGAAGTTTTAGTTCAGAAGATAAACCTTATGAATTGGACCGCTGGTTCCTGAGAACTGAACGAGATTATTATGTTTCCAATCAGGCATTTCAAAGACCGAAGAGTAATGAGAAAACTTCAAATGTAGCTGAATATGCAGTATTGGGAGACTCTAGATCAAGAATTTCTCAAAGAACGATGAAAACAGAAATTTCTTTAGATAAAAATGTAGTGCTTCCTTCAGATGTTGAAGTAACGGAGGATTTGAATGACTTTGAAGTAACTACTAATTATAAATATTTTACAACACCAAAACTAGAAAGCAAAACTTTCCTTCTGGCTTCTATAAAAGATTATTCACAATATAATTTCCTGCCTGGAAGTGCAGATATTTTCATGGAAGATGTACAAATTGGGACAGCAAATATTGATACGAATCAATTGACGAGTGAAATGCTGATCAGTCTTGGAAGTGATCCGAATATTCTTACCAAAAGAGAGTTGGTAAAAAGAGAAACTAAAAATTTAGGTGAAAAAGAAAAGTTTGAAAATTACCTCTACGAAATCACTATTAAAAATAATAAAGATACCTCTGTGAAACTTGAAGTGAAAGATCAGATTCCGCTTTCAGTCGCAGAAAATATAAAAATAGAAGCTGTTAATCCGGATAATGCAGACTATGACAAAAGCTCAGGTTTCCTGATTTGGAATTTTGAGATAAAACCTAATGAAACTAAGAAGATTAAATTCGGATTTAACGTAACTTTGCCAAAAGATTTAATGACTGCAGATATAAGATAAAAGTAAAAATAAATTTAAAAGTAAAAAATGAAAAGAAAAATTGCTATTGCAGCAGATCATGCAGGTTTTGAATATAAAGAATATTTGAAACAGCAGTTACAAGACGAATTTGAAATTCAGGATTTTGGAACTCATTCTCTTGAAAGTGTAGATTACCCTGATTTTGTACATCCAGCAGCTTCTTCTGTTGAAAATGGAGACAATGAATTAGGAATTTTAGTTTGTGGAAGTGGACAAGGCGTACAGCTTTCTGCTAATAAACACCAAGGAATTCGTTGCGCACTTTCGTGGATGCCGGAAATTGCGGCTTTATCTAAACAACACAATAATGCCAATATGGTTGCATTACCTGCAAGATTCGTGGCTAAAGAATATGCTTTGGAAATTGTAAAAACTTTTTTGAATACAGAATTTGAAGGAGGAAGACACCAAAACAGAGTAGACAAAATTGCATTCTGCTAAATTGATAAAGGCTTGTAAATCAAATTACAAGCCTTATTTATTTTTTATTTTATATATTTGCACTGTCCAACAGAAATTACCAAGCTGTTGATTCCTAACGAAATTTCAGATTCTTTAATAAAGACTTTCAGAAAATTTTCTCTCTCCTTCTCCATATTTGTTTTAAATTTAACTAAAACTTTCATCGTAAATATTCCAAATGGAAATTGATAGGTTTTGATTAAAGAAATTTAACTTTTGAATAAATTTATATTTTCATTTTTCTTGTTATTAAGTTTTCTGTGTCTTCAAGCACAGGAAAAAGATTCTGTAAATAATGATAAAATTGAAGATGTTGTAATTTCAGGACTAAGAAAAGTAGATTGTCAAAAAATCTATGATGAAGAAAAAGCACTTTATGAAAAGCAGTCTGAAGAACTTCAGAAACTTAATTTTGAAACACTATTTGATGAGCTTTTAAAACTGAAAGAATTTCAGAAAATAAAATCTGATGAAAGAAAAATAGTAATACTTAATCCTGATTACAATACAATAATATCTTCTTGCGGGAATGATTTTTTTTTTAAATGCAAACATTATGAAAAGTATATTAACAAAGATGTTTTCGAAAAGGTATGGAATAAAAATAGCTATTTAAAAATTCTAAATTTCTTTGATAATAAAATAATTGTTCCTTTGATTGAATTCCCATTTTGGTCTTTTGAACAAAATATGAAGGATGAAAATAATTATCTTAAAACACGAAATATTGAGCCTTTTTACAAAGGAATTTACAGAGATTTAAATAATAAAAAGAAAGAATTTTATTATTCATCTCATAAAAAAACAAATGAGAGCTTAGAAATTAGCCTTGACAAGAATAAAATAATTGCACAGAATTATCTTCAACTTGATATGAAAATATTTCCTGTCGTAAGTGACAATTCGGGCGTTTATAGCGTTACAATCATTTTAGGAAATGAAGAAAAAGAACTCAGCAAAAGATATTTGCTTTATCAATACAAAGATGGAAAATGGAATTTTTTAGAAGAAAAAACTAAATAATCTATTACTAAACAAAAAAAGGATAGTAATCCAAAAAATGATGATGATTAATTTAAAAAAACGTCATCAAGAAATTAAATAAAACTTAGAAATAAAACAAAATATTTCCGATTACAAGCTAAAGGAAATATCTTTATACAATCAAATTAAAAAATGGCAAAAAAGAAAAAATATATAAGTCAGAAAAATGATCATAAATTAATGGAAATCGGAAGGTTGATCATGAGATTTATGAATCAAAACCAAACTAAAGTATACAATTACAAACAAATCTCAGACGGAATAGATCATAAAAATCCGAGACAGCGTGAGATGGTGATTCAGGCTTTGCACAAGCTATTGTCAAGCCAAAGAATCAAAGAAACCGACAAAGGAAAATACAGCATCAATCTTAATATTGAAGGTACTTTAACCGGAATTATCGATTTTAACCAAAGCGGAAATGCTTATGTAGCGGTTGAAAACTTAAAAGATGATATTTTTATTCACTCAAAAAATGTGAAAGACGCTTTACAGGGCGATAAAGTTTTAATTGTTACCTACAATTTTAAAGGTAAAAAACTTGAAGGTTCTGTTTTAGAAGTTCTCGAAAGAAAAAGATCAGAATTCGTGGGGACTTTCCAATTGGTTCCTCATAAAGAATTTGGGTTTGTAGTTTGTGATAAAAAGACAATTAATACCGATATTTTTATTCCAAAAGGAAAAATAAACGGTGCTGAAAATGGCAATAAAGTCGTTGTAAAAATGACAGAATGGAAACCCGGAGATAAAAATCCTGAAGGAGAAATTTTACAGGTTTTAGGAAACCCGGGAGATCACGAAACAGAGATCCACTCTATTCTTGCAGAATACGGTTTACCGTACGAATTCCCTGAAGAAGTGGAGAGAGATGCCGATAAAATAGACCGCAGAATCACTGATGAAGAAGCTGCAAAACGTTGGGATATGCGTGATGTTTTAACATTTACGATTGACCCGAAAGATGCAAAAGATTTTGATGATGCATTGTCGATGCGCAAATTAGAAAATGGAAACTGGGAAGTCGGAGTTCATATTGCAGACGTTTCTCATTACGTGGTTCCGGGAACTATTTTGGATGATGAAGCGTACGAAAGAGCAACTTCTGTCTATTTGGTAGACCGCGTTGTGCCAATGCTTCCGGAAGTTTTGAGTAATGATGTTTGTTCGCTTCGTCCGAATGAAGATAAATATACTTTTTCTGCTGTTTTTGAGTTGAATGACAATGCAGAAATTCAGAAACAATGGTTTGGAAGAACGGTCATTCATTCAGACAGAAGATTCACTTATGAGGAAGCTCAGGAAAGAATAGAAACCAAAGAAGGCGATTTGCAGGAAGAAATCAATGTTTTAGACAGATTAGCTAAAATTATGCGTGCAGGTCGTATCAAAAACGGTGCGATTACTTTCGACAGAAGTGAGGTTAGATTCAATTTAGATGAAAATAATCAGCCGATTGGAGTTTACTTTAAAATCAGTAAAGATTCTAATCACCTGATAGAAGAATTTATGTTGTTGGCGAATAAAAAAGTTTCGGAATTTGTTTCGTTGAAAAGCGGAAGACCCAATGAAAACACATTTATTTACAGAATTCACGACGATCCGGATCCTGCAAAACTTGAAGCTTTAAGAGATTTCGTTTCTACTTTTGGATACAAAATGGATCTTGCCAATACCAAAAAAGTGGCAGAATCTTTAAATACTTTGTTGAAAGATGTAAAAGGAAAAGGCGAAGAAAATATGATCGAAACTTTGGCGATGCGAAGCATGAGTAAAGCCGTTTATTCTACAGATCCTATCGGTCACTACGGTTTAGGATTCGATTATTATTCGCACTTCACCTCTCCTATCCGTCGTTATCCGGATTTGCTTGCACATAGATTGTTGCAGCATTATTTGGATGGAGGAAAATCTCCCGACAGAAATGAATTGGAAGAAAAAGCAAAACACTGTAGCGCAATGGAACGTTTGGCAGCCGATGCAGAAAGAGATTCTATCAAATTTATGCAGGTGAAATTCATGGAAAAACATTTGGGAGAAACTTTCACAGGGGTAATTTCCGGAGTTGCAGAATTTGGTTTCTGGGTAGAAATTCCTGAAAACGGCGCGGAAGGTTTAATCAAACTTCGCGATTTGATGGATGATTCTTACACATATGATAAAGCAACACATGCTGTTTACGGATCTCGTACAGGAAACAGATATCAATTGGGAGATCATGTTCAGATTAAAGTGGTAAAAGCCAATTTAATTCAGAAACAGCTCGATTTTAAGATTGTTGATTAAGATTTTAAAAATAAATACAGAAGACTGCCCGATTGTGGCAGTCTTTTTTTGTTTTAAAAAGTCTTTATTGTACAATTCAGGTTTAAAAAACTCATTTTTGCAGACAAATAGAAATATAATTTTTAAATTTGGGATAGAAACAATTTTGAATGTTTGAACTTATATTGTCGGCCATTGGTCTTGGTTTTATGTTGAGCCTGGTTTTCATTGGTCCTATTTTTTTCCTTTTGATTGAAACCAGTTTCACAAGAGGTCCTAAACATGCTTTAGCGCTAGACTTTGGTGTTATTACAGCAGATTTACTATGTATCGTTGCAGCCTATTATGCAAGTGCAGATATTGTTAATTTAATTGATAAACATCCCGGTTTTTACAGAATTACCTCCATCCTTATTCTTACTTACGGAATCATCATGATGGTGACAAAAACTAAAATGCATTTACCTGGAGAAGAAAAAATAATCAGCCAGAATTATTTTAAAACATTCCTCAACGGATTTCTTTTAAATCTTCTGAATGTCGGAGTTATTCTTTTTTGGTTAGTAACGGTAATTGGAGTTCGAAATCAATATCCTGATACAGAAACATTGATTCTTTACTTGGCAATTGTAATCGCAACTTATCTTTTAATTGATTTTGCTAAAATTTTTCTTGCAAAACAATTCCATTATAAACTGACTCAAAAACTGGCAAACAACATTAGAAAAGGGGTGGGAGTTGTGCTGATTATTTTCAGTTTTTTCATTTTCCTTCAAAGCTTTAAAATGTTTAATCAGTTTGATAAGCAGCTGGAAGAAGCCGAAAAAAAGGAATTAAAATATAAAAAATAATCATTTTTCAATTGAAATATCTTGGGTTTCTTTGCTAAGTAGAACGCCTTTGCGAACAAAAAATATGCAGAATAATAGTAAAAGAAATCTTTGCGAACTTTGCGTTAAATTTTAAGAATCACTAAAATAATCATATTAAAAAACAACAACTGATTAATGAAAATATTTCCAAAATCACTTAAGAAAGGCGATAAAATTGCCATCATTTCACCTGCAGGTTCAGTGGAACTCACTCAACTGGAAAAAGGAATTGAAATGATTAAATCTAAAGGTTTTGAACCTGTTTTAGGCGAAAATCTTTATACTAAATTTTCAAACGGATACAATTACGCCGGAACTGAGGAGCAAAGATTGAAAGATATGAATTGGGCTTTAAATGACAGTGAAATTTCTGCAGTTTGGGCTTCAAGAGGTGGTTATGGTTGTCAACATTTAATTCATGGTTTAAACTTAAAAGAATTTACCAAAAATCCGAAATGGTACATCGGTTATTCTGATAATACGGTTATACAAAGTTTTTTACTGAAAAAAGGTTTTGTTTCCATACACGGTCAAACCATTAAAACATCAAGCTTCGGAGTTACTGAAGAAAGCTATGATTTTATTTTTGATATTTTAAAAGGAAAAAAGCCAAAATACAGTTTAGAATCAAATCAATTTAATAAAAAAGGAAATATTGAAGGCGAATTGATCGGAGGGAATTTAGCGCTTATTTATGCGCTTTTAGGAACCAAATATTCTTTTGATTTTAAAGATAAAATATTATTCATCGAAGATATTGGCGAAAATTTTTATGCGCTCGACAGAATGATGATGAGTCTTGAATTGGCTGGAGTTTTTACAAAAATAAAAGGTTTAATTGTTGGTGGAATGACCAATATGGGTGACGAAAAAGACAACAAACAATACGAAGAAAGCTTTGATGAATTTGCAAACCAGCTTATTGCCGATAGAATCTCTCAGTATAATTTCCCGGTTGTTTTTGATTTTCCAAATGGACACATTAAGGATAATCGACCGTTGATTATTGGAAGCCAGGTTAAGGTAAAGATTAATGATAAGGTAAAGGTTGAGTTTTAAATAAACCCTAAAACTTCCCTACTCTCAAACACTCCAACTCAAATGGCAGATCACAACGACCTCGGCAAACTAGCAGAAGATTTGGCAGTTCAGTTTTTACAGGAAAACGGCTACAAAATTCTTGTGCGAAACTTCCGTTATCAAAAAGCTGAGATCGATATTATCGCTGAAAAAGATAATTTAATTATTATAACAGAAGTAAAAGCGAGATCGACCGATTTTTTCATTTTGCCTCAGGAAGCTGTTACAAAAGGTAAGATCAAACTTATTGTTACGGCAGCCAATCATTTTATGGAAGAATTTAATAAAGATCAGGAAGTACGATTTGATATTATTTCTGTTCTTCCCGACGAAAAAGGAAAACTCATTATAGAACATATTGAAGATGCTTTTGAAGCATTTGATGCAAATTAATCAATGTAACAATCTAATAATATAACAATGTAAAAATCATTGGTAAGCTGATATTTTAGACATTATTACATTTAAAAATTGAAAATTTTTATGAAAACAATACTCATCACCGGAGCGACTTCCGGAATAGGAAAATCTACCGCTGAACTTTTAGCAAAACAAGGAAACAGAATTATTATCTGTGGAAGACGACCAGAAGTTTTGGAGTCTGTAAAGGCAGAATTATCATCTTTAACTGAAGTTTTTAGTTTAAAATTTGATGTGAGAAATCTTGAAGAAGTAGAAACCGCCATCTCATCACTTCCTGAAGAATGGAAAAACATTGATGTACTGATTAATAACGCAGGAAATGCACACGGTTTAGAGCCCCTTTCGGCTGGAAGTACAGACGATTGGGATTCTATGATTGATGGAAATGTAAAAGGACTTTTATACGTTTCTAAAACGCTTATTCCAATGATGAAAGAAAGAAATTCTGGTCAGATTATTAATATCAGTTCAGTTGCAGCAAGACAAACTTATGCGAATGGCGTTGTGTATTGTGCTACCAAAAAAGCGGTTGATGTTATTTCTGAAGGAATGAGGATCGAATTGACAGAATTTGGAATTCGTGTGACGAATATTCAACCAGGAGCTGTAGAAACCGATTTTTCTTTAATCAGATTTAAAGGAGATCAGGAAAGAGCAGCAACGGTTTATGCTGGTTATGAAGCTTTGAAAGCTGAAGATATTGCTGATGCGATTGCTTATTGCATCAACGCTCCGCAACATGTAACGGTTTCAGATATGACAATTTATCCAAGCGCACAAAGCGAACCGAGAACGATTTACAGAAAAGGATAATTTGAAAATTAATTAATTTGAGAATTTGAAAATGAGGTTCTTCCCTATTCTATTTTTGTTTTGCTTTGTTTTTGGATTTTCTCAAAATTATTCAAAAGATGAGAAAGCGATTTTATTACAAACAAAAAAGCTGGATTCTCTGATGATGAATAATGATACTCAAATTATTGATTTATTTTGTTCAGATGTTTCGTTTGGTCATTCTAATAGCTGGATTCAAAATTTGGAAGATTTTAAGAAAGATTTTTCATCAAAAAAAGTAAGCTATAAAGAAATTACACAACTTGAAATTTCAGAATTAAAACAGTTTAAAAATACAGTAAGCATTCGAAGAACCATAAAAGTTGCTGGTCTTTATAAAAATCAGAGTTTTGAAATGAAACTGGCTTTACTTGAAATCTGGATAAAAAAGAAATCTAATTGGAAATTGTGGAGCCGGCAAAGTGTGGAAATAAAGCCATAAATTTGCATAGAATATCAACACAATGAAAGAAGAGATTCAAAAATTTTTAATTTATAACACGCCTAATGAAAAAGTTAGAGTTGATGTTTTTTTACAAAATGAAACACTCTGGCTAACTCAAAAGGCAATGGCGAATTTATTTGAAACAACACCTCAAAATATTACAATTCATTTAAAAAATATTTTTGAGAGTGGAGAACTTAGTGAAATGGCAACTTGTAAGGAATTCTTACAGGTTCAAAAAGAAGGTAATAGAATGGTTGAAAGAAACCAAAAATTCTATAATCTTGATGCTATAATTTCAGTTGGTTATCGTGTCAATTCATCCAAAGCGACCCAATTTAGAATTTGGGCAACACAGACTTTGAAAGAATTTATCATCAAAGGTTTTGTGATAGATGATGAAAGATTGAAACAAGGTCAAAATGTATTTGGTAAAGATTATTTTAAAGAACTTCTGCAGAGAATCCGCTCTATTCGAGCAAGTGAAAGAAGAGTTTACCAACAAATCACCGATATTTTTGCTGAGTGTAGTATTGATTATGATAGAAATTCTGAGATTACGAAAAACTTTTACGCAATGGTTCAGAATAAATTTCATTTTGCAATTACCGGAAAAACTGCTGCTGAAATTATTTATAAAACTGCCGATTGTACCAAAGAAAATATGGGCTTAACATCTTGGAAAAATGCTCCGGATGGAAGAGTTTTGAAGCAAGATATTTTAATAGCTAAAAATTACCTTCAAGAAACAGAAATTAAACAACTGGAAAGAACCGTGTCAGGATATTTTGATTATATAGAAGGGTTGATTGAAAGACAAAATACTTTTACAATGGAATCTTTGGCTAAAAGTGTCAATCGGTTTTTAGATTTTAACGAATACAGAATTCTGGAAGGAAAAGGAAATATATCTAAAATTGCTGCAGAAAAAAAAGCAATTAAAGAATATGAGACTTTTAACAAAACTCAAAAAATAATTTCGGACTTTGATAAGCAAATTAAAAAATTAGGAAAAGATTAAAATAAAAAATGAAAATATTATATCTCGAAACCTCCTCAAAAAACTGTTCAGTAGCCATTTCAGATGGTGAAAAACTGCTTTGCTCTACAGAAGAGGTTTCAGAAAACTATAAACAGAGCGAGTCGCTCCATACTTTTGTAGAATGGGCTTTGGAAGGTGCTAAATTATCAATAAAAGATATTGAAGCCATTTCTTTAGGAAAAGGTCCTGGTTCTTATACAGGTTTGAGAATTGGAGCCGCCTCTGCGAAAGGTTTTTGCTACGGACTTAAAATTCCTTTGATTGCGGTCAATTCCATGGAAAGCATGATAGAGCCTTTTTTAGGGCAAAACTATGACTTAATCATCCCTTTGGTCGATGCAAGACGAATGGAGGTTTATACCGCTGTTTACGATGGAATTTCGGGGGAAGAACTTGTTCAGACCGAAGCTAAAGTTTTAGATGAAAATTCTTTTAAAGAATTAAAAGATAAAAAAATACTTTTTGTAGGTGACGGAGCGTTAAAAGCAAAAGAAATACTGCAGCTTCCGAATGCAGAATTTAACACTGAAATATATCCTTCTGCTCAGTTTTTAATAAAGAAAACTTTAGAAAAAATAAAGAATGAAGATTTTGAAGATATAGCTTATTTTGAGCCATTCTATCTTAAAGATTTTCATGGAGTAAAGAAAAAAACAAAAAGCGAAGAATAATCTTCGCTTTTTTTATTGTTTCATTGTTTTCACTTCGCCTGTCGTTTGCTGAAGCTTCTGCATTGTATTATTTCCTGGTTTTTTCGGAATATTATTATTCTGTGGAACATTATTATTCATCTGAGAATTACCAGTATTGCTTGGAGCAAAATTACTGTTTTGAGACTGCTGATTATTACTAGGTTGTCCCGGTTCGTTAAAAGGGTCATTTTGCATTTTATTTCCTTTATTATCGGTTGCCTGGAATGCGATATCGCTTTTCAGATAATTCAGCATTTCTTTAGCTTTAATTCCTTCAGGAGTTTTAGCGTAATTCAAAACGATTTGCTCAAGCTGCAGAATCATCACTTCTTTTCCGCTTGTTTTTCCTGCATTGAATGCATTTAAAAGATTTAGTTTAGGAACTAACGCATCTTTAGGATATTTAAGAACCACCTGCTCTATTTTACCCTGACTTTCTGCAAACTTTTCAGATTCATACAAGGCAAAAGCCATTTTGTATTCGTTTTCAACTTCTTCTGAAGACTTTACAAAAGTATTGCTTTTAGGATTTCTTGCGAATTCTGCAAAAGAACTATAAGGATAATCAGTCAATAAAATTTGTTTTGCTCTTGCTGCAGCTTGTGGATTTTTCTCATGATTCATCGCAAAAATTTCATACAAAGCCTGAAGCATTACTTTTTCTTCTGGTTTTACATCTACCAAATCATAAAGCGTTTTTGTTGCTAAAGGAGTATTGGTAAAATAATTCTGATACATTACTCCAAGACCTAATGAAGCAGTATCTCTATCCTTCTTCAACTGAGATAATTTTCCGGCATCTGAAGGAATTTGCTCAATATAAAATGAAGGTTCAAAACGTCTCGGATTGGGTGCAGAAGTCACTCCCAAAGCTTCATTCTTCATGTCTTGAAGGGATGCCATTTTTTTAGAATAACGCCAGTTATCAACCAAAGCACGATCTCCCCAAACCTGTTTAAAGGTGGATGTACCTTTGCTTACTGTCCCTGTGTTTCCAAAATAAAAACCTTTTGCTGCAATCCCAAAATCTTCGAAAGAATTTGAGCTGTTCGCAAAAAGAGAATTGGCATTGTAATCTCCGGTATCAAAACCTTTGCTTCTTTCGGCGCGTCTCCTTTCTTGTTCTTCTCTTTCTTCTTTAATTTTCAGTTTCTCTATATACTTTGCGAAATAATCAGTTTTCTGCGCATCTGACATTTTTGCCAAAGACAGAATACTGTCGTTTTTCTTAATTAAATAATAGTTTTTAGAGATCTTTTTAATGTAATTAGACTGATCTTGCAGCAAAATTTTAGAAGGTTCATACGTCATTGCAACCAATGCAGAATCATAATAAGCTCCTGCTCCGATATAATCATTTCTGTCCAAATAATCTTTACCGATTTCATAATAAGCCAAACCTCTCACCTGTCCGTCTGAAACTTTTTCAAGCAGTGATTTTCTAAAAAATTCCTGTGCTTCTTTTTTCTTACCGGCTTTGTTGGCCATTAAACCTAAAGCATAGAAAAATTCATTCTTTCTTGATCCATAAGTTCCTTTTTTGCTTATTTTTTCAAGATAATCTTTAGCTCCTTCATAGTTTCCTTTTCCGTTGAATGTTTTGGCGATCTCGATCTGAGATTTTACTTCAAATTCAAAATCATTGGCATATTTGTAAGCGGCTAAAAAGCTCTCTCTTGCAAGCTCTTGTTTTCCTGTTTCTTGTAAAACCTGTCCTCTCAAAAATGCAATTCTGCTTTTTAGTTTTCTGTTGCTGTTCAGCTCAAAAGCACGGTCTAATTCTTTTATAGATTCTTCTTTTTTACCATGATCCAAAAGAGATTCAGCGTAATAAATGCTCAACAGTTTATCATGATCTTTGCTTAATTTTTCACTTTTAAGTTTATTAAAAATTTCATCAGATTTATGATAATTTTTAATTTGTGAATACGCTAAAGCTTCGTAAATATGAGCTAAAGGAAGTCTTTTATCTTCCTTCATGTGAGTGAAAACATAGTTTAAAGCATCTAAAGCTTTAATTGCTTTTCCCTGATAAATTCTAGATTGAGCCAGAATAATGTAGGCATCAAAGATTGTTTTGTTCTGCTCCTCTCCTTTTCTGATGACAGAATATTTATTAATTGCTTTCAAAGCTTTTGCTTCAGCAATTTCTAAAACTGTAGCACCTTTGTTTCCTCCCGGATTGTTAGGATCTTGAGGCATATTTCCAGGCATTCCAGGATTTGGAGGCATTCCGGGTGCATTTCTTGCATTTTGTTGTGGTCGGTTGACTTCAGCCATTTTCATAGAATTTTCTGCAAAAGCTGAAGATTGTCCCAAATCACTTCCCAAAGGTTGCTCTTCGTAAGTTAATATGGGAATATAGGGCGCATAAAAATTATCTTTATGAGCTTTGTCTCTTTCCGTAAACTCACTGTTTAAAGCATCTTTTGCATTAAACAGGGTATTGTAATAGGTTGAAAATCCTTTTAAAAACTTTGATCTGGCTTCCGGTTTTTTCACTTTCGTGCCACAGGAAACGACAATAATCGCTACTAAAAGGAATACTATATTTTTTTTCATTATTTCAATATAACTCGCTAATTTACTTTTTATTATCAGCAGTTTGATGATTTTGTAAAAATAATAAAATTTTATTTTGAAAATATCTATAATTCCTTCAAAATTTTATAAACTAAATGCGTCGGAAGTCCCATAATGGTATAAAAACTTCCATTAATTTTTTTAATTTTAGCCATTCCAAGCCATTCTTGTATACCATAACCTCCTGCTTTGTCGAATGGTTGATAGTTTTTGATATAAAAATTAATTTCTTCATCAGAAATTTCATCAAACTCTACATCAGCAACATCAGTTTCTGTAATGATTTTATCTAAAGTTTTAATCGTAATTCCGGTATAAACCTGATGTATTTTCCCTGATAATGACTTGAGCATTTCTTTTGCCTCAATTTCATTTTTCGGTTTTCCAAGAAACTGATTTTCATTGGCAACGACTGTATCTGCGGTTAATAAAACTTCATCATTTTGCAAATTTCTGAATGTATTTGCTTTTAATTCAGATAAATAAGCCGCTGCAGCTTCTATTTTTATATTTTCGGGTAAAATTTCTTCACAGTCAATTTTCACGACTTCAAAATCAAAACCTAAACTTGACAGTAATTCTTTCCTTCTCGGAGATTGCGATGCTAAAAGTATTTTCATCAGTATTTTATAAATAATAAACGATTAATGGTAAATGATATTTTATATTTCATGAGAATAGATATTTGATTGTAAGTATTTTATCTATTTTCTTTCATCTCCTTTATACAGATTGCGTATTATCATCATGCCATTTTCCCTGAACTTTCATCACCTGCTCAATCACATCACGTACTGCTCCACTTCCACCTTTTATTTGCGAAATATAGTCTGCAATTCCTTTTATCTCGGGAACAGCATTTTCAGGACACGTTGCAATTGCCGAATTCTGCATCATATGAAGATCCGGAACATCATCACCCATCGTTAAGATTTCTTCATTTTTAAGACTATATTTATCCTTAAAATCTTCATAATCGACCATTTTATCATGAGATTTTGCATAGTAATCCTGTATTCCTAAATAATTGATTCTATGTCTCACCATTTCATCGTTTCCTCCGGTAATGACTCCGATGAGATAATCGTTTTTTAATGCTTTTACCACTGCATATCCATCCAAAACATTCATTACACGACTCATGTTTCCACCGGGCATCAGATAAACGCTTCCGTCTGTAAATACACCGTCTACATCAAATACAAATGCTTTTATATCTTTTAATTTCTCTTTATAACTCATTTTAATTAATGATTGATAAATGATAATTGATGAATGATAAAAAAATCAAATCAATCGCATTTATTAATTCCTTGTTTTTTATTAATAAATATATTAGTCGAGATTGTAAGTAAGCCTTACTGTAATTCTCGCTGATTTTTCCTTACTTGAGGTATCAAAATTTCCTCCATAACTATCTTCATCTGTAGAACCTTTTGCGGTAATCTGAAATACACCCATCGAAGCGTCTTTTAATTTTCCAAGGTCTCCGTCTGCACTTTTTACAATTTTCTCCGCTCTTTCTCTCGCATCTTTGGAGCCTTGTTCTATCAAGCTATGTTTCAACGAAGAAAGGTCAGAATAAGTATATTGTGCAGAAGATGGTTCAAACTGTACTCCACTATTGATGAGTTCTGCAGTTTTATCAATTACGCTTTCAATTTTTTTCATCAAAGCCGGATTTTTCTTAGCTCTGAAAAATACACTTTGGGTAGCTTTGTATCCGTCAAAAACATCTTCAGATTTTTCTGCTCCGTCTGCTTCTTTTATAGTAACCGTACGATAAGACCTTGAAAAATTCACTCCACCAAAAGCAAATTCACCTGCTTTGAAACCTTTGCTGTAGAAAAATGCCTTTACTTTTTCTTTGTCTTGCGAAATCAAATTGTATGCTTCTTTTGCATCCATTGCATTTGCATCAAAACTTCCGCCCCAACTTATTTCATCTGAAATAAAATCTTTTGAACCAAGACCAGTAACGGATATTGTATCTTGTTTTAAATTTCTGTTTTTAAAACTTGAGCCTAAGACGAAAGCTGTAATAACGATTGCTGCTCCGATGATGAGAGAACGAATAATTTTTGTGTCCATTTTTTCGGTTTTCATCAAAGTTAAAAATTTATGGTAATTGATACATTTTTTTAATTGAATGATTTATTGTTTTATAAATCTCGAGACTTTCATCTTTTAATAACTGCTCATGCAATTCCAAAACTCTTTGGTCGTTTCTTACGGCAGGTCCGGTTTGGGCTGATTTAGGATCTATTTCATTAATTTTCTGAACTGTTTCATTAATCAACGGTAAAAAATAATCAAACGGAATTTCCTGTGCGTCTGAAATTTCCTTGGCTCTTGCAAAAAGATGATTCACAAAGTTGCAGGCAAATACTGCAGTTAGGTGAATATATTTCCTCTTTTCATGGGTGCTTTCCATTACATTATCTGAAATTTTTGAAGCCAAATCGGTTAAAGTTTTTTGGTCTTCTTCATTTTCAGTTTCAATAAAAAAAGGAATTTTCTTATAATCTAAATTTTTAGTTTTAGAAAAAGTCTGTAAAGGGTAGAAACTGGATTTCCTGTACTCCCCTATCAAAATCTCTTTCGGAAGAGATCCTGAAGTATGGGCGACAAGGCAATCTTTTTTAGTAATCAATTTAGAAACAGCTCCTATAGAACCGTCACTTACACAAATAATATATAAATCTGATTTGACTAAATGTTTAGTTGAATTTGGAATATTTAATTCTTCTGAAATTTTATTCAATTCTTTCTTATTTCTTCCAAAGATTTGGGCTATGGAAATACCATTTTGAACGAAAGCTTTTGCCAAATGATAGGCAACATTCCCGGAACCGATAATGACTGTTTGCATAAAACAAAGATAAGAGTTTTTAGTTTTGAGTAGAAAGCTGAATTATAATGGACATTTTCGAATAAATATTATTGCTATAAATCTTAAAAGTTAATATATTGGACTCAAAATTGAATAAGTAATTTAACTTTTAGATATTTTTGTAATCCAAAACAATGAAAGCATCTTATGAAGATTAAAGACGCAGAAATTATTGCGCTGATGCAAAACCCACGAACACTTGATAAAGGTATTCGGGTGTTGATGGATGCTTATCAGAGTAGATTATATTGGCATATCAGACGCATTATTGTAGATGGAGACCTTGCTCAGGACACTTTGCAGGAAACATTTATAAAAGCTTACCAAAATTTTCATCAGTTTAAAAATGACAGTCAGTTGTATACTTGGCTGTACAGAATTGCAACCAATGAAGCTTTGCAGCAGATTAATAAACTGAAAAAAATGCAGAAAACCGATGAAGATCCGGAATATTACATGCAGAATCTGGTTGCCGATAACACACACAGTGATGCTGAAGAAATACAAGTTTTTTTGCAAAGAGCCATACAAAGTCTGCCCGAAAAGCAGAAACTGGTATTTATGATGCGGTATTATGATGATTTACCTTACGAAGAGATATCAAAAATAGTTGATATGTCGGTAGGAACTTTAAAAACAAATTATCATTACGCCAAACAAAAAATAGAAGAATATATCAAAGAGAATTACGAGAGATAATTTTTGAGAACCCACAACATGAAAGATTTTGATCTAGAAAAATTAGAGCGCCAAAACATTTATAAAATGCCAGACAATATGTTTGAAAGCATTCAGAATAGAGTGTTGAGCGAAGTGAATGATTTTGATCTAGAAAAATTAGAACGAAAAAACATTTACAAAGTCCCTGAAAATATGTTTGAAAATATTCAGGACAGAGTGATGAGTGAAATAAAAACTGAACGCAAAGCTCCGATTTTCAAATTGAATTGGGGATATGCAGCTGCAGCGTCTTTGGCTCTTATTTTCGGAGCGACATTTGTATATCAATCTAATTCAGATTCTTCTACAAATGGAGATTTAAATGGAAATTATGCTGATAACAGAACAGCACCTAAAAAGGAAAGTCAGATAGCATACGAAACTTTAGAGTCAGATTTAACTTCAGTAGAAAATCGTGATCAAAGAGTTGAAAAACAAATGGATATAAAGCCTGTGGTTTCGCAGGTTGTTAATAATAATTCTGGAAATCAAAATAAAAAAGCGGTAAAAACGGCTAATGAAATCCATATGAATGAATATTTAGAATCGCTTCCCAATTCAGAAATTGCAGAATTGGCAAACAATTCCAGTCAAGATGTTTATTTAGATTTATATAATTAAAAGAAAGATGAAAAAAATATTATTTACACTTTTTATTATCTCAAGTTTTGGGCTGAAAGCTCAAATCAAAGAGTATGATTGGAAGAAAATGAATCCCGATCAAAGAAAAGAGGTAATAAACAATCTTTCGCCAGATGAAAGAAAAGCGCTTCTTACGCAATTCAGAAATAACATGGTTGTTGATATGCTGGATGTTGCTCCACAGGATAAAGCAGAATTTACTGCGATGTATAATGAATATTTAGACAATCAGAAAAAAATTAAAAGTCAGTTCGATTCAAATTTTGACCCGGCAAAACTCACGGAAGAAGAAGCAAAAGTAAAACTTCAGCAAAGTTTTGATGTAGGTCAAAAATTATTCGACAATAGAAAAAAGTATGCTGAGAAGATGCAGACTGTGATTCCTTGTCAAAAAGTCTTGAAGCTTTTTCAGTCTGAGGGAATGATGAGAGATAAAATGAATGAAAGAAAACCTCACGGCGGAAAAAAGAATGCTTCAGAATCGAAGCAAACTCCATAATAGTTTATTTTTTTAATGTTGGACGACTCTTGCAATTTATTGTGAGGGTCGTTTAATTTTTAGGAAATATCTATTTTTACAGAAAAAATAATTATGAAAAAAATATTTCAGATTGTCTTCTCTTTTGTGGCAATCTTATCATTTGCTCAAGCTACAGAAGCTATTAAATTTAGAGGAAATATTACCAGATTTGACGGTGTTACTTATAAAGGATTTAAGGTTTTAGATCAAAGGCAGGATAAATCAATTGGTAGTATTCCTTTTGGGGAAAATAAAGAAATGAAAGAAGTTGTTTTTCCTACAACTCCAAATAATGATTTTCAAGCTTGGTTTGATAAGGGTAATTCTTTAGCAGGGAAGAATGAATTGGTTCTTATTTTAAAGAGATTAAAACTTTCAACAGGAGAAAGTGATGGTAAAAAAACAAATGGGAAAATGGATTTCTCTGCTCAATTATTTCAAAAAGAGGGAGATAAATACAGATTTGTGTATAAAAAAGATACTGTTTTTGTCTTTCAGGATAAAGAAGTTTCAGAATTAATGGTAAAAAATATCCCAAGGATTTTTTCTATTTTTATTAAAAAAGCTTACACTTTAGAACCTATTCAAAATGCAGTAACATTCAATGATCTTGTTGATTATGAAGCTTATACTAAAAATAACTACGAAGCTTTTAAAAATGAACAATTAAAGGATGGAATCTATTTAGATTTCACTTCGTTTTTCAATCAAAGTCCGGAACAAGGAAATTATGTTTTGGAAAGAAATGATAAAGGAGAAGTTACGAAAGCAATAAAAATAGAGAACGGTAAAAAAGATAAGATATCTGCTTATAAAATGTTCGCTTATATTGAAAAGGGTAAAGCTTACAAGAAAACAATGTCTGGTTTCATAGAAATCAACAAAAATGAGAATGGATTTTATATAATCGCAAACAAAGGTCATATTTTTCCGGCGCAGTATAACAGCACTTACGGAATGTTTGGCTTAATAGGAGCTGTTGCCGGTTCTATCGACCAAGCATCAAAACAAAAGAAAATGAAAAATGAAGATAAAGAAGAAATTTACATAGATTCTTTGACGGGAGAATATGATTTTTCTGATAATAAATAATAATTTCATTGCTTACAGATTAAGAGAGACAATTTGTCCCTCTTTTTTTTATCTTTGCAAATTACATAGTTCTTAAATGAAAAACATACGAAATTTTTGCATAATCGCCCATATTGACCACGGTAAAAGTACTTTGGCAGACCGTCTTTTGGAGTACACCAATACGGTGACCCAACGAGAATTACAATCTCAGACGCTTGATGATATGGATTTGGAAAAAGAACGTGGGATTACGATTAAATCTCACGCCATCCAGATGGATTATGAGCTTAATGGCGAAAAATATACTTTAAACCTTATTGATACACCGGGACACGTAGATTTTTCTTACGAAGTTTCCCGTTCAATCGCAGCTTGTGAAGGCGCACTTTTAATTGTAGATGCTGCGCAAAGTATTCAGGCACAAACAATTTCAAATTTATATCTGGCTTTAGAAAATGACTTGGAAATTATTCCGATTCTTAATAAAATAGATCTTCCATCTGCAAATCCTGAAGAAGTTACCGACGAAATTATGGGACTTTTAGGATGTAAATATGAAGACGTTCTTAGAGTTTCCGGTAAAACAGGGGAGGGTGTTCACGAATTATTGGAGGAGATTGTAAAAAGAGTTCCGCCACCAGTTGGAGATCCTAAAGCTCCGCTTCAAGCTTTGATTTTTGATTCTGTTTATAACCCTTTCAGAGGAATTGAAGCCTATTTTAAAATCGTAAACGGGAGTATTTCTAAAAACGAAAAAATTAAATTTTTCGCAACAGGAAAAGAATATGGCGCTGATGAAGTAGGAACTTTAAAATTAAAACAGGTTCCAAAGAAAACGATTGAATGTGGTGATGTAGGTTACCTTATTTCAGGGATTAAAGATGCCCGTGAAGTAAAAGTAGGAGACACGATTACCTCTTTTGTAAATCCTGCAGATGGACCAATTGATGGTTTTGAAGAAGTAAAACCAATGGTTTTTGCCGGAATTTACCCTATCGAATCTGAGGATTTTGAAGAATTGAGATTCTCATTAGAAAAATTAAGATTAAATGATGCTTCTTTGGTTTTCGAACCGGAAAGTTCTGCAGCTCTTGGTTTTGGTTTCCGTTGCGGATTCTTAGGAATGCTTCACATGGAAATCGTTCAGGAACGTTTGGAGAGAGAATTTAACATGAACGTAATTACTACGGTTCCCAACGTTTCGTATCACGGATATTCTAAAAAAGATCCTGAAACCGCAATTTTAATCAACAACCCGTCTGAAATGATTGATCCCAATCTTTTGGATAGAGTAGAAGAACCTTATATTAAAGCTTCAATCATTACAAAATCTGATTTCGTAGGAGCAGTAATGACACTTTGTATTGAGAAAAGAGGTGAAATTGTTAACCAAAGTTATTTGACTGCAGATAGAGTAGAATTGACTTTCAATATGCCACTGGCGGAAGTTGTTTTCGATTTCTATGACAGATTAAAATCAATTTCTAAAGGATATGCTTCATTCGATTACTCACCAATTGGAATGCGTGCTTCTAAATTGGTAAAAATGGATATCCTGATCAACGGAGATATGGTAGATGCTTTATCTTCATTGATTCATGACTCTAATGCGTATTACATTGGTAAAAGAATGTGTGAAAAACTTCGTGAACTGATCCCGAGACAACAGTTTGATATTGCTGTTCAGGCTGCTTTAGGAGCGAAAGTTATTGCGAGAGAAACCATTAAAGCTTTAAGAAAAGATGTTACCGCAAAATGTTACGGTGGAGATATTTCAAGAAAGAGAAAGCTTCTTGAAAAGCAGAAAGAAGGTAAGAAAAAGATGAAGCAAATTGGTAGAGTAGAAGTTCCGCAATCAGCATTTATGGCTGTTTTGAAACTGAATGACTAGCTAAAGAGCCAAGTAAAAAGGCAAGAGATAAAAGTAAAATCCGCAGAAAATTTCTGCGGATTTTTTTATTCTTAAAAGTTTAACCTGAAACGGTTTAGATTTTATTTTTTCGTATATTTTATTTCCATTGTTTTGTACTCTTTGCCTGTTTTAGAATCAGGACCATACATTTCTAATGTTTGATGAGTATCGTCAACAAAAGTATAGACTTCTCTCATATTACAGTCTTTTCCGGGTCTTGTAGGATCTGTCATTTTTCCTTTAAATTCAATTGATTTTTTAGATGGATTCCAGTCTCCTTCCATGGTCATTAATCCGGTTCCCATATTGTCAATCCAGGTGCTTACAAATTTCTTTTTAGCATTGTCATAACCTGTAATACTCATTCCTTCAAAAGGCATTCCCATAAAATTTCCTTTATGTTCGCTAGATTGATATCGTCCATCAAAGATCATTTTATTGGTCGTTGTCGATGTACTTGTCATAGGTTTTCCACCGTCTTCCATCCACATCGTATTTTCTCCGGACCAAACCCCGTCAGATTTTGCCAGCATTTTCTGCATATCTCCCGGCGTAGCAAAATCCATCCATGCTTTGTTAGCGGTTGCAGAATCTACCGGTTTCCATTCTTCGTTGGCGATTGAATCTGTTCCGGTTGAAGTTTTCACATCAATTTTTGCTTTATCACACGCGATAAATAGAAGAGCAGCGCAGGCTGCAAAGAATAAATTTTTCATAAATATTTAGTTTTAAGATGATTATAAATGTAGCAAAAAATAGATTCCGAAAAAATATTATTTTATTTTTGAAATTAAAGTTTCTTATGGTTACTTTTGTGTACTCGTAACGCAAATTAAATTATGGATTCTCCTAAAAAATTACAAGATATAAAAGTTGCTGTAGACGCAGTTATTTTCGGATATTTTGATAAAAAAGATCTTCAGATTCTTTTAATTAAAAGAAATATTGAACCATTCAAAGGAGGTTGGGCACTTCCGGGAGGCTTAGTTTTAGATGATGAAAATCTTGACGATGCCGTAAAAAGAGAGTTAAAGGAAGAAGCGGGTATAAAACCCGATTTTTTGGAACAACTTTATACTTTTGGTAACGTAGGTCGTGATCCTAGAAATAGAGTGGTTTCAGTGGCTTATTTAGGCTTGGTTAATCCTTCTTATCATGAATTGTTTGCTGATTCTGATGCGGAAGATGCACAATGGTTCAGTGTGAATCAACTTCCGAAACTTGCTTTTGATCATCAAACGATTATTGATATTGCGTTAAAAAGACTTCGCACAAAAATTCAATATCAACCGATTGGTTTTAATCTTTTAAATGATGAATTTGTGTTTTCTGAACTTGAAAATCTCTATAAAACCATTATCGGACAGGAAATTGACCGTCGAAATTTCAGAAAAAAAATAATGAGTTACGGACTTTTGAATGAAACCAATAACTTAAAAAAAGAAGGCAGCGGCAGACCTGGAAAATTATTTACTTTCAATCAGGAGAAATATAAAGAGCTTGAAGAGCAAGGTTTTTATTTCGAGATCAAATAAATTTAAACACAGATATCACTAATTTTTACACGAATTTTCACCAATGATTTTTCCCTTTTGTCATTCAGAACGGAGCAATGCGGAGTGAAGAATCTTTTAATGTAATTTAAAGATTCTTTCTACATCAAAATTATAAGTTCAATAAATACAATTTTAACATCAATAGGAACGGGCTTTAGCCCGTTTTTTAATAAACAAAAATTCCAATCGGCTTTAGCCAAAAACTTAAATGAACAATAATCATTTGTGCTATTAGTGAAAAATATTTGTGTAATTCGTGTTTTATAAAATAAATTTTCACACCTGAAAATCAATCAATTAAATTAATTAGCGTAAAATTAACACAAATAAATTTGGAAGATAAAGCCATAATCTTTTACATTTGTGTAATAATAACGCAATCATGAGCTACACATTAGAAAATATTATTAAGAAATTTCAGAATAATCAGAATAAAGAAAAATTAGATTTTCTATTCTTTTGGGGACATACTGTGAAAGAAGAAATTACAAAAGCATGTTTCAGTCAGTGGTTTCCTTATGAATTTGAAGAAAATGGAATGAGTTATAAAACTGCTGAACATTATATGATGGCTGGAAAAGCTAAATTATTTAATGATCTTGAAACTTTAGAACAAATTTTAAGAGCAGATACTCCAAATCAGGCAAAAAGTTTAGGAAGAAAAGTCAAAAATTTTGATCCTCAACTTTGGAATGAACACAAATATGAAATCGTAAAACAGGGAAATCTGTTGAAGTTTTCACAAAATGAAAAATTTAAAGAATTTTTGCTTTCAACAAACGATAAAATTTTAGTAGAAGCGAGTCCTTACGATACAATTTGGGGAATCGGAATGCTGGAAACGGATCCAAAAGCGGAAAATCCACAACAATGGAATGGTGAAAATTTATTAGGATTTGCTTTAATGGAAGTTAGAGACGAATTAAGAGGATAAAAACACAAGGCCAAAGAACAAAATATTAATATTAAAAAGAATCCTAGCTAATCCTTTTTTATTGAAATTCGAAAAGAATTAAAGTAAAACCATGCAGTTTTTAAATAGCGTAAAAATAACACAAACAAAAATGAATTATGGAAGAAGACTTAAAACCCAGATTCATCGAGTCATTACAAAGAAATAATGACCAGATAAGAGAAGGCCGTGCCCGAATTATCGGAGATGATGCAGAGCTGATTTACAAGCGGAGAGTAGAAGATATCGAACTGAAAATCAAAAGACTGGAAAGAGAGCAGGAAGGCTTGATCGACATCAGTCCTTTAGACAAAAACAGTTTAACATTCGCTGATTTTCAGCCGGAAGCATTCGTTCAGAGAGACATAGAATTATCATTAATCATCAGAAATTTAAATATTCAATTAGAATTAACAAGAACAAGATTCGAATATTTATTTGGCAAAAAATTTTAAGTTATGGGAAGTACAAGATACGACATGGACGCTCGTTTTGACAGAGCAAAGAAAGCAGGATATGCATCAAAATCTGCAAGTGAGATTTTCACGCAGAATGCAAAAAGAAAAGCACATGAATCTATGAATCCACATGGTATTTCTTTCAGAGAATCAAGAGATTCTGCGGTTCATCCAAATTCAGTTCCTATTATTTTAGGGCTTGATGTGACGGGAAGTATGGGACATATTCCTTATGATTTGATTAAAGAAGGGCTTCCAAAATTGATGGGCGGAATTATCCAGGACGGAGTTCCTGATCCGGCGCTTTTATTCTTAGGAATCGGAGATCACGAATGTGACGGTTATCCTTTGCAAGTCGGCCAGTTCGAATCGGGAGATGAAGAGCTTGATATGTGGTTAACAAGAACTTACATCGAGTCTGGAGGAGGAGGAAATGCAGGAGAAAGTTATTTGTTGGCTTGGTATTTTGCCGCTTTTCACACAAGAACAGATGCTTTTGAAAAGAGAAATCAAAAAGGATTATTATTCACCGTGGGTGACGAACCTTGTTTGAAAACACTTCCTGCTTCTGCGATCAGAGAATTGATGGGAACGGGTCAACAGACTTTCAAACATACGGAACTGTTGGCTGAAGCTCAGAAGAAATATGAAGTTTTTCACATCAGCGTTTTACATTCCGGACAGGCGGTAGATGCAGACAAAGGCTGGAAAGATCTGTTGGGGCAAAACTGTTTGTCTATTGAAGATTACAGAGATGTTCCGAAGGTGATTAAAGATGTGGTTTGTAGTAAATTTAAAGATAGTTTTACGAAAACAACAGAAAATTTAGGATTAGATAATATTCAAATGTATTAAAAATGAAAACAGCACAAATAATTATAGGCTTAGGATTTGGGGACGAAGGCAAAGGCATCACAACCGATTTTCTGGCTCAGCAACATCCTGAGACTGTAGTTATTCGGTTTTCAGGAGGTCAACAAGCGGCGCATACGGTGATGATTGATGATAAAAAGCACATTCATTCCAGTTTTGCGAGTGGTGCGCTGCGTGGTTTACCTTCGTATTTTACAGAGCATTGTACGATTCATCCAACCTATTTATTCAACGAAAGGGAAGAATTAATTCAGAAAAATGGAAATATTGAATTAACTATTCATCCTTTAGCTAAAGTAACAACTCCTTTTGATGTTTTATATAACAGAAAGAATGTCAAAAATTTAGAACATGGAACATGCGGAAAAGGAGTTGGTGCAACGATGAAAAGAAATGAAAGTCCGTACAAGTTATTTGCAGTTGATTTAATCGCTCCAAGAACAATGTTGGTTGAAAAATTAAAAGGAATCGCCAATTATTATGGTTTTGAAGAAGGAGAAGAAATTGAAAACGCGTTGCAGGATTTTTTGGAAGCTATTGATAAAATACATTGGAAAATAGAAGGTTATGAGTACTTAAAATCATTTAATCATCTTATTTTTGAAGGAAGCCAGGGAATTTTACTTGATATGGATCACGGTGTTTTTCCGAATGTGACTTTTGCAAATACGACTTCTAAAAATGCATATGAAATCTGTCAATTATTAAAAATTGAGGATATCGAAATGTTTTATGTGACAAGATCTTATTCAACCCGCCACGGAAGCGGATGGATGAGCAATGAAAAATTGCTAAACCTGAAAAATAATCAAGAAGAAACCTGTACTTTTAATGAATTTCAAAAGGATCTGCGTTTCGGAGAATTGGATTATGATTTATTGAATTATGCCTTGAAATTGGATGAAGCTTATGTTGTTGCACAAAAGAAAAATTTGGTGGTAACTTGTCTTGATCAGTTGGATGAAAGATTTAAAATAGAAAATCTTAAGGTGAAATTTGATCAGGTTTTTGGATCTTACTCACCTTATTCAAAAGATTTTAAAAGAATTGATTAAACATTGTAAACTTAGCTAAGTGAAACGCCTTTGCGAACTTAAAAGCAGATAGTAGTAAATAAAGCTTTGTGGACTTTGCGTTAAAAATAATATTAAAAACACAACGATGAAAAAAATATATGTATCTGGAAATGGGAATGTAACATGGGAAAACTTTCATCAATTTTATATTGAACCATTAAAAAAATTAAATCTTTCCGAATACGAATTTATTATAGGAGATTTTTCAGGAACTGATACTTTGATGATGGAATTTTTAAAGGATAAATCTGAAAATGTAACGATTCTTCATGTCGGAAAAAAGCCAAGATATTTTGCCAATTTGTTTAAAACAAAGGCAGAGAAATGGAAAATAGTAGCATGTTTTACTTCTGATTATGAAAGAGATCAATTTGGAATTGAACATTGTACACATTTTTTAGCCGCTGATTTTAATACTGATGAAAAAAGAAAAAGTGGAACACTAAAAAACATTGAAAAGTGTCGAAGTTTAAATAAAATTGAAATTTAATCAACATGAAAACAATAACATATTTGAAAGGAGATGCAACAAATCCGCAGACTGAAGGAAATAAAATTATTAGTCAAAATTTATCATCATAAAGAACTCTTTGTGATCTTCGTTAAGTGAAACGCCTTTGCGTTAAAAAACAAATTAAAAATATAAAAAAGCACAACCATGAAAACTATAACATTATACAGACCCGTCGGAGAAAAAGAAATGATTTTAATTATCGAAAACAATTACAAAAAATTTCCTCCAAGACTAGAATGGCAACCGATTTTCTATCCTGTTTTAAATGTGGATTATGCTTCCGAAATTGCAGAAAAATGGAATACGAGAGATGAAGCAGGAAATTATCTTGGTTTTGTAACCGAATTTGAAGTGTTGGAAGAGATAGTGAATAAATATCCTGCCCAAAATGTGGGAGCAAGAAATCATAATGAACTGTGGGTTCCTTCAGAAGAAATGGATACTTTTAATCAGGCAATTGTATGAAATATTAAGGTAACAAAAGTATTTATTGGGAAAGATTTTAAAGAACCTGCGAATGCTGATGTAGAAAATTTATTATTAAAACTAAAAAATGAAACTCAAATTAAAAAAATATAAAGAGCAATTACTGGATTGGCCTCAAGAAGGTCATTACATCATGGCTCAATATGATGATGACAAAATTATTGTTTATCAATCTTATCGGAAAGAAATTGGCGAATTTGCATTAAAAAATCAATATTTTGGAGGAGCATTCAGCTTAGAAAGAATTGGATAAAACCAAATTTCCTTTGGATGATGTACCGAAACGGTTGGGGAACAAAGGACGGACAGGAATGTGTTTTAGCTATTCACTTAAAAATGGAAGCTTTCAAAAGGTATCTTGAAAATGCCGTTTATTCAACTTACAATGACAGATTGGGAATTTCAAGAGAAGAATGGCAAAACCAGATAAAAGAATCTTCGGTGAGGTTGCAATGGGATCCGGATCATGATCCTTTTGGTGAAAAATTAGAAAGAAGAGCCATTCAGATCGGTTTGAGAAATGAATTTACTCATTCTTTTGCTAAAGAGGATTTGATTTTAATTGAAAATATTTCAGATTTTGTAAAAGAACAATATCAATTTGTTTTGAATGATGATTTAGATAGTCTGATGATACCCGAAGAAAAACCATTACAGTTTGATGATGAAGATTTAAACAAAAAATTAAGGTTAATTTAAAAACTAACAATCTCGATGAAAATTGAATTAATAAAAGGAGATATCACCAAAATACAAGCAGATGTAATTGTTAACGCTGCCAATTCGTCCTTACTTGGAGGAGGTGGAGTTGATGGGGCGATTCATCGCGCAGGTGGGAAACAGATTTTAGATGAATGTATTGAAATCAGAAACCGACAAGGAAAATGCACAACAGGAGAAGCTGTTGTAACCACAGCCGGAAATCTTTCTGCGAAATACGTAATTCACACAGTCGGTCCTGTTTGGAATGACAATGAAGAAAAAGGTTCAAAACTACTAGCAAATTGCTATATAAATTCATTAAAAATGGCTGAAAGCTTAGGGATAAAAACAATTGCTTTTCCAAATATCAGTACAGGAGTTTACAGATTTCCAAAAGAATTAGCTGGAAAAATTGCTGTTGATGAGGTGAAGAATTTCAAATCAGAAGTCATAGAAAAAATTATTTTTGTCTGTTTTGATGACGAAAATGAAGAGATTTATAAGAAATTATTGGAATGAATTTAAATATTCCGAATTTAAATAATCTCGCAGATTAATTCGATTGAGCAGATAAAAAGATTTGCATAATTTGCTAAATCTGCGAGAGATAAAAATTAAACAAATGAAAAAACTAACGATATTAACCGGCGCCGGAATCAGTGCCGAAAGCGGAATAAAAACGTTCAGAGACGGAGATGGTCTTTGGGAAAATCATAGCATAACCGACGTGGCAAGTCCGGAAGGATGGCGAAAAGACAGAGCTTTGGTATTGGAATTTTACAATCAGAGACGTCGCCAACTCCATGAAGTGGAACCGAATGATGCCCACAAATTAATTGCTGATTTAGAAAAGCATTTCGATGTTCAGATCATCACGCAAAATATTGATGATTTGCACGAAAGGGTGGGTTCTACCAATATCATTCATCTTCATGGGGAATTGTTCAAATCATGTTCTTGCAATGATAAAAATTTGATTTACGAACAAAAAACAGACATCAATATCGGTGATAAAGCGGAAGACGGAGCTCAATTGAGACCTTTTATTGTTTGGTTCGGGGAAGATGTTCCATTGATGAATGAAGCAACGAAAAAAGCAAAGGAAGCAGATATTTTCTTAGTAATCGGAACGTCTTTGCAGGTTTATCCGGCTGCAGGATTGCTTCATGATATTAAAGATGATTGTCTTTTAATTGTCATAAATCCTAATGAAACAGGCTTTGGATATGGACAAAGAGCTGTTGTAATGAAGGAAACCGCAACCAAAGGAATGAAATTATTGTATGATAAATTGTTAAATCTTGCCTAATGGAAAACATTGTAAAAGCAGGGATTTTCGGAGTTTGTATCGGTGATGCTTTAGGTGTTCCGGTAGAATTCCGAAGCTGTGACCAACTGAAACGATCACCAGTTACAACAATGAGAGCTTTTGGAACTCATCGTCAACCGATTGGAACTTGGAGTGATGACAGTTCTTTAATGCTGTGTTTTGCGGATAGCCTTTGCAAAGGATATGATTTGGAAGATATAGCTTTAAAGTTTTTGAAATGGTACAATGCAGAAGTCTGGACACCACATGGAAGTGTTTTTGATATTGGAATAGCCACTTCACAGGCCATTCACAGAATCAGTAAAGGAACATCCCCGACTTTATGCGGCGGAACAAGTGAATTTGATAATGGAAATGGTTCTTTAATGAGAATTTTACCGTTATTATTTTACATTAAAGATTTTCCGATTGAAAAGCGTTTTGATATTGTAAAAGATGTTTCCAGCATTACACATGGCCATATTCGTTCTGTTCTGGCTTGTTTTATTTATCTGGAATTTGCTTTGGAAATTTTGAAGGAAAAGGATAAATGGGAAGCTTATAAAGCCATGCAGAAAACAGTTCGTGAATTTTTGGATAACAATCCTATTTGTTCTCAAAATGAAATGGATAAATTCCACAGAATTTTAGAATTAAAAGTTGGTGAATACGACATAGATCCATTACACACTTTGGAGGAAGAAGAAATAAGTTCATCGGGATATGTACTCTCAAGTTTAGAAGCCTCATTATGGTGTTTTCTAAATTCTGAAAGTTATTCTGAAGCAGTTCTGAAAGCAGTCAATTTAGGAGAAGATACCGATACAACCGGGGCAATCACAGGCGGAATTGCAGGAATTTATTATGGTTTTGAAAATATTCCTGAAGAATGGATTGATGTTTTAGTTAGGAAAGAGGATATTGAAGGGCTCTGTATAAAATTAGAAAATAAATTAATGAAATAAAAAACACAAACAATGACCGAGCAACATAAGAAAAAAACAAGCAAATTTCTGAGCTATGTTCTCAGGCATCATCCCGAACTCATTAATTTGAATTTAGATGAAAATGGATGGGCAAATGTTGATGAATTAATCATAAAATCAAAGAGAGATTCTTATCAAGGACTTACCTTTGAAGAATTGAACGAAATTGTGGAAACCAACGATAAAAAACGTTTTATTTTTAATGAAGATAAAACCAGTATCAGAGCAAATCAAGGGCATTCTATTGATATTAATCTGGCTTTAATTCCACAAAAACCACCTGAATTTTTATATCATGGAACGGCTCAAAGTAATATCGATTCCATTTTTGAAAAAGGAATTGAAAAAAGAAACCGACAACACGTTCATTTGAGTCAGGATATAGAAACGGCTACTAAAGTCGGGATGCGTCACGGAAAATCGGTTATTCTAACCATTAATACAGAAAAAATGTTTGATGATGGGATAGAATTTTATCTTTCTGAAAATAATGTTTGGCTGACAAATTTTGTAGATATTAAATACATTTCGCAATAATAAAGACGAATAGTATAATTAAAACTATCAATAAAATTTTTTTTTTGATTTTGTTATAATATATTTCATATATTAGTGTATTAATATCGGGGTATCCGAAAACCGTATAGAGTAGGAAAATTAAACAAAATCATTATGAAAAAATTAAACAAAATCTCAAGAGAAAATTTAAAATCAATTAAAGGAGGTATTACTCCAGAATGTGCATCTTGGTGGGGATCAGGTAGACCTTATTACACTACCGAGGCAGCCTGCATTCAAGCTTCTACCACAGATCCTGACTTTGAACCATTTTGCGTTAATAAATGTGGGCGTTGGTATGCTTTTTAATTAAGATATAAAGAAAATAGGCCCCTAAAAGTATTAACATTTAGGGGCTTTTTTATGCAAAATAAAATTTTATTAAAATCAAAAATCACTTTGACCATGGAAATGAAAAGCTATTCTATTTTCTAGGCAAACCCTTTTTCAAAGCATAATTGGCTCTTTCTACAGCCTTTTTCTCTTTCCAATCCATGTATTTCTTTTTGAATTGGCCTTTCATGATATTGTCAAAATTTCTTTGAACGGTAAGATTCCATAAAGAATTGGCTTTTACAGCCCAGGATTTATCCCACGCACGAAGCGAAAGTGAGAAACTTCCATCCAGATATTTCATCCAATGCCACCATCCTGTAGGCATAAATAAAGTATCACCATGTTCCAGAAAACATTCAATTCCTTCCACACCGTCTAAAGCCGGAAATTTTTCAAAATCAGGATTAGAAATATCAAAATCCTCCAAAGCATAGGTTGCATAAGGTAATTTGTAAAGCCTTTCTTTCCATTTATATTCAAAAAGTAACACATGTTTTCTCCCGTTAAAATGAGTATGGAAAATATGAGCTAGATCGATATCGTAATGTAAAAATGTTACAGAACCTTTTCCACCGAAAAACATAGAAGGATATTTATCTAAAAATCCACCCATTAATTCTGAAGGAGAAATGTAGTCTTCAAGTAGTTTGTTGGCACGTTTGATAGGATCAAAAAAGAAAATTCTTAAATCGGTAGGTTCTCTCTGTATCAAATCGATATAATCTGAAAATTTCATCTCCGTTGTAGGAGTATTGATTGGCGCGGCAGGATCTGCTTTTGCACTGTCATATAGGGGAACTGTAACGTCTCCTACCACTTCCTTTACATAATCCATGGTCCATTTTTGATAGGCTGGCCATTTTCTGGCCATATTTTTTATCACAACTGGTTTTCTTGGTATCAGATATTTCTCACGAAACTCTTCTTGAGTAATATCGTCAACAATATCTATAGGCTTTAGAATAACCCCCATTTTTTTATAGTTTAATGTTACAAAATTATTAAATATTTACTTACGGAAAATAAATTAAGATATTTTTAATCTATGACCTTAATCACATTTTAATTGAGTCGAAATTAGATTTATAATTACTTTAAACTGGATTTAAAAATTCGGGATCATTTTTTATTTCACTTTATTTTTAACAACTGTTCACTTTTTAGTGATTTTATTTATTGTTTTAAGTGTATTTAAAAACCTCATAACGTTAAAGTTTTATAAAATATAAATATAGGAGAATTATTATTTAAAATTATAACTATGTTTGTAGTTATAAAAAACTAATTTAACTATCATCTAAAATTTATATCTCTATTAAAGTGTAACAAAAAACATTAATAACTAACTAATTACTCAAATAATAAATTATGAAATCGCTGTGATTGGTAAAATACCATCATGAATCTAAGTATTGCGATTCCATATGTTACCGTTAAAAAAATAAATTAATATATATGAAAAGAAAAATTTACCTTTTCCTGATGGTTTTTTTATCCGTGATTACGTTTGCACAAAAAACTGTTTCCGGAAAAATTACCGACGAAGATGGTGTTGCGATTCCAAGCGCAAGTGTAACGATTGAAGAACCCGGAAAAGATGCAATTCTTGCCTACGGAATTACCAATTCTAAAGGAGAATACAAAGTTTCTTTTACTTCTTCAGAATCGAATGTAGATCTAAAAGTAAAAGCTTTTAACCAAAAACCAATTACAAAACAGATCAGCAACAGCGATCAGACGCTTTCTTTCAAATTACAATCTGAAGCAACAGAAATCAAAGAAGTACAGCTTAAAACCAAAATGATTACTTCGAGAGGAGATACCATTTCTTATGATTTGAAAGCTTTCGACAATAAGAACGACCGTACTTTGGCTGATATTATGAAGAAAATTCCGGGTATTGAAGTAAATGCTGATGGAACAATTCTATATCAAGGGAACGCAATCAATAAATTCTATGTTGAAGGGAAAGACTTGATGGAAGGAGGTTATGGAACGATTACCAATTCTTTACCGAAAGATGCGATTTCAAAACTTGAAGTTTTAGAAAATCATCAACCTGTAAAAATGTTACAGGGAAAAATTCCTTCTGATGCAGCTGCCATAAATATTAAACTTAAAAAATCCGTAACAATGACGGGTAGAGGTGAAGTCGGTTCTGGTTTTGGTGATCCATGGCTTTGGAATGTAAAATTAACTCCTATGTTTTTCAGTAAAAAGCAACAATGGGTTGTGAATTATAAGACCAACAATATGGGAGAGCAGGTAGAAAATGAAGGAAATATTTTAGCTTTTGGAAATAGATTTGAAGGAAGAAGAATAAACGCGTCTCAAAATGATTGGCTGAATGTAGAAAATGCAAGCACTCCTAATCTTCCTGTGAAAAGATATTTGTTTAATAATGTTCATTATCTTTCAGCAAATTATCTAACCAATATTGATAAGAAAAAAGAATGGGAGCTAAAAGCAAATGCTAATTATACAAATAATGCTGTTGAAAGAGAATCTTACAGTCAGGTAGACTATTTTGCGACAGCAAAAACACCTGCATTCAGTACTACACAAAATATATTAAACAACTTTTTCACAGATAAACTTAAAGGAGAATTAATTTTCACAAAAAATGCTAAGAAAGGCTTCTTTAAAAATACAACGAGCTTCTCACAGTTTTGGAATGCTGACAGAGCGGTTGTAGATAGAACGGATAATTTAGTTAGCAGAAATGGTAGAGAAGCGTTGGAGTCTCCTACTTCTTCTTTCCAGAACTCTTTAAGCACAATTATTCCATGGAAAGAGAAAATGGTGAATGTACAGTCATTTATCAGTTACCAAAATGACAGTCAGAAATTAGATATTACTCCTGCTTCATATCTTAATATCCCAGGTTTTAACCCAGGAGGTGCAGCAGAATCTGTAAGACAAAATTTACAGTTGAAAACATTTGAAGCCAATCATTCTGCAAATATTGGTTTCTCTGCTAAGGGATGGACTTTCACTCCTGAAATCGGTTTAAACTATAAATCGACAGATCTTAGATCTGCTCTTACAAATTATCAAAATGGGAACGTATTTGGTTATGGATCTGCTTTCGATAACGATCTTAAATATACAACTGCTACTGCATACGGAAGTGTAGGAATTAATTATAAGAGTGATTCTTGGATGCTTTATGCTAATGTTCCGGTAAACTCAAACAATATCAATGCAGAAGATCCTTTAAGAACGGTTTCAAAATCTGTAAATAAAATTACTTTCGAACCCAATATTTTTGCACAGTATAACTTTGCTTCATTCTTTAAAGCATCATTAAATGGTAACATCAGCAATAATTTTGGTGAAGTGAATACTGCTTATTCAGGATTATTAATGGTATCTCCAACGGGGCTAAATGCAATGGCAGCAGATAATCCAATTCCTGAAAATAATAATAAATCTGCAGGAGCTAGGTTGGAATACCGTAATCCTCTAAATAATTTATTTTTCAATGTTGGTTATAGACTTTCTGATGCGAAGCGAAACTTGATTTCGAACCCAACAATTGTTGGAGGATATTCAGTAATGGAATATATAGAGCAAGACAACAATATAGTAAGCAGCGGTTATAATGCAGAAATAGGAAAGTATTTCCCCAAATTTAAAACCAACGCATCAATTAGCTATAGTAATAATACATCAAAGTCTGATGCTTTTCTGAATGATGCATCTTTTACAAATAAAAATAACAGCCAGTCTTTTGGTGTAAAATTCAACAATACATATTTCAGTTGGATGAGTGTAGATTATAATGCGAGTTTCTCTAGAACAGACCAAACAAGTATAGGAGGAGTAAATTCTGATGCGGCAAGAACTGGTTTCACCCATAACTTAGGTTTATTCTTGTATCCTATCGAAAATCATACAATAGGATTCAACTGGGATCAAGTAAATACAAATGCTGCCAATGAAAAATATCGTAATGGATTCTACGATCTTTCATATCAATTTTCATGGTCTAAAAAGAAAGTTGACTTTGAAGTGAAGTGGATGAATATTGCAAATAAAAAAGTATTTGAAACGTACGATATTAATACTACAAATATTTCTTATACAAGAATATTACTCAGACCAAGCCAAGTTATGTTTACAGTAAAATTCAACTTTAAATAAATAATAAAAACCAATCTCATCGAGATTGGTTTTTTGTTTTAAAATAGTTAATGCGTATTTAAAAATTTGGATTATCTGCCGTAGGACCATAACTTCCGGGAAGGTCAATGTTATTCAGTCTGTAATAAACTCCCAATTGTGCTCTGTGATGCGTAATCTGATTTAAACTGTGACGAATCGCTTCATATTTCGTCCAGGAAGCCAATTCATGACCATCATTTTTTAAAGCCCATCTTGGTTCTAAGTCGTTTTCAGATGCTTTTTGTAATGCTTCCTGACTTGCTTTGTGGTTTTCTTCTAAAACCTTTAAAAGTTCATTTTTTGTAGTAAGATGCTTTGGTTCCATTCCGCCTTTGGCGAAATCAAGTTCTGAAGAATTCAGCATAAATCCGGGCCATCCAAAAACTTCCGAAATGTGAGTGGCAAGATGCATCATTTTCATACTTTTCGGGTGTGGAGCATAGTCATTTTTGTCATCAGGATAGATTTCTAAAAAGCTTTTTGTGGTTTGATACTCGGCTTCAAGTTCGTCTCTTAATTGTTTTAAGGTGTCCATATAATATTTTTTAAGGTGAGCTTAAATTTAAAACTTTTAAAAGGGTGAAAAATTATTTTTTATAAAAGATTAAAAATTGATACTGAATTTTCAAATTCAACCATTTATAAATTATTCTAAACGTAATAAATATTATAAGTTTATAGTAAAACTGATGAAGGTTTAAAAAGAAAAATTTTACTTTAGCAAAAAAAAATCGAATAGATGAGAAAAAAAATATATTTAAAATTTAAAAATTTTTTACCGTATTACAATGAGTACGGATTCAAAGAAGGGTATAGGCTTTATAAAAAGCTTTCATCTTCTAACTTAGATAACATTCATGTTTATGGAATAAAACATCCTATCAATCTTAGAAAAAATGAAGAATCTGACATCGATGTTTTTAAACAGGTTTTTATAGAAAAACAATATATGCCCTATCAATACAAAAATCCTAAGATTATAATAGATGCAGGAGGAAATGTGGGGCTTTTTAGTGTTTTAATGAAGAATAATTTCCCAGATGCCCAAATCATAACAATTGAACCTGATGATAATAATTTTCTAATGGCAGAGAAAAACCTTAAAAACTATTCTGATGTAAAGGTCTTGCATAAAGGTCTCTGGAGTAATGATGTTAAACTAAAAATCATTAATGAAGACGCTTCAAAATGGGGAATTCAAGTGGTAGAAGACAATGAAAACGGTAAAATTGAAGCAATAAGTATCAATACAATTATTAAGGAAAATAATTTTGATAGAATTGATTTATTAAAAATGGATATAGAAGGCAGTGAGAAAGAAGTCTTTTCTAAAAATTACGAAAATTGGCTACCTAAAGTCAAAATTCTTGTTATTGAGCTTCATGATTCCATGCAGAAAGATACCTCTAGAATCTTTTTTGAAACCTTGAATAAAACGTGGTCACATTATCACCTTTTTGTAAGTGGCGAAAACCTGGTTATAGAGAATCTTTCGATTTAATTATTGGAGGTTTAAAATTTTTTTTTAAATGAATTATAATTTTGTTTGATAAAATCTGTAACAAAATATAACTAATGTAAACTAATTGAGTAAACCTTTTATATAATGAAAAATATATTTTCAATACTATTTGTTACTGTTTTTGCTTTTGCTGCAAATGCACAGGAATCAAAAGAAAGCTCAAACCGTTTTTTCTACGAATTGAGTTTCAAACCAAAACAAGATTCTACCAAGATTGATAAAGTAATTACCGTACTGGATATTACAGATAAAAACAGATCTGTTTATCAGGATTACACGGTAATTTCTCAAGATTCTATTATGAAAATAGAGATGGAAGCAATGCAAAAAGCGGGTACTTTTAAAGATCTTTCAAAATCTCTTAAAACGCCGAAATTTTCGGCAAGAATTCACAAACTTTACCCAAGTATGAAAGTGGAGTATGTAGATAAAGTAGCGAATGGAATGACTCCCGTAAATATTGCATACACTGAAGACTTGAAATTTAACTGGAAAATCTCAGACGAAAAACAAAAAATTGGCGAATATAATGCTCAAAAAGCTACGACTGAATATGGTGGAAGAAAATGGACGGCATGGTTCTCTTCAGATCTTCCTTTTCAGGATGGACCATATAAATTCAGCGGACTTCCTGGCTTAATTGTAAAAATTGAAGATGCCGACAAAAATTATTCTTGGGTATTACAGGGTAATAAAAAAGTAAAAGAATACAGCGAGTTTTCTTACATTGAAGGCTTAATGCAGGCTACAGGCGGAAAACCAAAAGAATTAACGAGAGAAAAGTTTGAAAAAACTTTTAATGACTTCAAAAAAGATCCTTTTGCTTCGGTAAGACCAATGATGTCACAAGAAATAATGTCTAAACCAATGCCGGGAACCGATGGTACTGTAGGAGATATGATAAAAAAGCAGGAAAAAATGTATAAAGATTTCTATAACGCAAATGACAATCCTATAGAAAAAGCAAGTTCTATAAGTGTTGGAAATCTTGAAAAAGTAGGTAAAGAAAAAGACAAAAAATAAGATCCTTATCAACTAAATTATATTTAAAATAAACCCAAATGCAGTGATGTGTTTGGGTTTTTTGTATCAAAAAATTGAAAATAATATAAATCTAACTGCCTTTAAATATGAAAACCAACGTTATTTAGATTAAATTTAAATAACTATATTTGCAGTCACAAAAAATTAGGGTCTTGAAGGATATTCAATTACATACATTAAGCAGCTTTCCAAAAAATAAAATTGGGAAAATAGTAGACTATGATAATGATAACCTAAAAATGCCGACCAAAATTATAGAAATGGGGCTTCTTCCCGAGACTCTGTTTAAAATTCTTTATCAGGCACCGTTTAACGGCCCCCTTTACATTGAATTTGGCGATGAAAAAAGCCGTATTGCTTTGCGTAAAGAAGAAGGAGATTTTATCATTGTAGAAGATTTGATTAATGCAGGAAAATAATAAAAAACAGATACTTTTAGTAGGAAACCCGAATGTAGGAAAATCAACCGTTTTTAACGCTTTATCAAACAAAAAGCAAAAAACGGGAAATTATGCGGGTGTTACCGTATCAAGCCACTCAGGGAATTATTCTTACAAAAACGAGGAGATTGAAATTGTAGATCTTCCCGGATCTTACAGTATTTATCCGAGTTCTGAAGATGAGGCAATTTTTTCTAAATTTCTTATTGACGGACAAAAAAACTATTCAGGAGTCGTTTATATTCTGGAAGCATTAAGCATTAAAAGAGGTCTTTTGTTATTCCAGCAGATTCAGGATCTTGGAATTCCGATGATTTTGGTTTTAAATCAAATCGATCAGGCGGAAAGAAGAGGAATTCACATTGATGTTGAAAAACTGTCTCAGGCATTGAATATTAAAGTTATTCAGACCAATGCAAAAGAACAGATAGGAATAGAAGCAATTAAAGAAGCTGTTTTCACCAATGATTTTGTGACTTCTGAAAAACCGAGTTTTGAAATTCCTGCCGAGCATAAAAATCTTCTTGATAAAAACTCAGAGAATGAGTATCAATCTTGGATTAATTTTACGCTTGGAAAAAATTCAGATTCAGAATCAAAAAATATAGTTCCGAAAAGATTACAGGTTCAGGAAACCGTAAGACGCTATCAGAATGTTGACAAGATTTTAGCGGATGTTATTACTAAAAAAGCTCAGTTTAAAGAACTTTTAACAGAGAAATTAGACAAAGTTCTTGTACATAAATTCTGGGGATATGTCGTTTTCTTGTTTATCCTTTTAATTATTTTTCAGTGTGTTTACTTTTTGGCAGAATATCCGATGAACTGGATCGACGAAGCTTTTGCTTGGCTTTCTAATTTTGCAGGTGAACATCTTCCGGAAGGACCACTTAATTCTTTGGTTTCTCAAGGAATTGTTCCTGGTTTAGGAGGAATTATCATCTTTGCGCCACAAATCGGGATCCTTCTGTATTTCCTCTATTTACTGGAAGATTCAGGATATATGGCAAGAGTGGTTTTCCTGATGGACAGGATTTTAAGACCATTTGGATTAAATGGAAAAAGTATTGTTCCATTGGTTTCAGGAACAGCTTGTGCGATTCCTGCAGTAATTTCTACCAGAAATATTGAAAATTTAAAGGAAAGATTACTCACGATTTTGGTAACACCGTTTATGACTTGTTCTGCAAGACTTCCGGTTTACAGTATTATTATTGGCTTAATTATTTCTGATGCCACAATTTTTGGAATTCAATACAAAGCTTTGGTGCTTTTAGGAATGTATCTTTTAGGGTTTTTTGTAGCTTTATTATCGGCGGCAATTCTTAAAAACTTCATTAAAGAAGATGGTAAAACTTATCTTGTGATGGATTTGCCGACATATAAAAAACCTCTTTTCGGTTACGATTTTAAACTGGTTTTAGGAAAAGTTTGGGACTTCATTACAGGAGCCGGAAAGATTATCTTCATTGTAAGTATCATTATTTGGGTGTTAAGTTATTTCGGTCCGAAACAAACTCCAAATGAGTTTGTTGCAAGCGATGTTCATCTAGATCATTCATATCTTGCTAAAATGGGAAAAGCTATTGAACCTGCAATTGCACCGCTTGGTTATGATTGGAAAATGGGTGTTGGAATTTTGACGAGTTTCGTAGCCAGAGAAGTTTTTGTAGGAACAATGTCTACTTTATACAGTTTGGATGACGATGCTCCGGAAGGAAAAGTAATCGATAAAATGAGACACGATATCAAACCGAATGGCGAAAAAGTCTTCAATTTTGCCACAGGAGTTTCGGTGTTGTTGTTTTACGCATTTGCAATGCAGTGTGTTTCTACACTTGCAGTAGTCTACAGAGAAACCAAAAGCTGGAAATGGACTGGCTTTCAGGTGGCAATGATGACCGGTTTGGCATATTTTGTGTCGTTGATAGCTTATCAAATTTTAAAGTAAAATGGATTCTTCATTAATTTTTCAATATATCATTATTGCACTTTTGGTGCTTTTTGCCTGCTATTCTTTGTATAGATTTATCAGGAAAAATTTTTCACCAAAGAAATTCAGCTCCAAAAGATCTGGATGTGATAAAGATTGCGGATGTTCTTAGAAAAGGATTTTTATAAATTAAAATGGACTGTCTTTTTTATTTGCCCAAAAAGATAAAATCTCAACAGTTGATTTTTTTACCCTATAATGAATAGAAAAGTTTTCTAAAACCAGAACTCTTCTTATTTCTTCCTTTGTTCCGAAAATTATTGCGCCAATAAAAGGATTATTAGAGAGTAATTTCTCTTTTCTTTCCACCTCTGCAATTATTTTTAAAGAATAATTATTAGACTTATTGTGGTTAATCCAATATTCTAATGTTTCAAAATATAGTTTTTCTGCTTCAGGAGTCCATTTTATTTTGAACATAATGCTCGAGCTTTTTGATGAACATCAGCGCTGTCAGTTAATTTATTGTCATTAGCTTCATCAATACCGATATTAATAGATTTTAATTCTTCGGGAGAAACAGTTATAATTTCTTCAGAAACTTTTTCGAAGGAAAACTTCATTCTTTTTAAAAGATTTTCTAAAAAGCTAGTTTCTTCGGGTGTTGTAGGATGTACTATTATCGTATTCATAATCTGCTTTTTACAAAGGTATAAATTATTTCTAATTTGAATTTTCATAAAAAAATAAATTCTTTCGATTGTTATAAATTATTTGTAGTAATTTCATTTCTTAAAACTTAATCTCAATTTGAATTCAAAAGCAGTCTCTGTTTTTTTTCTTTGTCTGTCTGGTTTTTATTCTAAAGCACAAACAGATAGCACAAAAATAAAGTCTTACGCAGATCAGGTAATGATTCGTGTAAACTTTGATACGAATATAGAAAACTATACTTTTTCTGAAGGTGGCGAAGAAAATTTAAATCAAACCATACTTTCTATCAATAATAAAACAAAAGCTTCCTTGTCTGTTGATTACAGGATTATAAGTGCTACTTTGTCTTTTGCACCTCGATTTTTCCCCGGAAATAATGACAACGAAAGAAAAGGAAACAGTTCTTACACCGATTTCAGTTTTAGATTTTTCCCAAATAGGTTTATACAGGCTGCGTATTATAAAAATGTAGAAGGATTTTATATTGAAAATATGCAGGATCTTATTCCGGGTTGGCAAAAAGACAGAGATCCTTATATTAAATTTCCTGATTTAAGAGTTCAGACTTTTGGTGGGTCTACAGCGTATATTTTAAAGAAAGATTTTTCATTAAAAAGCCTTTATACACAAGGTGAATGGCAAAAAAACAGCAAAGGAAGCTGGGTTCCGTTTTTAGATTATGACTTTACAGTTTTCAGAAATACCATTGATGGTTTGAAAAGTAAAGAATATCAGTATAATTTCGGGGCAAACATCGGATATTTTTATAACTGGGTGATTGCCGAAAAAGTGAATATTGCTCCATTTTTAACTGTAGGTTTTGGAGGAAAATTTACAAGCTTTAAAGATACTTTAGATAATGGAACAAGAGGGCCAAAGCAAAATGAGCAATATGTAACAGTAAAAAGTTCTGGAGGTTTGCATATAGGATACAATTCTGACCGTTTTCTTTTTGGCGGAAAACTTAATTTTAATGCGACAGCTTATGACGAAAAAGAAAATTCTACGGTAGAAAATAATAATACTTATGGGCTTCTGTACATCGGTTATCGCTTTCCGCCTCCAAAAGTGGTAGAAAGAAATTATAATAAAATTCAGAAAAAAATTCCGCTACTCTGAGTTAACTGTCTTTTCAGTATCTTTGCAAACGGAAAATTTAAACTAAAAATAATCTATACTTTTTGAATTATTAGAATTAAAGATGCACTTTGCATCGTGTTAATAATCAGAAAATTAAAAATATAAAAAATGTCATTAATAAAAAGTATTTCGGGAATTCGCGGAACGATTGGTGGAAAAGTTGGTGATAACTTAACACCGCTTGATGTTGTAAAATTTGCTTCTGCTTTCGGAACCTGGCTTCAGAATAATAAAAATAAAAAAAACTTAACCCTGATTATCGGTCGTGATGCAAGAATTTCCGGCTCGATGGTCAATTCTTTAGTAACAGCAACGTTACAGGGATTGGGAATTAATGTGGTTGATTTAGGACTTTCTACAACTCCTACTGTTGAGGTAATGGTTCCTGAATTAAATGCAGATGGTGGAATTATCTTAACGGCTTCTCACAATCCAAAACAATGGAATGCATTGAAGTTATTAAATGAAAAAGGAGAATTCATCAACGGAGAAAACGGGGCTGAAGTTTTAGCTTTGGCTGAAAGCGAAGATTTCAACTATGCTGAAGTTGATGATTTAGGTCAGTATGAAACCAGAGAAGATGCTTTTGATATTCATATTCAGAAGATTCTTGATTTGCCGATGGTTGATGTAGAAGCAATTAAAGCTAAAAAATATAAAATCGTTTTAGATGCTGTAAATTCTACAGGCGGAATTGCAATTCCTATGCTTTTGGATCAATTAGGTTGCGAAACAATTAAATTATACTGCGAACCAAACGGACAGTTTCCTCACAATCCTGAACCGTTGAAAGAACATTTAGGAGATATTTGTGAACTGGTAAAGAAAGAAAATGCAGATTTTGGTGTTGTTGTAGACCCGGATGTTGACAGATTAGCTCTGGTTGATGAAACGGGAGAAATGTTTGGTGAAGAATATACTTTGGTTGCCGTTGCAGATTATTTATTGAAAAATAAAAATGGAGTAGCAATTTCAAATCTTTCTTCAAGCCGTGCTTTGAGAGATGTTGCGAAGACCCACAATTCAGAATACTTTGCAAGTGCAGTAGGAGAGGTGAATGTGGTGAATTTAATGAAAGAAAAAAATGCTGTAATCGGAGGTGAAGGAAACGGTGGAATTATCTATCCTGATCTTCATTACGGAAGAGATTCTTTGGTGGGAGTTGCTTTGTTTTTAACGCACTTGGCAAAAGAAAACAAAACAGTTTCTGAACTGAGAGCTGGCTATCCAAGCTATTTTATGGGTAAAAAGAAAATTGAGCTGACTCCGGAAATTAATGTAGATGATCTTTTAACTAAAATGGAAAAAGAATATCAAAATGAAGAGGTTTCTATGGTTGACGGCGTAAAAATAGATTTTGAAAACAATTGGGTTCACCTTCGTAAATCGAATACAGAACCGATTATCAGAATTTATACAGAGGCTAAATCTCAGGAAGAAGCCGATAAATTGGGTGATGATATGATCGCAAAGATCAAAAGTTTGATTTAATATTCAAACTAAATTCATCATTTTAAAAAAATTATTTATTAACTTTATAGTAATAAGATTTTCAGAAGCGAGTATTTGTATATCTCATATCTCTGGTCTTAAATCTTAAACTCGTTTATATTGGAAGAATATTTTGGAAATGAACTGGTAAAAAAGTTCGAAGAAATGATGGAAAATAATGATGAATTCTACTTCGATACAGAAGAGTTAGAAGACATTATTGTTTATTATTTGGAGCTTGGAGACTTTAATTATGCCGATATGGCGGTTAATTTTGGTCTGAAACTCCATCCCAATTCTTTAGAAATCAAGATTAAAAAACTGGAGGTTCTTTTAGAATGGGAAGATTATAATATGGCAAAAGAATTAATCAACGAGTTAAAAGGTTCTTCTATGGAGAATACAGACTTTTTGGTTTGCTATGCCAAATATTATTCGAATTTAGGAAACCCTAAAAGATCCATCGAAATCTGCAAAAAAGCCCTAGAACTGAAGGAAGAAGAAAACTTCCTCAATAACTTTATTGCAGACGAATATGTGAATCTTGGAGATCCTTTTAACGCTCTTAAACATTATCAGCAAGCACTCAAAGAAGATCCGATGGATGAATATTCTTTGGAAAACGCTATGGTGTGCTTTAATGATCTGAATAAGAGTGAGGAAGCGATAGCTTTTCTGAACGGTTATCTTGATGATTTTCCGTATTCAGAAATTGCATGGAGCGAGTATGGGCAATATTATTTCAATAGAAAAAATTACGAAGAAGCCATCAAAGGTTTCGATTATATGTTAGCGATCAATTCCAGCGCAGTTGGAGTTTATGCGAGCAAAGCAGCTTGTTATGAAGCTTTAAATCAGTATCATAAAGCGATTGAAGTATACGAAGAAATGTTGGAGTTGGAATATACAAAAGCATTTACTTTTTATAAAATCGGATTGTGTCACAAAGCTTTAAAACAGCCAATCATTGCTTTAAATGCTTTTCAGAAATCATTAAGAGAAGATCCTCAATTTTATCTTGCGATGATGGAGCAGTCTTATCTTTATGAAGAAATGGGCGGAATGCCTGAAGCTTTGCATTTTGCAAGAGAAGCAACATTGTTAAATGACAGCAACCTTGATTATCAGAAAAGATTGGCATTTTTGTTTATTGATTCAGGTAAATTTGAAGAAAGCCTTTCTTGTTTGAAAAAACTGGTAGATGCTGAACCTTCAAGGTTTTACAATTGGTATGCCTATTCTGAAGTTTTGATGTTAGTTGGTGAATATGAAGAAGCTGTTACAGTTTTAAATTTGGCCTTGAAGCATCATTACAGAGCAGAATTGTTTTATCAGTTGAGTAACTGTAATTTTATTCTAAATAATAAAGAAGAAGGCAGTGAATCTTTGGAAAAAGCTTTGGAGCTAGATCCTTCATTGATTACAGATATGCAGAAAAAATATCCGTATATCAAAGACGAGGTGAAGAAAGCTAAAGCAAAGGTTAAAAAGAAGAATTTATAAGCTTGATGTTGGATGATGGAAGTTAGAAGTTTTGAAATTTCCTGAAGCCAATTTTTAACGTTTACTTAAAATAAGAAATCCTGCAGTAATGCGGGATTTTTTTTTGAATCTTCTTTCTTTGCTGAGTGAAACGTCTTTGCGAACGAAAAATATTTTCAACAGCGAAAAAAAACTTTGCGGACTTTGCGTTAAATTAATTTTAAAGATTAAATGAGCAATAGGAAAGTTATATCGGCTATTTTTTCACCGTTGTTTTGGCTCTTAAAAAGATTAAACCGGCAATAATGATACTTGTTCCTGCCAATTGCAAAGTCGTTAGTTTTTCACCGTCTAAAACGCCCCAAATAATAGCAACAATCGGCATCAGCAAAGTAACGGTGGATGCAAAAAGTGGAGTGGATACTTTCAATAATCGATAATTCATCATCATCGCCAATCCGGTTCCGAAAACAGAGAGTAAGCTTACAAATCCTAATCCGATCATACTTTCTTTGCTGAAAGTGAATTCGGAAACAAAACCTGTGGAAAGTAAAGCAATTACTGAAGGTAAAAATAAAACGAAAGAAAATACAAATGCCGATAAAATAGTGGATGATACATCCATTAACTTTGATTTTACGGTTGTTGTACTCATTGCGTAACATAATGTTGCCAAAAGAAGCAAAAGTATAGGGAATAATTTAAACTGAGTATTATCGTCTCCCCCAAAAGCAAGCAAACAAACTCCGGTAAAGCTTATAAAAACTCCGGTCATCTGTCTTCTTGTGGTTTCAAATTTCCAAACTAATGCGCCTACAATAATGACAAAAATAGGCATCATAGAATTGATGATTCCTGCGATGCTGCTGCTGATTTCTGTTTCGGCAATAGGAAATAAGAACATTGGGACGAAATTCCCTGTAAAAGCTGCTAAAATTAGCCATTTCAAATGTTTCTTAGGGAAAAGTTTGTACTTTGAAATAGCGACGGGCATTAAGATGATTCCGGCAATTAAAACTCTTAAAGCTCCCACCTGATAAGGGCTGAAATGTTCTAAGGATTTTTTAATTAAAATAAATGAAGAGCCCCAAATGGCACTTAGTAAAATCAGAAGAAGCCATTTTTCTTTATCTGCGTTCATTGTTTTGGTGTAAAATTTTTAAAAAATCTTCTTTAGGAATCATTCTCGCACCCAGACTTTCCAGATGTTCGGTGTGAGATTGGCAGTCAATCAGTTCAAGATCGTTTTGGTGGGTTTCTATAAAATGAATAAATCCTGCTTTGGAAGCATTGCTCACCTTTGCAAACATACTTTCACCACAAAAAACTTTCCCGATTAGTATGCCGTAAAGTCCGCCAACGAGCTCATTATTTTGCCAGACTTCTACGCTTCGGGCAAGCCCATAACGGTGAAGTGTATTAAAAGTTTCCATCAGTTCATCAGAAAGCCAGGTTCCTTCCTGCCCTTTACGGTTGATTTCGCGACAGTTTTTTATCACTTCTCTGAAGTTCTGGTTTTCGGTAATGGTAAAAACTTTTTTATCTAAAATTTTTCTCATTGATTTCGAAACTTTCAACTCATCAGGAAAAAGCACAAATCTGGGATCAGGACACCACCAAAGAATTTCCTCACCGGGATTAAACCAAGGGAAAATACCATTCTGATAAGCAAACCAGATTCTTTCTACAGACAGATCACCACCGAAAGCGATGATGCCTTCGTGACCGTCATACTGTGCAGGATCGGGAAATGATATTTCGTTTTCGTCTAATCGAACCATTATGAGAAAAAAAATCCCACTTTTCAAAAAGCAGGATTAGTATTTGATTTTATTTCTGATTAAAAAGGTAAATCATCATCATCGTCACCAGCAAAAGGGTTGTCATTTGAAACCGGAGCTGCAGAGTGAGACGGAGAAGCTTGGGTAGGTTCAGAACCATTATCCAAAACTTTTTCTACTCTCCATCCTGTAATAGAGTTGAAATACTTAGTTTCTCCCTGTGGTGAAACCCATTCTCTACCTCTGATGTTGATGCCTACTTTTACATTTTCTCCTTCTTTCAAAGAATCCAGCAAATTTATTTTATCCTGTAAAAATTCGATGTTGATTGGCTGTGGATATTGCTCTTGTGTAAGAATAACCATTTCTCTTTTTTGGAAACCACTCGCAAATGTTTGAACATCAGTGATTTTCTTTACTGTTCCTTGTAATTCCATATCGTAAATATTAACTTTGTAAAAGTAGTAAATTGAAATGTAATAAAGCAACACGGAAATAAATTTTACAAAAAATTAATTTTTTTTTCAAAAAGGTTTGGAAGTAAAGAAAATTGCCCTATATTTGCACTCACAAAAACGAAACAAGTTCTTTAAAATAACTCAATAATAATGCGGATGTGGTGTAATTGGTAGCCACGCCAGACTTAGGATCTGGTGCCGTGAGGCGTGGGGGTTCGAGTCCCTTCATCCGCACTACTTTATTGCGAAAATAGCTCAGCTGGTAGAGCACAACCTTGCCAAGGTTGGGGTCGCGGGTTCGAGTCCCGTTTTTCGCTCACATCACGCCCTGGTGGTGGAATTGGTAGACACGCAGGACTTAAAATCCTGTATCTTCGGATGTACGGGTTCAAGTCCCGTCTGGGGTACATAGAAAGACTGTTAATCATTGATTAACAGTCTTTTTTGTTTTATATACTTTTTGTTAAAGCAAAAATTCAAGATTCTCTTTTATTTCAAATTCAATTTAATTCTAAAAATTCAGTGAATTATTATCTGAATTTATCTCTTCTTTTGAACGAGATTTCAACTAACTTTATATTATGTATTATTCAAAATTTAGATCAATATAAAAAAGAGTGTTTTTCCTCTTTTTTGTAATTGGGCTTATAACTACTTTTGTTACATAACCTTATAAATTATAAAAGATGAAAACTTCAATTTTGTTTAAGGATTTAAGTTCGTTTTTGAGCGTACTTTTTTCAACTGTTTTTTTATTGAGTGTTATTCGTTGTACTCCACCACCACCAGAACCTCCTGTTGATGACAGTTATAAAAAGAAACTGATTACTCATGAAGAAGCGAGGGTTCTTTTTGATGAATATTCTGCGACCAATAATAAAGTTCTTATGCAATCACGAAACGGAAACCCAGATTCTCGATGGTATTGGTTTTCTATTGAAGAAATGGAAGGCTACATTAAATATGTAAAAGAAAATGCGAAGGAAAAAAACTTGCAAAATGTGGGAATTAGAATCTATATGGGGAAATATCCGGCGAATCATCCCACAAATAAAATGGCTAAACCTGAATATGCGGGATATCAAACGGTTTTTTTAATGCCAACAACTAAAACGCAGAACTCTGAAAATAGACAGAAAAGAAGAGGTGTGGCAGATGAAAATGCAGATATAGAATCGATTCAGCCTATGAATATGACGAATCTTGCACCACCACCCAATGCATTTGTAGAGACGATGAACTAAATAATTACAAAATGGTTTGGGATGTAGAAATTGGTAAGCAAGTATCCATGATAATTTTGATGGGAGTCTTGATTTTGATTTTTATAAATTATAAAAAAATCGAAAAAGTAAACTTGTTTTTCTTTGCAGGCTTTGTCATATTTTCATTATTAGATTTTTTCTGCTACTTCTATTTTAAGTTTATAAAAATGGCAACAGATACGTTCTACGTCATTGGCGGTTCTGTTGTCTTTTTTCTTTATTTATTATATTATTACCAATTGTTTGATTCTAAGCTGCTTAAAAACATTCAGACTGTTATAATGGTTATCTTTTTAGTGAACGTATTTTGTATGTTATACTTTGAAGAGAACTTTTTAGGCAGATTTTCTTTCAATATGTTGTATGTGAATCTGCTACTGCTTACATTTTCAATTATTTTGTTTTTATATCAAACTTTTAACTCGGATAAAATATTTGAGATTAAGAATTATCTTCCGTTTTGGATTTCGGTAAGTTCGCTTATTTATTATATCGGAATTATCCCTATCTTTTATTTCAGAACAAAAGTTTCACCAGAGCTTTATTTTTTTATATTATTTCTTTTAAACCTTATTAATAACGGGGTTCTTGTTTTTGGATTATTTTGGAATAAACCCGATAAGTTTAGACAAACCTGAATGTAAAGTATGGAAGAAAACAAATTGGTCATAATATTTACATTTACTTTATTGATTATCGTATTAACGATGATTTTCGTTTACGTGATTTTCATTCAAAAGAAAACAAGATTATTGATTGCTCAGAAAGAAAAAGATATGCGGTTTGAAAAAGAATTGGCAACATCTCAAATCGAAATGAAAGAGCAGACCTTAAATTATATTGGTCAGGAATTGCATGATGATTTAGGTCAAAAACTTTCTGTCGTCCGTTTAAGGCAAAACCAATTGATTGCTAAAATGAGAGACTCCGAAAAGGAAGAATTGGTAGAATTAAACGAATTGTTAGGGGAATGTATTCAGGATATCCGTGATTTGTCGAAGACATTGATTACAGAGCAGGTAATTCATTTCGGATTAATAGAGTCTTTGGAAAGAGAAATCAGTAAAATCCAGAAATTAAGACTGCTCAAAATAGAGCTGATCACGCAAAAGCATGATATTGATATTATGCCAAAACATGGTTTGATTCTTTTCAGAATTATTCAGGAAAGTATAAACAATATCTTGAAGCATTCTAAAGCGAAAAATGTTTCTATAAAAATTGAAGATGACCACGAGAAATTAGACATTCTGATTTCTGATAACGGAAAAGGGTTTAATACAAACCTTAAAAAAGATGGTTCCGGATTAAAAAATATGGAATTGAGAGCAAAAATTATTCATGCAGAATTTTCCATTCAATCTGAACCTGATAAAGGAACTCAAACTTCAATAACCTATTACAAAAACCTATAATGAAAACAATTCCGATAGCCGTTGTTGATGATCACACTTTAATGTCAAAAGCGTTAGAAAACATGATTGTAGAAAATCCTCAGTATCGTGTGATTATGAATCATCCGAATGGGGAAGATTTTATTGAAGCTCTTGAAAAAGCTCCAGAACTACCTGCTGTAGTTTTGATGGATATCAATATGCCTTTTAAAAACGGGATTGAAACCACAGAATGGCTTTCAGAACATTATCCTGATATCAAAGTAATTGCATTGACGATGGAAGATGACGAAAAAATACTGATCAAAATGCTGAAAGCCGGAGCAAAAGGATATTTATTGAAAGATATGCAGCCTTCGATACTTTTTCAGGCAATTGATACCGTATTTGAAAAAGGAAGTTTTTACACCGATTTTGTTGCTCAGAAGCTATTACAAGTAAAAGCTGAAGATACTAAAATCGCATCTTTACTTTCAGAATTAAAAGGCAGAGAAATAGATTTTATCAAATGGGCTTGTACAGAACTTACCTATAAAGAAATTGCAGACAAAATGTTTGTAAGTCCTAAAACAATCGATGGTTACAGAGATTCTGTTTTTATTAAATTAGATATCAAAAATAGAGTGGGTCTCGTACTTTTTGCGATGAAACATAACTTATGTTGATTTAATGTATAAATAACGAATTATTTTAAAAGCCCTTCCTGATTATCAGTGAAGGGCTTTTTATTTTTTTTCAGTTTATATTCAATTTGAAAACGAATGTTTTTTCTGTAATGGTAATAAAATGATTTTTTTTAACAACAAATTGCATTATAACCTCTTAGAAGTTATAATATGTGGTAAGTGTGTGGTCAATTTTTATCATAATATAAGTTTTATTGTGTTACTTTATGAACCGTATTCTTATTCTAAAAATAAAATAAGGGACTGTATTTTTTATATATGTTTTTGATTGTTAAAGTAAAAATTTAATATTCATTCAGGCTGTATTAAAAATTAACTCAGAAAAACGCATTGATGATGAAAGTATTAAAAATTGTAATCTTTTTGTTTGCAGTTACCTGTTTTGGGCAAAACAAAATAAACATATCTGAATCAACCTTTGATATTTACCAAAAATCTTTTAAAAGTTCTGGACAAATAATTAATGAGGGTGAGAAAATGCTTAAGACATCTAATACTGATGCTGAAACTTCTAAAAGCTATCTTTACCTTTTTGTTGGGTATTATTTAAAAGGGAATTTTAGTAAAAGTATTTTCTATGCTAAAAAAGCTGATTCTTTATTCCTGGAGCAGCATTCATTAGAAGGAGGTTTTATTGCCAGTTATTATTTGTCTCTGTCTTATCATAAGTCCGGGGTTATGCAAAAAGCCACTCAATATATGAGTAAGGCAGAAAAAACTGCTCAAAAATCAGATAATCCTTATTTAGCTGCAATGACGTTGAAACTAAAGGCGATTTCTTTAGAAAATGAAAAAAAGTTTGATGCAGCCATTCCATATCGTGTACGCTGTAATAATTATTCTCAAAAAAGCTCAGATAAAAACTTCCCTCAATTTGCCATCTCTGAATTTGCCTTTTCAAGATGTTATTTGGCTTTCGATTACCTCAAAATAGGCAATGTAGAAGAAGCTGAAAAACAGATTTCTTCTTTTGAATCTACATATGATATTTCGCAATTTTCTGACGAGTTTAATTGGAGGTCAGAAATATATTACGTGTGTAAAGCTGTGATTGCGGCTAAAGAAAAAGATAAGAAAAGTGCAGCAGATTATTTTGATAAAGCAATTGATATTGCCAGAAAAAGTGAAATGGACGAGAGATTAACTGTTTTATTAGAACAGCGTTTAAAGCTTAATATTGATACTTCAGAAAAAAGAGAGGTGCTTTTTGCTGAATTTGTAACACGTAAAGATCATTCTAAAAAAGAAAGCATCAAAGTTATTAACGGGGAAATTAATAGACAGGATATTAATCTGGAGCATCAAAAAGAATATAAATATATTTTTATTTTACTTGCTGTTATTCTGTCGGTTGGTGTTTTGGTGTTTAAAAGGAGAAAAAGAAAAAAGCAAAAAATATATTTTGAAGAGATTATAAAAGAACTTGAAAGGAATAAAAAGAAAGAAAGCTTTGATGTAATAGAAGATAATAATGACGAAGAAGTTGTTTCGGATTGCGAAGATCCAAAATCACATTTAATATTAGATGCAACAAAAATAGATTTATTAAAAAAACTGGAAAAGTTTGAAAAAGGAAAAGCTTTTACAGCTAAAAACTTCACAAAAAGTACTTTTGTAAGTATTTTGGATACGAATACAAAATATATAAACTGTATTTTAAAAGAACATCGGGGTAAATCGTTTAATGAATATATTAATGATTTAAGAATTAAATATATTCTCGAATATCTTCATGAAAACCCAGAAAGCAGTAAATACAAACTTACGCATCTCTCAGATTTGGCTGGTTTTTCTTCACATAGCTATTTTACAAAAGTCTTCACTAAAAAAACTAAAATTACCCCATCAAAATTTATCTCTTCATTAGCGGAAAAAAATAAAAATGTCGACGAAATGTAAGCTATCAAGTTGTAAAAAAAGCTATAATTTGATTAGATAGTAATTTTATGAAAAACTTTATAAATTGTTGATTTTCAACAGGTAATTTAAATTTTATGGTTGTAAAATTCGAGAAAATTACAAACCTTTTATTTGTGTGAAGTTTCAAATGGGGCTAGTTTTGCTCCCGAAAAGTTAAGTGTCGAGATTAATAAGTTTTCAATTCCCTCAATTTAATCTTCTTAATCTCCCACTTGATACGATTCTAAAAACGGGTTGTTTTAATTTTCGGAAATTATGACAATCAGATGACACACAAAAAAGTTTATTTAACAAAACACAAAGGCATGAAAAAAAAATTTTCGAAAAAAGTGAGCAATTGACTTTCCTATAATTTTGCTTGCAAAAAGAGTTGATATTCAACTCTTCCTAAAAACTATACTTACCTATAACTAACTTTTACGATTTTTTTTGAAATTCCTGCGAAGGAATTAGGTAAACACAACTATGAAAGCTCAAAACTGAGAGTTGTTTGAAAATTTAGTATAACAATTTAAAAAACTGAATGATGAAAAAAATTATTTTTACAATCAGCGTATTGGTATCTGGTGCTGCGTATTCGCAAGTCGGAATCGATACAGAAACTCCTAAAGCTACTTTAGATGTAAAAGGGAAACCGTCTGATCTTACAAAGGCAGATGGAATTATTGCTCCTAGATTGAAAGGATCTGAGCTGAAATCTAAAGATGCACTTTATACTGCAGACCAGAAAGCAAGTCTGGTATATGTTACAGAAGCATTGGCTTCTGCAGATACAACTTCTAAAACCGTAAACGTTACAAGTATAGGATATTTTTATTTTGATGGAAATATTTGGCAAAAGCTTACCACTGGAAGTAACGGAGCCGGCGGAAATGACTGGTCTATTTTAGGTAATAATGGAACAACCGCCGGAACAAATTTTATAGGAACAACCGATGCTCAAGATTTTGTAGTAAAAACAAATAATACAGAAGTAGAACGTACTTATAAAGCAGTAGATGCTAGTAATACCATTAAAAAAATTGCAGGTGGAGACTTAAATTTAAATGGAATTACTATAGGAAGAGGAGCGGGTAATTTCGAGTCTAATACGGTAGTAGGAAACCATGCTTTAGAGGCTAATGTATCAAGTACATTCAATACAGTGATAGGTGCATATAGTTTAAACAAGACTACTACTGGAGAAAATAATGTGGCTTTAGGACATAGTTCTATGATTTCAAATACAACAGGAGGAGGTAATGTTGCTGTGGGAACAAATAGTTTTGATTCTAATACTACAGGTAAATTTAATGTAGCTATTGGGAAAAATGCCTTATCAAATACTCTTAATAAAACAGGTTCTCACAATATTGCAATTGGATTTGCAGCAGGAAATAGACTAGAAGATGCAACTACTAATAATATTGTAATTGGTTCACGCCAACAATTGGCCGATTCAACAGGAAATAACCAGCTTAATATTGGTGGAATTATCTATGGAACGGGACTTACCGGAAATTCGATGGTTCCCGCTGGAAATATAGGTATAGGTACAGCTACTCCCGCTACAAAACTTGAAGTAAATAATGGGACTACAAACGGAGCGATCAAAATTGTAGACGGTACACAAGGAGCTGGAAAAGTATTAACTTCTGATGCAAATGGTTTAGCTACTTGGCAAGATTCAGCTACCGGAACGGGAAATGATTGGTCTATTTTAGGTAATAGTGGAACATCTGCCACAACAGACTTTATAGGAACAACCGATGCTGTAGATTTTGTGGTAAAAACAAATAATACGGAAAGAGAGCGTACTTATAAATCTACCAATGCAAACAATATTATTAAAGAAATTAAAGGAGGGGATCTGAACTTAAACGGACTTACTATAGGAAGAGGTAAGGGTGACCAACCAACAAATACTATTGTAGGACAAAAAAGTTTAGATGGCAACACGACAGGTAAAAATAATGTAGCTTTGGGTTATTACGCAATAAATTCAAATACTACTGGGAGTTCAAACGTAAGCGTAGGGCATAGCTCTTTATCCTCAAATACAGAAGGAGGCTACAATACTGCTTTAGGGCAAAGTACTTTAACTTTTAACACAACAGGTACAAATAATGTAGCTATAGGAGCCAGCGCATTGTCTTCCCCAGACAATACTACGGGTAACAAAAACATTGGGATTGGTGTTTCTGCAGGAAATGGATTAAAAGATGGAGCAAGTAATAATATTGCAATTGGTTCTGATCAAAAATTAAAGAATGATACAGATAGCAATCAGCTTAACATTGGTGGTGCAATCTTTGGAACAGGGCTTACCGGATCTGCAGCTGCACCTGCAGGAAATATAGGTATTGGTACAACAACTCCATCTACAAAATTAGAAATAAACAACGGCACTACAAACGGAGCTATTAAAATTGTAGATGGTACACAAGGTAATGGAAAAGTATTAATGAGTGATGCTAATGGTATTGGAACTTGGCAGAGCCCAGCTTCAATAAGACCAACTATTTTGGGAGTTTTTCCAACAACTGATATTTTAGTAAAGAGTGATGGGGGAGCCACACCTAAGTATTCAGAAATCTATATAGATCTTTTACCAGGAAAATGGATTGTAAATTCAGGAGCCACAATATATGCGGGAATTGCGAATGCAAGATATATAGAGCACTTATACCTCTCTTCATCACAAACTGCTGTAGAACAAGTAGGATTCACTCATCTTGGTCCTGCCGGTAATAATGTTACGGTTGCAGATGTTATTAATAGTGGCTCAGATATAAATGATTCAAATTCAACACAGAATTTTATTTCAGGGTCTTCAGTGATTAGTGTAACAGCTCCGACAAGAATTTATTTACTGTTTCAAAATAAAAATACCAATTATTGGTCATTCCCAACCAGAGCGTGGGAGAATTATTTCTATGCTATTCCTGTTAATTAAAAAAGCAAATAATTAATATAGTAAATAAAGAATACGTTATTATCATTTGGTTTTGTGCCGTAGAGTATACTTTGCCTGCGGCACTTTTATCAAAAACGATTATTTGTTTAAAAAAGTAGAAATTATTAATACTTCATATATAAACTAAAAACAAAATAATTCACTTTCATTTTTAGATTTTTGGTGTTGAGAGCTGGGATTTTCAAATTTCCGGCTCTCTTTTAACCAAGTTCAGGTATAAAATGATAAAAAATACTTTTCTCAAATTTTTACCTTGTAATTTTCCAGAATACTACAAATCATTTACTTGTTTTATGGTTTGAAAACGAGTAAGTTATAGGAATTGTTTTAAGCGTCTTAAGATGATTTTGACGCTTATTTTTTTTATCATTTGTGTTTTTGTGCCGTAGGACTAACTCTTTTTTCCTACGGCACATTTATCAAATATCAGATTTTTCATTTAAAAGTTAATTTGATCAATACCACTAAAAATGTAATTTACGTCTTCACTCATTTTTTAATGTATTTTTTATGGTGGAAGCCGGAACGAAATCATTTCTGGCTTTCTTTTATTACAATTTATACATGCGGGATAAAATCATTGATTATTCACAGAAAAATATTTAAACGACCATAATAATTAAATAAATTTTACAACTAGCCATTATTTAGATGTAATTAATACGGGTAAATATGAAAATTTCAAATTTAAAAAAGATTAAAGTAATGGGCTGTGTGATGATTGCTTTAAGCATTCTTCCAATCATAGGATTTTTTATATCAGAAAACACGATATGGAAATTAGGTTGCCTGTTATTTTTTATAGCAATAGTATTGATTATAATCAATCTTCGAGGGATTGAGGTAGAAAACTCAGGCGAATGCTTTTCTCTTAAAGAAAGACATCCTTTTGTCGAAAAGAAGTATGTTCCGTCTAAAATAGAACTTCCAATCTCATTAATTAATGAGCTCGATATTCAGGAAGGCATATTTACAAATCAGATGAACATTAAAATACGGAGCAATCATTCAGTAAAAAAAATAAGAATCAGGTTGCCTCTTTTTACAAGGCATCAGATTCTGAAAATAAAAAAAACTTTTAGAGAAAAAGATGTAGGAGAGCTGATGTATACTAGTAAATTTCCGGAATTGTGCTAGTTATTTGCTTGGTTCGGGTCTTAAATGCGACTAGGTTTGTACTCGAAATCTTTAAGCGTTGAGATGATTAAGATTTCTATGCTTTTAAGATAATTCTGATGCTTCGATAATCAGAAGAAGTAAATGACACCATATTTATATTATATCAAGAAAAAGTAATTCATATTATTTCAGTTTTTTTAATGTTTTTCATGATGAAATCCGGAGTTTAAAAAATTCCGGATTTCTCTTTTATGATGGTGAAAAACAATATCACGAAAAGAAAAACATGTGTAACCAAACTGTTTCAGATGTTTTCTTTTTATAAGAATTAATTTGCCCATAAATTTGAGTAAAAGAGGTCGATATCGAAGCTAAAAGGTTGGATAACCGAGTAAAAAAGTTGCACAACCGAGTAAATAGCTCTGATATTAAAGCAAAAAGCTCGGACATTTGAGTAAAAAAGCTGGATGTTTGACCAAAACACTCAAAAATTTGACCTTAAAGGTCATCAATGCAAGAGTTGGACAAGCTAACTGTTTCGAAATATTCTGTTTCAGGATTGAGAAATAGCAATATTGTTATCTTGACAGCAATCATGCTTGAAGAAATGTGTTTTTCTAAACATTTCGTAAAAGGAATGTTATCTTCTGATTTTTTGCTTGTAATATTCCGGAAAATTACCAACCATTTGATTGTTTTAAAATCTGAAAACACCTAAGTTAGCCTTGTTAATGTTAATTGTTTAAGATGAAAAATCTTAATACATTTTTATTATCAGATGTACTTTGTGCCGTAGAAACAGATTTCCTGCAGCGCTTTTAATAAAAAATTGTAGTATGAAAGATAAGGTTATAAAAATTGTATGTTTAATGCTGTTATTGGCAATTTCACATTATTCTTCAGACAAAGAAACTGTTTTATAAGAAGCCTTTAAAGTTAGAGTACATTAAATCATTTTGTTATCTAAAGAGAATAATTAGTTCATTTTTTAAATTTTTTTGCTAGAGTCAGAATTTAAAAGTTCTGGCTTTTATATTTGTAAAATTCCGGAAAATTACAAGCCCTTTTCTTTGTTTTGGATATAAATACCAGTATGTTAGCTATAGCGTTTAAGAATATTTTTTTTAACGCATTTTTATCATCATTTGTATTTTGTGCCGTAAGAACAGACTTTATCTTGCGGCACTTTATCAAAAAAAGAATTTCACTAAATAATTAATCAATATCTCTCATATAATATCTCAAAAAAAATGATCATATTCACTTTTTTAAGTTTTTGGTATTTTAAAGCCGGAGTTTTTTCAAATTCCGGCTTTATATTATCAAGTTAAAGCTAATGCAATTATTTCCTAAACATTTCCGTATGCGGAATGTTGTCTTCCAAATATTTTTTTTCGGTAGCTGTAAAGCCAAAACCTGAATAAAATCTCAACAAATAATCCTGTGCAGAAATTCTTACTTCAGAAGTTTTAAAACGGTTTTCTATCGTTTCAACTGCATATTGTATCAATTGTTTTCCTAGATTTTTTCCTCTGCCTTTTTCTGAGGTTAAAACTCTTCCAATTGAAGTTTCGTCATATTTTATTCCTCTGTCAAAAATTCGGCAGTATGCTAATACGGTTTTATCCTCTTGCTCTGCCCAAAGATGTAGTGCTTTTTGATCATATCCATCCAAATCAGGATAAGGAGTGTCTTGCTCAACCACAAAAACATCTACTCTTGCTTTAATGATTTCGTAAAGTTCGGAAGTCGTCAATTCTTCGAAACTTTTTATTTTCCAAACAATATTACTCATTGAAATTAACGCTATTATTAACTAAAAATTCGTTTGTTGTCTGAATGAAATTTAAAATTTCGTCGCATCCTTCTTTCTTTTCTGCTGAGGTTACATACATTTCAGGAAGATCAGCCCATGTTTTCAGCAATTCATTTTTATAGGCTTCAACATTCTTGATGGCAATGTTGGGTTTCAATTTGTCTGCTTTCGTAAAAACAATTGAAAACGGAACTCCGCTTTCGCCACACCATTGTATAAACTCCAAATCGATCTTTTGTGGATTGTGACGAGAATCTACCAATACAAAAAGATTCACAAGATTTCTTCTGTTAAGAATATAGTTGGTAATCAGTTTTTCAAAATCTTTTCTGAGAACTTTCGAAACTTTTGCATACCCATAACCCGGCAAATCGGTAAGATACCAGTTTTCGTTAACCAAAAAATGATTGATAAGCTGAGTTTTTCCCGGCGTTCCTGATGTTTTTGCTAAATCTTTGTGGTTCATCATTGCATTAATCAATGAAGACTTACCTACGTTTGATCTTCCAATGAAAGCATATTCCGGCATGTCAGGTTCTGGGCATTCTTGCCATTTTCCACTGCTTTTTACAAACGTTGCTGTTTTTATAACCATTTTATTGATTTTTATATTTAGAAAAATAAACCATTAAGAAGAGTCTTAATGGTTTATCGTTTTATATTTTGTCTTTTACCCAGTCGTAAAGAATTTCATTAAACTCATCTGGCTTTTCCATCATTGCAGCATGTCCGCATTTATCGATCCAGAATAAATCTGAATTAGGGATAAATTTGTGCATGTCGATTGCAACTTCCGGAGGTGTTACATTGTCTTGTTTTCCCCAAATAAGACATGTTGGTCTTGAGATTTTAGGAAGATCATTCAACATATTGTGTTTGATGGCACTTCTTGCCAACATTACGGTTTTGATTCCTTTCATTCGATCATTTACCACACTGAAAACTTCATCTACCAAATCCTCAGTAGCAACTGAAGGGTCATAAAAAACCTCTTCTGCTTTCTTTCTGATATAAGAACGGTCGTTTTTTCTTGGGAAACTGTCGCCAAAAGCTCTTTCGTATAAACCGGAACTTCCTGTTAACACAAGGTTTTGTACCAAATCTGGGCGCGCCAAAGTTAAAATTAAACCGACATGACCACCCATAGAATTACCTACAATGGTAACTGGTTTGCCAATATTGGTTTGGATAAATTTGATTACAAATTTTGCAATCGTTGTGAGATTGGTATTGAGTACCGGCAAATCGTAAATCGGTAATTGAGGTACATAAACCTTAAAACCTTTTTCTGAAAAAAAACTCACCATTTTATCAAAATTACTCAATCCACCCATCAACCCGTGCAAAAGCACAAGAGGGTGACCTTCTCCAGCTTCTATAAAGTTATATTTCTTTTCTTTTTTTGTACTAAATCTCATAATGCCTATCTAAGCCTTGCAAAAATACAAATTAAACACCAAAAATTTTTTGATATAACTAATATAAACTAAAAATAATATATGAAACCTATTGTTGTGGTATTTTTTACAATTCTTTTTGTTATGCCTTGAATACAAGAAGGTTTATATTATAGATTAAATGAATTATTTTATCTCTCTGATAGTCAATATTTAATGAAACTTATTAACATTAAGTCAAAAAGTGGGAAAAAGTGGGAGGATTTGGAAAAATATTTATATTTTTGTTCCAAATGAGAAATTTCATTGGAACATATGAGTGCAAAATAGACGACAAGGGTCGCCTTAAAGTGCCTTCATCGCTAATTAAGCAGATGGAGGACTTTGAGGATAAAACCTTTGTGGTAAAGCGTTCTGTGTTTCAACCATGTCTTGAAGTTTACCCTATGAAAGCCTGGGATAAGCTGATGGATAAGATAAATAAGTTGAATAGATTCATCAAAAAAAATGCAGATTTTATAAGAATGTTTACAGCAGGAGTGAAGACGGTTGAGCTTGATACCGCCGGAAGACTGCAGATTTCGAAAGACCTTACCCATTTTGGAAGCCTTACAAAGGATATTGTGATAACGAGTGCGGGAGAACTTTTTGAAATTTGGGATAAAGAAGCTTATGAAAAAGTAATTGCGACCAATGAAGACGATTTTGCAAGCCTTGCAGAAGATGTGATGGGAGCGTTTGATGAAGAATAATTAAATAAACACAAATAAGCATGTATCACAACCCCGTTTTATTGAAGCAAAGTGTGGATGATTTGGTGACCAATCCAGACGGAATTTATGTGGACTGCACATTTGGTGGCGGTGGACATTCACGCGAGATTGTAAGCCGACTTTCCGAAAAAGGAAAATTGTACGGTTTTGATCAGGATCTTGATGCCCTTAAAAATAATATCGACGACCCGAAATTTACGTTAATCAATCAGAATTTCAGATTCCTTGAAAATTCTCTTTTGATGTATGGTGTTTCTCAGGTTGATGGTATTTTGGCTGATCTTGGAGTTTCGTCTCATCAATTCGATGCAGGCGAAAGAGGTTTTTCTACGAGAAGCAATGCGCCGCTTGATATGAGAATGAACGTCATGCAGAGTCTTGATGCTAAAAAAGTAATCAATGAGTATGATGAAGAAGCTTTAGCGGATATTTTTTATTACTATGGTGAATTGAGAGAAGCGAGAAAATTAGCTCGTGACATCGTGCATCACAGAAAAAATAAAACCATAGAGACTACTGAAGATCTGAAAAAACTGTTCAGTTATCTTCCGCCGCATAAAGTGAATAAATTTTATGCGCAATTGTTTCAGGCAATAAGAATTGAGGTTAATCAGGAACTTGAAGTTTTAAAGGAAATGCTGGTTCAGTCTTATAAAATTTTAAAACCAGGTGGACGATTGGTGGTTATTTCTTACCATTCTCTGGAAGACCGTTTGGTAAAAAGATTTTTGAAAAACGGAATGTTTGAAGGTGAGCCGCAACGTGATATCTACGGAAATTACGAAAAAGCATTCGAATTGGTAAAGAGCAAAGCAATTATTCCTGATGATAAGGAAATTGAAGAAAACTCACGAGCCAGAAGTGCTAAAATGAGAACCGGAATTAAATTATAAATAATGAGCAATCGGTAATAAGTAATTTGAAAAATAATTACACATTACTAATTACCTATTACTAATAAACAAGTGGCAAAAAGAACAACAAATCGCCCTCAGAGAAGACTTACTTTTATAGATATTATAAAAGGAAATTTCCTGAACCGTGATGAAATAAAAATTCATTACAAGTTTTTCCTGTTGTTGTTTGTCTTGATGATGGCGATGATTTATAGTAATCATTTAGTCAACAAAAAAATAAAAATTGTTAACGCTTTAAAAGAAGAAACAGAAGAATATAAATCGAGAAACGCTTACGCTCAAAGCAAGCTGATCAAAGTAAAAATGGAATCTCAATTGGGCAAAGAAGTGGCCGCAGATTCATTAATGACTTTAGAAAGTCACCCGCACAAATTGTTAATCAAATTAGACAGTAGTGATGCAAAAACAAAATGATTACGATAACAAAAGAAAAAAAACACTGCGATGGGGTTACCTCTTCGCAACTGTTGCTTTATGTGTATTTGTGATGTTTTTGGCGAGAATCGTTATTCTTCAGAACACCAATGTTCAGGAAATTAAAGACGATTATATCAACAGCAATTACCGAACAGCAACTCTGAAAGCAGCTCGCGGAAATTTGTTTGCTTCCGATGGATCAATTTTGGCAACAACCGTAATGCGTTATGATATTTTTCTTGATTTTAAAACGATAAAAGATACTGTTTACAGCAATAATATTGGTGCTCTTACAGATTCTTTAAGTAACATGTTCGGAAAGCCGAGAGCTGAATTCAGAAAAAGATTCGACGAGCAGAAAAAAAAGAAGAATCAATATTATTCTTTGGTAAAAGGTTTAGACTTTGATCAGTACGACAGAATCCGAAATTTTCCGATTTTTAGAAGAGGAAAAAACAAAGGTGGATTTATTGTTGACAGGAATTATAAAAGAGAACTCGCAACTTCAGAAATCGGTTCCGGAACCATCGGAATGGATAATGGTGAAGTAAGATCAGGTCTTGAAGGAGCTTTTTCAAAATTTCTTACCGGAACAGACGGAAGTAGATTGGAACAAAGGGTTAATTCTTCTCAATGGAAGCCAATTGATTTCTGGAAAGTTAGTGAACCAGTTGACGGACAGGATGTTTATACTACTTTAGATCTTAGAATCCAGGATATTGCGCATTCTGCTTTAGAAAAACAACTGATCAATTTCGAAGCAAAACACGGAACGGTAATCGTAATGGAGGTTGAAACCGGAAAAGTGAGAGCCTTGGTTAATTTAAGACAAACCGAACCGGGCGTTTATGAAGATGCTTACAATTATGCTTTAAAAGATAATATCGAACCAGGATCTACTTTTAAAACCATTTCTCTTTTGGCAGCAATGGATGATGGTTTCATAGATGAAAATACAACGGTAGATGTTGGAAATGGAGTTTGGACCTATGCTAGGCAGAGAATTTCTGATGGTCATGGTGGTGGAACTTACGATATCAGTGATGTTTTAGCAAAATCAAGCAACGTAGGAACAGCTAAACTGATTACAAAATATTACGCAGAGAAACCTCAGATTTTCCTTGATCATTTAAGAAGATGGAAATTATTTGATAAAATGGATATCGAGCTTCCGGGAATTACAAAACCAAAAATCGTAACTCCGGAAAATAAAAGATGGAATGCCGCAGCATTGGCTTCGATATCTTATGGATATTCATCAAACATTAATCTTTTACAGTTGACAACCTTCTACAATGGAGTTGCCAATAAAGGAAAAATGGTAAAACCTCTTTTCATTGATAAAATAATGAAAGATGGAAAAACAATTTTTCAGGCAAAAGAAGAGGTTATTGTTAAGAAAATGGCTTCTGATAAAGCGATTCAGATGATGACTGCAGCATTAACAAAAGCGGTGGAAAAGGGAACGGGTAGAAGTATTTTTACTCCAAACCTGAAAATGGCAGGAAAAACGGGAACGGCAAGATTTGAATATTGGCTTCCTGGTCCAATGAAATACAGAGCTTCATTTGCAGGATTTTATCCGGCAGATAACCCGAAATATACGTGTTATGTAATGATTAGCGAGCCGAATACAGCTAAAAGCTTTTATGGAGGAACGGTTTCTGCTCCTGTTTTTAAAGAGATTGCTGGTAAAACTTTCTTAAAAACACCGCAGAATATTGAAAAGGAAATGCTTGTTGACAGAAAGGTGAACCTTAATAAAATGGTAGAACCGAATGTAAAAGTAGCAGTTAACAATAAACAAATGCCAAGTGTAGTTGGGTTAATCGGAAAAAATGTTATCCCGCAATTGGAAAATTTAGGCTATCGTGTAGACTTTAAAGGGGTGGGAAGAATTAAAGAACAGTTCCCATTGGAAGGCACAACGATAAGCAAAAACCAGAGAATATATTTGTCTCTGCAGAATTAAAAAAAGAGTCCCGAAGGGACGACTTAATAAAGGATAGGATGAAAATCCTATCAAATAAAAAATAAAAAGCATCAAAGTAATGCAATTAGTTGAATTATTAAATAGAATTCCAGTTTTAGAAAGTCACGGTAAAAACGATCGTGAAGTTTCTGCATTGGTTTTCGACAGCAGAAAAGTTTCCGAAGACTCACTTTATATTGCGGTAAAAGGAACAGTTGCAGACGGACATTCATTTATTGCATCGTCTATTGAGAAAGGCGCAAAAACTATTGTTTGCGAAGATTTACCGGGAAATTTAGATGAAAACATTACCTACATCAAAGTAAAAGATTCATCTAAAACTTTAGGTCAATTAGCATCTAATTTCTATGAAAATCCTTCAGAAAAATTAAAGTTAATCGGAGTTACCGGAACCAACGGAAAAACTTCTGTTTCTACTTTGCTTTTTGATGTCTTTAAAAATTTAGGTTATAATTCAGCACTGCTTTCAACGGTAGAAATTAGAGTTGGAGATGAAATAATTCCTGCGACACATACAACACCGGATGTAATTACCATCAATCAGATCTTAGCTAAAGCTGTCGAAGCGGGTTGTGAATTTGCCTTTATGGAAGTAAGCTCACACGGAATTTCTCAAAATAGAACTGAAGGTTTGCATTTCAAAATTGCAGGATTTACCAATCTTACCCACGATCATTTAGATTATCATAAAACGTTTGATGAATATCTAAAAACGAAAAAAAGATTTTTTGATGAGTTAAATGAAAATGCCATTGCCATCACTAACGTTGATGATAAAAACGGAAATGTAATGTTGCAAAACACCAAGGCAAAGAAAAAATCTTATGCTTTGAAAACGATGGCAGATTACCACGGAAGAACTTTGGAGCTTGATTTTAACGGAATGCTGTTAAATTTCAACGGAAAAGAATTTTGGACAACCTTAACGGGTAAATTCAATGTTTACAATTTGCTTTTGGTCTTTGGAATTGCTACCGAATTAGGATTTCAGCAGGATGAAATTCTTCAGGCAATCAGTACTTTGAAAAGAGTTTCCGGAAGATTTGAAACGTTCAGATCCGACGGTGGAATTTTCTTCATCGTAGATTATGCTCATACTCCGGATGCACTTGAAAATGTTTTAGACAGTATCAACGATATCAGAACGAAAAACGAAAGACTGATTACTGTTTTTGGTTGTGGAGGCGACAGAGATCACTCGAAAAGACCTGAAATGGGAAATATTGCCACAAAAAAATCAACGTTGGCAATCATCACTTCAGATAATCCAAGAACAGAAGATCCGGCTGTGATTATAAAAGAAATTGAAGCAGGTGTTGAGCCTCAGAATTTCAGCAAATACACTTCAATTCCAGACAGAAGAGAAGCGATAAAGATGGCAATAAAATTTGCCGAACCAAAAGATATAGTTCTCGTTGCCGGAAAAGGCCACGAAAATTATCAGGAAATCAATGGTGTAAAACATCATTTTGACGACAAAAAAGTAATTAATGAGCTTTGGAAGCTTATGAGTAAATAGTTTATTTAAAGATTGAACCGATTTAAAAATTTAAAAATTAGTGATGACTAAAAATTTTGAAAATTTTCCGGTTTATATAAAGAGTTTAGAATTGATTGAGAAAGTCTATCAATTTCTAAGATCTAAAGGTTTAGAAAAAGAATTTGAATTTAATAATCAAATAAAAAGAGCCAGTTTTTCAATATCAAATAATATTGCTGAAGGCTCAGAATATAATAATAACAGACAATTTATTAAATATTTAAAAATTGCAAAAGGCAGTTGTGCTGAAGTAAGAAGCATGATGATTGTAAGTAAAAGGTTGAAACTAGGAGATGAAAATGCAGCGGAAGAAATAATCAATCTCTCAAGAGAAATTTCTTCTAATATTTCAAACTTTATTAGGTATTTAAAAGAGAATATTGAGAGAACTTAGAATTTTTAAATTCTTAAATAAATTAAATTTTAAATTAAAAAGATGTTATACTATCTATACGAATATTTAACGAGCCAAGGCATCCATATTCCTGGAATGGGAATGTTGAGGTACATTTCGTTTCGTGCAGGAATGGCTGTTTTACTTTCATTAACGATTGCCCTCGTTTATGGAAAAAGCATCATCAATTACCTGAGAGGAAAACAAATGGGCGAGTTAGTTCGTGATTTGGGATTAGACGGACAAAAACAAAAAGAAGGAACGCCTACAATGGGAGGTTTCATCATCATTATTGCTACTTTAATTCCGGTATTGCTGTTTACAAGAATTACCAATATTTACATCGTTCTTTTGATTGTAACGGTAATTTGGATGGGAGCGATTGGTTTTATAGATGATTATTTAAAGAAAATAAAGAAAAATAAAGACGGGTTAAGCGGAAAATTCAAAATTGTAGGTCAGGTCGGTTTAGGGCTAATTATCGGGGTTACAATGTATTTCCATCCGGATATTACGGTTAAAAGAAAATATGCAGATGCAAAAGTAGTCAACAGAAATAATGTTGAACAAAACTTTATGCCAACAGAAAAAATTACAGTTTCCACTGTTCCTTTTACCAAAAATAACGAGTTCGACTACAGCGGAATTTTATTTTGGATGAATGACAAAGATGCCCATGAATGGGCATGGATTGTTTTTATTCCTATCGTTATTTTTATTGTAACGGCTGTTTCAAATGGAGCAAATATTACCGACGGAATCGACGGACTCGCCGCAGGAACGAGTACCATTATTCTTTTGGCGCTTGCCTTTTTCGCCTACGTTTCCGGGAATATTATTTTTGCGGATTATCTCAACATTATGTTCCTCCCGAATATGGGTGAAACCACCATTTTTGCCGTCGCAATGGTAGGTGCAGTAATCGGATTTTTCTGGTATAATACTTATCCTGCGCAGGTTTTCATGGGAGATACCGGAAGTTTGATGTTGGGTGGTGTGATTGCTGTTTTGGCGGTTATTTTAAGAAAAGAACTGATGATTCCTGTGCTTTGCGGAATTTTCTTAATTGAAAATATCTCAGTAATGCTTCAGGTAGTTGTCTTTAAATACAGAAAAAGAAAATTCGGGTTGGAATATGCCCAAAATAATAGATTGTTTAAAATGTCTCCGCTGCATCATCATTATCAGAAAGACGGTTTTCACGAAAGTAAAATCGTTAACAGGATGATTATCATTGGGGTTATGTTGGCAATCGTGTGTCTCATTACATTGAAGATGAGATAGAAAATTAATTTAAAATTGAAAAGATTTAGGCATTTAAAAATTTTTTGAATCATTTAAATCTTTCAATCATTAAATAAAAAATATATGAAAATAGTTGTTTTAGGAGGTGGCGAAAGTGGATGTGGTGCTGCTTATTTGGCTAAGAAAAAAGGTTTGGAAGTATTTCTTTCAGACAAAGGTGCCATTAAGGATCATTACAAACAGTTTTTAACGGAAAATGATATTGAATTTGAGGAGGGAAACCATGATGAGGAAAGAATTCTCAATGCAGACTGGATTGTAAAAAGTCCAGGAATTCCTAAAAAGACAGAAATGATTATCAAAATTCAAGAGAAAGGAATCAGACTTTCTTCTGAAATTGAATTTGCATCTGAATTTACAGACGCAAAAATCATTGCCATCACAGGAAGCAACGGAAAAACAACGACAACGTCTTTAATCTATCACATCCTGAAAAATGAAGGATTGAATGTTGGTTTAGGCGGAAATATTGGCCACAGTTTTGCAAAACAAGTTGCCGATGAGAACCATGAATATTATGTTTTGGAGGTAAGCTCTTTCCAGTTGGATGATATTCAGAATTTCAGACCGTATATTTCTTTATTGTTGAATTTGTCGAAAGATCATTTAGATCAGTACAATTACAACTACGAAGAATATGCTTTGGCTAAATTCAGAATAACTGAAAATCAGGAAAATGACAATTTTTTCATCTACAATAAAGATGATGAAATGAGCAAAAATATTCTTGAAAAATTTGAAATTAAAGCGAAAATGATTCCTTTTTCAACCAAAGAAAAATTGAATGAAGGAGGTTTTGTAAATGAAGATAAAATTGTGGTGAAACTAAAAGACGAATTCTCGATGAAAATTGAAGAATTGTCTTTATTGGGAAATCACAATGTTGCCAACAGTTTAGCGGCTTCAATTGCAGGTAAAATATTGGAAATCAATAATGAAAGCATTAGAAATTCATTGATGACTTTCCAGGCGGTTGAGCACAGATTGGAACTTGTTACGGAAATTGAAGGGGTAAAATACATCAACGACAGCAAAGCAACCAATGTAAACGCAACTTATTATGCTTTAGAAAGCATGAAAAACCCTACAGTTTGGATTGTTGGAGGTTTAGATAAAGGAAACGACTATACTGAAATTGAAGATTTAGTTAAAAGAAAAGTAAAAGCAATTGTTTGTTTAGGAATTGATAATCAGAAAATTATCGACTTTTTCAAAAACAAAAAAGAATTGATTTACAGCACTTCAAGCATGGAAGAAGCGGTGAAAACTTCAAAAGCTTTAGCAAAAAAGGGTGATACGGTTTTACTTTCACCTTGTTGTGCAAGTTTTGATCTTTTCAAAAGCTACGAAGACAGAGGTCATCAGTTTAAAAAGCAAGTATTAAAATAATTGTAAAATGTAAAAAGTATTAATGTATAAAGATATTTAGCATCATGAATACATTTTACATAAATACATGAATACGAAACGTATGAACGAACAGAATATAGAAGAAAGCAGATTCGAATTTCTAAAGGGTGATAAAGTACTTTGGATGGTCATTCTTGTGATCTCCATTTTCTCTATTTTCCCGGTTTATTCTGCGAGTTCAAACTTAGAATATATTGTAAATAACGGTACTACAACGGGTCACGTTATGAAGCACATGTTCTTTGTGGTTTTAGGTTTGGCAATCATGCGATTGGTGGGAACCGTGAAATATGAATACATGGGAAAACTCAGCAGTATTATGTTGGGTTTAATGATTATTCTATTGATTGTCACGATGTTTACCGGACAAACCATTGACGGAGCGAGTGCTTCAAGATGGTTGAAAATTCCGGGAACACCCATTTCATTTCAGCCTTCGTCTTTTGCTTTTTTAATGTTGATTATTTATCTGTGTAGATATTTAACGAAGAAAATAACAAGAGAAAGGCTTCCGATTGAGAACATTATGTACATTTTCGGGCCGATTTTATTGGTTTTTGTATTGGTGGCGAAAGATAACGGTTCTACAGCTTTGATGATTTTAATGGTTTCGGTTATTGTTTTGATTATCGGACAGTTAGATTGGAAGTACATTGCAGGTTTTATCTCGGCATCATTTGTTGCGATTGCATTGTTTCTATTAATTGCATTAAATACAAATATGATTGGCGGAAACCGTGTACATACATGGATGAGCCGTATCGAAACCTTTACGTCGAGCAAAGCAAAATCTGCCGATGTTGATGATGAAAGTGTAAAAGCTAAAAATTATCAGGTAATGCAGGCAAAAGCCGCCATCGTTCACGGTGGAATTACCGGAATGGGACCAGGGAAATCTGCTTTAAAACAAATGCTTCCGCAATCTGCATCCGATTTTATTTTTGCAGTTATTGTAGAAGAATATGGTTTAATCGGAGCCGGATTTCTGATCAGTATGTATCTGATTATGATTGTAAGGATTGTGATGATTGCAAGTAAAATGCCCGCATTTTTCGGCTCGTTGCTCGTTCTCAGTCTCGGTGTGATGATCTTCATACAATTGGCAGTAAATATTGCCGTTGCTGTGAATCTGATTCCAGTTACAGGACAGCCACTGCCGCTGATAAGTTATGGGGGAACATCCATGTTGGTAACGTACATCCAGCTTGGAATTATTTTAAATATAAGTTCAAGAATACAGATCTACGATGAAGAAGGAATGGGCAAAAAACAAAGCATTGTCGAAATAAACGACATTGCATAAATATAAGTGATGAATGATAATTTATAATTGATTTTCATATCGCTTATCAATCATCATTTATCAATAATAAAAGGTATGAACAAAAAACTAAAAGTATTGTTATCCGGAGGCGGAACAGGAGGACACATCTTCCCGGCAATCGCTATTGCAGACGAAATCAAGAAAAGATTTCCTGATGCAGAGTTTTTGTTCATTGGAGCCAACGGAAAAATGGAAATGGAAAAAGTTCCGCAAGCTGGCTACAAAATAGAGGGAATTGACATTGCAGGAATCGATAGAGGAAATATGTTATCAAATCTAGGTTTGCCTTTCAAGATTTTGAAAAGTTTATCTAAATCTAAAAGAATAATTAAAAATTTTGCTCCCGATTTTGCTGTGGGAACGGGTGGTTTTGCAAGCGGACCGGCTTTGTATGAAGCCAGTAAAATGGGAATTCCGATTTTTATTCAGGAGCAGAATGCACATGCAGGAGTGACGAATAAAATTTTAAGTAAAAAAGCGAAAGCCGTGTTTACAGCCTACCCAAAAGTAGAAGGTTTTCCGGCTGAAAAAATAAAGTTTTTAGGAAATCCGATTCGTGAGAACATCGTTTCAGGAATGCAGGAATCTTCTTCGGCTAAAGAAAAATTAGGTTTAGATAAAAATAAACTGACCATTTTATCAGTTGGCGGATCTTTAGGCTCAAGAACATTAAACAACGGTTGGAAAGAAAATCTTGATCAACTTAAAGAAAAAGGATATCAATTAATCTGGCAAACCGGAAAATTGGACTATAGTGAATTGAGCAACGAATCTCGAATCTCGAATCTCGAATCTCAAATCCAAATAAAGGAATTCATCAAAGACATGGAAACTGCTTATTCGGCGGCAGATGTCATTGTTTCAAGAGCTGGAGCGATCGCCATTTCAGAATTGGCGGTAGCACAGAAACCTGTTTTATTGATTCCTTTTCCATTTGCGGCGGAAGATCATCAAACCAAAAATGCGATGAATCTGGTTGAAAAAAATGCAGCTAAAATGGTAAAAGATTCTGAAATGCAGGAGAAATTCTGGAATACATTATCAGAGATCTGTGAAAACGAAAATGTAAGAAAAGAAATGTCTGAAAATCTGAAATATTTTGCCAAACCCAATGCGGCAAAGGAGATTGTAGATGAGATATTTAATAAACTGTAAAAAGTACCAATGTAAAATGTATTAATGAAATCATAAATACCCTTTACATGAATACAATAATACAAGAAAAAAGAATGAACAATTTAGAAACATATCAAAATTTTTACTTCGTTGGAATCGGAGGTATCGGAATGAGTGCTTTGGCACGGTACTTCCATGCTTCGGGTAAAAATGTTTTGGGCTATGATAAAACCAACACGAAATTGACGACGGCTTTAATGAACGAGGGAATTGATATTGTTTTTGAAGATGTCATTGATGAAAAAATTACTTCGCTTCAGAAAGAAAATACATTGGTAATTTATACTCCGGCAATTAAAAAGCTGGATATTTTAGATTATTTTAATGAAAATCAGTTTGAAGTTTTAAAACGTGCTAAAGTTTTAGGTTTAATTACTGAAAATACAGATTGCATCGCTGTTGCAGGAACGCATGGTAAAACAACGACGTCTACTTTGGTTTCGCATTTGTGTAAAGAAGCAGATTTGCCTTTCTCATGTTTCTTAGGTGGAATTTCTGAGAATTTTAAATCAAATTTCCTATATAACGGTTCGAAATATTCTGTAGTTGAAGCCGATGAATACGACAGAAGTTTCCTCAACCTTTCTCCGGATTGGGCAGTGATTACTTCTACAGATGCCGATCATTTGGATATTTATGGAGATAAAAATACAATTGAAGAAGGTTTTAAACAATTTGCAGCTTTAGTTCCGGAAGATAAACAACTTTTTGTAAGAAAAGGAATTGAAATCGGTAGAGCACATAAAACGTATGCAGTAAACGAAGAAGCAGATTATTATTCAGACAATCTTCGTATGGATCATGATAAAATCTATTTTGATTTTCATACGCCGACAGAAACCATAAAAGATTTTGTGTGGGATATTCCGGGAATTCACAATGTAGAAAACGCAACGGTTGCATTGGCTATTCTTCATAATCTGGGAGTCGATTTTGAAATTTTAAAGAAAGCAATTGCCAATTTTAAAGGAATTAAAAGAAGATATACAAAACATATTTATCCGAGTGGTAAAATTTATATTGACGATTATGCGCACCATCCAACGGAAATTAATGCTGTGGTTGGCTCAATTAAAACCTTTTATCCGGATAAAAAATTATTGGTGGTTTTTCAGCCGCATTTATTCAGCAGAACACGAGATTTTGCTGATGGATTTGCGGAAAGTTTAAATAATTCTAATGAATTGATTCTGCTTGATATTTATCCTGCAAGAGAGCTTCAGGAAAATTTTGAAGGAATTACCTCAGATTGGTTATTAGAAAAAGTGACTTTAAATAAAAAAGAAGTGTCGAATTTATCAGATGCTTTCAACAAAATAAAAGAAAAAGAGTTTGATATTCTACTTACAGTCGGTGCAGGAAATATAGACACACTGTATGATCCAATTTGCGAATGGATGAATAAAATGTAAAAAGTAATAATGTACTAACGTATTAATGAATGCTCATGAATACATTAATACATGAATACAAAAAAGTATGAAAAACAAATACAGAATTTTAAAAATTGCCATCACAGTGATCATTCTTGGGTTCCTGCTGAGTTTCTCGTTGAAGAAATTTGGGGGTCAGAAGATTACGGACAATAAAATTTCTGTAAAAATGAATGAAAAAACTCCGGTTTATTTCATTGATGAAAAAGATATTCGTGAGATTGTTAATAAAGAAAATCCGTCAAGAAAAGTTGGAGATTTAAATATTCCTGAGCTTGAAAAGAAAATTAATGCGCTTCCTGCGGTTGACAGCGCGAATGTATATTTAAATTTAAATGGAAAACTGAATTTAGACATCAAACAAAGAGTTCCGGTTTTCAGGCTGAATTATAAAGGAAAGGATTTTTATGTGGACGAAAAAGGAATAGAATTTCCGATCTCTAAAACCTATTCTCATCCTTGTATGTTGGTGACAGGTGATGTGAAAAAAGATGAATATGAAAAGCTTGCCGAATTAGTTGATAAAATTGACAAAGATGATTTCAGTAAAAAATATTTCATCGGGATCTCAAAATATAAAGACAGCTATAATCTTCTGACTAGTGAGGGAATTTATAGAGTGGAAATAGGAGATTTAGACAATATTGAATTAAAAGTAAAAGGTTTTAAGACTTTTGTAGAAAAATATCTGGTGTTTCAGGATCCGCAAAAGTATAAGATGATTTCGGTAAAGTATCAAAATCAGATTGTAACAACACTGAATCCTTATTTTAAAGAAAATGACAGTATTTTAAAAGCAAGTCATAAAGATTTGGTAAAAGCTCCGGTTGCGATAGTAAAAAAAGCGAGCTCCACTTCTTTAAAACCGAAAGAAAATACGAAGCCGAAAGCGGTCGTCAAACCAAAGGAGAAAAAGAAAACTCCAGAAAAGAAAACGGCGGCAAAACCCAAAGCAAAAATTAAAATAGAATAAAAAAAGAGTCCCAAAGGGACGACTTAATAAAGGATAGGATGTAATCCTATTTAATAAAAAAAGTAATTAAATCAAATCGAGATATATACAATGGAAAATCAAGAGTATTCAGTAGGTCTTGACATCGGGACAACCAAGATTGTCGCCATTGTCGGAAGGAGGAATGCACACGGGAAAATAGAAATTCTCGGTGTAGGGAAGGCAAAAAGTCTGGGAGTTCATAAAGGAATTGTGAATAATATTTCACAAACCATTAACTCCATTAAGGCAGCTGTGTCAGAAGCACAGTCAAGCGCAGGAGTTCCTATTCATAAGGTAACTGTAGGTATTGCAGGAAAACACATTCGTTCACTGCAGCATTCAGATTACATTATGCGTGAGCATCCAGATAGATTCATTACAGACGATGATATTGAAGCGTTAAAAGATCAGGTAAAAAAACTGGTGATGTTACCAGGAGAAGAAATTATCCACGTACTTCCGCAGGAATATAAGGTTGATTCTGAAGGAGAAATTCAGGAGCCTGTCGGAATGCACGGAAAACGTCTGGAAGCGAATTTTCACGTTGTTGTAGGACAAATGGGAAGCATCAGAAACATCGCAAGATGCGTAAGAGAAGCAGGTTTGGAAATGGAGGCACTTACTTTAGAGCCTTTAGCATCTTCTGAAGCTGTTCTTACCAAAGAAGAAAAAGAAGCAGGAGTAGCAATTGTAGACATCGGTGGTGGTACTACAGATATTGCTATTTTTAAAGATAATATCATCCGTCATACTTGCGTCATTCCTTACGGAGGCGGAATTATCACGGAAGACATCAAAGAAGGTTGTTCAATTATTGAAAAGCACGCCGAGCAATTAAAGGTTAAGTTCGGTTCTGCTGTTCCTGAATTGGAAAAAGACAGCACATTTGTAACCATTCCGGGGCTTCACGGAAGACCGGATAAAGAGATTTCTCTTAAAACTTTAGCGCAGATTATCAATGCGAGAGTGGAGGAAATCTTGGAAATGGTTAACACAGAATTGAAAGCTTACGGAGCTTTCGAACAAAAGAAAAAACTGATTGCAGGAATTGTATTGACGGGTGGTGGTTCAAACTTGAAACATCTTCGTCAGTTGGCAAATTATACAACAGGTTTCGACAGCAGAATTGGTTTTGCAAATGAATACATTGCAAACGATAAAAACCAGTATCTTAAAGGACCGGAATTTGCAACATCTATTGGTTTGCTGATGGAAAGTTTAAAAATCAGAGACAAAAAAACGGTTGTTGTAGAAGAAGAGGTTGAAATTGAGGTTGATGCTAAAGTTGAGCAAAAAGAAGTGCAAACTGATATTAATGCTGAAACTCAGGTAGCTCCGCAAATAGAAGAAGAATTTAAAGCTCCGGTACAAACATCTAGATCTTCGAAACCAACCTTCGGACAGTCGCTGATGGAGAAAGTGAAAAAATTCTTTGAAGAAGTAGAATAAAAATATAAATGATGAATGATAAGCGATGAACGATTTTCTCATCAACTATCATAGTCGATTATCAATTTAGAAAAAATTAAATATGGAAAATATAGGCACACAAGGATTTTCATTTGATCTGCCAAAAGGGAATTCTTCGATCATCAAAGTTATTGGTGTTGGAGGCGGTGGAAACAACGCTCTAAAACACATGTACGAAAAAGGTATTCACGGGGTAGATTTCGTGATTTGTAATACTGATGCACAGACTTTAGATAACAATCCGGTTTCAAATAAAGTTCAGTTGGGAGTTACCATTACTGAAGGTCTTGGAGCGGGTGCAGATCCTGAAGTAGGGGAAAAAGCGGCTATCGAAAGTATCGAAGATATTAAAGCAGCAATGGGGCAAAACACCAAAATGGTTTTCATCACCGCAGGAATGGGTGGTGGTACCGGAACGGGTGCGGCTCCGGTTATTGCTAAAGTTGCCAAAGATATGGGAATTCTTACGGTAGGTATTGTTACCGTACCTTTCAGCTTTGAAGGAAAAAGAAGACTTGATCAGGCAGAATTAGGACTTGATAAATTAAGAAATAATGTTGATTCATTAATTGTAATCAATAATGATAAATTAAGACAGCAATTTGGTAACCTTGGTTTCAAACAAGGATTCTCAAAAGCCGATGAAGTTTTAACCAATGCTGCAAAAGGAATGGCAGAGGTTATTACCGGTTACTTTGATGTAAACATTGACTTTAGAGATGCTAAATCTGTGCTTCAGAATTCTGGTACGGCATTGATGTCTACAGGAATGGCTTCTGGCGAAAATAAAGCTGAAGAAGCAGTAAGAAAAGCATTGGATTCTCCATTATTGAACGACAACAAAATTACGGGCGCAAGAAACGTGTTATTGTTGATCAGAAGTGGTGTAGAAGAAGCTACAATGGACGAAATCGGTATCATCATGGATTATATCCAAAAAGAAGCAGGTCACACAGCAGATATTATTTTTGGTGTTGGAGCTGACGAAGAATTGGGTGATGCGGTAAGTGTATTGGTTATTGCTACTGGTTTTTCTAACGATAACCAAAAGTTTTCTGGGCCTACTGAGAAAATCAGAATCGGTTTAAATGATGCTTTAGACAACCCAAAAACTTCGCCTTTCAAAACAAGAGATGAGAGAGAGGTTGCTCCTGAACAGGGATACGACTTTGGAGGAAAAAATCTTTTCAGATTAGATGATGAAGATCAGGATGCGCCACAGTTTAAGATGACGTCTTCTGAAAAAAAAATGATTATTGAGGATGAAGAGGTAAAAACCGAAATAAAATTCTCTGATAGAGAGGAAGATACATTGGAAAGCCCGATTCAGAGCTGGAGAAGCGAAGAATCGAGCGATGATAATGATGTGAATTTGTTTTCTTTTGATGACGATCCGAATGATTTAGAAATTCAGTCTTTTTCTTTTGATTTTGACAATAAAAAAGAAGAGCCAAAGGAAAATTCATTCAACAATAGCTATTCAGACGAAAAAAAGGTTGAGTTTAACTTCACCGTTAACGAACCTGTTGTTGAGCCTAAATATGATTTTGGCCAGCCAAAAAATGAGTTTGAAACTTCAGTAATCGAGAAAAAAATAGAAGAAACTACTCAAAAAATAGAAACATTCTATCAAACTCCTGAACAGCCGAAAGTAGAAGAAAGATCAACTTTCCAAAACAGATCAGAAGTAGAGACTCAGAAACAAACAGAATCTGAATTTACTTTTGTTAATAAACCTGCAGAGCAGGAAAGAGTAGTTGAGAGAAGAAACAAACTGAAAGAATTCAATTCTCGTTACCAGAATTTCGATAATGTGAATGAATTTGAATCTGTACCTGCCTTCAAGAGAAAAAACATTTCCATTGACGGTTCTAATGCGTCAGATCAAAATATCAACACGTATTTGTCTGACAACAATGGGAACATGCAGATCAGAGAAAATAGATTTTTAAATAAAGACGTAGACTAAAATAATGTAACAATGTATCAATCTAATAATGTATCAATTTTGTGCATTAAGTTATTGGTACATTGATACACTTTTACATTGTTAAATTAATTATAATGAGTTTAGAACTTACCATAAGTGAAGCAATAAAAACAGCAATGAGAGCTAAAGACAGAGTAGCTTTAGATTCTCTTCGTGCTGTAAAATCTCAGATATTATTGCTAAAAACCGAAGCTTTAGGAGCTGAAGTTTCATCTGAGCAGGAAATTTCAATTTTGCAGAGAATGATCAAACAGCGTAAAGATTCTTACGAGCAGTTTACAGCTCAGGGAAGAAATGATTTGGCGGAAGTAGAAGAAGCTCAGATGAAAGTCATTGAGAAGTTTCTACCTGCACAATTATCTTCTGAAGAATTGGAAGCTGAAATTAAGCAGATTATTTCCGAAACCGGAGCTGAGTCTATTAAAGATTTAGGAAAGGTGATGGGAACGGCTTCAAAAAATTTAGCCGGAAAATCTGACGGAAAAAGTATCTCAGAAATGGCGAAGAAGTTACTTTCATAGCTATTGGTTCATAGTTGTTTGTTGATAGATTAAACTATCGACTATCAACCAAAACCCATCCACCATTTATTAAGGATATTCAACCTTTGCATATCGATTTGATTAACGAAGCCCGAAACTTTATGTTTCGGGCTTCGTTTTTAATATGAATGTTGATTTTATTTTTTAATAAAATGGTGGATGTAATTTCCTAAGCCATTTTCAATATTTAAAATGTATTTGTTTGTAGTTTTCTGAGTAGATAAGTAATTTTTAAGATTTATGTTTAATTTATTACTTTTAATAATGAAGCCCGAAATTAGTATTCGGACTTCACTTATTGTAAATCCTTTATCGATATTTTTTTTATAAATATTCTAAAAACCTAAGATAAAACAAAGATAAAGGTGAGGGAATTACATTGGCATTAGATTTACTCTAATATCCTGAAAGATTAATTAATAAGTTTTTTTTCATGGAAATCGTTTTTAGAATCATTTCAAATTTAGCAAATATAATTTAATATCAATGTATTTTATTTAAATATTAATTAAATTTATTATTATATCGTTATATATCAATAACTTTTAATTTTGTTTATTAAATACTTAGATAGTTTTTATAAATTGTAAATACATGCAGAATTGTGTAAATTTGTAAACACTTAAAAAAAATAAGAAATGTATCCAACAGATTTAGTAATGCCTATGAAGGCTGAGCTTACAGATAAAGGTTTCGCAGATTTGGCAACTCCTGCTCAGGTAGAAGATGCTTTAAAACAATCAGGAACTACTCTTTTAGTAATCAATTCTGTATGTGGTTGTGCAGCGGGAGCGGCAAGACCGGGCGTTGTTTACTCTTTAACAGGAGATAAAAAACCAGACCATCTGACTACAGTTTTTGCAGGTTTCGATAAAGAAGCGGTAGAAGCGGCTAGAAAACATTTGGCACCATTCCCTCCAAGCTCACCATGTGTGGCTCTTTTCAAAGACGGAGAATTGGTACACATGCTTGAAAGACATCATATTGAAGGAAATCCTGCAGGAGCTATTGCGGCAAACCTACAGGCTGCTTACGATGAGTACTGCTAATCTTTTAGTATTTAAAAATTAATATGAGAACCATTGCAAATTTGTGATGGTTTTTTTGTTTAAATAACTCGTTGAAAATCCAAATATTATTATATTTGTCAGAATGGCAACGAAAGCACTTTTCAATACGGTAGTCAATTGGTTTATCAAGCAGAGGATAGATCAGATTCAGCATTTTATGGATTATCCTATCGAGACACAGAAAGGAATCCTGTTTTCTCAGTTATTCCATGCAGAAGACACGGAATACGGCAAGAAATATGGGTTTAATTCTATTTCAAGTTATCAGGATTTTAAAAATAAAGTTCCGATTGTTACTTATGAAGAATTTGAACCTTATGTTGAGCGCGCAAGACAAGGTTATAAAGACGTAAGTTGGCCTGGTTATATCAAGCATTTTGCAAAATCTTCCGGAACAACCAATGCCAAAAGTAAATTCATTCCTATTTCGGCAGAAAGCCTTGAATATTGCCATATGAAAGCTGGAAAGGATATGGTTTCCATTTACGCCAATAACCATCCGGAAAATCAACTTTTCACCAATAAAAATTTACGTTTGGGCGGAAGCTCTGAATTGTATGCAGATTTCAACACAAAATTCGGTGATCTTTCCGCTATTTTAATTGATAATCTTCCTTTTTGGGTTGAAATTACAACAACGCCAAGCAAGAAAGTTTCATTGATGGGAGAGTGGGAAAGTAAACTGAAAGCCATTGTTTCTGAAGTTAAAAATGAAGACGTAGGAAGTATTCTCGGAGTTCCAAGTTGGATGATGGTTTTATTACAGAGAGTTTTAAAAGAAACGGATGTAAAAAATGTTTCTGAACTTTGGCCAAATCTGGAAGTGTTTTTTCACGGAGGAATTAGTTTTAAACCTTATAAAGAGCAATATAAACCGATTATCGGGAAAGACATCAATTACTATGAAATCTATAATGCTTCTGAAGGATTTTTCGGAATTCAGGACAGATCGAATAGTGACGAAATGCTTCTGATGCTCGATTACGGAATTTTCTATGAGTTTATTCCTATGGATGAGTTTCACCGTTCCAATCCGAAAGTGGTAAGTCTGGAAGGTGTAGAGGTCGGAAAAAACTATGCAATGGTAATTACAACCAATGGCGGACTTTGGAGGTACTTAATAGGAGATACTGTTATTTTCACTTCAACAAATCCTTTCAGAATAAAAATTACGGGTCGTACAAAACATTACATTAATGCTTTTGGGGAAGAACTGATGATTACCAATGTAGAATCGGCTTTAACCAAAGCTTGTCAGGAAACAAACTCTTCTGTAAAAGATTTTACCGGAGCTCCGATTTTTATGAAAGAAAATGAAAGCGGCGCCCATGAATGGATTTTTGAGTTTAGTGAGCATCCCGAAAATTTAGAATTATTCACGGATATTTTTGATAGACACCTGAAAAGCATCAATTCTGATTACGAAGCCAAAAGATACAATAATATTACACTGAAAAAGCCGGTAGTGCATATTGCAAGACCTAATCTTTTCTATTGCTGGCTTGAATCTAAGGGTAAATTAGGCGGACAAAACAAAGTTCCTAGACTGAGTAACGACAGAGAATATATTGATCCTTTATTGGAGCTAAATAAAGCATAAAAAAACCGCAGAAATTTCTGCGGTTTTATCTTTTATTTTTTAAGATCTTCTTTGAATTTTTTCGCACCATCCTCTACTTTCTGAGCTCCTTTTGCAGCTGCATCTTTTACATCTTTACTCACATCCTGAGCTCCAGACTTAATATCTTTCCCTACTTTATTGGCTTCGCTTTTAAGATCTTTTCCTGCAGCGTTGATATCCTCTTTTGCTTTCTGAGCAGTATTCTCTATTTTATCACCCGCATTATCTACGGTATTTTTAATATCGCTTTTTGCCTTATCTATTTTTGAGCTATCTACCAAGTCTGTACCGAGTTCTGTCGTCGTTGTCGTTGTTACAGATCCGTCAGGATTTTCAGTTTTTTCAGTTGTTGTTGACTTTGTGCATGCAACAAATAGTGTAGAAACGGCTACTGCTGCTAAAATGTGCTTTTTCATTGTGTATATTTTTAATGTTGATTTAAATGAATTGATGATGTGTTTTTAAACGAGAAAAGGAACAAAAAATTTTCTTTTGAGATAAAAATTAATTTAATTATTCTGCTGCGTTTTCAGAAGCTTTTAGTTTTTTCTCTGCTTCAGCTTTCTTTTTATTTTCTTTTTCAAGTTCTTCGGTAATTCTTTTTTCTTCTTGTTGCAATTTTAAGGCCTCTTTTAAAGAATCCTGATATTTTTGTGAAGACATTCTTATTTGTCTTGCAATATCAACCGATGTAGCGCCTGCCGAAAAAGAATCTATTGCTGTGGTATCGTATTTTACTTTTAATTCCTGAACGTTATTGACAACGGGTTCTCGTTGAGAACACGCAACCGTTGATAAAGATAAAATGACACTGGCAAAAATCACATTTTTCATGCGACTAATTTAATAGAAATTCAGCAATTACAGGATAATGATCTGATAATTTTACAGAATAATCTACTTTGTAACTTTTGGGAATAATGCTGCTGGATGCAAAAATATAATCTATTCTCAGAGGAAATTTATAATCATGAAAACTTGTAGAACTTCCATTTCCTGCTTTTACAAAGGCATCATCTAAGTTTTTGCCTAAATTATAGTATTCCCAGGAATTAGGAACGGAATTAAAATCTCCTGCAAGAATCACCGGATAAGGCGAATTGTCAACTGCTTTTCTGATTTTCTTAACCTGTTCTTCATGCGTTCTGAAGGTAGGAATCAGTCTTGAAAAAAGAGCTTCCATTTTATTGTTTTCTTTTTTCTCGGAGTTTTCATCTTCCATTCCAAGCATGTTTTTATTTAATCTGAAAGGTTCCAGATAGACGTTTACAACTCTTACGATTTTACCATTGATATCAATATCTGCAAAAAAAGAATTGCCTTTAGAAGCATCATTGATTAAATCTCCCTGTCTCAAAATTTTGTGTTTGGTTTTTAATATCACCGAAGGATATTTTATCAAATCGCTTCTGAGTGCTCTATTGGTGTCTTTTTCCTGAACCAGAATGATGTCGGCATTTTGATCTCGGATATATTTTTTTACATTATCCCAGCCCAAACTTCCATATTTCACGTTGTAGGTTAAAACTTTTATATCTGTTTTGGCAGAAGTAATATTGCTGTTTTGCGGAGAGAAATTTACCCATCGTCTTACAGGATTGTAAAAAATAAATGTTGAAAGAATAAAAATGAGAGCAATTTTTTTTCTTTTAATAATCCAAATAAGTGTAAATAAAAGATGGGCTAAAATTAAATAAGGAAAACCTAATGAAAGAAGATTGAGCTTACTGAAATAATTGGGAGCTATCCAAGCGTTTGCAAATGTGCTGATTAACAGTGTTAAAACAACTAAATGGATAAAAAGTAAAAAGGGAAACCGCTTCATGAATTCAAATGTTTGTTTAGTAACAAAAATTCTGCCAATCAGCGTTTTATGAAATTTAAATAGTTGGTTTTATTCAATTTTAAAAGTAGCAATCACCGGAAAATGATCAGAAAGATTTACGGAGCGATCAACTTTATAGCTAACCGGTTTTATAGATTCTGAAGTAAAAATATAATCTATTCTTAAGGGGTATTTGTAATCATGAAAACTGGTTCCACTTCCTCTGCCTACTTCGTAGAAAGCATCTTTTAATCCTTCTGAGGTTTTATAGTATTCATAAGAATTAGGAACGGCATTAAAATCTCCTGCAACAATTACAGGGTAAGGAGAAGCATCAATACTTTTTCTGATAATTTGAACTTGTTCTTGGTGCGATTTAAAAGTAGGAATTAAGCGCTTTACAATATTCTTTACTTTTTGCTCATCTTCCTCGCTGTTTCCGTTAAGTTTAACCATACTTTTTACAACACCGAAAGATTCTAAATGAACATTTATGACACGATAGATTTTATCTCTAATTTCAAGGTCTACTTGTTCGCACTGTACAGTTATATCTCTATTAGGAAGACCTTCAAATAGATTTTTACGGGAAATAATTTTATAATGTGTGTAAAGTGATATTACAGGAATACTATCCTTTCCGGTAAGGTTTTGAAGTTTTAATTCTCCTCCGTTTTCTTGAACAAAAACTAGATCTGCTTTTTGATGATCAATATAATCTTGTATTTTATCTTTACCTAAAGTACCTCCTTTTATATTAAACGTAAGAATTTTAAGGTTTGCTGTTTCTTTACTTTCAGAAGAATAATTAACCCATCTCTTTACAGGATTTAAGAAAAATAATCCCAAAAACATAAAGACAAATGCTCTTTTTTTCCAGCTGAAAATCCAAAAGAACGTGAGAATAACATATCCAATAACTAAAATAGGAAAGCCTAAAGACAGTAAATTAGACCAAGGAAAAATTTTCGGTGGAATATAAGCATTCAGTAAAACTCCTGTTAACAGAAGTAATAATCCTAAATGCAGTATGAAAAGTATTAATCGGAAAATTTTCACAAGATGTTATTTGAATCTATATAAGTGTTTTTTCCAAATTTTAGCTAAAATAAACCCTACAATTGCACCTCCAACGTGAGCTAAGTGAGCAATTCCACCAACGCTTCCTGTAACGCCTAATCCTATTGAAACGATAATAACAATTGGGAGAACATATTTTACTTTTACGGGAATGGGAATGAACATAATTCCAATTCTTGCTTCAGGATATAAAGTTGCAAACGCAGCAATAACTCCAAAGATTGCTCCGGATGCACCAACCATCGGTATTGAAATAATATTTTTTAAGTCTTCTAATAATCCCTGTTGGGTAATAATAGCCGCCGAATTTCCTTTGAATTGAACAGATTCTCCTGCTAAATAACCATTAATGTCAAACCCAAAACTTTCTAAACTAGATTTGATTTGCTCAACTTCAACAAAATTCCATAAATTAAATAAGAAAAATGCACCAAGCCCACTTAAAAAATATAGTATTAGAAATTTTTTGTCACCCAAGCTTTGTTCCAGTATCGGACCGAAGCTGAAAAGAGTCAGCATATTAAATAAAATATGCATAAAACTTCCATGCATAAACATATGTGTGATTATTTGCCAAGAGTGAAAAAAGGGTGAGAATGGATAGAAAGCTGCTAAATATGCATTTACTTGATTGCTGTTCAGAAGAGTTACTACAATAAATACAACTACATTTATTATAATGATATTTCGGGTAAGTGGCGGTATATTATTAAACATCTACTTAAAATTTATTTTTAAAATCATTAAACGGAACCTCATAAAAACATCTTTTTCCGTTAGGTAAAAATTCTGGGAAGCCCAATGCTGTAAAATCTTTAATCAATTGTTCAGCATCTGCTTTATAGATAAAATCAAAACGGGATTTCGACTGCATTTTGTTCCACTGATTCTGGTAAAACTGTAAAAACTCTTCCTCAGTTTTATATTCTAAAACTTCAAAAAGATTTTCCAGAAATTTCATCACCTGAGATTCTTTCAATCCTTCAGGAACTGCATCAATACTTAAAACGCTGTCGTGATTGATGCTCATTTCAAACCCAAGTTCTGGAAGATATTTTTTTATCGCTTTGTACTTGCTCTTTTCAGTCTCGTTCATATGATATTCCAACGAAAACAAGAGAGACTGTCTGTTTGTAGATTTTTTTGATTTTTTATTGCTTTCTGCCACCAAAAGACGATGCATTCTACCCAGATCGAGCATTAATGTAGAATCTCCTTTATTAAAAAGCCAATATCCGTTGGGAAGTCGCATCAAATCTTCATCAAAATCTTCATCTTCAAATAAATTGATTTTTGAAGGCTCTGCAGAAATGTTCTGATGATACATTTTTGTAAGATTCTGAATTTCTATTTGCGGATTTCCCCTTTCTTCCAAAAAAGGATTGTAATCTCGGTCTACAATTATTTCAGGCATTTTGAGATTTCCAATGTTGTTGCTTTTGCTGGGAAAGCTTTTCTGCATCATTTCATCAAGTTGGGGATCTCTTTCGAAATCTAAACTTGGTGCAATATTGTAAATTCCTAAAGCACGTTTGATGGTAGAACGGAGCAAAGCAAAAATAAGATGCTCATCTTCAAATTTTACTTCTGTTTTTTGAGGATGAATATTAACATCAATTTTTTCAGGATCTAATTCAAGAAAAAGAAAAAATGTAGGAATGTATCCAGGTAAAAGCAATCCTTCAAAAGCTTCCTGAACGGCTTTGTTGAAATATGGACTTTTAAAAAATCTTCCATTTACAAAAAGGAACTGTTCGCCACGGGTTTTCTTAGCACCTTCCGGTTTTGCTACAAAACCATGAAGTTTACACCAGATAATATCTTCTTTTATAGGAATCAGCTGTGGATGAAGCTTTCTGCCGAAAATATCAACAATTCGCTGCATCTGAGTTCCTTTTCTTAATTTAAAAATAGGCTCATCATCATGAAATAATGAAAATTCTAAACCTTCGTGAGCTAAAGCAACACGCTGAAATTCATCAATGACATGACGAAATTCAATATTATTATTTTTTAGAAACTTTCTTCTTGCCGGAACGTTATAGAAAAGGTTTTTAACTAAAAAATTAGAACCTTCCGAAGTCTGCGTTGGTTCCTGAAACTGGAAAACTCCGCCTTCAATGTAAATATTGGTTCCTAATGCAGTGTCTTTTTGTTTAGTTTTTAATTCTACCTGAGAAACGGCAGCAATAGAAGCCAAAGCTTCACCACGGAATCCTTTGGTTGCTATTTTAAATATATCTTCAGTTCCTCTTATTTTTGATGTGGCGTGTCTTTCAAAAGACATTCTTGCATCGGTCTCAGACATTCCTTTTCCATCATCAACAACCTGAATAAGGTTTTTCCCGGCATCTCTTATAATCAGCTCTATTTTTGTAGCTCCAGCATCGATAGAGTTTTCCAAAAGCTCTTTTACAATAGATGCAGGACGCTGCACCACCTCACCGGCTGCGATTTGGTTGGCTACATGATCGGGTAAAAGCTGAATAATATCTGACATAAGTGGGTAATGAACTTACAAAAATAGGCAAAGCAAATAAGATTTAAAACAGTAAAACAATGATTTAAGATTAAGTTATCCCTAACTTTTACACAATCCTATTAAAAAAAGCCCCTAATTGTATAACAATTAAGAGCCCCAAACTAAGTATATACAATTTGTGCTGTCCAAATTTTAATCAATGATCGTCACATCATTTTTTCTTCTAAGACCAGTTTAGATTTTTCCGGTCGTTTTTGTTTCATTACCACTTCGGCGCTTCCATGTATTCTGTCGTACAAATAAGCCATCAGATTGGGTTTTTTATAGATTTTCGAATATCTGTAGCTCGTATAAAAGTGTCTCAGATGAATTTTATAAAGATCATATCCGATAACGACTACCAAGCAAACGCTGATTACATAAAATACGCTGAATTCCAGATAATAATAAGTCAATCCTGAAAACACTGCTCCTGTAACATAAGCCAACATGACACTTGATAAAAGCTTTGCTCTTGCAATCAATTCCGGGTTTTTTCTGTATTTTTTGTGCGTAAACATAGACATCAGAATCCCCAAGTCGGTTGTTGTTCCGGTAAGGTGGGTTGTTTTTACCAAAAAGTTGGAAATACTCGCCGTTAAACCATTCTGTAAACCGGTTGCAAAAAGCATTAAAGCGACCAGATATTCTGCTTCTTCCAGTGTTTTCTGATAATAAAACTGTCCGTAAATTCCTACTGCCAAAAGACACAAAATCTCCAAAACAATCGGCATTGCGTGTGCAAAATATTTACTTTTTCTGTTGAAGTTGATAACGAAAAAATTGGCGGTAAAACTGCCGAAGAAGAATAGGAAGATCCAGGCTCCGACAACGGCAACCTGATTCCAGTTTCCTTTGCTTATTTCTGCTGCAAAAACGGCATAATGTCCCGTTACGTTTGAGGTAAATGAGAGAAATATTAATAGAGATGCAATATTTATAGTTCCTGCCGTAAAGGCAGTCAGCGTCCCCAGTTTTATGTTGTCTCCCAACGTCCTGCTGTTACTATAATTTCTTAACATTTTACTTAAATTTTAAATAGTTTATTTAAAGTCATTAAACTTCCACAAAAACTTCCGCCAATCTGCCTTTTTCTGGCATAAATTGAGGAGTTCCGAATACCATTTCGTGAGACGTCAATTCTTTACATTTTTTGATGTAAGGATTCAGATCGAATTTTCCTTTGGTATTTTTATTTTTAAGCGAAGGCGAATAGTATGCTTCTGTAATTTCTTCAGCTTTCACATAATTATTGAATGCTCTCTGGAAGCTTCCTGAGAAAACGTCGCATACAATTTTGTGAACCAGATGCGGATATTTATTAACGATAATTCCGTATGCATCACAAAATTCCTGAGTTCTTATTTTACTGAAAATAGTAGATTTTGTGGTAAAAAGAAGATCTCTGATAGAATCTCCCATGTCGTAACCCGATACCAATAAAATTTTGTATTGAGTGTCATTTTCTTCTGCGTTTTTCTCTTTTAAAACTCTTTTTAAAATATTAAGAGACTCAAGAGAATAATCTGTTGCTATTAAAATGGTTTTGATCATATCTTTAGATTTAGTTGTGTAACATCTTTTTGATGATACAAAACTATATCTGTAAGATTAGAAGACCTTTGGAACGAAATTAAAATGTAATTAAAGAGATTAAAATGAGATTAGAATTTCATTTTAAGAAAAGCTTCTTTTTGAAGCTAAGTTGGATTTTCTTCCTTCTGAGTACCGTAAATCGTAGGAAAACGCATTTGTACAGTTGTTCCCTGATTTTCGTGTGAGCTTACCAACAATTCTCCGTTGTGCATTCTCACAATATTTCTGGCAAGAGGAAGACCGATACCATAACCTTCATAATTTCGGGTATTCGAAGCGCGGAAAAAAGGATCGTAGATTTTATTCATTTCAGATTCAGGAATACCGATTCCGTTATCTTTGACGATGATGTAAAGATCTGTATCTGTTGCTCCTAAAGAAACTTTTACCTGTTGATGATTAGAATATTTACAGCCGTTATTGATGATATTGGCAACCGCCAAATGAAGAAGCTGCTCATTACCCTGAACTTTCAGTTTTTTAGGATTATCAGGAAGCATGCTGATGTCAAGATAAATATTGTTTCGGGAGTCGATTCTTCTTAAAGTTTCGATAACATCCCATAAAAGCTGATCGATTCTTACTTTATCGATTTTCTGAATTCTGCCATCAAATCCGGTTTGTGCAATTAGTAAAAGTGCTTTTATTTTTTTATCAAGCTTTTCGGCTTCATCCAAAATTATTTCGAGCGTTTCTTTATATTCTTCTGCCGTTCGGTTGATAGAAAGTGCAACATCAGCTTCGCCCATAATCGAAGTAAGCGGTGTTCTGAGCTCGTGCGAAACATTTCCAATCAGGTGATTTTGAGTTTCAAAAGAGGTTTCAATTCTTGTCAGCATCGTGTTGAATGTTTCAACCAATTCATTTAATTCTTTATTATCCGGTTGAGGTTCAAGTCTTAAATGCAGATTTTCAGAGCTGATTTCTTTTACTTTTCCAGTGATTTTTAAAATTGGCTTGAATAAAGTTTTAGAAAGATAAAAAGAGAAAATCATGCTGAAGAATATCGAAAGGATCATACATGTGATCAATGTTCTTTTTAAAAAACCAAGATAATGAACCACGTAATGGTTTTTTGCCGAAGCAATTGCGATATAATCTTTGTTTTGATATTTGAAAGTCTGACCGATATAATAAAATTCAGAATCGTTGTAATTGGCTTCACCGGATCTGATGATATTTTTAAAAAATGTGTCCGGAATATGTACTTCGTGCGATATTTTTTTGAAATTAGAATCTGTAGGAATTGCAAAAACATAGTCTCTTTCCATCGGAAGTTCTTCATCATTCCTGCTGTTGAGAATATAGTTTTCGGGAAGGTCAAGGTGTTCTTTGCTTTTCTCGATCTGCACAATCGTTGTGGTACGGATTTTCAGCAATTCATAAAACCTCTGATGCGAAAAATTAACAATAGAAAAGTACACCGATCCACCAAAAATCAGAATAACGGTTGTAAAAACAACCATCAAAAGAACCATCGTTTTGGTTTGATTGGTAATGACTTTATTAAACATTTTCTAAGGTTTTTTTAAAACATATCCCATTCCGATTACCGTGTGAATGAGTTTGCTGTCTTCCTGATTATCTATTTTTTTTCGTAAATAATTGACATAAACATCCACAACATTGGTTCCCAATTCATAATTGACACCCCAAACTGCATCTAAAATTTCAGCTCTTGAGATCACTTTTTCAGGATTATTGAGGAAGTACATCAGAAGTTTGTATTCTGTAGAAGTTAAAGAAACCTCTTCACCTGCTCGAATTACTTTTTTGGTGTAATCATTCACGATTAAATCTGAAATCTGAAAAACATGCTCGTTATCGATTTCGTTTTCAGTTGCATCTGGAGTGTTGATTGGGTTACTTCTTCGAAGAAGAGATTTTACTCGAGCAACCAATTCGATGAATTTAAAAGGCTTTACAAGGTAATCGTCACCGCCGTTTTCTAATCCTAAAACAATGTTTTCAGAAGTTCCCAATGCCGTTAAAAAAAGAATAGGAACATTTTTATTGGTTTTTCTGATCTCTTTGCAGACATCCAGTCCGTTCATTTCGGGCAGCATAATATCGAGAATGACCAAATCGAAATCATTTTCCTGCACCAGATTGACACCGGTGAGACCGTCAAATGCTACAGAAATTTCATATCCTTTTTCCTGAAGTCCTTTTTTAATAAAAGAGACTACGCTGGTTTCATCCTCAATCAGAACAATTTTTTTCATAAAAATAGTGAACTTCACAAAAATAGGAAAAAGATTATAAACGGAAAATTCTGTTTTTTGATCTTAATTCAACAAAAAAGACGAATATAAAATTCGCCTTGAGTAATATATGGAATGTGTTTTTAGTTTAAAAAAATAATTAATTACAACCTGAACAATATGATCTGTCAACATATTTTTTGCTGTTTCCTGTGTAATAATAACAACCACCTCTTTCCCCGACATATAAAGTACGACCGTTATATGTGCAGTCTTGTCTTGTAGAAGCTGTTATTGTTCTTTTCTGTTTGCTTTTTTTACTTTTCTTTTTTGGTTTTGTGTTTGAAAATTCTGTTTTAGCAGTTGAATTTTCTTTGGCTAAAAAGTTAGCAGGTAATAATAATCCTAAACCTAAAAGGCTTGTAAATAGTAGTTTTTTCATGGTTTTAATGTTAATTTATTTTAGTTATAATTTTCTAATGTTTTCAGAAGCTCTGCCTTGTAATTATATATTTCATCCAGATTATTCAGTAAAATCTTTTCTCCGGCTTCTTTTCCGTTATGAAATGTTTCGAGATATTTATTTGCGGTATTAAAATGTAATCTGCAAAGTGGTTTTCGATTATTATCGTCGAGTAAAATCCCGAAATAGGATAGTGTATCTCTGTAAGCAATCCTTGAAGAAGGAATTTTTTCTCTTAAAATAGCTTTCACAATCTGAAAACCTTCCAGCTCTTCTTCTGTAGTTACAATTTTAGAATCATTATTCTCGTCGATGGATTGAGATGTTTTTATATCATCATCCTGCTTTTCAATCTGCTCATTAATGCTTAATGCAGATTTTAGTCTGAAGCTGATTGATTCATTAATGGAAGTTGTCAACGCTTTTTTTGCATATTCTTTAAACGAAATCATTCGGTTTGCGGTTAAAGGCTTTTCAAAAAAGCGGTTGACCAATAGTTTGACCAATTCATCAGAAGGATTTTCAATCTCTTTTTCAAACTCTTTTCTGATGGCTTTGATGTATTTTAATGCTTCTGCAGAATCCAGGATGCTTTCAAGGTTGTAATCTTTCTTGGTGAAACTTTCCAGAATTTTAATCGAACTGTCTTTTATATCTTCAATATTGATGGTGAAAAAAGGCTTTTCATCCATAATATTCGGTTTTTCAAGATCTGTGTAGAAGTTGTAAACAATTCCGTTGGTAAGAACTCCAAATCTCGTTTTCGAAACATGGTAATATCTGTGAAGCTGAGAATTGTGTGCATCTGCACTTTCTTTCCAGTGTTTACATTCGATAATAAAAATGGGCTCGTCATTATTTTTAATGACGTAATCTACTTTTTCGCCTTTCTTAGTTCCAATATCGCAAACGTGTTCCGGAACGACTTCTGTGGGATTGAAAATATCATAACCCAAAATCTGTATAAAAGGCATTACAAAAGCATTTTTGGTAGCTTCTTCTGTAGTGATCTGCTCTTTTAACCCAACTACTTTTTGATGTAATTGCTCAAGTTTAATTTTAAGATCCATAATGGTGTTTTTTAAAAAGTTTCATCAACGATTTCAGCGGTTGGAGCATTGGTTTTTACAGAATCAATTCCGATTTCCATGCTCGATTTTGAACTGTAATACTGGCTTTTTCCAATGATTTCACCGTTTCTTGCTTTCAATACGAAGTAATCTTTTACGTTTACAGCAACTCTTCTGTCGTATCTTGAATCATCCTGTGAATTGATTCTTACAGATTCAATTCCTTTGTGGCAGTTTGCTTTTGTAGTGTAACCTTCGCTGGTTAAAATGATTTCTCCGTTTCCGGCTTTCAGATTAAATTGATATTCATCATTTTTTCTTTTGCTGATCGTAAATTTTCCCATAATTGTTATTTTTTTATAAATCTTTCTGAAATTTCTTTTTCATCAAGAATTTGATTATTTAGTAAAATGATTTGAAGTTTTCCTGTTATTGGGTTTTCAAAAATTTGAGCTCCTGATCTACAATTTTCAAACCTATATTTAAGAGCTTTTAATCCTGAAATAATTCCTTTACTTATTGTTTCTTCATAAACATGTTTTGAACAACTCTTTCTGAAAATGCACTTTCTTCTTTTTGAAGCAGGAATTATAAACCAATAAGATTTAATGATTAATAGTAGAAGATATTTCATTTGTTTCTTTTGTAAAAACAGCTACTTGATAGGATGTCATATATCCGGGTTTTTGCTGACCGATTCCAAAACAACCTTCTACTGGTTGAATGTAAGTTGAAACACTTTCCAGTCTCAAATATTTCCAACCTAATTGAGATTGATCCTTTATTAAACTTTCTAATTGTTGAGCGATAATACTTGAACTTATGTTTTGTTGTTTTGCAGTTGCAACAAACGGGATTACTTTATATTCCATGATTGTTTTTGTTTAATACTCCAAAAGTATAAACCTTTCAAAACCAATCCTTACGGGAAACCGTAAAACAAAAAACCTTTCAAATTATTGAAAGGTTTCGAATAGTTAATTAAAAGAAATTATATAATTCCTAAATCTTTGCAGAAGGCAACCAATTGCTCGTTGTTGCTTATTCCCAACTCTTCTTTCAGAGTATTGAGTTTCTTTTCAATACTGCTCAAACTGTTGGGTTTTATATTGTTGTTTTGTAGAAATACCGGAATATTTTTTTGTAAAACGCCTTGAGAAAGTAAAGAAACTAAGGTAATATCATACGTTGTGAACTCATAATTATTCAGTTTTTTTACCTCTTGCTTAAGATCAAGTGAAAGATAATTTTCATTGTTATAAACTGATGTAATTGCTTTTTTCAATTCTTTAGAATCGTGTCTTGCTTTTCGTACATAACCGTTTATTCCGTAATCATTAAAAAGAGAATCGATTATTCCGGATTTGTGCTCAGCAGAAAATACAATAATTTTTAAATCTGGCTGTTCTTGTCGGATTGCAGAAATCAATTCACGGCCGTCTTTTAGTTTTTGAGGATGATGATCTTCTTCATAATAAAGATCGGTGATGAGTAAATCATAAGGTGTTTTTTCACGAATGGCTTTCTGAGCTTTTGCCAATGCGTCATCACAATAATAGACATACTCAAAATTATCAAAATTGAGATCCTCTAAAGTTTTCTGTACTGAAAAATTGATGCTTTCGTGGTCTTCGGAAATTAGAATTTTTTTAAACATTGTTATCTTTTTAAGAAACTGGAAATGAAATATTGACCTTCAATCCTTTTTCGGTTTTGGTTTCAAAAGTAATTTTTCCGTTGATGTTTTCTATACGGGAAACCGTATTTGATAAACCATTTTTAAAAATTAATTCATCAGAAATTCCAATTCCGTTATCAGCATAGTTGATGTTGATGAGGTTGTTTATTTTTTCAAACTTAAAAACAACGTTATTGGCTTCACTATGCTTTTTCATATTTACCAAAAGCTCACGGATAATCTGATAAATCTCCGTTTGAGTGGATTTTGTAACGTTTTCCCAAGTTTCTTCCTGATTTCCGACGGTAAAAGTATTGATCTCATCATTTTTAAAAGAAGCTACGAGTTTTGAAATTTTTTCATTGAACTTTTCATCATGAGAATCAGGATTTTCGTAGGAAATATCTCTGGATTTTTCATAAACAAACTCCAGTTCGTCAAGTGTCTGTTCTTTATTGAAATCATTTTGGTTTTCAATTTTTGTCATCACCTGATAAATTCCGTTGGCTACTACGTCGTGTACTTTTTTGGATGTTTTAAGTTGTTGTTCTTTTAATTTGTTTTCGGATTCTAGTAGGAGTCTTTGTTTTCTTTTTCTATACCAAATGAATGTCCCTATTAATGCTAAAACTAAAAATACAATTCCTATAATTTGCTGAAAGTTTTTTGCTTTTAGCTCCTGATTTGCTCGTTTTTGTTTTTCAACATCAAATTTTATGAGACCAAATCGTTGAAAATCATTGTTGCGCGAATTTTGGACACTGTCTTTTAGTGAAGCATATCTACTAAAATTTTGTGAATATTCTTTAGAATCTAAAAGTATTATTTTGTTTAGAGCTTCTAATTGATCATCGGGATTTTTATTTTTCAGAGCAATTTTATACATTTTATTTATATAGAATAAAGATTTCGCAGGATTTTTTTTAAAATAAAAATCGGCTAAAGTGGCAAAGCTTGAAGTGATTTCTTTATTGTCTTTTTGTCGTATTCTGATTTGTAAAGCTTTTTCTAACTCAGGATATGCATCATAGAATGGGTTTTCTGAAAAATTAGCTTTTGCAAGGTTATTTAACGCACGAGCATAATCTATACTGTCATTTGTTTGTAGGGCTATTTTAAAGTAAGATTTAGCTAGTTTATTATTTTTTTGCTCTAAATAGGTGTCTCCAATATTGTTATAAAAAGCTAATGAATCTGTCTTTTTCTGAGATTTTTTTATAGCAAGTTTATAATAATCAATTGCTTGTGAGTAGTTTTTTAAATTTTTAGATGCAATTGCGATAGAATTATAATTGCTGGATGCAATTTGTAATGCGATGCTGTCTTTTTTATTCTTTAAAAGTTTTTCTGCTTCTATAGAATTACCAATACTTGAATGGTAATCACCTTTGTTGCATTCTATAATAGCAATATTTACAATTGCTCGGGCAGCTTCAGTATTGTTGTTGTTTTTTAGTAATTCTTCTTTAGCTCTAACATAGTAAACGTAAGCTGAATCTTCATTTGCAGAATCTCTAAACTTTACAGCTCTATTCAAATTGCTATTTTCTTGAGAAGAATTGTTTTCTGTTTTTTCCTTACAATTTATTAAAATCAATAAGGTGAATAAAAGTAATAAGAATTTTTTCAAGGTTAGTTTTTTCCGAAAATTACAAAAAAGAGAGTAATAATTAATTACTCTCTCAGTTTATTGAATTATGGATTTGTTGATGGGTCTGTAAATGGAGGTTTCTGTCCTGTGTTTCCACTTGTTCCTCCATCTTCACCTAATCCAGTTCCCGGAGTAGTTCCTCCTGAGTTCTGTACCGTTATAGGGTCTTGGTTATTATCGGTGTTTGTTGTATTTGCATTATTATTTCCGAATGCTAAACCTAATAGCATTAATATTAATTGGATCATTTCCTTTAAATTTTTGAAGTTGAAATTGTTTTTCTTCCTCTCGCAGATACTTTGATCTCGAGCTGTACACGTTAAATTTCGAAGCGCTTCTAAATTTTTGGGAAGTGAACCTTCAAAAACGGAAGAGAAACATCTGCTTCCCAACCCGGAGTTTTCTTCCGTTTTATCAGGTGATTTTAGAAATCAGATTAAATGTTTTGTTTTTGTAATTGTTAGTTTGTCACTGATTTCTGAGGCAAAGATGGGGTAGAAAAGAAAGCAAGTGTTAGACAAAGTATGGACATCGATGGACATCGGTTATGTCTATTTATATTACGGGAAACCATAATGTTATGTGATTGAAAATCATTTAATTTGTAATGCCTTTAAAAACTAATTATGTCCAAAAGAAAATTATTAATCAATGAGGTATTTAAAAAAGCCAAGGAAGATTCAGGAAAGACTTCAAAAAACGGATTAGCATCTTTTTTATGGGTGTATTTCGAGGAGCATTTAAATTTTACAATTTCAGAAAGAACTTTTGTAAGGTATTACGAAGATTATGTATTAGGACATTATGAAAGAGATATTGAACCTGAAAAGCTTGATAAATTAAGCGAATATTTAGATTATAAAGACTTTGCTGCTTTCTCCAGAACCTTCATAAAAAAAGATAATGAAACCAATAAGACAACGGTAAAAATAAGTGTTGATAAAGATGAAGAATCTCTCAGCGAGAAGTTATCCAATATTATTATCAATATAACGAACGAGCAAAATTTCAAGATGCCCGAATTCATGAAGAAAAATGGAATGGGAATTATGGAAATTGCATTTTTAATATGTCTTACAACTGGTAGTATTGCTTTTTCGAAAAAACCTAATACACAAATTCCGGGAAAGGGTTTTGCCGGAATTTTAGATTCACAAATTCATTGTATGTATTGGGATAAAAGTGAATATAAGCCGATAGATTGTCAGGATAAAAACCCGGTTTACAATCATAGAATTCCTTTTGATTATGAAAGGATGACGTATTTTAAAAGAATTGAACGGAAAGATACTTTAACGGTAGACAATGCTTATGGGAAGGTTTGGTATTCGAAATATAACGGTGAAGTAGATTTTTTTACAGATGATGGAGTTGATCCGAATAATGGAAGAGAATTAAGAAAAGCAACAGAATATATCATTGATAAATATGGCGGAATTCAGGAAGAAGCGCAATAAAAAAAGCGAAGAAAAATCTCCGCTTCTATATTTTTACTGTGAATCTGTTTCCAGCATTCCCAACTCTCCAAAATATTTTTTGAACTTCTGAATTTTTGGTCCTACAACTGCGCTGCAATAAGGCTGTGTCGGGTTTTCATTATAATATCCTTGATGGTATTGTTCAGCTGGCCAGAATTTTTCAAATGGTGATAATTCTGTCACATAAGTTCCAGACCATCTTCCTGATTCTTGTGACGCTTTGATGGCTTCTTCAGCTTTTGCTTTTTCAGCTTCGTCTTTATAATAAATGACAGAACGATATTGAGTTCCGATGTCATTTCCCTGTCTGTTTAGTTGAGTAGGGTTGTGAAGGAAGAAAAATACATCCATTAATTGCTCATAAGAAATAATTGCAGGATCATAGGTAATTTCTACCACTTCAGCATGACCGGTTTCACCTGTGCAAACTTCCTCGTAGGTCGGATTATCTTTATGACCTCCGGAATACCCTGAAATTGCAGATTCTACTCCTTTCAATATATTAAAACAGCTTTCTACACACCAAAAACATCCGCCACCAAAAGTGATCTGCTGAAAATTATTTTTATCCATTTTTAAATTGATTGTTTTGTTTAAATATTCTTCTTTTAAAACTTTTATAAGCTTTGAAAAACGAAATCAAAATTATGAAAAAGTTTCTCATTTAAATAAGATTTTAGCCTTTAAGAATAAATGATAACAATAGATTTCACAAATTATTAGAATGTTTAAGTCAAGAAAAATCAACAAATCTATTTGCCACGAATGCACGAATATTTTAAGTAGATATAAAAAACATTCGTGAATTCGTGGCAAAAAATATTTTTCAGAATAATAAAAAATCTGTAAAAAACAGTGTAATTTGTGGGAAATAAAACAAAAAAAGCACCCTAAAAAGGATGCTCAATATTTTAAATTTAATTCAGATTATTTTTCCCAAACCAAAGCACTTGCGCCAAGAATAGCTGCATCTGCTTCATCCAGTTCACTGAAAACCAATCTTACTTTGCTTCTGAAAATAGGAAGAAGGTTTCTTTCCATATGAAGTTTGGCAGGTTTTAAAATAAAATCCCCGGCTTTAATTACTCCTCCGAATAATAAAATAGCTTCCGGTGAAGAAAACATAACAAAATTAGCTAATGCCTCACCTAATTTCTGACCGGTATATCTGAAAACCTCAACCGCAACGGGATCTTCTTTTAATGCACATTCGTGTACAGTTTTAGAATTAATTGCTTCTTCCGGATATTGATTAAGCATAGAATCCGGGAATTCTGCTCTCATTTTTTTTGCAGTAATGGCAATACCTGTCGCCGAAGCATAAGCTTCTAAGCTTCCTTCAGAACCGGTACTCCAATGTTTTCTACCGCCTGGTTTTACAATCGTGTGGCCCAATTCTCCGGCAAAACCGTCGTGACCGTAAATTAAATTTCCGCCAGAAACAATTCCGCTTCCTACGCCGGTTCCCAAAGTAATCATGATAAAATCTTTCATTCCTCTTGCTGCACCGTACATCATTTCACCTAAAGCTGCTGCATTGGCATCGTTGGTCATTTTACAAGGACTGTTGAATTTAGCAGTCATTAAGTCTGCAAAATTGATGATCCCTTTCCAAGGAAGATTGGGAGCGAGTTCTATTGTTCCTCTGTAGTAGTTTGCGTTGGGAGCTCCTACACCGATACCTTCAATTCCACCTTCGCAATGTTCATCAATCAATGGCTGAATCTGCTCGTGAAGAGCATCTACAAATGCTTCAGGCGTGCTGTATTGATCGGTTGGCAAAGAACCTTTGGTTAAAATCTGACCTCTGTGATTTACAAGACCAAACTTAGTATTGGTTCCACCGATATCGATACCTAATGCAACCTCTTTTGACAAATCTACTACTGACATTTTCTTATTGTATAATTTCGAGGCAATAAATTTATAAAAAAGATTGTATTAATAGTTATTAAACCTAACTTATTTGGAATTCAGACCGCTTTTTTGGTTTTTTTTCTTCTTCCCCACCATATTAAAAATCCGGTTACGGGAAGTGAAGCACAAATTAAGCTTACAATAAATGCAATGATTTTGGTTGGTAGTCCTAAAATAGATCCTACGTGAATATCATAATTGGCGGCCACTGTTTTTTCACCAAAGTTTTTATCTTCATGATTGTAGGTGTGCAAAAGTTCACCCGAATTTTCATCAAAGATCAAACTGCTGTTTTTATGATAAGAATAAGAAAGATGCTTTACGAAAACAGAGAAATTAGGATGCTCATGATCATCCATGTGTGGATGTCCCAAATCGATTGCAAATCCGTAAGAGTCTGGATATTTTGCCTGAACGGTATGAATAACCTTATCTAAAGTAGTTTCGTTTCTAAGTTCTATTGGTGCTTTGGTTGTGATGTGCGAAAAGTCAGGATAAACCGTACTTCCTCCAGAAAAAACAAAATAGATCATCGCCTGAACCACAAAGAAAGCATAAAACAAACCTGTAATCGAAAATATTAAAGCAAAAATAGAAGCATAAAACCCTAAAACATTATGAAGGTCGTAATTCTTTCTTTTCCAACTTTTGATATTTTTCCATTTGAATGAAAAGCGTTGTTTTCTGGCGGCTTTATTTTTAGGCCACCACAAAATAATTCCTGAAATCAACATAATGATGAAGATAATTACCGGAATTCCCACCACATATTTTCCCCAGTCCTGTTTTAATAAAAAGCTCCAGTGAATAGATTTTACAATGCTGAAAAAACCATTTTTCTCATCATAAGTTTTCAGAACTTTTCCTGTATAAGGATTTACATACGCTACTTTATAGATAGGAAATTCGTCAAAATAATTCCAGGCTGCGGTGTTGTGTTCGTACCAGTAAAACTGATAAGACAATTTTTTGTCTATAGGAACATTCACCCAATGGATTTTATATTTTTCCTTAAGCTGATCGTCGACCATTTTTTCTAAAACACGAATTGGCAGAATCTGCTTTTGTGCAATGTTTTGCTCGTTGTGATAGATAACATCTTTACGGGTGAAATTCTCAACCTCGTCTTTGAATACAAACAAAGTTCCGGTGATGGAAACAATAAATATAATTAAACCGATGGACAGACCAAGCCACAGATGCAGTTTGCCTGTCCATTTTTTGAAAAGACTTGGTTTCTTTTTATGGTGATGTTTTTTCTTCATAGAAAATTGCAATGTGCAAATATAAAATAAGTTTATTTAGATTAATTAAAATCTATATTCAATCATGAAGGTTCCTCTCATTCCCAAAGCATTTACAAATTCAGAATCTCTGGCGTTCCACCATGCGATTGCTGGTTGATAAGTAGTATTGAAGAGGTTTTCTACTCCTAAAGAAAGTTTCCAGTTTTGATTGATTTCGTAATTAGATTTAAAATTAATTATCGTGTATTCCGGAACTCTTCCTTCACCATAAGCATACAAACCTGTGCTTGCATTGGGACTGAATCTGTCTTGCTCAAAAGAATGAAGCATATCAAGACCTAAAGAAAGCGATTCTGTTGGTTTTACCTGAACGTAAGCCAAAATTTTTGGTGCGGAAATTCTGCTGTTGTTTACTTTTGCGGAATAATCACCGTCATCTTTAAGCGAAGTAATCCCTTCTAACCAGCTATAACTTCCACCGAAATTAATCCATTTTGCAGGTGTGAAATGCAAGAAACCTTCAACACCATACACTACTTCAGGAGATCTTTGAATGGTAAAAGCTCTGTCTGCACCCTGTACAAAAGATGCTCCCAGTTTTGAGGTGCTTACATAAGATGTTACTTCATAGTTTAACCAATTAGAAATTTGTCCGGTAGCGCCCAATTCATAATTGTTGACGATAATTGGTTTGGCTTCTATTTGGGCAAGGTTACTTTGTGTAGATGTTCTTAAAATTCTTCCGATTTCGTTGATAGAATACGACTGAGAGAAGCTTCCGAAAAGATTAATCTGGTTATTGATATTATAACGAAGACCAATATTCCCTACCAAAGCATTATATTTTAAGTCTCCTCCGGTTACAAAAATACTTTTAGTGAAGGTTCCGTCACTTTTTACTGAAGAAAGTGTGTTGAAATCACCCACATTTACCGTCATATTTTCGTATCTCAGACCTCCTTTAATCGTTAATTTTTTCAGTAAATCAATTTTTAATAAAAGGAAAGGAGCAGTGTTGATCATATCCATATCCGGAGTCCAGTATCTTCCGTCTTCAAGTTTTTGTACGGTTTTATCGTTGAGTAAATCTAGACCGTAGATCACTTCTGCCTGAGAATTGTTGGCAGACCAAAGTTGGGTGTCAAAATTGATTCTGGCTCCCATTTTTTTAGAAATAATATTCGACTGTCCGCCTCCAAAAAACGTATCGCTATATCCGTAAACTGTTCTGAAGTCTTGCATATAAGCATTAACATTCAATGCTGTAGAACCCCAGAAAAGATTTTTGTTGTCGTAATTTATTCTGTAATTATGGTTACGTGGAGTTCCTTGTGGAGTGGTTTCTAGACTTTTGCCTTCACCTTCACCAATGGTAGGAGTAACGCCATATTTTCCGGTTTTTATACCTAAATTTAAATCAGATTTTGATGCATAACCCATGTAAGAAACCTCGATTCTTTGGTCATCATTAATATCGTAACCCAGCTTCAACAATCCATTGTAATTGTTCATTTGTGCTGTGCTGTAAGTTGGGCTTAGCATTACGCCATCGCCATCTTTTGCATCACCGGTTCTTTCATAAGCCAAAGACGCCACGTAGTCGAATTTTTTTATTTTACCTGATAAAAGCTGACTGGCTCTGAAACCTAAAGTTCCGCCATAAGGTTGTCCGGTAATACCTACCTGAGAAGTACCTGATATTTTTTTATCTGTTTTGTTCCTTTTAGTAATATAATTGATGATACCACCATCTGCACCATTTCCGTAAATCGATGAAGCTCCTTTTATTACTTCAACTCTTTCTATAGCTGAAGGATCGATCGATCTGATGTCTCTTGCACCGTTTCTTAGTGGAGTAGACTGTGGAATTCCGTCAATAAGTACCAAAACCTGTCGGCCTCTTAAAGTTTGTCCCGAATTAGAAGTCTGTCCTGAACTCGGTCCTAAACTCGGGACAGTATATTGAAGAATATTAGAAATGTCTGAATTAACAGTCAACTGCGACTGAATTTGTTTTTCGCTAACAATCGTAATAGAACTTGGTATTTCTTTGATGCTTTCCTTTTTTCGGGAAGCTGTAAGCACTACTTCATCTACATTTTTTACTTTTAAACTGTCTTTTTCCTGTGCAAAAACAGCAATTGTGCTAAGGCAAGCTACTGATAAAAGAGCCTTTTTCATAATGTTTTCTTTCCTTGTTTTTTACGTTTTCCCCACCATACCAAAAAACCGGTTACCGGTAATGAGGTACAAACCAATCCTGTTACAAACCATAAGATCTTTCCGAAGATCCCGAAGTATGACCCAACATGTATGTCATAATTGGCATTGGCATATTTTTCAGCGTTTGTTAATTTCTGATGAGGTTTATTTGATAATAGTTTCCCCGAATATTTATCGTAGAACAGCTGGTTTCTTTCGCTATATCTACCGTCTTTACCATATGTGGTAACGGGAATATTTTCAAGTTCTTTTCCTTTTTTGTTTTTTCCGTTTAAAGGAATTCGGAAACTTGATGATTTTGAATATAATTTTTGAGTTTGAAGAATCGTAAGATCAAAAACCGACTTGTTTTTTGCTAAAAGCGAATCTGGTGATTTAATTGTCTTTTCTTTTGGAAGTTCTAATGAACCGGATAATGCAAAATTAAATGCGTTTTTCACCCACGGATAAGCAAAATATAATCCTGAAAGACTGAGTAATAAGGCAATAAACGAAGCATAAAACCCTAAGACATTGTGAAGGTCATAGTTTTTTCGTTTCCAGGTTTTTACGTTTTTCCAATCGAATGAAAAACGACCTTTTCGCATTTTTTTGTTTTTGGGCCACCAAAGAATAATTCCTGTGATGAGCATAATGATAAATAAGACAACCGGAATTCCGACCACATATTTTCCCCAGTCTGATTTTAAAAGTAAACTCCAATGGATGGATTTCAGGATAGGGAAAAGGTCGTACTTTTCGTTATAAATTCCTAAAATATTACCATTGTACTGATTGACATAAATAAGTTTGTTGATCTTTACTTCATCAAAATAATTCCACGCCTTTTTGTCTTTTTCATAAAAAAGAAATTTGTAAGATTTACTTTTATCTAAAGGAATTTCAACCGAACTTACCGGATATTTTTCATTGAGTTCTAAAGTGATTTTTTCTTTTAAAACTTCAATAGATAAAGGTTGTTGCGTAACCGTTTCAGCTTTTACATATTGAGCATCTTTTCTTAACTGATTTTGAATTTCATCTTTAAAAACATACATTGTTCCCGATAAAGAAACAATGAAAACAATGAGCCCTACAGATAAGCCAAACCAAAGGTGCAGTTTACCCGCCCATTTTTTATAGACGCTCGGTTTCTTTTTATGATGATGCTTTTTTTTCATGAAATTTTTAAGGATGCGCAAAGATAAGTCTTTCTGTTTTTATTTAGATTAATTATAAAAAGGGTTTTTGATCTAAATAAATCTGCCAAACTACGGGTGCAGTTTGGCAGTGTTTTTTTAAAATTTATAAGCGATTGTTCCTAAGAAATTTGCCAATTTTTGAGGATTTGCTGTCGAATATCCAGTCCAATAATGTTCATTCGTGAAATTATCAACTTTAACTCCGATTCTGAATTTCTTGGCATCATAAAATGCATTAGCATTCAAAACAAAATATTTTGGTAAAATAAAATCTCCTGTTACATTGTTGTCACTAGCATAATTTCCACCAAATCCGAAACCTAGACCTTTTACTTTTCCGTCAACAAATTGATAAGCCAAGTTGAAATTTGCATTCCAAAAAGAACCCGCTGTTGTCGGTCTTAAATCTGTGGATTCATCTACTGTATCGTTATAAGCGAGACCCCCGACTAAAGAGAAACCTTTTACAAGGTATGCGTTAACCTCCAACTCAAACCCTTTACTAAGTGTAGAAGCTGCTTGTTTTTGTACAGAAACAAAATTTGGAGCATATTCTCCCGTGTAAAGCAATTGGTTTTTCACTTGGATGTTATAATAAGAAACCGTTGCATTAAATCTATTATTAAACAAACTTGCTTTGAAACCCCCTTCAAACTGATTTCCTGTTTCAGGGTCTGATAAAGCTGTACTTCCGGCTATATCAGAAGTATAATAACCATTAGACTTGAACGAGTTTTGGTAATTTCCGAAAACCGAGAATTTCTCCTTTACAATTTCATAAACAATTCCTGCCTTTGGAGAAAATGCTGATTGATTGAATGCTTTCTCTACATTTGTTCCATTCATTCCGCCTAAATAATCGTTGTTTTCATAACGAAGTCCTGCCATAATATGCAAGTTTGCAATAGGAGTAAATAAATTGGAAATATATCCTGAATAAGTATTCAAATCTCTTAAATAGTCCCAAGTTGAAAAATTTGCAGAATTTGCATAAAGTGCAGACAAAGCATCGGCGTTCATTCCAGAATAATCTGCCCCCGAAACAGGTACAGTATCAAAATTTGAATTCAAATATTTATAACGTAATCTTTCTGTTGTTCTCATGTAATCAAAACCCACAACCGTTCTGTTTTTCATTCCGTTTGAAAAATCATAATTGAAGTTGAAGTTTTGCTGAATCTGGAACCAAGCTTTTTTACTACCGTTTGTAGATTGGTCTGCTCTGGCAACGCTATAAGAAGAAGATGCATTATCATAACCAATCGAAAAATAAGGATTGTAACCATCTGAATACGAATCAGAATTATTGATATAGGTATTTGACGTAATATTATCGTTGATTTTCCATTTCACGTTTCCGAAAACATTGGAATTTCTTGCCGTCATATACAAATCTTTTCCAGTGTAAGATTCTTTATAATCTAAACCTGCCACTTTTTCCAAATCTTTCATATTATCGATTCCGTTCAAAGTTTTCGGCGAAAGATAGAAGAAATAAGGATTTGCCGTTACTCGGTTTCTGAATAACTCATAGTCTACATTCAACTGAAGTTTGTCGGAAACATTCCAAGTCAAACTCGGGGCAAATGTTGTATATTGATTTTTTGCGTCAGTTTTTGTGAAGTTTCCTTCATTTGTATAAGCTGTATTTACACGGAAAAGCAAGTCTTTTGTAATCGGAGCATTAATATCTGCAGTTGCTCTGTAAGTATTATAAGTTCCTGCAGAAGCTGAGACAGCACCAAAGAAATTTTGCTGAGGTTTTTTGGTAACTCTATTTATTAGACCACCGTAAGAAGCTACTGTACTTCCGTAAAGTGTTCCTACAGGACCTTTCAGAAATTCTAATGTTTCTACATTTATTGCATCGATTGTAGATGTAACAGGTGCAACTACACCATTTCTGGTAGAAGCTTGTGAAGGAAAACCTCTCAAAACGAAGAACGAGCCACCATCTCCTGCTCTTCCTGTTGGGTTCCACATTTTCTGCAAACCAGTTACATTTCTGTAGGCATCATCAACGGTGAAAATATTTTCATTTTCCAAAATCCCTTTATCGATAGAAGAATAGACTTGCGGATTTTCGATAAATTTTATTGGCATTTTATTGGAAGATTCAGTATCAAGCTTTTTCACCATTCTATTGATGATAACTTCTTCTATATTTTTAGAATTTGTAGAATCTTTTTTCTCTTGAGCAAAAGCAAATACAGATGCCAATAACGAAGCAGAGATCAATAATTTATTCATGTAATACCTAATTTTTTTTTGCAAATATATTCTTTTTAATTATTCTAAATAAGATAATGAATTGATATTTGTCATATTTATTTAATAAGTATTGTTCTATAAATAGCAAAAACCCGCTTCAAATGAGGCGGGTTTTTGTGAAATCTATAATTTATCTCTTATGCGGGAATTTCTCCTCTGTATAAGAATGAAATAATTTCTTTGTTCATCTTGTCTACCATTTCACTGAAAAGGTGGAAAGATTCTTGCTTGTAAATTACCAAAGGATCTTTCTGTTCGTAAACAGCTCCTTGAGAAGATCTTCTCAAATCATCCATTTCACGAAGGTGAAGTTTCCAATTTTCATCAATGATTGATAAAGTGATATTCTTTTCAAAATCATTAATTAAACTGTCACAATTTGTATCGTGAGCCTCTTTAAGATCTGTAACGATGGTTAAAGTTTTTACTCCATCTGTAAAAGGAACCTGAATCATTTTAAACATAGAACCTTGGTTCTGATATACATTCTCAATAATCGGGAACGATTTTTCTTTCAATAAGTTCAGTTTCATGTTATAATCATCCTGAGCCGCTTTGAATAGAATATTGGTAAGTTCCGGAACTTGTTTTGATTTAAAATCATTTTCAGAAACCGGAGATTCCATCGTGAAGTTTTTAATTATTTCAAATTCAAAATCTTTGTAATTTCCAGTTGCTTTAGCTTTGCTTACAATAGAGTTTGAAACATCAAAGATCATATTTGTAATGTCATACTTCAGGTGATCTCCAAACAAAGCATTCTTTCTTCTTTTGTAGATTACGTCACGTTGCTTATTCATTACGTCATCGTATTCCAAAAGTCTCTTTCTTGTTCCGAAGTTGTTTTCTTCTACTTTTTTCTGAGCTCTTTCGATAGATTTACTGATCATAGAATGCTGAATTACTTCACCTTCTTTATGACCCATTCTGTCCATCATTTTAGCGATTCTCTCAGAACCGAATAAACGCATCAAATTGTCTTCCAAAGAAACATAGAATTGCGAACTTCCCGGATCTCCCTGACGTCCCGCTCTACCTCTCAACTGTCTGTCAACACGTCTAGAATCGTGTCTTTCTGTTCCAATAATTGCTAAACCACCCGCTTCTTTTACTTCTTTAGAAAGCTTAATGTCGGTACCACGACCTGCCATGTTTGTTGCAATTGTTACAACTCCTGGCTGACCTGCTCCGGCAACGATTTCTGCTTCTTTTTTGTGAAGTTTTGCATTCAACACCTGGTGTTGAATTTTTCTTAGCTGAAGTGCTTTTGAAAGTAATTGTGAAATTTCAACAGAAGTTGTACCTACCAATACCGGTCTTCCGGCTGAAGTTAGGTTTTCAATTTCTTCAATTACTGCGTTATATTTTTCTCTGTTGGTTTTGAAAACCAAATCTTGTTTGTCGTGTCTCTGGATCGGACGATTGGTAGGAATTACCACTACGTCTAATTTATAAATCTGCCAAAGTTCTCCAGCTTCAGTTTCTGCTGTACCTGTCATCCCCGCAAGTTTGTTGTACATACGGAAATAGTTCTGAAGGGTAACTGTCGCAAAAGTCTGAGTTGCTGCTTCGATTTTTACACTTTCTTTAGCTTCAATTGCCTGGTGTAAACCATCTGAATAACGACGACCTTCCATAATACGACCGGTCTGTTCGTCAACGATTTTTACTTCACCGTCAATTACAACATATTCATCATCTTTTTCGAATAATGTATACGCTTTCAATAACTGGCTCATGGTATGAACTCGCTCAGATTTTTCAGCAAAATCACTGAAAAGCTTTTCTTTAGCTTCAAATTCTTCTTCTTTAGATAAATTTTTAGCTTCTACTTCAGCGATTTCAGTTCCGATATCCGGAAGAACGAAAAAGTTAGCATCAGAATTTCCTTGAGACATGTATTCAACACCTTTGTCTGTCAAATCAACCTGATTGTTCTTTTCCTCAATGACGAAGTATAAGTCTTTATCTACAATCGGCATGTCACGGTTGTTATCCTGCATGTATTGTGCTTCAGTTTTTTGAAGCAATGCACGGTTTCCGCTTTCCGATAAGAATTTAATTAATTGTCTATTTTTAGGAAGGCCTCTGTAAGCCTGAAGTAATTTGAATCCTCCTTCTTTAGTATTTCCTGCAGCGATTAATTTTTTAGCTTCATTAAAAATTGCAGAAACAGTTTTTTTCTGTACTTCAACGATTCTGTCGATAGAAGGTTTTAAAAGATCAAATTCTTGTCTGTCTCCTTGAGGAACCGGACCAGAAATAATTAATGGAGTTCTTGCGTCATCTACCAATACCGAGTCAACCTCATCCACAATGGCAAAGTTTAGTTCTCTTTGTACCAGTTCTGTAGGAGAAGTCACCATGTTGTCTCTCAGGTAATCAAAACCAAATTCGTTGTTGGTTCCATAAGTAATATCTGAGTTGTATGCTTTTCTTCTTCCGTCTGAGTTCGGTTGGTGATTATCGATACAGTCGATAGACATCCCGTGGAATTGGTACAATGGTCCCATCCAAGCCGAGTCTCTTTTTGCAAGATAGTCATTGACTGTTACAACGTGAACTCCTCTTTCAGGAAGAGCATTTAAGTAAATAGGAAGTGTTCCCACCAAAGTTTTACCTTCACCGGTTGCCATCTCAGCGATTTTTCCGCTGTGAAGGATAATACCACCGATAAACTGTGTATCGTAATGTACCATATCCCAAAGCACAGGTGTTCCCGCTGCGTTCCATGAGTTTTTCCAAACTGCCTGATCTCCCTGGATTTCAATGAAATCTTTTCCGGCAGCAGCCAATTCTTTGTCCCAATCTGTTGCAGTTACACGAATTTCCCCGTTTTGAGCCCATCTTCTTGATGTTTCTTTAATCAAGGCGAAAGCTTCAGGAAGAACCTGCAAAAGAACTTTTTCTTCAATCTCGTAAGAATCTTTTTTCAAAGCTTCTATTCTAGAAAAAAGCGCTTCTTTCTCGTCAACATTGGTAGAGTTTTTTATTTGCTCTTTAATTTGTTCTATCTGCGCTGTGATACTTGCTGTCGCTTCTTTTATTTTAGATTTAAACTCGGCAGTTTTTTCTCTCAAACCATCATCAGATAATTCTCCGACACTTGGCTCAACAGCTTTGATTTTTGTTACAACTTTTTTTACTTCCTTTAGGTCCTGCGCTTTTTTGTCTCCCAAAAACCCTTTAAGAACTTTATTTAAAAAACTCATAGAATTTGATTTAAGCTCAAAGCTTATTGCTTTAAGCATATTAAAATTACACGCTTTGGTGTGTATTATATATTTAAAAAAGCTTTAAGTATACCACCTAAAGCTTAAATGCTTTTCATTAATATTCGTCTTCGTTCCAAAGATAATCTTCATCTGTTGGATAGTCGCTCCAAATTTCATCGATAGCATCATAAATTTCTCCTTCATCTTCGATTGCCTGAAGGTTTTCTACCACTTCCATTGGTGCACCAGTTCTTATTGCATAGTCGATAAGTTCTGCTTTTGTCATCGGCCAAGGTGCGTCGCTTAAATATGAAGCTAATTCTAATGTCCAGTACATAATTTATTATTTTTTGCAAAAGTATAAAAATAGCTTATATTATAAACTTTTTTTATGACTTGATTTTCAATTCTTTTGTTAATTTTTGTCTATATTTTACTGCAAATGCTTTTATGAGTGCAATCGCAGTAGGTTGATGTCATTTTCTCAAAAACCATTCCACAAATTTTTTTGTGCCATTTTGGAAGTTTGTGGTGGGATTATAACCAATCAGATTTTTAGCTTTTGTAATGTCTGCGCTGGTTTTCTGCACATCACCCGGCTGTAATGGCAGTATTTTTTTGATGGCAGTTTTATTAAGATTTTTTTCAATTTCTGACAACATTTCAGATAAAGTGACAACTTCGCTCTCACCTAAATTGATAATTTCATAGATGTCGTAATTTTTCTCTAAATAATTGACTGATTTTAAGATTCCATCAATGATGTCGTCTATATAAGTGTAATCTCTTGCTGTGTTTCCATCTCCGTAGAAAGGGATTTCTTTGTTTTCTGAAATGAGTTTTGTGAATTTGTGAATCGCCAAATCAGGTCTTTGTCTTGGTCCGTAAACCGTAAAAAACCTAAGCTGAATGATGTCTATTCCATATAAACTGTGATAAACATGTCCTAAAACTTCTCCGCTTTTTTTTGTTGCCGCATACGGTGAAATGGGTTGGTCTACATTATCAGTTTCAGAGAACGGAGTTTTTTCATTATTGCCATAAACACTTGACGATGAAGCGCAAACAAACTTTTTAATATTAAATTGATTGCACAGTTCCCAAAGATTCATTGTTCCGCGAACATTGACCTCTTCATATTCTAAAGGTCTTTCAATTGAAGGACGTACTCCGGCAAGAGCTGCCAAATGGATGATTAAATCAATCGGATGATTTTGAAATATTTTCTCTAAACCATTTTTGTCTCGGATATCCTGGAAATATAAAGTGTAAGATTCTGATTTTGAAATAGAAATTAAATTTTGAATATCATTTTCTTTTTCAGAAAATTCAAAATCAAGATTTTTTTCAAGAGAAGCTAAAGTATTTTTAATTTTTATCTTATAATCATAAAAATCATCAAAATTGTCAATGTTTATGACAGAATGTCCTTCTTTCAATAATTTTTCTATTAAATGAGAACCAATAAATCCGCTTCCTCCTGTTACGAGATATGTCATCTGAGTGTTTTAGTTACACAAAAGTATAAATTTAAGAATTTCTTTCCTTTAATAAATTGATAATATTTAAAGCTAAATAAAATGGGGATCAAAATTTAAAGAAAAGCATTTAAAAAACGATGATGTGAATGTTTCTTGTTTTTGTACTTTTACTTTTAAATTATTTAACATGCAGTTTCAAGGGCAAATTTTAAAAATGACAACTTTCAATGATCAACCTATCCAATATTATCTTAATCTTTCATGTGATCTTATTCATATGAATGAATTGTTTGGTAAAGAATTAACGATAAAACATACAGGTTTCCAATGTGTAAATTGTGGATTAGATAAGACCATCTACAGAATGGGATTTTGTAAAAGTTGCTTTTTTGAAAGTCCTTATGCGAGTGACACAATTATTCGTCCGGAACTTTCTACAGCGCATTTGGGAATTGGCGAAAGAGATTTGGAAGTAGAAAAACAAATCCAATTGCAGCCACATACCGTATATTTAGCTTATACAGGAGATGTAAAAGTGGGCGTGACAAGAAATACACAAATTCCGACACGATGGATCGACCAAGGCGCAACATTTGCTTTACCGATTGCGAGAACAGAAAACCGATACGAAGCCGGGATGATAGAAGTTGCCCTGAAGGAACATCTTGCCGATAAAACCAACTGGAGAAAGATGCTGCAGGATGATTTTGAGGACGAGATAGATTTGATAGATTTTCAGCAGAAAATAAGAGAATATTTTCCTGATGATTTTCAGAAATTCTATTCTGAAGGTGAAGAAATGTGGAAGTTTGATTATCCATTTTCAAAACCTGAAAAAGTTGCTTCATTCACTTTAGATAAAAAGCCTGAGTTTACAGCGGTATTAAACGGTATTAAAGGACAATATCTGAGTTTTGAAGGTGGAAACTTTATGAACGTAAGAGGACATGAAGGATATGTGATTGAGTTGACTGTGAAAAATTAATCGACTGTATTTAAATGTATAATAATGAAGAAACCTTGGGTTAAAAAGCTTTTGATAGGTCTGGGAATTGTTTTCGGGCTTGTTCTGATTGCCAATTTCGGACTTAATATCTGGCTGAAAACCCAACTTCCTGATTATATCAAAAAAAATACAGCTTACAAGGTTTCGTACAAATCGCTGGATGTAGATTTGGGAACCGGAAATATTTTTGCAACCGGAATCACTGTCAACAATAAAGATCCGAAAAACACTAATGTTATTGGACTTCAGGGAACAATTGATACTTTAAAAATCAGTCGTTTTGGAATTTATGATGCATTGTTTAATAAAACAATAAGCTCATCAGATTTACTGCTTTCAAAACCGAATCTCAATATTATTTTGGCAAAACCCGTCGACAAAAAAACGGGTAAAAAAAGAAATCCTGTCAATTTTGAAAATATCAGAATTAATAAAGGAACAATCAATGTTTTTAAATATACCAAACAGAAGTTCGTAGGTGTAGATGAGCTTGATTTGTTTGTTGAAAATCTTCAGATGACAGAAGAATCTGTAGAAAATAAACTTCCTGTTGTTTTTGATCGCTACAGTATTCGCGGGAAAGATTTTTTCTTCCAGCCGAATGATATTTATACTTTAAAAATTGATAAAATTGCTACTGCAAATGGGCAAATGTCTGTTGAAAACCTTCAGTTGACACCGATTATTTCATTTGAACAGTTTAAAAAAACTTATCCTAAAAAAACGCAAATGTTTCAGTTCAGTATTCCTAAAATGAATTTTAAGGATATTGTTCTGAAAAAAAATAAAGTTTCATTAGCAAATGCAGACTTTCAAAATCCTTTTATAAAAGTTTATAAAACAGGAGTTTCTGCTGTTAAAAAAGTTGAAAAGAAACGGAATTTTGAGCTTAATTTAGATGATATTCAATTGAATCATGCTAAAGTTCAGGTTGTAAAAGCTGATGAATCTGATTTGTTTTTTGTGGAAGATTTAAATGTTAATATCAATAAATTAGAGCTTACCAAAGAAAGTTCGAAAGAAGTGATCCCTGTACTTTACAAAGATTTTAAAATTGCAGGAAAAGGAATTCATTACAATGATCAGCAAAATATTTCTGTTGAAAGTTTTATTCTAAATCCGAAAGGCGGGCAAATCCGAAACATTGTCGCAAAACATACCAGTTCATCCAAAATGGGAATGGATTTTAAAACAAATCTGGTTCAGTTTGCCATCAATGATTTCAAATTTGTTGATAGGAAATTAAATCTCGACGTTAAAGATGTTCTGATTGATGGAATTAACGGTAAAATTACTGCAGGAAATGCTGTTCCGAAGAAAAAAGAAGCAGTCACAGGAATTCAGTTTCCGATTGTGGTAAGAAAAATTTCAGTTAAAAATTCAAATATTACTTACGAAAGCAAAAATCAGCCTTTAACTTTTAACGATCTCAATGCAACTGTTAATCAGCTTGAGTTGGTAGAAAATACAGCCAAAAACGGAATGGCGGTAAAAGTGAAAGATTATTCACTCTCAACCAGAAATTTTGTGTACAAAACAAAGTTCTATAAAATGAACGTTGCTGCTTTAGCTTTAAGTAAAAATAAAATTGATGTCAATCAATTTACCATGACGCCATTGGTTTCCAGAGCCCAGTTTATCAGAATGATTCCTGTGGAAAGTGATTTGTATGATATTAAAGTAAATAGTATTTCGGCACAAGGAAATTGGGATTTATTCTCTGAAAATAAATTTATTAATGCGACCAATGTTACGGTAAATTCTGCCAATGCCAATATTTTCAGAAGTAAAATTCCGGCAGATGATCCGAAAATAAAACCTTTGTACTCTAGAATGTTGAGATCGATTAAAGTTCCGATGTATATCAATAATTTAAATCTAAAAAATTCGATTTTAGAATACGAAGAAGATACCCCAAAAAGCAGCGGACCAGGAAAACTGACATTCAGTAATTTTAATATGAATGTAAAAAACCTGAACTCTGCTAAAATGAAAGGAAAACCCACTAATGTACAAATCAAGATCGACTGTATGTTTATGAAATCTTCACCACTCTCCGTGAATTGGGGTTTCAATACGGCTGATCAGGGAGATCGTTTTACAATTGCGGGTAATTTAGACAATATTCCTGCGACGGCTTTAAACTCATTTGTCGTGCCTTATCTAAGTGTTTCGGCAACGGGAACAATTCAGCAGATGCTTTTTAATTTTAAAGGAAATCCGAAAGGAATTGGAGGAACATTTAATATTAAACATAAAGATCTTAAAATTTCGATTTTAGATAAAAACAGCAAAGAGAAAAAAGGAGTTTTGAGTGCGGTTGCCAATATTTTCATTAAAACAGATTCGGGCAAGTTTCCGGAATCGGTTGTGGTAGAAGGTGTAGAAAGAGATCCTACAAAATCATTTTTCAATATGTTCTGGAAAGGTATTGAAGATGGTTTAAAGAAAACGTTAATCGGAATAAACATTGACAAAACTAAAAAGACCGTTGAAGGAGCTGTAAATACAGTGAAAGATGTGAAGAGTAGCGTGAAAGACGTGAAAAACTCTGTGAAACAGGCAAAGGAAGATATTTCTAAAGAACTAGCTTCACCTAAAACCAATATACCAAAAGAGGAAAAGAAATCTGAAAAGCCAAAAGAAAAGAAAGGCTTGTTCAAAAAAATATTTAAGAAAAAAGAGAATCCCGAAACTGAATAATTTCGGGATTTTTATATATTGATTGAGTTTGATTTAATATTCGTCGCTCTCCTGAATCGGAATAGCACGAAGGAAGGTGTCAAATTCCTCTCCTGGATAATTACTTTCTGCACCATAAGAATCAATGATAATTCCTAGATTTTGCTCATTATCCTGCAATACATACAAAGCAACATTATCATCCGGATTACTGTCGCCTTCAAAGCGGTAAGTTTTCAGAATTGATAATTCTTCCGGAAGATAATTTTTTTCAGAGTTGTCATATTTCATTTGGCATTGCTCGTTCATTCTGAATTCTTTGTGAATTCCCCTTTTTCTCAAGGTTTCCATGACCTGACTCAGGGTTGTCATTTGGTCATTGTTTTCTGATCTTTCCATAATAATATTTTAGTTAATTACTACAATTATTAAACCATAATTGCACAGGTTTATTTTAATTCAGCTTTAACAAATTCCTTTAGATATTAACAAAATTTGTTGTTTCAGAAATATAAAAAGGTACACTATTTGATATAACACAATACAAAATCGTAAAAAACATGAAAAAAGAAGTAGGAGTTTTACTGGCAGGAGGAGTAGGTCTTTTGGCAGTATTAAGTTTTTTAAGCGTAAAGAAAATTTTAAGTAAAAAACATAAAAAATATAACGAGTACTATTCAGATCATCACAGACATTTTGATAAAAAAAATGTTGAAGACGATCATGGTATCGAGTTTTTCGCATTAAAGTAAGAAGTAGTAAATAGATATAGATTTTTTTAAAATCCAGCATCCAATTTTATTGGTGTTGGATTTTTTTTTGTGGAAAACTTTAATGTTAAAATTTATTATTTTAGAATGAAAGGTTTATAATTTTACATCAGAAATGCAGAACGAAAATATCATAAAAGGACAAGGAGCTCAGCGAAATGTAATCAACCGTTTCGACAGATTTACTTTTGAGCCTGAAGATGAAGATTTCGAATTAGTTAAAACGTCTTTTACAGAGGTTTTTCCTAAAACAATTGTCAATCAGGTGAAAAGCGAAGATTTACCGATGGAATATTCCATGAATCCTTATCAGGGTTGTGAACATGGATGTTCTTATTGTTTTGCTAGACCAACACACGAATATTGGGGTTACAGCGCCGGAATTGATTTTGAAAGAAAAATAATGGTCAAGAAAAACGCTCCGGAATTATTAGAAAAATTTTTCAAAAAAAGAGGTTATAAACCGGCACCCATTTTAATGTCGGGAAATACCGATTGTTATCAACCCGCCGAAAGACAATTTGAAATTACCAGAAAACTTCTGCAGGTTTGTCTTGATTACAGGCATCCCGTAAATGTTTTGACAAAAAATGCATTGGTTCTTCGTGATATAGATATTCTGAAACCAATGGCTGAGCAAAATTTAGTTTCTGTATCATTGAGCATTCCGACAATCAATGAAGATTTGCGCAGGAAAATGGAGCCTCGAACTAGTTCGACAAATAATAAACTGAAAGCGATAGAATTACTTTCTGAAAATAATATTCCGGTTAATGTTATGGTTGCTCCTATTATTCCGGGGCTGAATAGTGATGAACCTTTGAATATTTTAAAAACAATTTCTGAAGCAGGAGCTCAGAGTTTTGGTTATACTTTGGTAAGACTGAATGATACGGTAGAACCTGTTTTTGTAAAATGGATTGAAACTCAGTTTCCGGACAGAGCGCAGAAGGTTTTAAATTTAATCCGTTCTATGCGTGGCGGAAATTTAGGAGATAAAAGATATTTTGAAAGACAAAGAGGCAGTGGAAATATTGCGGAAATGATTCATAATACTTTCAAAATCGGAAGGAAAAAGTTTTTCGACGGGAAAGAATTTCCGAAACTTTCTACCGAAGGTTTTACAGGAACTAAAGAACAGCAACTGAGATTGTTTTAATTTTATTTAAAGCAAAAAAAGACTTTCGAGAAAACAAAAGTCTTAATATTTTAAATTTAAACCATCAACTGACAACTATCAAACCATCAACAATTTCTTATCCAATTAATTCTTTTGCTTGCGTTAATGCGGCTTCGGTGATTTTACTTCCGGAAATAAGCTGCGCAATTTCGTTCAGTTTCTCTTCATCGTTGAGCGGAATAATCGTTGACTGAGTTTTTCCGTTAATATCCTGTTTTACAACTTTGTAATTGTCATTTCCTTTTGCAGCAACCTGTGCTAAATGAGAAATAACGATCAGCTGCATATCTTCAGACATTTCGCGCATCAGATTTCCGATTTCTTCGGCTACTTTTCCTGAAACTCCGGTGTCGATTTCGTCTAAAATCAAAGTTGGAAGCTCGTCGCTTTCAGCAATGATTTTTTTCACGGCAAGCATTACACGGGATCTTTCACCACCTGAAATGGCTGTCTGAATAGGCTTTAAAGGAAACCCTGAATTTGCCTGAAATAACAATTGAATATTTTCTTTTCCGAACTGGTTGTATTCTGAAGCATCACTGATTTCAATATCAACTTTTGCTTTTTCAAGTCCGAGTTTTTTAAGTAAATCTTCTGCTTTTTTAATGAAAACAGGAATGCTTTTTTTTCTGTTTTTCGAAAGTTTCTGGCTTAAAGATTCCAGAGATTTTTCTTTTTTAGAAATGTTTTCAAGAATTTGTGCGATGTACGCTTCAATTTCTGCAGTTCCTTTCTGTTCGCCTGAAAGCTGATCTCTGATTTCTTTTAAATCTTCAATATCAGAAACATTATGTTTTAAAAAAAGGGTATTTATTTTATTGTTGAATTCTAAAAGTTGGGCTAAAGTTTCGGGATTAATTTCAATTCTGTCGGCTTCGTCTTCCAATTCCGAAAGGATATCCTTGATTTCTACAAAAGACGTTTCAAATCTTTCGTTAAGCTCTGCAAAGTTGGTCGAAACTTCTGCAATTTTAGAAAGTTTAGATTTAGCTTCATTAAAAAAAGAAAGAATTCCTATTTCTTCCTGATGAAATCTGGATAAAAGCTGTCCTAAATTTTCTGAAATCATTCCTGCATTTTCCTGCATAGAAAGCTGATTTTGCAGGTCTGGATAATTTACATCATCCATTTTCATATCTTCCAGCTCGCTCAAAAGAAATTGCTTATAATCACTTTCTTTGGTATTTTCTGATAGCTGAGTCTGAAATTTTTTAAGCTGAGTTTTTAAAGTCTGGAATTCATAAAAATCCTGTTGGTAATTTTCAATCAGGTTTTTATTATCCGAAAGTCCGTCGATGATTTTAAACTGATATTCTGACGTAAAAAGATTTGAGGTTTCAAACTGAGAATGAATATCAATCAACTGAGAAGTCAGTTCTTTCAAGATATCCAAAGTTACCGGAACATCATTGATGAACGCTCTTGATTTTCCTGAAGGCAAAATTTCTCGTCTGATAATTGTCTGATGCTCATAATCGAGATCATTTTCAATAAAGAATTTTTTAAACTGATTGTTCAGTTCAAATTCTGTCTCAACGATACTTTTTTCTTCAGTTTTTGAAATTGATTTTATATCTGCTCTTTCTCCTAAAACCAATCGAAGAGCACCGAGAATAATCGATTTACCCGCACCAGTTTCACCGGTAATTACCTGTAAACCATTTTTTAAAGATACTTCGAGAGCATCAATAAGGGCGAAATTTTTAATGTAAATTCTTGAAAGCATAGATCAGAATCAGATTACGTTTATTAGTGCAAATATAAAATTTACAAGTCAGAATTCAAGAATTATGCCTGTTACTTCCACTTATTCCATCTGGATTCTGTGTTCTTTGGAGAGAAAATAATCATCTGTTGCTTCAACGTACCGATGTTTACAGCTCCGTTATTTCCGGAATTGAAAATATTGAATATCTCATCTGCTTTATTATCCATAAAAAGATTGAAGAAATAATTTTGCTGGAAAGAGTTTTCGTAGGTTTTAAGCTGCATTAAAGCATCAAAAATAATCTTCTTTGCCTGTGTTTGGTCCTGATTAAACAATCCGTCTAAACCAGCTCTGTGATAAGTGTAAATTGTAGAACGCAATTGACTCATATTCGGATTAAGAATCTCACCAATTAAGATAGAACGGCTCTTAGGCTCATTGATCTGATTCCAGCCTTCATAATTTCTATTTTGTGAGTTTTGGGCAATCTGTTGCGCTTTTGAAAACCACTGAGTTCCACCCATCGACTGAAAACTGTCTGCATCGTAGCCTAAAATAAGGTAAACATAAAAGCTGATCACATCGATTAAGTTTTTTCCCGAAAACTGTCTTTCGTTGAAGATAAGATTTTCGTTTTCAGCATATTCGAAAGCAAATCTGGTGTCCTGAAGATTTAAAAGTGGAGATTCGTATGAGCTGCTAAATACAGGACGAACCGCCTGAACAACTAAAATTCCTTTAAATCTGTTTCCATCTCTCTCGCTGAGAACAATTGAAAAATTTGATTTTATTTTTTCAAAATTCTGAAGTCTTTTCCCTGTCCAGCTTGTGTTGTTGATGAAATCTCTGAGGCTTTTCTCCAAAGCTTTGTAAGCCTGTGTGTTACTTCCGCCCAATTGCTGAGAATTTACATTAACTGTAGCCAGAAGTTCCTGAGAAAACCCAAAATTGAATACAATCAGAAAAAAGAGTATGATTATTTTTTTCATTTGACAAATTAAAAGTTGAAAACGGAAATTTATAACATTTATTTTAAAAACTGAGCTTCAATACAATCGAGAATATCTTTAGCGACATTTTCTTTTGATTTTAAATCAAATTCCATTTTCTCTGTTTTGGTAAATATCTTTATTTTATTGGTGTCATTTTTAAAACCGGCACCTTCGTCACGAAGTGAATTCAGAACAATCATATCTAAATTTTTCTTCACCAGTTTTCCTTTTGCATTTTCTTCTTCGTTCTGAGTTTCCAAAGCAAATCCAACTAAAAACTGGTGCGCTTTTTTATCACCCATCGTTTTCAGAATATCCGGATTTTTAATGAGTTCTATTGAAAAAGTATCTTCGTTTTTTTTAATTTTTTCTGAAGCTACTACTTTCGGGGCGTAGTCTGCGACAGCCGCACTTGCGATTCCTATATCGATGGTATCATAATATTCGAAAACTTTATCGAGCATTTCTTTTGCTGATGTAATTCTGTGTAAATCGATATTTTCATGTTTTGGATTCAAAGAGCTCGGTCCTGAAATCAAAATTACTTTTGCTCCTCTTTTTGCAGCTTCTTCAGCTAAAGAAAAACCCATTTTTCCTGAAGAATGATTCCCTATAAAACGAACAGGGTCAATGGCTTCGTAGGTTGGTCCGGCTGTAATTAAAACCGTTTTTCCTTGCAAATATTTTTTTTGATCTGAATTAAAAAATTCTTCAATAGTTTTTACAATCGTTTCCGGTTCTGCCATTCTTCCCTGACCGACTAAACCACTTGCCAGTTCACCACTTTCTGCAGGAATTACAGTGTGACCAAATTCTTCGGCAAGTTTCAGATTGTTTTTAGTTGAAGGATGTTGATACATATCCAAATCCATCGCAGGAGCAATGAAAACTGGGCATTTTGCAGACATATATGTTGCAATCAACAAATTATCACAAATCCCGTGAATCATTTTTGCCAAAGTATTTGCTGTACAAGGCGCAACAATCATTACATCTGCCCAAAGTGCCATTTCAACATGACTGTTCCAGGTTCCGTTGTCGCTGTAAAACTCTGTATAAACAGGATTTTTTGAAAGCGTGGAAAGACTCAGCTTGGTCACAAAATGTTCTGCATCAGGAGACATAATTACCTGAACTTCGGCGCCTTTTTTTACCAAATCTCTAATGAGGAAATGAATTTTGTAGGCAGCTATTCCACCAGAAACGGCAATGAGAATCTTTTTCCCGGAAATACTCATGTAGATTTTTTTAAAGGACTAATTTACTGATTTTTTCAAGAATGTCTTTATCTTAATGGTCAGCATTTTATCTGCAATTGAGAATTTAAACAGAATTGATATATACAAACAACAAAAATCATAGAAGAAACGAATCTTCTATGATTTTATATTTTATAAAAATAAAATTTATTATTTTCTTTCTTCAGTCTTTCTGAAATATACATCATCGTCTAACCATTCTTGGATAGCGATAGATGTTGGTTTTGGAAGTTTTTCGTAATGTTTTGAAATTTCGATCTGCTCTCTGTTTTCAAAAACTTCTTCCAAAGTAGAGTTGTGAACAGCAAATTCGTCTAATTTATTGTGTAATTCAGTACGGATTTCTGCATTGATCTGCTCTGCTCTTTTCCCCATGATCACAATAGCTTCATAGATTGAACCTACTTTATCTTCAATCTTATCTTTATCGTAAGTAATAGTATTTACTTCTGCTTTTGTATCTTTTACGCTCATTTTGAGAAAATTATTTTATTTATAAGGTGGCAAATTTACGAATTATCTTTGGATTTTGAAAGTCGCCGCAGGAGGAGGTGTCTGTAACGCTGCACTATCCCTCTGAATCTGCATTGCTTTCTTCTCGTTAGCAATTTGTTCTTTTATTTGCTGTTCTGTTTTATTCTGTTCTGCAAGCTTATCCGCAATCTTTTTCTGTTTTGCGGTTAGTACTGCAATTTTTTCGTCCATTTGTTTTTTAGCGACAACAAAATCTTTCTTTTCTTTTTCAAGCTTTTGTCTTAAATCTAAAGCTGTTTTAGAATATTCTGTATCGGGAAGTTCTTTTTCAACCTGTCTTGTAAAAGCTAAAGCGCTTTCAATACGCTCACCTTTTAAGTCATAATTTGAACCTAAAGCTAAAGAATAACGCGCCTTCATCATATAATCATAGATTTTCGGACGAAGCTTTGTACTTGGAAAATCATCTAAAACGTTTTCAAAAGTAGTAACTGAAGCTTTGTAGTCTGCCATTTTGAAATATTGTTTGGCATTTTCGTAAGCTTTGAATTCTAATTTATATGAAAGCTCATCAATCATTGTATTGATGTTTTTTGATCTTTCAGAATTAGGATATGCATTCAAAAACTCCTGAAGTTCATTAATTGCCAATTCTGTACTAGACTGATCTAAGTTATAATCCATAGAACCATTGTAGTAACACAATGCAGACATGTATGCCGCTTCTTCTTTTCTGTTATCCTGAGGGAAACTTACTGAGAAGTTTTTAAACTGATTTCCAGCCAGTCTGTAGTTTTTATCGTAATAATTAGCATAGGCAGAATTGAAAACCACATTCGGTGCATCATCTGTACCTGCAACCAAATTTGGAAGTCTGTCATAAAGTGCCAATGCATTTTTCCACTTCTTTTTAGCAAAATTTTCGTTTGCAGCTTTAAGAATAAAGTTTTTGTCTGCACTTCTCAACGCTTTTTCCTGCTGACTTTTGCACGATGCCAAAACAGCAATGGCGAAAATACCTAAAATATACTTTTTCATATAAAATGTAACAGTTTTCGGGTTTACCGACCTATTAATTTGCAAAAATATAACTTTTTTGCTAAAAGATTTTTTTTTATGATTATTTAACGTAAAATTAGTCTGCTGCGTATCCCAAAATAGCAAAAACATTCATTAAGAGATTCATTCTCACCTTTTTTTCGGCTTCTTTGGTGTAAGATTCATCATCTTTGTGAGGAACATACAGCTCGTAGAAGTTTTTATTTCTGATGACAAACAAGGTAGAACCAAGTATTGTGGTAAGGATATCCTCGGGTTTTGGTGTAAATGTGAAAGCTCCTGAAGTAACCCCTTTTTTGATGACTTCATCTAATTTTCTTACAAAAAGCTGATAAAAATCAAGTAACTCGTCTTTAAGATTCTCTGTATGACGAAGTTCCTGAGTGACAAAACCATGAAAATAGTTATATCTGAAAAGCTGGCTGACAATATATTTGATCATTTCCTTCATCTGCATTTCGGGTCTGCCATCTTTTATGGTGTCTGCAAATTCAGAAAAATTCTCTCTTGTTTTTAATACTCTATACTGATATAGATAAGACATCATCTTTTCTTTAGAGCCAAAATAATACGAAATCATTGCGACATTGATATTGGCTTTTGTGCTAATATCTCGTACAGATGTTCCCTCATATCCTTTCTTAGCGATGAGTTCTTCGGCAATATCAAGAATGTGAATTTGCTTCTCAGAAAACTTTTTTCCCATGACTAGGTTTTTAGTAAAGTTAAGACTTTTTAACATATCTGTAAACAGATGTTTAATAATTTTCAATCTTACGGTAATTGTAGTATTTTTGAATATGGAATTTTTTGATTTTCATCATCATAAGAAAAACATAAGTAAAGGGATTTACAATCTGGAATATGGTGAAGCTCCACCGGAATTTCCATATTCAATAGGAATTCATCCTCAAGATATTCAATTGGAAAATATTGAATATCAATATGATTGGTTAAATTCTAATATTACTGAAAATTGTTTTGCGATTGGTGAATGTGGACTCGACGGATTGATTTCTATCGAACAAAAAATACAGGAACAAGTTTTTAAAAGGCAAATTGAAATTTCTAATGAGTTTCAAAAACCTTTAATTATTCATTGTGTAAGAAAGTTCTACGAAGTGATTTCTTTCAAGAAGATTGCAAATCAGTCGATGATTATTCATGGTTTTAATAAAAAACAGAGTATTGCTGATGGTCTACTTAAAAATAAATTTTATTTGAGTTTTGGAAAAGCTGTTTTGTATAATCTATCTTTGCAGAATGTTTTAAAGACAATTCCATTAGACAAAATATTTTTGGAAACTGATAATGAAGATTTTAATATCGAAGAATTATATATAAAGGTTTCAGAATTAAAAGGGATTTCTTTAGAAAGACTTAACGAACAAATTTCAGAAAATTTAGAAACGATTCAGCATGGATAAAGTTTGGCTTGAAAGAACAGAATTATTGATAAAAGAAGCAGGTGTTGAAAAATTAAACAAAGCCGCTGTTCTGGTTGTAGGTTTAGGTGGAGTAGGTTCTTTTGCTGCTGAGTTTTTAGCGAGAGCCGGTGTCGGAAAGATGACGATTGTAGATGGAGATACTGTAGATATTACAAATATTAACAGACAGCTTCCTGCTCTGCACTCTACTGTTGGAAAACATAAAGTAGATGTTGTTTCAGAAAGATTGATGGATATTAATCCGAATCTTGACCTTATAAAAGTCAATGAGTTTTTGAACCCTGAAAGAATGGCAGAAATTCTAGATGGTGGAAATTTTGATTACATATTAGATTGTATTGATAGCGTTAGTCCGAAAGTATCATTGATTATTGCTGCAAGACGCAGAAAAATAAAAATTGTAAGCTCGATGGGAGCGGGCGGAAAATCTGACCCGTCTAAGGTTATCGTTCGTGATATCAGCAAAACACAGCATTGTCATCTTGCGAGAGAAGTAAGAAAAAGGCTGAAAAAAGAAAAAATAGATAAAGGAATTCGTTGTGTGTTTTCAGATGAAATTCAGGATGAAGATAGCTTGAAAATGACTGACGGAAGCAATTATAAAAGATCTTTTTATGGAACCATCAGTTTTCTTCCTGCAATTTTTGGTTTGTACGCAGCTTCGGAGGTTATCAATCACTTACTGAAGAAAGATTAATGTCTGAATTTAAATATCCGAAAGAAGAAAAACTCAAAAAAGAGAATGAGATCACTTTACTTTTTGCAAAAGGTAAGTGGAGGAGTTGTGGAAATTTGCGCATTATCATTCTTAAAAATAATCCGGATCTACAAAGTGAAAATGTAAAACTAGGAGTTTCGGTTTCTAAAAGGTATTTTAAAAAAGCAGTGTACAGAAACCGGGTGAAAAGGCTTTTAAGAGAATGTTACCGCTTAAATAAAGATCTTTTTAAAACGAGTTTTGGAGATAAAACAATTGCTATGCTGTTTTGGGTATCGAATGAACTTCCTGAGAAATTTCAGGATGTGGAGGCAGAGTTTATTAAATTATGTCAGTCTCAGAAAAAATCATAAAGATTACAACTTATCAACTATAAAAGGTTGCGCTCCGTAGGAGCGCAACCTTTCGTTTTTCATTCTTTTCTACAAAGTTTCGGCTCCGAAGGAGCCGAAACTAAATCATTTTCAATTATCAAAAATCACACTTAAAAATTTGAACTTTAGGTGTTTATATTTTTTGTAGCTTTAAGCAAACAATTGATGACTTATGTTAGATCAAATTCCCTATCTTCCGTATGTTTTGAGTGCATTTATTGGTATTGGACTTGCTGCAGCAACAGGTTTCAGAGTTTTCTTACCTATGTTTGCGGTGAGTTTAGCATCTTATTTTCAATGGATTCCTACTCATGAAAGTTTTGAATGGCTTTCTGGTCTTCCTGCATTAATTACTACAGGAATTGCTACTTTAGCAGAAATTTTAGCTTATTATATTCCGATTGTAGATCATTTACTCGATACTGTTTCTGTTCCGATGGCGACGATTGCGGGTTCTGTACTTTTTGCAAGTCAGTTTGCAGATTTAGGGACATTTCCACAGTGGGGATTGGCTTTAATTGCAGGTGGAGGTACTGCGGCGACAATCAGTTCCGGATTTGCAGGAATTCGCGCGGCTTCCACAGCGACAACGGGTGGAATTGGAAATCCTGTTGTGGGAACTACAGAAACTGCAGGAGCAGGAATTATGGCAACTTTAGCAATGGTTGCTCCGGTAATCGCAGCTTTTCTGGCAATTATTACGGTGATCGCTGTCGTGATTTTAGGTAGAAAAGCTTTGAGGAAATTAAGAAAGCGAAAAGAAGTTTTGAATAATTAAAGTTAAAAAAAGATTTTATTTTATTTCAAAAATATCCCGATCGTTCAAAAACTGAAAATGATTTCTGAAATCGTTAAGCTCTTCTAAGTTTAATTCGGCAGAAACTAAATTTCCTTTTTTCTGAGAAATTTCTTTACCATCAGCAAAAAAACAATGTGAACTTTCCTGGTAAAAAAGATCATTTCCATCGGGTCCTATTCTGTTTAAACCAAAAACATACGATAGATTTTCAATTGCTCGAGCTTTCAATAAATGTTCCCATGCTCCGACTCTTTTTTCCGGCCAATTGGCAACGTATAAAATAGCATCATAATCGTCGTTATTTCTTGCAAAAACAGGAAATCTCAAATCATAACAAACCTGTAACAGAAAACGAATTCCAAGATATTCTACGATGACTCTGTTCTTTCCTGGAGTATAGATTTTATCTTCGCCAGAAAAGGAAAACAAATGTCTTTTATCGTAAAATATTATTTCAGAATCTGGCTTCACAAAATACATTCTGTTAAAAAACTGATCATTAACTTTTATAGAAGCACTTCCTGAAAATGCTGTATTTTTCTCTTTTGAAATTTTCTTTAAAAATTCCAGCGATTCTTCATTTTTATCTGAAACTTCAGCAGCATCCATACAAAAACCTGTAGAAAACATTTCCGGCAAAAGAAATAAATCTGCCTCTTGATTTTGTAGCTGATTTTCAATCAACTGAAAGTTCTCGATTTTATTTTTCCAGATAATATCCTGATTCAATCCTGTAATTTTCATATTTCAAATTCAAAACTTGCATAAAATTACAGTTTTTAAATGGTTTCGGTTTTATATTTGCTGCAAATTGTGATTAGTAATAATTTAAAATTAAAATCTATGAAGAAATTGGTTTTTATGTTGATGGTTTTTGCCGGAGTGGCAGTCAGCGCACAAGCCTACACCGGAAAAGGGGATCAGAAAGTTAATTTGGGATTCAATGCATGGGGTTATGGAACGGGAATTACCGCGACTTACGACTATGGTTTAAACCAGTTAATATCTGTCGGAGCCGGAGCAAATGCTTATTTTGACGGATATAAAGATAATAACGACGATAACAGGGTTTTTATATTTGGAAGAGTTAATTTCCATTTAAAGGAAGCTTTAGAATTGCCTGAAAAGCTTGATATTTATCCGGGAGTTGATCTTGGAGTTCTTGGCAGAGATTTCGGTATTGGAGCTCACATTGGCGCAAGATATTTCTTTACAGAAAAAGTTGGTGTTTTTGCAGAAGTTGGGAATAACGGAAGTTTAGGAGTTTCTTTCAATTTTTAAAAATCAGCCACAATATATGACAAAGCTTCTCATTTAGAGGAGCTTTTTTGTTTGGCATCCTTTTGATAATTGTTACCTTTGCAAATTAAAATCTAAAAACAATTAATGGAATTAGCAATTAAGATCTTTCAATTTATATTAAGCATCTCTATCTTAGTAATTCTTCACGAGCTTGGGCATTTCTTACCCGCAAAGTATTTTAAAACCAAAGTAGAAAAGTTTTATCTTTTCTTCGACCCTTATTTTTCTCTGGTTAAAAAGAAAATTGGTGAAACTGAATACGGTATCGGATGGCTTCCTTTCGGAGGTTATGTGAAAATTGCCGGAATGGTTGACGAAAGTATGGATACTGAGCAATTGAAGCAGCCTGCACAACCGTGGGAATTCAGAGCAAAACCAGCTTGGCAGAGATTGATCATCATGTTGGGTGGAGTTACGGTAAATTTCTTCCTTGCTTGGTTGATTTACGGATGTCTTTCGTTTTTCAATGGTGAAACTTCTTTTGATACAGCGAAAGTTGATGCTCCGATGAATTATACAAGTGTTGCTAAAGGAATGGGTTTCCAGGATGGAGATAAAATCTTAAAAGTAGACGGAAAAACTCAGAATAATTTTGATAAATTGGCTTTGGATGTTTTATTAAGCGATGAGATTACTGTTTTAAGAAGCGGAAAAGAAGTTACATTCCCAACGAATGACGATGGTAAAGCGATGGCTTTCAAAGATGAAAATCCTAGAGCATTTCTTACGCCAAGATTTCCTGCGGTAATCGATTCTATCTACAATCCTAAAACGCTACAAGCTGGATTAAAAATTGGTGACCAAGTTGTTGCAGTAGATGGAAAGAAAATTTCTTATTATGATGAATTTCAGGAAACTGTAAGAAATAATCCAGGGAAAGACCTTAAAGTAGATGTAATGAGAGGTGGAGCAATTCAACCGCTGGTTTTGTCGGTATCTAAAGAAGGTACTTTAGGATTGGCTTCTTATATAGACAAAAGATTAAAAACATATTATATAACTAAGCATTTTACTTTTGGAGAATCTATCGGAAGAGGCTTCACGAGAAGTATTGAAAGCTTAACGTATCAGGTAAAACAGTTTAAATTAATCTTCAACAAAAAGGTTCAGGGTTATAAAAAAGTTGGTGGTCCATTAGCTATAATCAAAAATATGCCTGTTGATAAAGCAAAAGATGGAAGTGTATCAATCGACTGGACTGCTTTCTGGGGTTTTACAGCAATGTTCTCTGTTTGGTTGGCGTTCTTAAACTTAATTCCGATTCCTGGATTAGATGGTGGTCACGTTATTTTTACTTTATATGAAATGATTGTTGGTAAACCTGTTCCACAAAAGATATTGGAAAATGCTCAAATGGTGGGTGTTATCTTCCTGTTAGGCTTAATGTTACTGATTTTTGGAAGTGACATTTTTAAATGGGTTACAGGAAATCTTTAAAATTATTTAAAAAAATAAATAAAAAACTTGCGTGGTTTAAATATCAGTACTATATTTGCACCACTCTAAAAGAGGAACATTCCTCCTTAGCTCAGTTGGTTAGAGCATCTGACTGTTAATCAGAGGGTCCTTGGTTCGAGCCCAAGAGGAGGAGCAAAAAAGACTTACATTACTGTAGGTCTTTTTTGATTTTAATACTTTCCTGTTTCAAATTATTTTAAAATTTAATTTACTGAAATATAATCTGATAGCACTTTTCAGGTGATTTTGGTTAAAAAAAATTTGCTTGATATTATTTTTCATATTATCTTTGCACCACCTTAAAAGAGGAACATTCCTCCTTAGCTCAGTTGGTTAGAGCATCTGACTGTTAATCAGAGGGTCCTTGGTTCGAGCCCAAGAGGAGGAGCAAAAAGACTTACATTATTGTAAGTCTTTTTTGTTTTATTTTCTTCCCAAAATATAACTTCGCTTTTTTTATCAAATATCAGCTTTAAGCTTTATTCAGGCACAATATTCATAGCTTTATTTTCGTTACATTTGCAGTTTTACAGATAAACACAAAAGTCTTTAAAAAACTTTTAAAATTTAATAATAAAACAGCATAGTTTTTGTTTAGCTAATTGCTCGAAGATACGAATGATGTCAACCAATCAATTTAAATACGGTTTCCTTTATATATCCCTTTTTATAGCCAGTCTTTTTCATGCCCAAAACTCGGCAAGCGGGAAGATTGTAGACGCTAAAACCAGCAAAGAGATTAGCGCTGTTGAGGTTTTTATTAATGATAACAATACGCCTGTTCTTACAACCACTTCCGGAAGCTTCAGTGTGAAGTCTGATAGTATTATTTACAAATTAAAGTTTCAGAAAAAAAACTATGCTTTAGAAAGTGTAGAAATTACTCCGGATAATAGCAATAATCTTATAATAACGCTTTCTTCTGAAAAAGTAAGCAGTATTGAAGAAGTTGTTATTCACAATGAGAAAACGAAATTTAAAAATAAAAAAGAAAATCCGGCATACCGAATTATGCAGGAAGTCTGGAAGCGCAAGAGAAATAACGGTCTTGATAAATTTGATACTTACACATACAAAGAATACGAAAAGATTCAGTTTGATGCCAATAATCTCGACAGTGCATTTATGCACAGAAAAATCTTTAATAAGTTGGATTTCATCTTTGATTATGCCGATTCTACCGCAAGAGGAAAAATGGCATTACCAATCTTCTTAAACGAATCTATTTATAATCATTTCGGACAAAATAAACCTAATAAAAAGACTAAAAAACTATTGGTTGCCCAGAAAACTTCAGGTTTTCAGGATAATCAGGTGATTGCAATTACAGCTAAAAACCTGTATCGTGACATCAATATTTATGATAATACTTTAAATTATTTCGATATAGGATTTCCTAGTCCGGTGGGAACTGATGGTTTTAGCACGTATGATTATAATTTGACAGATACAGTTTCTATCCGAGGAGAACAAGCATATAAAATACGTTATCAGCCGAGAAGAACGGAGGTTTTAGCTTTTCAGGGATATCTTTATATTGACACCGATTCTTATGCGGTTTTGGAAGCTACTTTAAAATCAACAAATAAAATAAATGTCAATTTCATCAACTCCATTTCTACGGAATTGGAATATGATAATCCTGACGATGAAACATTTTTGCCTAAAAAATATGTTACAGAAATTGAAATGACTCCTTTTTCTAAAAAGAAGACCGCAAAAAGTATTATTGCCAAAAGATCTGTAGACTATTCTGATTATGATTTTAATAAACCGTTAGCTGATACTGTTTTCACAAGAAAAAAAGAAGAATACGACGATCGATTTGTAGATAAGGACGATGCTTTTTGGGTGAATGCAAGACCGGATTCTTTATCTAAAGAAGAAAAAGGGGTGTACGAAATGCTTGATCGATTACAACAGACCCCAAAATTCAATAGAATTATTAAACTTACAGAAACGCTTGCTTCTCGATATTATAATGTGACCAAAGGAATTGATTTGGGTCCTATAACCTCTATTTATGGGAAGAATGAAGTAGAAGGTGATAGAATAAGATTAGGAGCAAGAACGTATTTTACGCAAAATGATCCTTGGAGAATTGAGTTTTATAATGCTTATGGTTTTAAAGATCAACAATTCAAATACGGAGTAGAGGGTCGATATATGTTCAATAGAGTCAATCGTTTTATGATTGGAGGAGGAACAAAAAGAGACATTACACAACTTGGAGTACAATTAACGACTGAAGATGGGATTTTATCACGTTCATTTGCTTCTTCAACCGTTTTTGCGAGAGGAGAAAATGCTTCTTTAAGTTCGGTAAACCAAACGAGTTTTTTCACTTCTATTGAACCTTGGAAAAACTTTCAGGTAAGAGTTGACGGAACGATGCAAAGTATTAAATCTGCCAATCCTTCAGGTTTTAGCTTGATGTATTTCAGAAATGGTGATTTAAGAAAAACCACCAATGATTCGCATGTTACAATCAGTTTAATAGCAAGACCGGGAGCTACTTTTTCTCAAACCGGAGTTGACCGATATGAGCATGGAACCTTGGCTCCGACCATTGTTTTAAAATACACGAGAGGTATTGAAGGTTTGTTTAATGCTGATTTTAATTATAACAAATTGCAGTTTATGTTTTACAAGCCTATTCTTTTGGGTAGTTGGGGAAAAACATTGCTGAATTTTGAAGCTGGGAAAAACTTTGATACTGTTCCTTTAGCATTGCAGAATATCATTCCAGGAAACCAATCGTATGGAATTGTTCCGAATACATTTGCTCAGTTAAATTATTATGAATTTGTAGCCGACACCTATTCTACGCTTCACATAGAGCATCATTTTAATGGTAAAATACTTTCATATATCCCTTTAATTAAGAAACTGAAGTTAAGAGAAGTTGCATTCATCAGAGGTGCTTACGGATCTTTGAGTGACGCGTCAAAAAATATAAATGTTGATAATTTAAAATATTCTGCGCCAGATCAGCAAGTGTATTATGAATACGGATTTGGTATTGAAAATATAGGTTTCGGAAACATAAGAATCTTCCGTGTAGACTTCAACTGGAGAGGAAATTATCTTAACAGACCTGATGTTTCTAAATTTGGAATTAAAGCGGGATTTCAGTTCGGATTTTAGATCATGTTATAGCAAACTATCTTCATGTTTAGCAAACTCTTTTTTGATTAGTTCTTGATGTATTATTGTAAGAAAATATTTACAATGATATTACCAATTAAATTTAAAGATCAAAGCTATTTGGCGGAAATTACAAAATCAGATGGTTATTTTATGTTTAGATTTAAAGAAAGCATGAACACTTATCACCATTACAATTTTGTTTTCCAAGTTTTTAAATGTCCTTTAAGCTGTAGGCTTAAACATTTTAAAGAGTTCAAAAATAGAGTTTTTGGAGAATGTAATTATGGTTGTCCAAAAGGGATTTGCTGCTGTTATTCTAAATCATTTAAAATTTATTCTGAATAAACTAATTATTAAAACCACAAAAAATCCTCAACAAAAATGTTGAGGATTTTATTTTTATAAAACGCTAATTTAATTATGCGTTCGGCTCAATAGATACGTATGATCTGTTGTTTGCTTTCTTTCTGAAAACTACTTTACCGTCAACAAGAGCGTGCAAAGTGTGATCTTTACCCATACCAACATTTTCACCTGGGTGATGTTGAGTACCTCTTTGTCTGATAATAATGTTACCAGCAATAGCGTCTTGTCCACCGAAAATCTTCACACCTAATCTTTTAGAATGAGATTCTCTACCGTTTTTGGAACTACCAACTCCTTTCTTGTGTGCCATTTTATTCTAAGGTTTTTTGGTTTAACAATTATTCTGCGCTTTCAGCAGCGTCAGCTTTTTTAGTTGTTTTTTTAGCAGGCTTCTCTGCTTTTTTTCCTTCAAATCCTGTAATACCAGTGATTTTGATTTGAGTTAAAGATTGTCTGTGACCGTTTTTAACTTCATAACCTTTTCTTCTTTTCTTTTTGAAGATGATTACTTTATCAGCTTTTACGTGATCAAGGATCTCTGCCTCTACAGTGATACCGCTTACAGCTGGGGCGCCTACAGTGATTGCTCCGTTTACAGTAAGTAAGATTTTATCGAAAGATACTTTTCCTCCTTTATCTCCTTTCAAACGGTTCACAAACAACTTCTGGTCTTGCTCAACTTTGTATTGAAGCCCTGCTATTTCTACAATTGCAAACATTGTCTATAAATTTTTAGTTAATTCGAGGTGCAAATGTACTGATTATTTTTTTAGTAACAATATGATTTTGAGAAATTTTCTACTTTCTGTGTAGATTTATTTCCAGCTGATTATTAATTGATTTATATTTTTTAGCCATTGATTCTTCAAAGAATTTAATAATTTCTGCATTATTGGTTATTTTTTTTCCATCTCCCGTAGTTACAGTCATAGAATTATTGGGATTAGCCAAATCTAGTTTAATGTCTTTTGCAGGATCATTTTTATAAGTCATAAATAACTTTTTGTATTGAGTCGGATTTACTTTTACTCCCTCAAATTCATGTTTAGCTTCCTTCTCCAATGCTGAAATATAATCCCAGGAATGGTTTTCAGCTTTCAGTTTTTTACTTCCTTTTAATAAAAACTGATGCGATTTGGTTTTATCTTCTAATTTCACAATCAAACCAGGCAAACCGTGAAACTTGTACGGACCATCCGGAAAAGGCAGGTCTTTAGAAAACCAAGCTTCCCAGATTCTTCCTCCAAAATTCGCTGTTGCTTTTTGGCAATTATAGTTTTCAATTTTTTGTGTTTCAGGAAGAATCTGCCATTTTATCACAGGAGTTTCCTCTACGATCATATTGGTCTGCTCAATATTTGTAAACCAAGTAGTTTTAAAACTCGGATATGACTTTTCTATTAAATAAGAAATATTCCACTCTTCGGTGGTGGAAGAATAACTTAAACTATTCGGCGTAGACTTTCTCTGTTCAATGATGGAATTGTTCGTGATAGAATCACTTGCAAATTTTGCCTGTCCATAAAAGTAAGATTTGGTCGGGAAAATATCAAGATTCACAAACTCTTTTTTCAGGCTGTCTGTTTTTGTGGAATCAATTCTAAACTGATATTCGTAAATAAAGCGATTTCCCTGCGCAGATAAATTGACAACGGCAAATATTGCCAAAATAAGGCTGTATATAAACTTCATATTTTTTGTGATTGATTCTCCAAATATAGAAATTAAATTGCTTCTCTCTTATTTGTTATTGATTTTAAATCATATCAAAATCAAATATTAAACAATAATTTTTTACCTGCATAGCATAGTTTTTTTTCAGTATGAATTAGTGAATTATTTCACATTATTGTATATCTTCGCTTTCACCAAAATATTTCAATATGAAAAGAAACTTTAATTTCTGCTTATTAGCAGGAGCATTTGCTGTATTCTCATTATCAGCATGTAACGACGATACAATGGAAACGCCTGTATCTGAATCTCAAACAGAAAATTTAAAACCTGAACAGCCAGGCGAGCTCGAAAAGATCTGCTATTATGTAGACCAGTACTGGAGCTCAAATGCCGTATTGACAACATCATTGCCGAACTCTACAGACACGAGTTTTATGAATGCTCAGATGACAAAAATTGCCAGTCTATGGGGAAGAAGTAATCCAACATTACGTTTCGTAAATGATCCGTCTAATCCCAATTCTACGTATAATGCGATTTCGTATTCTACCGGAAAGATCTACTATGGCTACGCAATTTATGCCGATGCAAAAAACAAAGGCGGAAACATCGTTAATGCAATGATCCTCGCTCATGAATACGGTCATCAGTTGCAGTATATTTTTGGACTTCCGTCTGTAAGTGAATCCACAGCGAGACCAAATGAACTGGAAGCAGACGGTTTTGCAGGATATTATTTAAGAAGACCCAATGGTTACAATCAGACATCATTTGCCCAGATTGCAGCAGCATATGAATTTGCCCAAAGTATTGGCGATTATCAGACAACCAGTGCAGGACACCACGGAACGCCGCCTCAGAGAAGATCTGCAGTGCGTTTAGGTTTTCTTTTAGGGCAGTACGACCTTTCTGCTGCAGATTTTGATTACAACTTCTTTTATTATTATCAGGGAGTTTTAAACGGAACTTACAAAATGGCAAAAAACTCAAAGTTTCCTGAGTTAGATGCTTATATGAGTCAGTATCTTGATGAGTTGAAACAGATTCAGTCAGGCGAAATTTCTGCAGAAGAGTTTAAAAACCTTAAATAAACATTCATTTTAATATCTTTTAGTAGAGAGGTAAGACATTATTCTTACCTCTTTTTCTTTGTGTACAATATTCGCAAAGTTTAATTACTTTTGGAAAATATTCCACATTTAGATGAACAGAGATCTCTACATTGATTTTGCGAAAGGTTTAGCCACACTTTCCATTATATTTATTCACACCGCATTTTGGTCGGGGCAGTTTTACATTATTCCGGAAATACGGGTTTTTTCTTTGGTTTTTGATGTCGCAATTTTTTATGCTTTAAGCGGGATCACTTCAGGAAACAATATTGAGAAAACACTTTACCGTTTACTAAAACTGCAGATAACGTACATGATTTTTGTTACGCTTCTGTTCTTTTTAGATTATTTCTTTAAAATATTTGGGCTCACCTTTTTCTCACTTGAATGGCTACAGAGCTTCTATTCTACATTTGGCTCAAAATATTCAGCAACGAGTATTTCTACAGCTCCACAATGGCAGAATTTAGGCAATTGGTACCTTCACGAATACAGAAATGCAGATACTTTTCCTGTTGTAATGGGAAGCTTTTGGTATCTTAAAGTTTACTTTATTTTAACGGTTTTCGGAGTTTTAATTTTAAAATTTTTCCCGAAACACGTCAATTGGTTTATCGGAATTTGTGTTGCTTTAACTTTATTGTTTAATATTTTCCCGGAAATTTATCCGAGCGGACAAGTAGGATATGTTGCTTTTTACATGACGGTTTTCCTTGTTGGAAACCGAATGAGAGGTAAAAAAATACCGACAAAAATGATTCCTGTTCTTTACGGATTGGTTGCCCTAGCTTTGGTTTGGATGTTTTGGTACTTCGGAAACGAAATATTTTTTAAAATTAACAAGCAAAAATTTCCGCCGCAAACGCCATACATTATCTGGACTTTGTTTTCACTGACGACTTTATTTGTCTTGTACAACAGATTAAAGATTACCAAAGAAAATTTCGTCACTTATATCGGTAAAAACGCAATTTTCTTTTATTTCGGTCAGGGAATCAGCTCGTCGTTGGTTTATTTTCTGGTCGTTCCGATGAAAGAATTGATGCCTTGGTGGATTTTAATGGTCATTATTTACATCATAAATGTTGCCTTAGCGTTTATCATTGCGGCTGGTTTGAAGAAATTTGATGATTTTGGCTGGAAGATTTTAGAATTTTTAAGAAAGAAAACAGCTGCTCAAAACTAAATCTGCTATCGAATTTGAAACAAAACAATAATTCTTATCGCAATTTATTTTAAATTTACAGAAATTTTTAAATTATGTTTAAGTTGAAACTTCCTACCGATCCAAGGTGGGCAAATATTGCGGAGGATAACATTCAAGAAATTTTAACCGATCATGCGTGGTGCGAACAAAAAGCTGCTACCAATGCGATCGGGCTGATCACAATGCTTCCGGAACGTCCGGATATCGTGAAGGAGCTTTTGGCAATTGCTCAGGAAGAACTGGAGCATTTTGGACAGGTTCTGGAGATCATTACAAAACGAGGCTACACTTTTGGGCGTACAAGAAAAGATGATTACGTCAATGAATTGGTCAATTTCATCCAAAAAGGAGGTCACAGAGATACTTTAATTGTTGATAAAATACTTTTTGCAGCAATGATTGAAGCGAGAAGTTGCGAAAGATTTAAAGTTTTAACAGAAAATATAAAAGACGAAGAACTAAAAACTTTCTATAAAGAATTAATGATCTCTGAAGCGAATCATTATACTACATTTATCGGTTTTGCAAGACAGCTTGGTGACCCTGAAAAAGTGAATAAAAGATGGGAAGAATGGCTGGAATATGAAGCAGGTATCATAAAATCTTACGGAAACAAAGAAACTATACACGGATAAAAGCAAATTGAAAAAGCCGACTTTTGAAAACCTGACTAATTTTTTTCTGAAAAACTTCTTTCAGGGATTGTTGATAATTGGTCCTATCGGATTGACCATTTTTGTAATTTGGTATGTGATAACGTCGATCGACAATATCATTCCGTCTGTTGCAAGTGAAATTCCGGGGTTGGTTTTTGTTTCTACTTTGCTAATTACTGCTTTGTTGGGTTATTTAGGAAACAAATTTGTTGTTGGAAGATTTTTTGTAGATGCGGTTGACAGACTTTTAGAAAAAACTCCGGGTATCAAACATATTTATTCGCCTACCAAAGATGTGATGTCTTCGTTTGTAGGTGATAAGAAAAAATTTAGCGATCCGGTTTGGGTGAAAACCAACGAAAATCCTGAAATCTGGAGAATAGGGTTTCTTACTCAAAGGGAAATGGCCGATGTACACAAGCACAATTTTGTAGCAGTTTACCTTCCACACTCTTATGCAATTTCTGGTTGGGTGATTGTGACTGAAGAAAAAAATATTAAACCTGTTGTAGGAATGTCTGCAGCTACGGCAATGAAATTTGCGGTAAGCGGTGGTGTAGCAGGTTTTCATTCAGATGAAAATATATTTAAAGCTCCTGAGTAGATTTCTTTTACTCACTTTAAAACTGTTTGGTTTAATAAGAATATTTAAGCATTGTATTTTATAAGAACATCTTTGATGTTTTCTTAATCAATCTTAAAGCATTGATTTTCTTACTATTTAAAATTAAAACAGTATCAAAAAATACATCTGATGTTTTGAAATTAATTTCAAACAAATTTTTCTTTAATAAAATCTAAAAAATATATCACATGGAATTACCATACGCAGAACCGTTTCGTATTAAAATGGTGGAAGAGATCCGTCAATCTACAAGAGAAGAAAGAGAACAATGGCTGAAAGACGCTAAGTTCAATTTATTTAATCTAAAATCTTCGCAGGTTTACATCGATCTTTTGACAGACTCAGGAACCGGAGCGATGTCAGACAGACAATGGGGAGCTTTAATGACTGGTGACGAAAGTTATGCAGGTTCTCGTTCGTTCGAACAATTACACAATACTGTACAAAGTATTACAGGGTTTAAATATTTATTACCAACACACCAAGGAAGAGCTGCTGAAAACGTTCTGTTCTCAGTTTTGGTAAAAGATGGAGATGTAGTTCCGGGGAACTCGCATTTTGATACGACAAAAGGTCACATCGAAATCAGAAAAGCACACGCAATCGACTGTACGATTGATGAGGCTTTTGATATTAATGATCTTCATCCTTTTAAAGGAAATATTAATCTTGAAAAACTGGAAGCTGTTTATCAGTCTCATCCAAAAGAGCAGATTCCTTTCTGTTTGGTTACCATTACCTGTAATTCTTCAGGAGGACAGCCTGTTTCTCTTGAAAATATGAAAGCGGTAAAAGAACTTTCAGATAAATATGGAATTCCTGTATTTTTTGACTCTGCAAGATTTGCTGAGAATGCTTATTTCATCAAAAAAAGAGAAGCAGGTCAGGAAAACAGAAGCATTAAAGATATCTGTAAAGAAATGTTTTCTTACGGAGAAGGAATGACGATGAGTTCTAAAAAAGACGGTCTGGTAAACATCGGAGGATTTATTGCTTTAAATAATGAAGACGTTTTCAGAAAAGCATCAAACTTTACGATTATTTATGAAGGTTTCATCACTTACGGTGGAATGGCGGGAAGAGATATGGCTGCTTTGGCAGTTGGTCTTGATGAGGCAACAGAATTTGCTTATTTGGAAAGCAGAATTTCTCAGGTTGAATATCTTGGAAACAAATTGATCGAATACGGAATTCCTGTACAGAAACCGATTGGCGGACATGCTGTTTTCATTGATTCATTAAATTTCTTACCAAATGTTTCTCGTGCAGAATATCCGGCTCAAACTTTAGGTTTAGAAATCTATAAAGAAGCAGGAATCAGAACGGTTGAAATCGGAACTTTGTTAGCAGACAGGGATCCTGAAACCAGAGAAAATCGTTATCCGAAATTGGAATTGGTTCGTTTGGCAATTCCTAGAAGAACGTACACCAATAATCACATGGATTACATCGCAGCAGCAGTAAAAAATGTATATGAAAGAAGAAATGAAATCTCAAAAGGTTATAATATTACTTGGGAGCCTGAAATTTTAAGACATTTTACGGTGCATTTGGAAGAAGCTTAAATTCATTATAATAATTGATAAAAGTTCGGGCGCAAAATCTAAGATTTTGCGCCCGAACTTTTTTTAATATCTTTTTTTGATAGGATTTTATCCTATCCTTTGTTAAATCGTCCCTTTGGGACTCTCTTTTTAGATTTATTTCTTAGAGATTTTATACAGTTTTCCACTGTCGGTAATTCCGTAAAGATTTCCGTCAGAACCGTTCAGAACGTCTCTGAATCTTTCTTTTTGATCTAAAAGAAGACGTTCTTCACCAACCACTTTATTGTCTTTTAAAACAATCCTGTTGATGTGTTGGCCGCTCAAACAGGCGATGAATAAATTGTTTTTCCATTCATCAATATTTCCGGTGTAGAAAGTAACACCACTTGGGGAAACTACAGGATCCCAATAATAAACAGGCTGTTCGGTTCCTTCTTTTTGGGTGGTTCCGTTGTTGATTTTCTCACCTGAATATTCAATTCCATACGTTACATCACCCCAACCGTAATTTTTTCCGGGTTGAATTAAATTAATTTCATCTCCTCCTCTCGGTCCCATTTCAATATCCCAAAGCTGACCTTTTTCATCTAAAGCCAAACCTTGCGGGCTTCTGATTCCGAACGCATAAATTTCAGGTTTATAGCCGGTTTTTCCGATAAAAGGATTTCCAGTAGCGGGTTTTCCATCCTTGGTTATTTTTAAGATTTTTCCTAAATAATTATCGGTTTTCTGAGCGTAAACACGAGTTTCTTTATCTGATCTTTCACCTGTGCTCACAAAAAGATTTCCGTCTTTATCAAAAACCAATCGGCTTCCGTAATGTTTATCACCATCATAAGTTGGTGTCGCGCGAAAAATGACTTTTACGTCAGAAATGTTTTTTAAATCTGAAGAAAGTTTTCCTTTTGCAACGGCAGTATGATTTCCGCCTTCATAAGGTTCAGAATAGCAGAAATAAATAATATTATTGATTTTAAAATCAGGATCGAGTGCGACATCGAGCATTCCGCCCTGCCCTTTTGAGTCTACTTTCGGGAATCCTTCAATTTTAGAAATTTGCTTTCCATCGGTTGAAACAACATTCATGAAGCCTGTTTTTTCTGTGATCAAGAATTTTCCGTCAGGTAAATTAATGATTCCCCATGGTCTGCCTAAATCTTTAGTTAGAACTTCTACATTATAAGGGGTTGTAGTTTTTACCGGAGCAATACGGGTTTGCCCTTCAAAAGCGGGCTTGTAATTGGTATTGGCTTTTTCTTCTTTTGCAGAAGGCTCGCTTGGTTTTCCTTTTCCCTGACAAGAAACGATTGTGGTTGCTGAAGCCATTAGAATGGGTAAGAGAAGTTTTTTCATATTTAAAATTTAGATTGGTTTCTGAAATGAAAGGAAAAATAATGCCATAAAAAAGTTGTGTAATTAAAAATTTATTCTACATTTGTAGAGTAAGATTTAATTTTGTAGAATATGAATGAAATAAAACTCACAAATTCCGAAAAAATATTAATGGATATTCTTTGGGAAAAAGAAAAAGCATTTTTGAAAGATATTTTAGAATCATATCCTGATCCTAAACCGGCAACAACTACCGTGGCAACAGTGCTTAAAAGAATGCAGAATAAAGATTTGGTAGGCTTCAAACTTTTTGGAAACTCTCGTGAATACTTTCCAAAAGTGGCAAAAGGAGAATATTTCAATGATGAAATGACTTCTATGATTGACCGTTTTTTCAACAGCTCAGTAACGCAGTTTGCTTCGTTTTTTACATCCAATTCTAAACTGTCACAGAAACAATTGAAAGAACTTCGGGATATTATTGATCAACAGATAAAAGAATAATTATGTTAATCGTTTTAAAAATAATTCTGTGTTCGGGAATTTTGCTCGGTTTGTATCATTTGTTTTTAGCAAAAGAAAAAACTTTTACATTCAATAGGTTTTATCTTATTGCAGCTTTGCTGTTTTCATTATGCATTCCATTTGCGACGATAGAAACGAAAGAGGCTGTAAAAGAAATTCCTGCAACCGTTTTTGTAGAAGGAAATGAACAACCTATAGAAGCACAAATTGTAACACCACAGGAAAGTTTTGATTATACAAAAGCTCTTTTAATTGGTTATTGTATCGTTTCAGGGATTTTAATTTTAAAAATTGGATATTCTATTATAAAGATTAAAAAATTAAAAGGAAGAAAAATTAAGTATCAAAACAGAAGTGTTTTTCTTCTGAAACAAGACCTAGCTCCTTTCAGTTTTTGGAATACTATTTACCTTTCAGAAACTTATTTTAAAGATTCTAAAATTGAAAACTCTGTATTTCTACATGAAGAAATTCATGTAAAACAAAAGCATTCTTTAGATATACTTTTTGTGGAAGTTTTAAAAGCTGTTTTCTGGATCAATCCATTTATCTATTTCTATAAAAAAGCGATGGTCGATAATCATGAGTTCATTGCTGATGAAAGTGTAATTAATAAGAATAAAAACATAAAAAGTTATCAGGAACTAATTCTGCAGGAAATTGTAAAACAACAGAATCTTCCTTTAATACATCAGTTTAATTTTAATAACACCAAAAAAAGATTTACTATGATGAACAATAAAAATTCAAAATTTGCCAAAGTAAAAAACTATCTTGCTGTTCCCGCATTTGCTGTTTTAGCGATAATTTTTGCAGAAAAAACATATGCTAAAGAAAGTATTGAAAATCTAAATCAGGAAAAAGAAAATGTAATTTCTAAAGTGTTTTCAAATGATCCTCTTTCAGAATACAATCAAGTCATTAAAAAATACGGAAATCTTTTGGAGCAAAAAAAATATGCTGAATTTCACAAAGCAGTAAGCTTATCTGATCGGGCTAAACTTCACGACCTATACTTTCAACTTACAAAAGAACAAAGAGCGGCAACCCCTCTGTTTTTTATGAATACTCCTAAAAAACTTGCAAGAACGAAAGTAACACAAAGCGATATTAACAACTTTATGGATTCTAAAAAATACGGTTTGTGGATTGATGGGAAGAAAACCAAAAATAAGGAACTTAAAAACTTTACGCCTGAAGATTTCTCTAATCATTTTGTAAGTAAAAGATATCCAAATGCCATTAGCAAGCAAAATCCAGAGCCTTTCCAGCTTAATATGATGACAAATAAATATTTCGAAGAATATCTGAAGAAAGATGAAGCTGTACATATGAGTTTTAAAATAAAGGCTTTCATCAAAGGAAAAGATACAATTCCTGTTAAAAGAAATACTGAAGAAAGAGTAGAGAAAAAAACTTTTCAAGATATTTCTACAGCAGTAAAAGGAGTTGCTGCAGACTTGGTGCCTGCAGAATATCCTGGAGGAGTTAATGAATTAAGAAAGAAAGTATCTAAAAATTTTAATTCTGCCATTTTTGGTGAGACTAGTGGTTTAGTAAGATCAACGATAACGTTTGTTGTTGATAAGAATGGAAGTATAAGAGATTTAAAAGCAGAAGGAGAGAACGAGAAATTTAATAATGAAGTTTTCAGGGTTACAAAAGAAGCTAATGAAAATATCACTTGGAAACCTGCAACAAAAGATGGAGAGCCAGTAGCGTATCGGTATAACCTTCCTATAGCAATGCAATTTGCTGCCTACAAAAAAACACAATAAATATAATAGCGTTTTCAGCGATATCAATTTCAACCGTAAAGTGTAATGCTTTGCGGTTTTTTTAATGATGATTTTATCAGATAATTTTTTAATAAAAATATTCAAATGAGAAATTACAATTTATGACTTCACTCTTCATTGTTGCATTTTTTTATTTCCTAAATTTGAAGTATGAAATTCAATCTACAATCAGAATATCAACCTACAGGAGATCAGCCTAAAGCAATTGAAAAATTGACCGCCGGAATAGAGATCGGCGAAAAATATCAAACTTTGCTTGGGGTAACGGGTTCCGGGAAAACGTTTACTGTTGCCAATGTTGTGAATAACGTTCAGAAACCAACTTTGGTTTTGGCGCACAACAAAACTTTGGCGGCTCAGCTTTTTATGGAATTTAAAGAATTCTATCCCGAAAATGCTGTTGAATATTTCGTGAGTTACTATGATTACTATCAACCCGAAGCTTATATTGCAAGCTCAGGAACTTATATAGAAAAAGATTTAAGCATCAATGAAGAGGTAGAGAAATTACGTCTTTCTGCGATTGCAAGTTTGCTTTCAGGAAGGAGAGATATTTTGATTGTTGCCTCAGTATCATGTATTTATGGTGTTGGAAATCCTGCTGAATTTCATAAATCATTAATCTCTCTTGAGATTGGTGAAAAAACAACCCGAACCGCATTGCTTCATTCTTTAGTTAATGCGTTGTATTCAAGAACATTGGCTGACTTTCAACGCGGTACGTTTCGTGTAAAAGGAGACGTGATCGATGTATTTCCTGCGTATGCAGATAACGGAATAAGAATTCAGTTTTTTGGTGATGAAATTGAAAAAATTCAAAGCTTTGATCCTGTGTCCGGAAATGTAACTTCCAATTTTGATCAAATTCAGATTTATCCTGCTAATCTTTTTGTAACCACAAAAGAGACATTGAATGGTGCGATAAAAAATATCCAGGATGATATGGTAAAACAGGTTGACTTTTTCGCAGAAATCGGCAAGCCTTTAGAATCAAAAAGACTGCAGGAAAGAACAGAATTGGACCTTGAGATGATCAAAGAGCTTGGTTATTGTTCAGGAATCGAAAATTATTCGCGTTATCTTGACGGAAGACTTCCTGGATCTCGACCTTTCTGTCTTTTAGATTACTTCCCAAAAGATTTCTTAATGGTTATCGATGAAAGCCATGTTACGGTTCCGCAGGTTCATGCGATGTATGGCGGCGACAGAAGCCGTAAAGAAGCTTTGGTGGAGTATGGTTTCCGACTTCCTGCAGCGATGGATAACAGACCTTTAAAGTTTGAAGAATTTGAGGCCATTCAAAATCAAGTCATTTACGTTTCGGCAACTCCGGCAGATTATGAACTGGAAAAAACCGGAGGGGAATATATTGAACAGATCATCCGTCCCACAGGACTTTTAGATCCAATTATTGAAGTAAGACCTTCCTTAAATCAGATCGATGATCTAATGGAAGAAATAAATAAACGTGCTGAAATTGACGAAAGAGTTTTAGTGACTACTTTAACTAAAAAAATGGCGGAAGAGCTCACAAAATATTTCACAAAATTCGGAATCAGAACGAGATATATTCACTCTGATGTTGAAACTTTGGAGCGTATTCAGATTATGCAGGATTTGCGTCTCGGTGTTTTTGATGTTTTAATTGGAGTCAATTTATTGAGAGAAGGTCTTGATTTACCGGAAGTTTCATTGGTTGCCATTTTAGATGCCGATAAAGAAGGAATGTTGAGAAGTCGAAGATCAATGATTCAAACGGTTGGTCGTGCTGCAAGAAATGTAAATGGTAGAGCGATTATGTACGCCGATAAAATTACCAAATCGATGCAGGCAGCTTTAGATGAAACGGAATATCGTCGTGCAAAACAAATGCAGTACAATGAAGAGCATGGAAAAGTTCCGACCGCATTAAATAAAAAAATCTCTGAAAACCTTGTCGGAAGAAGTAAAGATTTCCCTGATGAAAAATATACTCAAAAGGAAATTACCCAAAAAGTTGCCGAAGTAAAAGCTACTTATGCTACTGAAGATATCGAAAAAATGATTGCTCAAAAGCAAAAAGAAATGGAAGCTGCCGCAAAAAATCTTGATTTTATAAAAGCCGCAAAACTGAGAGACGAAATTGTAGCTTTAAAAGGATAATCATTTAAATAAACTAAAACGATACAATGAAAAGAGTAACAGGAATTGGAGGAATTTTCTTCAAATGTAAAGATCCAATCAAAATGAAAGAATGGTACAAAACCCATCTTGGAATTGATACCAACGATTACGGAGCAACATTTGACTGGAAAGAAATGTCTGATTCTGATGCAAAAGGTTCCCTTACATGGAGCCCGACTAAAGAAACAACAGAATATTTTGAACCTTCAAAAAGAGAGTTTATGATCAATTATACCGTTGAGGATTTAGAAGCTTTGGTTGAAGAATTAAAAAAAGAGGGTGTAACGATTCTTGATGAAGTTGAAGTTTACGATTTTGGGAAATTCGTTCACATTCTCGATTTAGAAGGAAATAAAGTTGAATTGTGGGAGCCTAAATAGTTTAGCGTTATATAAATTAAAATTTCGGCGGCACCTTTGGTGCCGCCGAAGATTTATAAGTTATAAATCTTAGTTTTAGGTTTTTCATAACTCACTTTTCCACCACGAAGAGGCGTAAGCAGATCCATCAAACCATTTAATTTTATTTCATAAATCGTAGAAAGCTGCATTCCCAGTTTTCCGGGGGGCATTCCTTGGCGCTGAAACCATTCCAGATAACTTATCGGAAGATCAGCTAAAACAGTGTCTTTATATTTTCCGAAAGGCATTTTAACCACGCATATTTCCTGTAAAATTTCAGGATTTATTCCTTGCTCCATTTTTAAACTATTAAATCAATTTTATTTTCTAGATCTTCGTTTTTGTCTTTATCAGAAAGTTGAAGCTCGGGCGTTTCATCATCAGAAAATTCATTTCTGTACACTTGAATAAGAAGTAGTGTGAATGACACTAAAATAGGGCCGAAAATCAATCCCATAAATCCAAAAAGATTCATTCCCATAATAATTCCAAAAACGGTATTTAAAGGGTGAATATCTTCCAGTTTTTTTAGCAAAGTAAAACGAAGTACGTTATCTGTTAATCCAACCACAATTACACAATAAAGGGCAAGACCGATTCCCGGCCCGGTTTGACCTTCTGCAATCATAAAAATACAAATCGGAACATAAATAATTGCCGCTCCCACCACGGGAATCATCGATGCCGCTGCGGTTAATGCAAATAACAAAATAGGACTTGGTGCACCAAAGATAAAGTAACCAATTAGTGCGATTATTCCCTGTCCCAAAGCAACAACAGGAAGACCGATTGCATTTGCCATAATAAGTTTACGCATTTTTTCACCGATCAAAGAGACATTAGATCTTTTCAAGGGAGCTGCTGAAGCTAAAATTCTTTCGAAGAATCTTGGCTTTTCAAACATGAAGTAAAGAATAAAATACATCGACATTACTACCGTCAAAGTATTAAATGTTCCGCTTAATGCTGATGTAGAATATTTTCCGGCAAACTCTTTCAGCTTAACCATGTTCTCTTTACTCATGATGTCAAAGCTGGTTTTTTTATAAATAAAAGAGTGGATTTTTTCGACAAACACGTTAAACTTATCCATATAAGCTTGTGCATTTCCAAGCTTTTCAATCAATAAATCGGCAATAAAATACACCGGAAGAATAATAATAATTAAACTTGCCAGCATGAGAACTAAAGCAGAAGCCCACGGTTTCCATTTTCGTTCTTCCTGCAGGTAAAAATTATATTTTCTGCAGACGACATAAATCGTTATGGCTCCCAAAACTGAAGGGATAAAAAGCGCAAGATTAAAACAGATTAAACCTGCTAAAACCAAAATAATTGCAAGCAAAGAAACTTGTTTTATCGCTGTGCTGCTGATTTGTTTGTCTTTATTTTGTGGTATCATTTATTGTTTTTTCATTTGTAAGGGTTTGCCAAGGTAAGCGCAGTAAGCTGAGTACATAGCTATCTCCATGAAGCAAGCAGTAAAAATTATACCAACACCACATAAAATAATTCCTGACAGACTAATAATGCCACCTAAAAGTGCTGTTCCTAAAAAAGTACTGTAATTTTCTTTAACAATATTATAAGTTTTATTAAGTGCATCCATTGCATTTGCATTCTCAAACAATAAGATAGGATAACCAAGAAAAAATAAAGGATATACAAAGAAAAAAGGCAAAAAGCACATTAAAAATGAGATCCAAAGTATAATTGTAATAATCAAACTATACAATAAAATATTTCCTAAATTTTGACGATAGCCTATGAAAAGATCTGAAAACTCTATCTGTTCTTTAGTATTGAATTTATTTGTTATATAAATGAGCCCAACATAAAGTGGGGACATTAGAATTCCTAAAAAACTATATCCGGAATAATACAATGATGTCCCTGATCGATTCCAATAGGCGTAATCTGAATAATCTCCATCTAAATCTCTAAAGCTTCTTAGATTGTTCAGTAGATTATAACCGCTAATATTCTGAATTACAAAATTTGCAATGAAATAAATAACAATTATAATGAGACCATAAAGAAAAACGCCTTTATACATTTCGAAAGCATGAGAAATAATAGATCCGGTATTTCTTTCAGGTGCAGAGCCTTGCTGATCAAATTCGTTAAATTCGGACATGGTGTTTGTTTTTAATGTTTCTCAAATTTAATTTTTTTTGAGAACAAAAACATCACACATCTTTCAAAATCAGACTTTCTCGATGAAAATAGTTGTATACAAAGAATAAATCATCGCATTCCAAAATGGGAAAGTGAATAATCCACCGATCAAAAAGATCCCGAAACCGATGTATTTAAATAAAACAGCGACCATTGTACAAACTAATATTTCGATAAAATACATTTTTAAAGCTTTCCAGTTTAATGCAATTCCTTCAAAAATAGTTTTGTTCTGAAAAAACATTAATGGCGCCACAAACAATGTTATCATTACCCAAACAACAGGAAGAATAAGGGTTTGAGCAATAAAGCTGTATAAGAAATACCAGAATATAAAATAACTTGCATATCTGAAGAAATTCAGACCGTTATATCCGGCAAACAAATCTCTTAACTCAACATTTTCTTTAAGATCAATTTTTCTAAAGATTTGAAAAAATCCTAAATTTAAGGGATAAAGAAAAATCAGAGTTCCTACCAAACCAAGATAAAAGTTTTGGAATCCTTTACTGATCATGATTGCAGAAACATCATTTTTGTACGCTTCTAATCCTGCAGGTCCTATTTTCATATAATCAGACATGGCGCCCAAAAGCTGATCCATGATTCCGTATCGACCTGAAAAGTATAAGAAAACCGTAGAAAACAAAGCCAAATAAATAACCGAAAAAATCATTTGGTAAACCAACGTTTTGTTCCAGTAAAAAAATGCTTGTTTTAAAATAAAATCGATTCCCGGTTTTTGTGGATATTGCTCCTGCATTGAAAAAATTTTATGCAAAAGTAAACATCAATAACTACTTTTGCGGAATGTTTTCAGCGAATCATCAAAAATTTATTGAAATGGACGAACTTTCACATCAGAAAGTTCCCTTTTTCTTTATTATAGACTTCCTGGTTGATCAGGTAGAAATCTTCACAGAGAATGAAATTGAAAAAGAAGGTTTATTGATTGATTTTCAAAGTTTTTCGAATGTGGAAAAGCAGGAAAATTTAGATAAGAAAATAGAATTAAAATCATTTCCCGAATCACTGGAAAGCTTTAAAAAAGGTTTCGATCACGTTCAGAAAAATATTCGTCAGGGAAATTCTTATCTTACCAACTACACCCGGAAAACCAGAATTGAAACAAATCTCAACCTGGGAGAAATTTTTCATCATTCTTCTGCAAAATACAAGGTTTTATATAAAGATTTTTTCGTATTTTTTTCTCCTGAAACTTTCGTAAAGATTGTTGATGATAAAATTCAGACCTATCCGATGAAAGGTACGATTGATGCTTCTTTAGAGAATGCTGCAGAAATTTTGAAAAATGATAAAAAAGAAAAGGCAGAACATTATACTGTGGTCGATTTGCTTAGAAATGATTTAAGTATGGTTGCAGATGATGTGAAAGTTGATAAATTCCAGTATATTGATTTTCTGAAAACAAAACAGAAAGATCTGTATGCGATGAGTTCTGAAATTTCAGGAAATTTAAAACCTGAGTTTAAAGGAAAAGTAGGAAGTATCATGAAAAAACTTTTACCTGCAGGTTCTATTTTAGGAGCGCCAAAACCTAAAACTTTAGAAATTATCCTTGAAGCGGAAGGTTTCGACAGAGGTTTTTATACCGGAGTTTGCGGTTGGTTTGATGGAAAAGATCTAGACAGTTGTGTAATGATTCGTTTTATCGAAAAAGAAGGCGATCAGCTGTATTTCAAAAGCGGTGGCGGAATTACGCACATGAGCAAGTTAGAAGACGAGTATCAGGAAATGAAAAACAAAATTTATGTCCCAATTCATTGAAAGTATTAAAGTAGAAGATCAGGAATTGTTCCTGTTGGAGTTTCACCAGAAACGCGTGAACGAGACTTTCGCCCATTTTGGGAAAGAAGGTTCTATTGATTTGGAGAAGATTTTTAAAGATCTTCAACACGACGAAGACGGTTTATACAAACTGCGACTTGTTTATGACCTTGATAAAAAATTCAGAACGATGATGATGCCTTATGCGATTCCTGAAATTCAGGATTTTCAGTTGGTTGAAAATAACAGTTATGACTATTCTTTTAAGTTTGAAGATCGCAAAGAGCTTGAAAAAATGAAGATGAAGTCTAAAGCTGAGGAAATTATTATCGTAAAAAATAATCACATCACAGATACTTCATTTTCAAATATATTATTCCAAAAAGGAAAAGATTGGTTTACGCCATCCACTTATCTTTTAAACGGGGTGCAAAGACAATATCTTTTGAAGAAAAAGAAAATAAAAGAAGCCGAAATTACTTTGCAGAATATCAAGGAATTCTCACATTTTCAATTGATTAATGCAATGAATGATTTTGATGATATGTTTATTTATCCGATTCATAAAATCACCAATCTTCCGGGGAATGATGATTATTTGGATATTTAAATAATTTCTTTAAAATATTTTTCTCTCGCAGATTAAATAGAAAAGCAGATTTATAATTAAATAAATCTGCTTTTTTTACCATTAAGATTTTTTAAGAAGTTTAGAACATTAAGATTTGGCTTCGCTGTAAGAATTCATGCTTAAAAAATCTATAGATTTCTTAACCTATCTTAACTGCTTAACTTTCCTTAATGGTTTAGTATTTCTTAGCTTTCCTTTAAAAAATTAAAATAGGCTTTCTGCGTATCTGCATTATTTTTACCTTGTGTATTGACTTCCATTATTTTAGGAAGCGAATCTGGTTTGAAGAAATTCTCAAAAACGCGGTCTAAAGTTCCGTCATCTTCAACTTTTACATAAGAAAAGCCAAAATGTTTAGCCATAAACTCTGCATTTTTATGATGCTTTGTAGAAATAAATTCATCAACCGTATTTGAGTTGGCATTTCCAGGACCCGGAATTATTTTAAAAATATTTCCTTCACCATTATTAAAAATGATAATTCTTGTAAACGGTGGGATATATTGATTCCACAAACCATTGATGTCATAGAAAAAGCTTAAATCTCCTGTAATCAATAGGGTAGGGTTTTTGTTTTTGATGGCAAAACCCATTGCGGTGGAAGTAGAACCGTCGATTCCGCTTGTTCCGCGGTTGCAGTACATTTTTCTCTTTCCAAAATCAAATAACTGTGCATAACGAATTGCTGATGAATTGCTGAAATGTATATTGTAATTCTCAGGAATGCTCTGTGAAGCTTTATTAAAGAAATAGAAATCTGAAAACTCTGCTAAGTTTAAGAAATCGTTATGTTTTTTATCTTTTTTATCTCTTAAAACATCCCAAAGATTGTAATAAGGTCTAGGTTCTAAGTTGATGAAATTTAATAATTTAGAAAAGAAAACCTCTGGCTTTATTTCTATTTTTTGAGTGAGAGAAAAATAAGTGTCGGGTTGCCAAACTTCATCCAAATGCCAATGTTGCTTCGGATGTGCATTTCTTAAAAACTGTTTTACTTTTTTTGAAACCACATTTTGTCCAACGGTAATCAATAAATCTGGAGCGTAAGTTTTAAAATCATCTTCTGTAAATGCAAAAATATATCGGTCGATGTGTCTAAAAAACTTCTCATGATATAAATTTGAATTTGCTTCGCTTAAAACAACAACTGAATGATTTTTAACTAATTGGGTAAGCTGGTTTTCCAATTCAGGACTGTAACCTTTTGTTCCAACCAGAATCATAATTCTCTGTGAAGTATTCCAGTCTGCTACTAAATTGGAAGGGATTTCGTACTCTTTCTTTTTAATCGTTTTCTCAACTTCCGGAAAAGTTGGAAGTTCTGAAACCAAATCATACAAAGGTTCTTCTAAAGGAATATTGATATGAACCGGACCTTGTTTTTCAAAACAAAGTTCGACTGCCTTTTTTATAAGGTCTGAATTAATGCTTTCTGCATCGTCTTTGCTGTCTTCAACTAGCTGAAAATCTCCGTAAGAATGCTGATGAAAAAGATTATTTTGTCTGATTGTCTGTCCGTCAAAAAGATCAACATAATCAGTCGGTCGGTCTGCCGTTAAAATCAACAATGGAATATTCTGATAAAAAGCTTCGGTAACTGCAGGATAATAATTTGCCGCTGCAGAACCACTTGTGCAGGTAATTGCAACAGGTTTTTTCTCGCTCATTGCCATTCCGAGAGCAACAAAAGCTGCACTTCTTTCATCAACAATGCTGAAACAGTTGAAATCATCCATCTCTGAAAAATGAATCGCCAAAGGAGCATTTCTGGATCCCGGAGATATTACAACGTCTAAAATTCCGTATTGGTGAAGAATATTAGCAAGTACCTGAATACTTCTCTTAGAAGAATATTTTTTCATTTGAAAATTTCTATTGTTTTTTTAAGTCAAATGTAATCGCTTTAATTTTCTCGTATTTATTTACTAATTGAGCCTTTTGCAATTTCATAAAGCAAATTTAGTTTATAAATAATGAATTCTAAAATCATTTAATTCAAAAAATCTGTAAATTAGCCCCACGTAAAATTTCTATAAAATGGATAAAATACCTAGTGTAGACCTGCGTGATTTCCTTTCGGACAACCCGGAACGCAAACAGAAATTTGTAAATGAAATCGGAAAAGCTTACGAAGAAATTGGTTTTGTAGCCTTAAAAGGACATTTCCTTGATGACAAACTCGTAGACAATCTTTATGGAGAAGTGAAAAACTTCTTTGAACTCCCAACAGAAACCAAGCAAAAGTATGAGATCCCAGGAATTGGAGGACAAAGAGGTTATGTTGGCTTTGGTAAAGAAACGGCTAAAGGTTTTAAAAAAGGTGATTTGAAAGAATTTTGGCATTTCGGACAATATGTTTCGGATGACTCAAAATACAAAAGCGAATATCCCGACAATGTAATCGTAGACGAGCTTCCACAATTTAATGAGGTAGGTAAAGAAACTTACCAGATGCTTGAAAAAACAGGAAAATATGTTTTGAGAGCTTTAGCATTGTATCTTGGTCTTGATGAATTTTATTTTGACGATAAAATTGCAGAAGGAAACTCTATTTTGAGACCAATTCACTATCCTCCAATTACTCAGGAACCGGATGATGCAGTAAGAGCTGCAGCTCACGGAGACATCAACTTGATTACCCTTTTGATGGGTTCTCAGGGAAAAGGTCTTCAGGTACAAAATCACAAAGGAGAATGGATCGATGCGATCGCACAACCAGACGAATTGATGATTAATGTTGGAGATATGCTTTCGAGACACACCAACAACAAGTTGAAATCTACGATTCACAGAGTGGTAAACCCGCCGAGAGAGTTGTGGGGAACTTCAAGATATTCTATCCCTTTCTTTATGCATCCGGTAAGCGAAATGTCGCTGAATGCTTTAGAAAACTGTGTTGACGAAAACAACCCAAAGTTATATGATGATACAACTGCCGGAGAATTTTTACACGAAAGATTAATTGAATTGGGATTAATCAAGAAATAAAATTAAAGAAGTCAATAATTAAATTCTTGCTGTTATTTATAACTTTAAGATATTTAATTATTGACTTTTATTTAATGTACTAAATTTACCTGCATGGTCCCAATGTACAAATCATTGAACAGTTATTAAATCTATAACATCCTGTTCCTTGATTATTGAGTTCCTCACAAGGATCTGTTGGAGAATCTCTCAAGTCGTAACATTTCCTATCTCCTCCTTGAATGTTTTTCAACTCTTTTCTGTCGATTTTTTTTAAATTTTTCATATTGTTTTAATTTGATTTTCCTACTCTAATTAGCTTTTCGGATTCCGCTCTATTTTCGTAAAAATATAAAATTTTTACCTATAATTACAATTTATTTCACACAGAGTGTAATTAAAATTTATATTCAAAAAGACACGAAAAAAGTCACACAATGTAGGCTTTTGTATTCCCACAACTTTGCGTATTTTTGAGAAAATCCTTCACAATGAATTTTAAACCTATGTTATTAACAGCCGGAGTATTATTCTCGGCTACAGTTTATGCTCAAAAAATGACTTATCCTAAAGCGATCAAAGGAAATCAAACTGATACTTATTTCGGAACAGCCGTTGCAGATCCTTACAGAGATCTGGAAAATGATTCAGAACCTACCAAAAAATGGGTAGATGAAGAAGTTGCTTACAGTCAAAAATATTTATCACAGATTCCATTTAGAGAGCAGATTAAAAAGCAGTTAACAGATATTTGGAACTACGAAAAAATAGGTGCACCTTTCAAAGAGGGAGATTTTACGTATTATTATAAAAACGATGGTTTACAGGCACAAGCTGTTTTGTACAGAACCAATAATAAGACAAAAACCACAGAGGTATTTTTAGATCCTAATAAATTTTCAGATAAAGGAACGACTTCGCTTTCGAGCTTGTCTTTCAACAAAAAAGGGAATTTGGCAGCGTACTCTATTTCTGAAGGAGGTAGCGACTGGAATAAAATTATCATCATCGATGCCCTTACCAAAAAGCAAATTGACGAAACAATTGTTGATGTAAAGTTCAGTGGAATTTCTTGGCAGGGTGATGAAGGTTTCTATTATTCAAGCTACGACAAGCCTAAAGAAGGAACTGTACTTTCCGGAATGACCGATAAACACAAAGTTTATTTTCATAAATTAGGAACAAAGCAATCTGCTGATCAATTGATTTTTGGTGGAGATAAAACCCCAAGAAGATATTTGGGAGCAGGAGTTTCTGAAGATCAGAGATATCTGATTATTTCTGCTGCAAATGCAACCAACGGAAACGAATTGTACGTGAAAGACCTAAAAAAAGGCGGTGATTTCGTTCAGATAAACAAAGGTTTTGATATCAATGTAAATATTGTTGACACAGAAGGTGATAATCTTTTCATTTTTACTGATAAAGATGCGCCAAATATGCGTTTGGTAAAAACAACCATTCAAAATCCGTCTCCTGAAACCTGGAAAGATGTTATCCCAGAAACAGAAAATGTGTTAGGAATTTCCGGAGGTGGCGGTTATTTCTTTGCGACATACATGATTGACGCAATTGATCAGGTAAAGCAGTTTGACAAAACCGGAAAACTAATTAGAGAAATTTCGTTGCCAGGAAAAGGAAATGTAGGTGGTTTTGGTGGTAAAGAAACTGAAAAAGAGTTGTATTATTCTTTCAGCAATTATATTACTCCGGGAACAACATATAAATTCAATGCAGATACCGGAAAATCTGAAGTTTATCAAAAGCCGAAAGTGAAATTTAATCCTGAAGATTATGTTTCTGAGCAGGTATTTTATACATCAAAAGATGGAACCAAAGTTCCGATGATGATTAATTATAAAAAAGGAATAAAGCTGAATGGTAAAAACCCTACAATTCTTTATTCTTACGGTGGTTTCAACGTTAGTTTGCAGCCTTCTTTTTCCGTAGTTAATGCAATCTGGATGGAAAATGGTGGAATTTACGCCGTTCCAAACATTCGTGGTGGTGGTGAATACGGTAAAAAATGGCATGATGCAGGAACAAAAATGCAGAAGAAAAATGTGTTTGAAGACTTCATCGCAGCTGGAGAATATTTACAATCGAAAGGTTATACTTCAAAAGAATATATGGCGCTTTCTGGAAGATCAAACGGAGGTTTGTTAGTTGGAGCAACAATGACGATGCGCCCTGATTTGGCTAAAGTTGCCTTCCCGGGAGTTGGAGTTTTAGATATGCTGAGATACAACAAATTTACCGCTGGAGCAGGTTGGTCTTATGATTACGGAACTGCCGAAGACAATAAAGAAATGTTTGATTATTTGAAATCATATTCACCGGTTCATAACGTAAAAGCAGGAACTTGTTATCCTTCAACAATGATTATTACAAGTGATCACGACGATAGAGTAGTTCCGGCGCATTCATTCAAATTTGGTGCAGAATTGCAGGAAAAACAAAAATGTGCAAATCCGATTTTGTTAAGAATTGAGAAAAATGCAGGTCATGGAGCAGGAAGAGCAACAGATCAGGTAATCAGCGAAAATGCAGATTTAATTTCTTTTGCTTTGTATGAAATGGGAATAAAAAAACTTGGAAAATAATTTTAAACACCATTAAAGAGTTTAAAATAAAAAGCGAGATTGTAATATTACAGTCTCGCTTTTGTATTTTATGTTGTTAAGAAGTCCTGAAGGAATGATTTAACGAAGAATAGGATGGAATCCTATTAATTCATACATATTAGCAATAACATATTTTTCAGTTGAATTTAAAAACATTTAAATCACATTAAAGAAAATCAAAGATCTTCAAAAAACTAATGTGCTCTTTTAAGCAGAATAATAATTAAAACTCTCTGTGGCTAATGTGTTAAGATCCTTTATTTTTAAACATTCAATGTTACTGAAAATCAATCGCAAAACATTCCCGTAAAAATGCTTATTTTTAAAATCTTAAATCTGAAGAAATGAGAAGGGAAATAAAGAACAAAATTCCTCAATTTAATATATCTGAAAATCAGCAGGAAATCTATCAATTTGAAAAGGATGGACTTGAGCTGAAATCAAAATACACTGCAGAAGATGTAAAAAATAAAGACATCAGCGATGCTTCTCCGGGAATTGCCCCTTACTTAAGAGGTCCTTATTCTACAATGTATGTTCAAAAACCTTGGACGATCCGTCAATATGCAGGTTTTTCTACAGCCGAAGAATCTAATGCTTTTTACAGAAGAAACTTGGCAGCAGGTCAAAAAGGACTTTCCGTAGCTTTCGATTTGGCGACACACAGAGGTTATGATTCCGATCACGCAAGAGTTGTTGGAGATGTTGGTAAAGCCGGTGTTGCAATTGATTCTGTGGAGGATATGAAGATTTTGTTCAACGAAATTCCTTTAGATGAAATATCGGTTTCAATGACGATGAATGGTGCGGTTTTGCCAATTCTTTCATTTTATATTGTAGCTGCAGAAGAGCAAGGCGTTTCTCAGGATAAGCTTTCAGGAACTATTCAGAATGATATTTTGAAAGAATTCATGGTGCGTAATACGTATATTTATCCGCCGACTCCTTCCATGAAAATTATTGCTGATATTTTTGAATATACTTCAAGAAATATTCCGAAATTCAACTCGATTTCAATTTCCGGATATCACATGCAGGAAGCAGGAGCAACTCCTGTTTTAGAAATGGCTTATACTTTAGCGGATGGTTTAGAATATGTAAGAACCGGAATTAAAGCAGGAATGAATGTGGATGATTTCGCTCCAAGATTGTCATTCTTTTGGGCAATTGGGATGAACCATTTCATGGAAATTGCAAAAATGCGTGCAGCAAGATACATTTGGGCAACGCTTTTAAAACAGTTTAACCCTCAAAATCCTAAATCTTTAGCGTTAAGAACGCATTCACAAACTTCAGGTTGGTCTTTAACGGAGCAGGAACCTTTCAATAATATCACAAGAACGGCAATTGAAGCTTTGTCTTCAGCTTTAGGCGGAACCCAGTCTCTTCATACGAATGCTTTGGATGAAGCGATTGCTTTACCTACAGATTATTCGGCAAAAATTGCTAGAAATACTCAAATTATTCTTCAGCAGGAAAGTGGAATCTGCGATGTTGTAGATCCAATGGGTGGAAGTAATTTGGTTGAATCTTTGACTCAGCAAATGATCGAAGAAGCAATGAAATACATTGATGAGGTAGAAAAAGAAGGCGGAATGACAAAAGCCATTGAAGCTGGAATTCCGAAAATGAGAATTGAAGAAGCCGCTGCTAGAAAACAGGCAAAAATCGATAGCAGCGAAGAGTTTATCATCGGTGTAAATTCTTTTAAATCTGCTTTAAAACAGACTCCAATTGAGATTTTAGATATCGACAATACTGAAGTTCGTAGAAAGCAAATTGAGAGATTAGAATCAATTAAATTAAGCCGAAATTCTGAATCTGTTGAGCAAATTTTAAATGAAATCCGTGAATCTGCAAAAACAGGAAACGGAAATCTTTTGGCATTGTGTATTGAAGCAGCAAGAAGAAGAGTGACTTTGGGTGAAATGAGTGACGCAATGGAAGAAAGTTTCGGACGTTACAAAGCCAACATCAGAACGATACAAGGAGTTTACGCTATGAATGCAGGTAAAAATGAATATTTTGGAAAAGCACTTGAGCTTACCCAAAAATTTGAAGAAGCAGAAGGTCGTCGTCCAAGAATCATGGTGGCGAAAATGGGACAGGATGGTCATGACCGTGGTGCAAAAGTGGTAGCAACTGCGTTTGCAGATATGGGATTTGATGTGGATGTTGCGCCGTTATTCCAAACTCCGGAAGAGGTTGCAAAACAGGCTGTAGAAAACGATATTCACATTTTGGGCGTTTCATCTTTGGCAGCAGGTCACAAAACTTTGGTTCCGCAGGTTGTTGAAGAGCTAAAGAAATTAGGTGCAGAAGATATTACGATCGTTGTAGGTGGAGTAATTCCACAACAGGATTACGAATTTTTATATGCAAACGGAGCTGATTTCATCTTCGGTCCTGGAACAAATCTTCCTAAATGTGCGGTTGATATTTTGAATAGATTTTTAGATTAAAATCTTGTTAAAAAGAAAAAAATCTCATATCGTATCAGGAATTGAGTTTTTTTTCTTTTCTTTTTTAGCAAAGTAAACTCCGAAAAGAATAATGATAATACCTCCTAGTTCTTGAATAGATAAAGTTTCTTTGAATATGAAATATGCGTAAATAGCTGCAAAGACTGGTTGACTTAAAATAATGACTGACGACAATAATATATTAATTTTTCCTAGACAATAGCTAAGTAGACCTTGACCAAAAATCTGTGAACATAAAGCTAAGCCTAATAAAATATACCATTCATGCGTAGAAGAAGGAAGCATTATGTTCTCAGAAAATTCTGCAGCAACTGCTAATATAGGAATTGAACCAAGCCCACTAATAAACATTAATGTAGGCGCGTCTACTTTGGAACGAACTTTATAAACACTCAATAAAAAGAACCCATAAAATATTGAAGCTAGAAAAGCTAAAAAATCTCCTTGAAATCCCTCTGCAGAAACTTGAAATTTACCGAACATTAAAACACCAATACCAAGTATACAAATAACTAATCCAAATAAAAAGTTTGAACTAGGTCTTTCTTTGAATAAAAAATAAGATAAAGGGATAGTTGTGAAAGGAACAAGGTTTACAAATAAGTTTGCGTTAGCCACACTAGTAAGTAAAAATGATTTATTCCACAGAATAAGGTCAATTGCCAGGAATATACCACTACATAAGATAATGATATATGATTTTCTATCAATCTTTCGGAGATTTTTATAAACAAAGGGAAATAGGAAAAATAAAGATATTAAAATTCTGTAGAAGGCTGTATTTATTGGCTGTAAGCTACTTAATTTTACAAAAATACCACCTGTAGCTAAACTCATTACAGCTACAAATGCTAGGAAGATACTAATATTAAATTTCATAATTTGTTTTATATAATACAAAGTTCCATCTTTGTCTTTACAGGAATACTTTAATAATTAAAGTATTTTTAGTGAAAACTTTCATTTCTAAAAAATTATGCAATTAGATCAGCTACATCATGCTATTTTAAATGAACTCCAAATTAATGCTCGCACTTCGAATACAGATATTGGTAAAAGAGTTGGGCTTACGGCTCCAGCGGTAGCTGAAAGGATACGAAAAATGGAGGAAGCGAAAATTATTAAATCTTTTACAGTAAATTTAGATTATGAACAATTAGGTTTCAATGAAAATGTGATTATAGGCATAGATATTCCTTACTGTGATATTCCTCCTTTTTTGCAGGAAGTAAATAGTATTAATGGAATATTAAAAATTATGAAATCTACTGGGGATTTTTGTTTAATAGTACATTTAGTTACGCAAAATGTCTCTCAATTGGAAGATATTATAACTCGCATCAGTAATCATGGAAAGACAACAACTTTCCGAATTTTAGCATTTCCATTGGAAAAAGATTTTGTAAAGATCTGAATTTTTGCACAGCTTTTGTACTGTAAGTCATAACCAAAAAATAAATTAATATGGCTTATACAGTAATTTCAGTATTTCCGGAAACTGTGAATACAGAGGAAATAAAATCAGAATTAAAAAACAAAGGATTTCTCGACGCAGACATTATTGTTTCTAAATCGAGATTTGATGAAGAGTCTTCTACGAATGAATATGAAGATGATGAAAAAACAAAAAGTTTTTGGAATCATGTTTTTGTAAATGATAACGATATTTTAGCAGCTTACAGTAAGGAAAGTGTGGGTAAAATCAATTTGGTGGTTTATGCTTCCAATCTTACAGATGCACAAAACGCGAAAAAAGTTTTGGATCAATATGGAGCATTAAAAATTTATAATAAACCTTCTGTTAACCAGAGTGATTCTGAGTCGACAGGTTTGCCGGAAGATGTTTACAACGGAATTATCGCAAAGGCAAAGCATAATATTTATTTCTTAGATAAAGAAAGAGTATATTCTCCAAACAGTAGAGGGATGGGAGATACAATGGATAGTCAAGGATCGAAAGATTAAAATAACAGCTTTATAAAAAATAAAAACGACCATCATTTGATGGTCGTTTTGTTATATTTTCCAGGACTTAATCAGCCATCGGTAGATAAGAATATTAACGAAGAAATAAACCAATATTGGAATGATGATAATCATTGACCAAAGTAAAGGATTAATATACATCGAAAGTAAACCGTTGGAAACCTCTGATTTTGCGATAAAATATTGTCCTGCTGCAATTAATCCTAAGCTTAAGATCAATACAAACATCAGATTAATACTGAATTTTCTGCTAATGTCGCTCACCATTTTCTTAGGTGAATATCCTAAACTGTTTTTAATAGAAACTTCTTCCTGTTTTTCTAAAAACTGAATCTTTATAAAGCTTACAATGATATACAAACACAAAGCAAAGATGAAAACTCCCAAAACAGCAATTATTTTTAAAACTAAAAATAGTTTTGACTTTATTTTTGCCGAACGAAGACTTTCCTGATTAGACTCATAGCCGTTTTCTTTCATTTTAGAAACCAAACCTTCATCTCCTGAATCTTTTACCTGTACCAAAACTCTATTGTAGATTTTCCGCTGTGTAGCAAGCTCAGGCTTTTCTGCCATATTCAGAGAATCAAGAAACTTTTTAGGAATCAAAACGGAATGTATTCTGTCCGAAAGTCCAACCATTTTTCCTTTGTACGTCTTATTCTGCTTATTGACAGTGATGTTGATATTCACTTCAATTTTCTTGGCAAAATCTTCAGAGATCTGCGGAAGACCTTGGTTTAAAGCAAATCCGTAATTGTAAAGATTGAGATATTCTCTTGAAATAATAATTGGAATTTCGTCACCTTTTACCTGAAACTCTTCATCTGTCAAATCAGAATCAATTGCTTTTAAATCTAAACCTTCAAAATACAGATCAGTGTAAAAAGGAATAAAGTCGCCGCCATTTGCAGAAGCTTTAAATTCATTTGCCGAAAAAGGATAAATGGCTTTTACTTCATTCCAGGTTTTAATTTTTGAAATATCATTTTCATTAAAACCAAGAAGTTCTTTTCTGCCGATATTATCCGGAGTAATCTTTTTACTGAAGGTCAGCCAATAATTGCTGTCACTGCTTTTACTTCCAAAAAGGCGGTTCGCATTTTCGTAGAGTTGCAGACAAGACAAAACCAAAATAAAGGCGATGAATAATCCTGCGTATAAAATAATTGAATTAAAAATTTTCTTCATAAGCTTTTATAAATGAAGAATTTGATAATTGTGCTCAAATGGAAACTCATTCAGCTCAAAAAAGATCACTGAACTTCCGCTTTCTTCTGAGACTTCGTTAATTAAGGAGAAAGCAATTTTTTTATTATTCAAATCCAAATGACTGAAACATTCATCATAAATAATAAAATCTGTAGGATTGATGAGGCTTCTCACAATGGCACTTCTTTGGCGTTCTCCATAAGAACAGTTTTCTGCTTTTTTATTCAGAAGGTTTTCTATTCCCAGTCTTTTGGCATATTCTTCCATTTTTGGAATGAACGGTTTTCGGTCTTTATTAAAAACACGAAGCAGAATATTCTCAGAAATGGTAAGATCTTTAATCAGTCTTACATCCTGAAAAAGCAGGCTCACTCCATCTTTTCTGTTTTTTACAATTTCCTCGAGGTGAAGTTTTTTCACCACTTGTTGGTCATATTTTATACTTCCTTCATATTGAAAATGAGTACCCAACATTGCTGTTGCCAATGTAGATTTTCCACTCCCGGAAGGTGCAACAATCAGAAACTTGTTTCCTTTTTGGAAGGAAATATTTTTATTCCAAATTTCAGACTGTTCGATATTTCTGGGAGTGAAATATTTAGGGAAAATGTTTTCTAATACTAAATTAGTCATTCATTATAAAATAATACAGTGCATTTTCGTCTTTCTTGTCTAGAGTGATAAGCGATTTAGAAACCAAATTTCCGGCATTCTCTTTAGACTCGTTTGAGATCTCAATTACTTTTGCAGGTACAGTTTCTCTTCTGTTATAATCGCTTCCATCAGACCAAGAATAAGCTGTTATACCAGTTTTTTTGCTCAGTTTAGAATTTTTTGCAGCCTTTTTCGCCTGAAATTGTGCATTCACACTTTGATCATCAGAGAAAATTACCTGATTATCTACAATTGTATATTTTTTGCTTTCACCTAAAGGACCTTGAAGCAATGAGGTAAGAACATCTTTTTTCTTAGGATTAAAACCTAAAACCATTGCTCTTTTATTGCTGTAATATTCCATAGAATCTGCAGGATTAGATTTCATATCCATATACGCATAATCTCCCGTGAAAGTTGTTGTAATGTCTTCTAAAGTTGTGTTGGTAGACGCTAAATAATGATTTACAGTAGCTTCAAAACCAGCTTCCTTGATTAAATATCTCATAAAATCTAAACTGAAATAACCGATAGAAAATGATTTTGAATTATCGAGTTCTACATTTTTTACAAGATCATAGTTGATGTTGTTTTTGCTGTAATATTTCTCAACAATTTTTTTCATATCGCTGTTGAAAAATGTTTTGGTATCCATTTCCACTTTGCCTTTATCGAAGCTGAAATCAAAACCAATTCCTGAATCTTTAATCAACTTATTTACAGCCAGAGTTTCTATATATCCTTTAGAAACGTAGCTTGCAACAGCTCCAAGATTCATCCATCCGCTCACATCTTTTCCGCTTACCAGAGATTCGTTTACCTGATCGATGATTACTTTGTTTGAAGTTCCTTTTCTTGCCCAAAAATCAGTAAAGTATTTTTCGCTAAGTTTTGCAACGCCATCCATAGAATTATATCTTGAATAAGAAAAAGATTTCTCGCTCGACATAATCGCCATATCACCTTTGATGCTTCCTGTAATCTTTCCGTCTTCAAAAATAAAATCCTTTTTGTCGATTGTTATTTTAGTTTTGGTAAGATCAGACATGCTTTTCTGGAATTTCGCCTTGTCACTGATCCAGAAAAATGCTTTCACATCAGGATCTGAATTCGATTTTCCGGGTTCCACCATAATGTAAAGCGGTTTGCTGATATCAATACCGGATTCTTTCGGCTTGCTGATCAATTGCAAAAGAACTCTTCCCTCATCGTTGAGGTTTTTCTTTTCTTTCAGGATCTTTTCAACCGGAATTTTATCAGAAATAGAATTTAAATTCACTCTCGATAAACCTAAAGTGGTATCCGTGGTGTATTTTAAAATGTCGTCATTCTTGTTAGAATTACAGGAAAATAGAATCACGAATGCAAATGCGCACAGCAGGGATTTCATTAATGTGTTTTTCATATATTTTTTGGTTAAGAAAACAAATATAGCATTTTCGATCTAATGAAAGTCATTAATAAGTGATAAATAATTTTTTAAATTTTTATTTTGTAATTCAAAAAAAATAATATCTTTGCAACTGAAAATCAAGTTTAACCATTAAAAAACAACGAAGCAATGTTCAAATACAATCAACATTCATCAGTAGGATTGCCTTTTGCAAAGGCGAGGCTTCGTGGTTTGGTACACTCATAGAACAATAGTATATTGAAATATCAAAACCCGAAGTCGTAAGATTTTCGGGTTTTTTATTGCGCAATATTTCAAACTCAAAACAAGTTTCCCCGAAATCAAAATTTTTATCAGGAGCTAAATCCCGCTTTCCACTATATCTTTTTTGCCACTGCTTTTTTCAAGCCACCGCAAAAAAGGATGTCGCTGCAATCGGGGCTAAGAAAACTCCTCTGTCATTCTGACAATAGGAAGAATCTCTTTTTTTCGTTGACAAAAATGACATAATTTAAAATCAACTAATATTTTAGTTGATAAAAGATTTGATGCAAAAATGCAGCTTCAGAAAGTCTGAAATCTGGCGTCTTGCATCGAATAATCTAATTGATAAATGGAAAAAGACAACCTTCTGTTTTACCGATTGCGAAGTCTGAGAAGCAGAAAAAGAATCATAAAAAAAGATGTAGAAAAACAGATCAGAAAAAAGTATAAACGTAGTAATGAACTTTGGGAAATTAAAAGAGATATTCCTTGGATTCCTTTAGAAAAACCTTATCAAAGAGGTTTTGTAAGATTCTTCGCTGTAACAGAAGAAGTAATGCGCACAAAAGATGCCGATTTTTTTGAAGGAATTCTGAAGAAAATAAACACATTCATGTATTCAGAAATTCGACACTTTTTAAAAAAGAGAAAAAAATTTGGAAGGAGAATATATGTAGAAAGAGAACAGAAATTAAAGTCTCTTTCATCTTATGAGTGGAATAACCCAAAGTTGCAGCTTACAGAACGAGAAAAACAATACTTTTTAAAAAGAAAAGAATATTGTCCTTTTCGTAAAATATATTACGATTACTACGATTTTATTGAACCATGGAGGTTTATTTTAAGAATAAAACCCAATATGATTACGCATTACAAACCTGTAAATGCAGATTTGGAAAAAGAATATGCAGAAATAGAATTTTATGTAAAGCAATATAAAGTTCAGGGAATTATTCAGAAGAAAATTTATGGTAAATCAAATTCATGGAAAATTAAATATGAATCTGATCTGAACGAAAGTGAAAAATACTTTCGCTACAAAATGTCAGCAACGGCGTTTGCCGACTATTTTATGGACGAATAAGTCCAATAAATGTTTAAAACAAAAACAATGGGAAATTTAAAACTTAAAGGAAAAGATATATTAAAATTAGGCTATCCAAACAATCAGAGCGTGAACATCGCTTTGGAAGTTATGAAGAGAAATTTTGCAACCAAAAATATTCATTATGTGAAATCTCTTTTAAAGGAAATTCGACAAAATCCGGAACAATTTGAAAAAGATTTAACCTTCGGACAAATTGCAGAAGCCTTGCTTTCATCAAAGAAAACCGAAAAGAGAATGCTCAATGCCAATCGAGCTTCTTTCCAGATTTTCGGAAACAATATTTCGGATGAAGCAAAAAACCAGTTGTACACCGCATTGAAATTGCCAATTGCAACGCAAGGTGCTTTAATGCCCGATGCACACAGCGGTTACGGACTTCCAATCGGTGGAGTTTTGGCAGTTGAAAATGCCGTGATTCCTTACGGAGTAGGGATGGATATTGGCTGTAGAATGAGCTTGAGTATTTTGGATACGCCTATCTCATATCTTGACGGAGCAAGAGATAAATATGAAAAAGCTCTTGCCGAACATACCAAATTCGGAATGTATGAAACGCACAAATCTCACGTTGACCACGAAATTTTCGAGAGAGATACGTTCGATTTAATTCCGATTTTAAGAAGACTAAAAGGAAAAGCGATCAAACAAATGGGAAGTTCCGGCGGCGGAAATCACTTTGTAGAATTCGGAGAAGTAGAAATCACAGAAGAAGACAAACAAATCGGGCTTCCAAAAGGAAAATATCTCGGAATTCTGTCACACAGCGGCTCTCGTGGATTGGGAGCAGAAATCGCTCAATATTATTCGAGAGTGGCGAATGAGCAATGTCCATTACCAAAAGAAGCGCAAAACTTTGCCTGGCTGGATTTGAATACGCATCTCGGTTTAGAATATTGGACGGCGATGAATCTCGCGGGAGATTATGCTTCGGCTTGTCACGACGACATTCACCGAAGATTGGTAAAAGCCGTCGGAGGAAGAGTAAAAGCCAGAATTGAAAACCATCACAACTTTGCATGGAAAGAGATCCACAACGGAAAAGAAGTGATTGTTCACAGAAAGGGTGCAACTCCAGCCAACGAAAATGAATTGGGAATGATTCCCGGATCAATGACTGCAAAAGGTTTCATCGTTCGTGGAAAAGGAAATCCGGATTCTTTGAATTCTGCTTCTCACGGCGCTGGAAGAGCGTATTCTAGAGGAGAATGCAGAAATCTTTTCACTCAAAATGACATCAAAAAAGAATTAAAACTCAAGAATGTCATTTTGATGGGCGGAAATACTGAAGAAGCACCAATGGCGTACAAAGACATCAACGAAGTGATGAATGCACAAAGTGAATTGGTTGATATTCTGGGAACTTTCCAGCCTCGAATTGTGAGAATGGATAAGTAAAATGGTTGTTAGTTTTTAGTTGATGGTTATAAGAATTTTTAACGCCATCAACTGACAACCATCAATAAAAACAAAAATTAGTAAAATGGGAGCACCACATAACATAAAAAGATACGGTGAAGTCTGGCCGGAATTTAGAATTCAACACGGACTAAAAATATTAGAAAAATTAAAAAATAAAGTCATTTTATCAGGAGGTTGGGCGTGGCATTTTATGTCTAAAATAGGGCATACAGAATACAAACATGCACACGACCATAAGGATATTGATGTTTTTGTAAATAAAGAAAATGTGGCTGAAGTGGTTATAATTCTTCAGCAGGAAGGTTTTCAGAAAGTCTGGACAAGATATGATCATCTTCCAAGCGAAGAAAATTTTCGCAGATATGAGAAAACAATCGAAATAGAAAACGGAAAATTTCACAGAATTACAATCGATTTCTTTGAAAGAAGTGATTTGGAAACTGTCGAAGCAAACGGATTCACTGTTGTAAAACCTGATGTTTTGCTTTCATTTTACAGAAACATTCATTCCAGCGATAAATGTTGGGCAGTGATGGCTGCAAAATATTTATTGGAAAAAGGAATTGATCCTGTCAGTCATCCAAGATTAAGTGAAATACCAAAATAACAATGGATAAATTAATACAAATAACCTCAGGAAGAGGACCTTTAGAATGTCAATGGGTAGTTGCCAAAGTTCTGAAGGCTTTTCTTGAGGAGGTAAAACATAATAAAATAGATTACGAAATCATTCATCGTGAAAATGGTGATGAAAACCTGACTTTGAAGTCAGTAATACTACTTTTAAAATCAAAAAATGTAAATGAATTTTTAAAAACTTGGTTAGGAAGTATTTGCTGGATTGGGAAAAGTACCTTCCGAAAATTACATAAAAGAAGCAATTGGTTTATCGGGATTTTTGAACTGGAAGGTTTGGAGAAAATCAATTTCAACGAAAAGGATATACAGTTTCAGACGACGAGAAGTCAGGGAAGTGGCGGACAAAACGTGAATAAAGTCAACACAGCTGTTCGTGCAACTCATATTCCGACTGGGCAAAGTGTTTTTGTACAAGATACGCGTTCGCAGTTGGAGAATAAAAAACTTTCGATTGAAAGATTGAAAGAAAAAGTTTTGGAACAGAATATCATTCAGCTTCAAAAAAGAATGCAGGAAACTTGGAATAATCATTTGCAGGTGCAAAGAGGAAACCCAATCCGAACATTTTCGGGAACAGATTTTAAAAAGAATTATCAGGAAAAATCTTTTAAAAAAGAAAGATATCAACTGAAAAACGAATTAAAAAACTACAGAAATGACCTTAACTAAAAGTAAATATTATTTTGAAGCTTTGGATAATTATCCTTACAGCTTGCCGGATTGTCTGGAAGCATTGAATTATGCGCTGTCTTACGATCCTGAAGATGCAGATTCGCTTTGTCTGATGGGAAGAATCTACAGCGAAATGCTCATCGATTACGAAAAAGCAAAACTCTATTTTGAAGAGGCGATGCAATGTGATGTTACGAATCTTAATACGCCAAAATATTATATTAAATGTCTCTTGGATAATGAAGATTTGCAGGAAGCTGAAAAGCTGATCAACTATTCTTTGAAAATAAAAGGAATTGATAAAATGACCTTATGGTTTTACAGATCTCTGCTTTCCGAGAAGAGAGGAAGCTTTCCGAATGCTTTGAAATTTTTAACTGAAGCAGAAAAGTATTGTTTTTCATCGCATAGTTTGGATGTTGTAAAAGATCGCAAGAAATTTATAAAATCTAAAATGCCCAAGAAAAAATCTAAAAACAAGAAGGAGACGAAATAAGTCTCCTTTTTTTGTAAATTTAATTTATGAAACACTATTTATTTTTGATTCTATTGCTATTGATTTCCTGCAAAAAGAACGAAGCGAGAAAAGAAATTACCCCGAAAGATGAGTTGCTAAACTTACGATATGAAGTTTTAAATCAGTTGATTAAAAGCGATAGTGCGACGCTTGGCTTTAATCATTTTATTTATAATTCTACCTTGAGTCCGGTCAATATAGACATAGAAGATAATGAAATAAGACCTCTTGGTATTGATTTGAAGTACGATTCAATTTTTTTACAAAAAGACTCAGGTTATTATAAAAATCAGGAAAGAAATGTTTTAAATTTTAAATTCGATAAAAGTAGAATAAAGGGTAAATTAAAATATATAACAGGTCAAGAACTTCAAGAACTTCAAGAACTTCAGGAAATTAAGGAAAGTAATTTTTGGACTGAATTTGATAAAAAGTATGGTCACAATTGTATTCGTCGTTTTTCTGTACCATTTTTTAATAAAGATAAAACTATGTGTATAGTTCAAAATTCAATGTCTTGCGGTCCTTTGGATGGAGGTGGAAATACTATTATTTACAAAAAAAAGAATGGGAAATGGGTAGTTTTAAGAACATTTGACCGATGGGTAAGTTAGTATTATGAAAATAAAGTTTACTCTCAAAAAGCTTCAGCTAAAAGAAACGTTTTCCATTGCTTATGGAAACTACAATCATCGTGATACATTGTTAATAGAGCTATCCCACCAAAATTGTAAAGGTTATGGCGAATGTGTGGCGATTGATTATTATCAGATTAATCTTCAGGATTTTGTTTTAAAATTAAAAAAAGTTCAGCATCAAATTGAAGCTCAGAAAATTATTTATCCCAAAGATTTTTTTAAGTTTTTGTTGAGTTTAAGCCTTCATTCGTTTTTGATTTCTGCTTTAGATTGTGCATATTGGGATTTGTTTGGAAAACTTGAAAACAAAAGTTTTTTAGAATTAAATCAACTTCCAACAGATAATTTAGTTGAAAGTTCAATCACGATTTCCATTGGAAATATTGAGAATCAAATCAATAAAATTCAGAAAAGTGAATGGACTCGATTTAAAGTAAAATGCAAAGGTTTAAATAAAAATGATATTGAAAGATTATTAGAATTAAATAAAGATATTGCTTTAGATTCTAATGCAAGTTTTACGGATGAAGATTGTGTTTGGCTTCAGGAAAATGCTGAGGTTCAAAGATTTTCATATTTGGAACAACCTCGGCCAATTGACCATTATAAAATATTAAAAAAAGAGAATTTTGCCAATTGGATGGCGGATGAAGATTGTCAGAATATTGATTCACTTGAGGAACTCATTCCATATTATAAAAGCATCAATATTAAACTGATGAAATGTGGAGGTTTGACGCCCGCTTTAGAAATGATAAAAAAAGCAGGAGAATTAAACTATAAAATTATGATCGGCTGCATGACAGAATCAACAGTCGGAATTTCTGCAGGGTGTCTTTTAACCGGACTCGCAGATTTTGTAGATTTAGACGGAGCCAATCTTATTTCTAATGATTATGCCACAGGAAATTTTGTAGAAAATGGCAAAATTATTCTATCCGGAAAACCGGGTTTAGGGATTGATTTAAAGTGAATTTAATCGGTGAATTGTGAATTGTCAATCAGCTTTTCTTTTCAATTTTATAATTTAAATCGAAGCTATACATTCGTGTTTTTCATAATCAAACGAAGAAAAATGGATCGAAAACTTTCTCAAAACATTATTTCTGATACAATTTTTTTTCAAAAATCTACCGAATTGAATGGAGATTTAAACAAAAATAGACTTTCAAAAGAAAGCCTATTTTTTATTTACAGAAATCAAATAATCATAGACCATTTGATGTTGTTCATCATTCAATTTCGCTTTTGGAGCCATTCTGCTTAAGGTTTTAATCCATCCCTGATCGTCATGTTTTGCAGGATTCGGTAGTTTATGGCATCTGTTGCATGAGTTTTCAAAAACTGTTTTTCCCTGTGCCAAATGTTCAGCTGAGGTAAATTTAGGACCGATTACGGCTGTGCTTTTTGGTCCGCATGAAACCATAAAAACAGATCCTAAAATCATACTTAAAACTAATTTTTTCATGATGATATTTTTTGTTGGTTGAATCTTTTATTTTTTCACAGACACCACATAATCGTAAACCCACTGATGTTGTTCTTCAGTTAGTTTCGCTTTTGGTGCCATAGAATTCATAATTCCTACCCATTGTACAGAAGTGAATTTGGTGGGTTCTGGCAAATCATGACATCTTTTGCACGCAGTTTCGAAGATTGTTTTTCCTTGTGCTATTTGTTCTGCGGTACTTGTCGCTGATTTTGGAGCTTCAGCTACGGGTGTTGCTTTCGGAGTACAAGATGCTAATAAAATAAGGGCAAATGTTGCTGCTGCAAATAGACTTTTCATATTTTTTTTAATTGTTTAAAACAAAAATAGCGAATTTTGCAGGTGATTGGTGTTTAGATATATAATTTAGAAGCATTAAAATTAATGAGCTTTTTCTCGGATTTTGCAGGTTATTTTTATATTTTTGAATGAATGAAACCGACAGGTTACATCTTTCCTTTAAAAATGGAAATATTCAGATGAAAATTTCAACAGAAGACTTTATAGATGGGATTAAATCAGGCAATAAGCGTTTGATTGCAAAAGCCATTACTTTAGTTGAGAGCACAAAACCCGAACATCGAAGTCAGGCAGAAGAACTTTTAAAAAAGATACTTCCATTAACAGGAAATTCAATCAGAGTGGGAATCACAGGAGTTCCCGGTGCCGGAAAATCTACTTTTATAGAAAACTTTGGAAGATTAGCAATTTCAAATAATAAAAAAGTTGCGGTTTTAGCTATCGATCCCAGTTCTGCGATCAATAAAGGCAGTATTTTGGGGGATAAAACCAGAATGGAAGAGTTGGCAAAAGAAGAAAATGCGTTCATTCGTCCTTCTCCAAGTTCCGGTTTTTTGGGCGGAGTTGCCAATACTACCTTTGAAACGATGATGATTTGCGAAGCTGCAGGATACGATTATATTTTAATCGAAACCGTCGGAGTAGGGCAGTCTGAAGTTTTAGTTTCTGATATTACCGATGTGTTTTTGTTTCTGAAAATTATTGGCGGCGGAGATGAGCTTCAGGGAATAAAGCGTGGAATCATGGAAATGGTCGATATTATTTTCATTAATAAAGTGGAAGAAAGTAATCTACAAAAAGCCAAAAATACCAAGCTCGAATTGAAAAGGGCATTAGATTTTCTTCCTGCGAAAGAAAAAGACTGGAAAGTTCCTGTTTTGCTGGGTTCTGCTTTACATAATGAAGGATTGAATGATGTCTATCAGAAAATTGATGATTTTATTTCATTAAAAAAGAATTCGAAACGTTTTGACGAAGTTCGAACACAACAATCTGAAAAACGCTTTGAATATTGGGTTCAGGAATATATTTTAAGCATGATGAAAAAAGATAACTCTGTGGAGGAGGCTTATATTCAGCATAAAAAAAATGCTTCAGACCTGATTTCTAATCCAAGTACTGAAGCAAAGTTATTTGTAGAAAAGTTTTTAAGAGATTCGAGATCTGAGATTTGAGTTGCGAGTTTCAAGATCCGAGTTTTTGTGATTCGGAAAATATTTAATAATATTTTTTGTATTTTAACCTCGTATCACGACACCCGAACCAAATTAAAGCTTCTCCTTTTCTTTCGTTTCTTCATTTTTAGAAATATATCCATCGTAAGAAATCGGCTGTCTGTCGTTGCTTCTTATTGATGTCAATGCTTTTCCATTTTTAAAAATTTCAATATAAATATCAGAAACATTTTTTACATCATTGGGTTTGATTTTGTAAACCCAATTTCCTTTTTTACTCTGAGTTTTTGTTACGGCATAATCTTTTGAAGTAAATCGGTAACTGTTATCAGAAGAACCGTATGTTGAGGTAAAAGCTCTTCCAAAATAAGGAAGCGTAACTTCCATTACTCCTTTTTTTATTTCGATGCCATAATTTTCACCTGAAATCTGAAATGTACGGAGTTGAGATGCATTTGGCATTGAGTTTACTACATTGATAACATCGTAATTCATGGGGTTTGCTTTTTCAGCATGAAAAGTAAATTCATCCGAACTCACCAAATTGTTTACTATTTGTGGATCAACTTTTTGCGATGCACAATTCTGAAAAAGAAATATGAATGCAAAAACTGAGATTATTTTTATATAAATTTTCATAAGATTAAATTTAGTAAATTTATACATCAAAATGTATGCAAAAACGAATTTCAGAATATTTTTTGGAATAGAAATTGTTAAGGTTCAATTATAATAGGCATAATTATGAAAATTACTCATTTATTAGGAATTGGAGCGGCCGCTTTTGCAGTTGCAGCGTGTACAACAAATCCGATGACAGGAAGAAAATCTCTACAAATAGGAACTCTTAATCCTCAGATAACTTCTTCGGCTGTGCAACAATATCAGCAGACTTTAAAAGAGTCTAAAGTTGTAACAGGAGCTCAGGCTCAGATGGTTAAAAAAGTAGGAAATAAAATAAAAATAGCTGCAGAACAATATTATGCAAGTATTGGTAGAAGTGCAGATTTATCAGGTTATCAGTGGGAGTTTAATCTTCTTCAGGATAATCAGGTGAATGCATGGTGTATGCCGGGCGGAAAAGTGGCTGTTTATACAGGAATTCTTCCGGTTACTAAAGATGAAACCGGGCTTGCAGTTGTGATGGGGCATGAAGTTTCTCACGCTTTAGCAGGTCACGGTAATGAAAGAATTTCACAGGCAATGGTTGCACAATATGGAGGAGCGCTTTTAGGAAGTACTATTTCAAATGCGCAGTGGTCGAGTGTTTTTCAACAAGTTTATCCTGTTGGTTCACAAGTAGCTCTTTTAAAATACGGAAGAACTCAGGAGTCTGAAGCAGACGAAATGGGATTAAATTTAATGGCTATTGCAGGATATGATCCACGTCAAGCAATACCGTTCTGGCAAAGGATGGAAGCTTCATCTTCAGGAGCAAGACAACCGGAGTTTTTGTCAACTCACCCAAGTCCAGGAACCAGAGTTGGAGATATTCAGAAAGATTTACCAAAGGCTTTAGAATACTATAAAAGAGCAGGAGGAAAAGTTTGATGAAAGCAAATTTTAAGTTTTTAATTAAATGGATTAACCGAAAGAATTTGTAAATTTTAGTTTAAATTTATAAGTCAATATTCACCATCAAAAAACACTATTATGAAAAGTATTTCGATTATAGGAATGATACTTCTTGCAGTATCTGCCTTACTTTTTTATCTGACAACAGATTTTACTGTTGAAAAAATTACAATTTCGCATGTAATGGGAGTTATGGCCGGAATTGGAATAGGCTTGATATTCGGCGGAATGATTGGTTATGTAAGTAAAGGGAGTGCTATAAAAGAAGAAGCCAAAAGAAAGGAGTTTAAACAGCTTCAGAAAGAAAAAGAAGAACTTGAAAAGCAAGCTATTGAAATTGAAAAACGTCAAGCTGAACTTGAAAGAGAAAATATAAATAAAAATCCTCAAATTTAATTTGAGGATTTTTTTATGATTGAATTTTTGTTTGATTAGAATTTATATCCTAAACCTAACAAGAATAAGCTTGATCTGTTGTCGTAATTGATTTCCTGACTTGATCCCGCAACATTGTTGATGAATTTTCTCTGGTCTTTAGAAAAAGCGCCTTCATATCTTGCAGAAAGAATTAGCTTCTTAATTTCACTTTGTACACCCAATTGGTACCCTACGGTGAATTCTTTAGCATCAACCTTCTGTACGAAGTTATCAAAATCATCGCTTTTAGCTAAATTGAAACTTCCAACTGGTCCTGCATAAGCACTTAATAAATTACCCAATACATTTACCCCAACCAAAACAGGAATATCCACTCTGCTGTTTTTAGCTTTAATGGTAGTCTGAGCTGCATTTATATCATTTTGTACAGTAACTTCGTTGCTGAAATTGGTATAATAAATTTCCGGCATTACGTATAATGCAGTTGGTAAATCGATTTTTAAAGATAAACCAACATTAAATCCGGTAATGTTTTTTCCTTTTTGCTCTACAGCATTTGTAGCTGCTGTTTTAAGGTTTTTCCAAGAAGCTGAGCTTGTTGGGATCAATACGTTTGCTTTTCCGGCTAGTGAAATCTGTGCCGAAGCAAAAACTGAAAAGCCTATAAATGCTGCGCTAATTAATTTTTTCATTATCGTCTATTTTTGTAATAGTATTCTCAATTGTTTTATTATTCTCTAAAAGATATTCTCGCAATTCTTTAAATAATTCTGATGAATAAACGAAATCGATCAGATTTTTATTGCCTGCAGTAATCAGGATGTCTTTATTACCTTCCCACTCTTTTATCCCCAATCTCAGGTATACAATTTTCTCGCCAATGGTCATTACCGAGTTCATATCGTGAGTATTGATGATGGTTGTGGTGTTGTATTCTTTGGTGATTTCAAGCAATAAATCATCAATTACATTAGAAGTATAAGGATCTAATCCTGAGTTTGGCTCATCACAGAACAAATATTTTGGGTGATTTACAATCGCTCTTGCAATTGCCACACGTTTCTGCATCCCTCCGGAAATTTCTGATGGGAATTTTCTGTTAGCTTTATCTAAATGTACTCTTCCGATTACCTCAAAAACTCTTCTTTTCTTTTCTCTGAACGTTAAATTGGTAAACATATCAAGTGGAAACATGATGTTTTCTTCAACAGTTAAAGAATCAAACAATGCACTTCCCTGAAATAATGTTCCGATCTCAGATCGTAAATGCTGTTTTTCTTCACGGTTCATTACATTGATATCTCTTCCGTCAAACAAGATTTCTCCTGATGAAGGTTGATAAACGTTTAATAAACTTTTAAGAAAAACGGTTTTTCCTGATCCACTTTGTCCGATAATCAGGTTTGTTTTACCTTTTTCGAAGGTGGTTGAAATTCCTTTAAGCACTTCAACATCACCAAAACTCTTTTTAAGATTTTTTACCTCAATCATCAGCTTAATATTAATTGTGTTAAAATTAATTCGGAAATAATGATAAATACCATCGTCCAAACCACGGCTTGTGTACTTGCTCTACCTACTTCCAATGAACCACCTTTCACAAAATATCCAAAATAGGAAGGAACAGTGGCAATTACAAATGCAAAAACAATGGTCTTAGCAAATGCGTAATAAATGAAAAGATTTGGCATGTACATTTGAATACCTGTGATGTAATCGGCAGTCGTCCAGTTACCGGTAAGTATCCCCGCAATATAACCTCCGCCAATACCAAAAACAATACTGATTGCAATTAAAAGCGGATTAAAAATGAGACAGGCAATAATTTTAGGTAAAATTAAAAAATTGGGAGAGTTTACTCCCATAATATCTAAAGCATCAATCTGTTCTGAAACACGCATTGTACCAATGGTGGAAGCAATATATGAACCTACTTTTCCTGCTAAAATTAAACTGATAATTGTAGGAGCAAACTCCAATACTAAAACTGCTTTGGTTGCATAACCTACAAATGCAGGAGGAATAGGGAACGATGATGCATCAAAATTGTTAAACATCTGAATGGCAACAACGGCCCCGACAAAGATAGACGTGAAAATAACCAACCCAAATGAGTTGACTCCCAAGTCATTGATTTCTCGCATAAATAGCTTCCAAAAAACTCTCATTTTCTGAGGCTTTTGAAGAGATTTACCGATAAGAATCATGTATTCTCCGACGGCTGTAAAAAAGTTTTTTAACATTCTGCTAAATTAGACTATTTTTATTTAATTTGTTTAAGACTGAGGTTAAGACTAGGCTTGATTTTAATGCCCAAATTTTAAATTATTTTAACGGAATCTCGTCTTATTTTGCATTTTTATCTCCTTTTATAACCAATAAAATGGTTTTTAGAATAATCACAATATCTAAAATGAAGCTCCAGTTTCTGATGTAGAATGCATCGGCAAGAATTCTCTTGTTCATTTCAATTTCCACATTTCCTGAATCACCTCTTAAGCCGTTTACTTGGGCTAAGCCAGTAATTCCAGGATTAGCTAAGCTTCTTAAGCTATATCTTCCAATCTTTGGTTTGTAATAATTATCAACAGCCAACATATGTGGTCTGGGTCCTACAATAGACATTTCACCTTTCAAGACATTGATAAATTGTGGCATCTCATCAAGGCTTGTTTTCCTTAAAAACTTTCCTATTTTGGTAATTCTTTTATCGTTTACACTTGTTGTTTTAGATGCAGAATCTTCATTTACAAACATTGTTCTGAATTTAAAACAATTAAAAACCTCCTCATGAAAACCATATCTTTTCTGAATAAAAAATATAGGTCCTTTAGAACTTTTTTTAATTAAAATTGCAATAATGGGAAATAACCACGAACAAATGAATAGCAAAACCAAGACCGAAAAAATAATATCAAAGGTTCTCTTCAATAAAAAATTAGAATAATAGTCTAAAGGATATTTTGCCTGAGTTAAAATTGCCTGAGTTTGAATATACCCTAAATCATAAAAGAAAAAATTGTTCTTTGAAATATTCGGTATCAAAGAAATGTGCACTTTATTGGCTTCTGCCAATCTGAATAATTTTTCTTCCGTTTCATTACTAAATGAATTTTCGGTAGGAATAAATAAGGTGTGAATTCCATTTTTTTTCCAAAAATCTACTAGATTTTCAATATTTACTTCAGATGAGTTATAATTAAATATCTTGTAACCAAAATCTTTTCTTTCTTCAATTGTCTTCTTTAAAACATCCGTCGCATTATTTTCACTAAGAAACATCACATTCCTGTTGTTGACTCCCATTGCTCTGATGTATCTTATCAAAAAATAGACAGTAGATTTTAATAAAAATATAAAAACAAAAAGATAAAGTGAAAGCCAGGTGAGTTCTGAACCAAAAAACTGATTACCGCTTACTTTTCGAATCAATACCAAACCAATTATAAATAAAAGAAAATGAATAATAATTCGCTCTACAAAAATTATATAAGTAAGGTTTCTGGAGATATTATAAATTTTCGTTCTTCCGCTTAATAAAATCCAAAATGAGATAACAAGAAGTAAAGGAAATGAGATTTCATACCATATTTCCTGATTGTGAATCAAATCCCGGGATGTATTTAAAAAATAAAATACAAAAACACCTGCAAGAACCAAAAGGTCAAGCAATATGATAATTGATTTTAGATAACGGGAATATCGGATTCTTTGCATCTTCTCTAGCGAAACACAAAAGCTAATATAAACAATTTACGGGATATTCAGATACTTGTGAGTTTGAACTGAGGCTTGCCAACGTGGATTTGCAAGGATGAAATCGGTAATCTTAGGATACATTTCGTCTCTTTTGCTCCATTCGCTCTGAAGATATAACCTACAATTTTCCGAAACTTTTGCAGCTTGTTCATCCGCAAACTTAAAGTCATTATTGTTAAAAACAATCATTTTAAGTTCGTGAGCTTTAGCATAAATTTCTTCTTTTGGAAGTCCTGTTTTCTTTGGTGAAAGTGTGATCCAGTCGATTTGCCCGCTCAAAGGATATGCTCCTGAAGTTTCGATATGGATGGTGCAACCTAATTCTTTTAATTTAGAAGTCAAAATATCTAAATTCCACATTAATGGTTCACCACCGGTCAAAACAACAATTTTACAGTGTTTTGCAGCAGTTTCTGCAATTTCTTCAGCATTCATCAAGGGATGCAGCGTAGGATCCCAACTTTCTTTTACATCACACCAATGGCAACCAACGTCGCAACCTCCCAGTCTGATAAAGTAAGCGGCTTTTCCTGTATGTGCGCCTTCTCCCTGAATAGTGTAAAAATGCTCCATCACAGGGAGCATTTTACCTTCTTTTAATAATATATCTTCTTCTTTATTCATTTCAAATTAGTCGTTATAGACCGAAGTCTTATAAGCAATGATGGTATTTTTCATCAACATCGCTCTTGTCATAGGACCTACTCCTCCGGGAACAGGTGTAATCCAGCTTGCTTTTGCTGCACAACTGTCAAAATCTACGTCACCTGCTAAATAATATCCTTTTGGAGAATCGTTATCAACCCTTGTAATTCCTACGTCAACGATTACTGCTCCGTCTTTAATCATTTCACCTTTCAAAAAATGAGGGTCACCTAAAGCGGTAATTACAATGTCTGCTTTTTTAGTATATTCTTCGATGTCTTTCGTGTAAGAGTGAGTCAACGTAACCGTAGAATTTCCGGGGAAATCTTTTCTTCCCATCAAAATACTCATTGGTCTTCCCACAATTTTACTTCTTCCGATAATTACACAGTCTTTTCCTTTTGTTTCAATATTATATCTTTCCAATAATGTTAAAATCCCAAAAGGAGTTGCTGGTAAGAAAGTATCCATTTCCAAAGCCATTTTTCCAAAATTTGTTGGGTGGAAACCATCAACATCTTTTCTCGGATCGATTGCGTTGATAATTTTCTCCTGATCAACCTGGTCTGGTAAAGGTAACTGTACGATAAAACCGTCTACAGATTTATCTTTATTCAGTTCGTCGATTTTTTCCAACAATTCAGATTCAGAAACTGTGCTTGGAAATTTAACTAAGCTAGATTGAAATCCTACTTCTTCACAGTCTTTCACTTTAGCATTTACATACGCCTTGCTTGCTCCGTTGTTCCCGACAAGAATTGCTACTAAATGTGGTGCTCTTCTTTTGCTTGCAATAATTTTGTCAACTTCAACTTTGATTTCTGCTTTGATTTCTTTGGATACTTTTAATCCGTCAAGAATTTCTGCCATTTTTACTTTTATTACTTTATTAGATTTTTTTGAATACTACGATATCCTGAAACTCATCTGCTCCTTCTTTTTCTACATCATTTCTCCAATATCCGCTTTTTATTTCTGTAACCGTCAAGTCAGCGTCAGCTGCCATTTTATTCAATAAGGGGATACTGATAGCAATATTTGCGGCGGTTACCTTGTCGTCCATTAGTTTGTAGCCATCATAAATATGAGGAAAATGCATTGTCCCACTTTCTTTTTTAGAATCGTCGTATAAGAAGAAAGTTGACAAACACAAACCATCATTTTTTAAAACTCGGCTGATTTCATTTAAATATCTTTTAATCTCGACCACCTGCATATGGGTGAAAACAGAAAATAAAAATACTTTGTCAAATTTTTTGTCTTCGTAAGGAAATGTAAATTCTTCTGCTTTTAAACTGAAAGAATTATACAAATCATTATATATTGGAGTAAATTTAAACTTAAAGTTTTGATGTTTCCTGTTGATATTCTTGTTACACCAAGTAATTCCCTTTTCAACGGCATCAAAACCATCATAAGAACCTTCTTTGATAACATTCGTTAATGCTACGGCGGTTCTTCCAATACCACATCCTACATCTAAAATATGGTCGTTACTTTTAAGATCAATATATTTTTGTAAAACTTTTGTCTGTCGAATTCCGTGAGCAAGAAAATCACTGCTTCCTACATAGATATCTCCTTTTTTAGGCTCGTTTTTCGATCTTTTTCCGGTAATTCCTTCATAAAAATCAATAGGAAAATAATAAATTTTTCTTCCTAAAATTCTTAAACCGGGAGGTAATTTGTAATAATATGATCTTAGTAGCGACATCTTTATTTATTTCCTTTATAATAGTTAATCAAACCATTTGTTGAGCTGTCATGAGAACTAATAGTCTCATTACTTTCAAGTTCCGGTAAAATTTTATTTGCTAAAACTTTTCCTAATTCCACCCCAAACTGGTCAAAACTGAAAATATTCCAGATTACTCCTTGAACAAATATTTTGTGCTCATATAATGTAATTAGTTGCCCTAATGAAAATGGAGTTAATTCTTTAATTAATAAAGAGTTAGTTGGTGTGTTTCCATGGAAGACTTTATAATTTAGCAAGAAATCAATTTCTTCTTCAGATTTTCCTGAAGCTTGTAATTCTTCTTCCACTTCTTCTTCGTTTTTACCAAAAGCTAAAGCTTCAGTCTGAGCGAAAAAGTTGGCCAATAATTTATCTTGGTGATCAGAAACTTTGTTCGGACTTTTCGCATACGCAATAAAATCAGCAGGAATCAATTCTGTTCCCTGGTGGATCAATTGGTAAAAAGCGTGTTGTCCGTTTGTTCCCGGTTCTCCCCAAATGATCGGACCTGTTTCATATTCTACGAATTCTCCGTTTCTATCGACACATTTTCCGTTACTTTCCATATCTCCCTGTTGAAGATAGGCTGCAAATCTGTCTAAATATTGGGAGTAAGGCAAAACAGCGTGACTTGTTGCAGCGTAAAAATTACGATACCAAATTCCTAAAAGTCCCATTAAAACAGGAACGTTTTCTGAAAAATCTGCCGTTTGGAAATGCTGGTCTGTATTTTCAGCACCTTTTAATAGTTGTTCAAAATTCTCATATCCAACAGAAAGAACAATGCTCAAGCCAATTGCGCTCCACAATGAATATCTTCCACCAACCCAATCCCAGAATTCGAAGATGTTATCTTCCGCAATTCCGAAGTCTTTAACTAATTGAACATTAGTAGATAAAGCTACAAAATGTTTTGCGACATCTTCCTGTTTTCCTGCTTTCAAGAACCAGTCTTTTGCCGAATTTGCATTCGTCATTGTTTCCTGAGTCGTAAACGTTTTTGAAGCAATGATGAATAAAGTGGTTTCAGGATTTAGATTCTTCACCACTTCAGCAATATGATTTCCGTCTACGTTTGAAACGAAATGAACATTTAATCTAGTTTTAAAATGTTTTAAAGCCGAAACTACCATCACAGGTCCCAAATCTGAACCTCCGATTCCGATGTTTACAACATCCGTAATTTCTTTTCCGCTAAAACCTTTGTGTTCTCCTGAAATAATTTTTTCAGAGAAAGATTTCATGTGGTCTAAAACTCTTTTGATTTGAGGCTTAATGTTTTCACCATCAACCAAAATTTCTTTATCAGAAAAATCCCTCAAAGCGGTATGCAAAACTGCTCTTCCTTCTGTCTCGTTGATTTTATCACCCGAAAACATTTTAGAAATAGCATCCTTCAACTGACATTCTTCTGCAAGATTCAAAAGAAGCTCTTTTGTTCTTGAATCGATTAAATTTTTAGAATAATCGAATAAGAAATTATCTTTTTTGATAGAAAACTCTTCAAAACGGTTTGGATTATATTGAAAAAGCGTTCTCAGCTCAAAATCGTTATTTCCAAAGTGTTCGTCGAGGGCTTTCCAGCTATTTGTTTGTGTAGGATTTATTTTTGATAACATATGTAGAAGTGATTGTAAGATGTAGGAATTTTTTTGAATAAAATTCACTAAATCATATTTATTAAATTTCAATCTGCAAATTTACGGAATTTTCGTACAATGATGTTAATTGAGGATTAAAAATCAATTGGTGAGTTCTAATTGCATAGAAATACTGTAAACCGTTTTTCTTGTTTTCGTATTAAAAATATTATACCAGTCCAGATTACTATTCGCCATGACATTTGAATTTACTGATTCACAAGCCTTGAAAGAAGGAGCTGTTCCATGCTTTAATACATTTTTTTCTTTAGTTCCGTCCGGATGGTTTACAGTGGTGATATAAGAGTATGTGTTTTGCTCGTTTACAATCCATTCAAAACCAATAAATAAACCGTCCTTAGGAAATGGAATAGGATTTTTTGATAAATCTATTTCAGTAAGATGTTTACCAGACTTACAGGAAACAACAATGTTTTTTGTTTTTTCTAAGGAAGGTTTTCCGTTGATGTTTTCATAAAAAATAAGGTTGAAAGTAGCTTCTTTTATCGTATTATGAACTTGCGTTGGGATTTTTATCTTTTTAATGTAAACTTTTTCATCGGGAATTTCATTTTTAAATAAATCGACGACCACCCAGCTTATATTTAAAGCTGAAAAGCCCATACTGCTTTTTTTAATTGAGCCTACTGAAAATGATTTCTGAAACTTTGGTTTTGTAATTTCCACTTCCTCAATTTCATTGAACTGAGGTTTTAATAAATAGGTTTGTTGGGCTTTTTCAACTTTCAATTTTTCATATCCAAAAGATTGAATTTCTGATATTTCTTCATCTTTCTCTAAAATTGCTTCGCCGTTTTCTTCAGTGTTTTTGTAGTAACTCTTGTCTTTTAAAATAAGTTTAGCATAAGGAATAGGCTTCTGATTTTCTGAATCTAAAATTTTGATTCTATTTTGAGAAAAAATTGACAAGCTTAGAATAAAAAATAGTACAGTAAAAATTTTGGTCATTGTTTTATTTTGAATGATTAACGCTCCTTCCTGAATTTTATTTGGTGAGTAAAAGGAAAGTATCTTTTTGTGTAGATTTATTTTTTAATAAAGCGAAATTAAAAATTAGAGTTTTAAAAATAAAAAACCTCCACAAAATGCAGAGGTTCGGTAATATTTATATATGAATAACCAAAAGGTTAGGATGCCACGTTTATTCTTTATCAGCCTGAATTGGTTTCTTATTAGATTTGTTTTTACGATAAAAGTAAAATAATACCCCTCCAATTAATAGAATCGGCCAGATTATAATGAGGCCAATCACAATTCTCTGAATTAAATAATATCCTTCAACAAAGGCATTTTTTGCACTGTAAAAGAAATCGAATTTATATTTATTATCAATGTTTTCTGAATTGGTAATGGCAATTTCTGCAATTCGGAGCTTGGGTTCTTTAATGTAAATATCGACTGTGCTGTATTTCAGATTATCGGTTACATCAAGATTTGCGAGCTGTTGTTGGTTTTCTACAGACATATTTTCATCGCTCATTTTTACTTTGTCTTTTGTGGTTTTGAGTTCAGAAATATTCTCGCTGGTTTTTTTTATTCTTTTGCCTTCCATTTCTGCATATTTAATGTTTGAAGTCACATCTTCGGCATTGATAATTCTGGAATTCAGGAAGAGTTTTTTATCATTAATTAAAGTTAAAAGTTCACCTAGTTTTGCGGTGGGAACCCTTACCTGCATTGTGTTTTCCGTCTGATATTTTTTTACCAGCATAGCTTCTTCATTAGAAGTATTGTAAGTGTCTTCCGAAATTACTCTGCTTTGTAAATTGCTGTGCGTAACAAATCCGCCAAGTTCTTGTACCGATTTTTCAATAGATATGGTTGCTCCGTAAACATCTTTCACTTCCATGTTTATATTAGCAGTTTTGATGAACTGCTTGTCTTTTACAGACATTGTTGCTGCTGAAGAAATGTTATCGGAACTTTCCACTGAAGCCGAATCTGCAGCTGTTGACAACTCATAATCGTTTACGGTAGCTTCGCCTTTTTTACATGAATAAATTCCTAATAAAAGTGCGGTTGCGATGGTTAATCTGATGTAAGTCGTTTTCATATATTTATTTTTTAATGTTTTACTTAGGTCAAAGTTCCAGCAGAATCGTTTGTAATGTTTGAATATTGCAGGTAAACATTTTGTAAATAATTAATTAAATTTAAATTATTGAAATTCAGTATTTTGTAAAATTGATTACTCGGTTTGATTAGTACTTCGGATTGATTTTTGCTAATGTTTTACAAATTAAATCTCAAATAATATGTCTAATACTTTTTCCAAAATCAGAAACGCTATAGAATTATTCCGATCAATAGATTTTGATCAGTTGAGTGCCATTTCTCAAAAGGTAGATTTGCCAAAATTGATGCAAAGTTTTTCCAAATTAGATAATAAACAATTGCAAGGTTTGTCGAAGATGCTTGATCCGAACAAGAAGAAAAAGGAACTTCCGCCTATTGATGGCGATTTCTACGATATTTATCACACTTTGACTCCCGAACAAAGAGAAGTTCAGCTTAAAGTAAGAGCGTTTATGGAAAAAGAAGTAAAGCCTTTGGTGAATCATTATTGGTTGCGAGATGAATTCCCACATGAGCTGATCCCGAAATTTCAAAAGCTTGATATTTGTGGAGTAACGTATGAAGGTTATGGTTGCAAAGGCATGCCTTTTTTGATGGAAGGTGTTATCGCAATGGAAATGGCGAGAATTGATGCTTCTATCGCTACATTTTTCGGAGTGCAATCTGGCTTAGCAATGGGCTCTATTTATATTTGCGGTTCGGAAGAGCAAAAACAAAAATGGCTTCCTCAAATGCAGAAGTTTGAAAAAATTGGTGCATTTGGTTTGACTGAGCCTGAAGTGGGTTCCGGTGCAGCAGGAGGTTTGACGGCAACTTGCAAAAAAACTCCTGAAGGATGGATTTTAAATGGTGAAAAGAAATGGATCGGAAACGCCACTTTTGCAGATGTTATTATTATCTGGGCAAGAGATCTTGATGATGGCGAAGTAAAAGGTTTTATTGTTGAAAAAGATAATCCTGGTTATTCTGTAGAGAAAATTAAAGGAAAAATGGCGCTTCGAATTGTTCAGAATGGATTAATTACTTTGAAAGATTGTTTAGTAACTGAAGAAAACAGACTTCAAAATGCCAATTCTTTTAAAGACACCGCAAAAGTTTTGAGAATGACAAGAGCCGGAGTTGCATGGATGGCGACAGGTTGCGCAAGAGGAGCGTATGAAAGTGCTTTAGCTTATACAAGAACAAGAGAACAGTTCGGAAAACCAATTGCTTCTTTTCAAATGATTCAGGGACATTTGGTAGAAATGCTTTCGAATTTAACGGCGATGCAAACGATGGTTTTCAGACTTTCTGAAATGCAGGACGAAGATATTCTGAAAGACGAACATGCTTCTTTAGCGAAAGTTTTTTGTACGATGAGAACGAGAGACGTTGTTTCCAGAGCACGAGAAGTGATGGGCGGAAATGGAATTCTGCTCGAATATGATGTGGCAAGATTTGTTGCCGATGCCGAAGCGATTTATTCTTATGAAGGAACGAAAGAAATCAATTCACTGATTGTTGGTAGATCAATTACGGGGTTCAGCGCATTTGTTTAAAAGTCAATGGTGAATTGTGAATCTTGCTTCGCAAGTGAATTTTAGAAATTGACAAGCAAAGCGAATTGACCATTCACCATTCACATTATTATTTCAGCAAAGCTCTATATTTTTCTTTATTATCAATAATCATCCAAAGATTAATTAAAAATAAAACGCCTGCGATTGACATTCCCATTGTCGATTTATCCATCGTGAAAACATGAATTACAATTCCTACCATTACGGGAAGAATAACAATTGCTCCTAAAGCTCTGGTTTTTGGGAAGATAAATAACAGTCCGCCAATAATTTCTACAGCTCCTACTAAAGGCATCAACCAGAAGATTTTTTCAAATGCGGCGAAAAGTTCCATTTGCTCTGGAGTCGGTTTTTCCATGGGCATGTAATTGAGAAACTTGTTTAATCCTGCATTGATAAACATTAATCCGAAAAGAAGACTGATAATAAGTTTAATAATTTTCATAAGGTGATTTTTTATTAAAATTAAATAAAATTCTTTTTCGTTGTGAAAAAATCAATGAAAATTTAATTTTGGCAGAAATTATTCATTGTTTATTATCAATTACTCATATTTAATCCATTTCCTTTAAGGTGATATTTTTTGAAATTTTGTAAGATTTTTTCTTTTTATTAGGCTTTTCTTCTTCACCCAATAGTTTACCCCAAGGTTTTAAACCGTCAACTCTTTCAAAAATAATTTTGATAATTGCAATCGCGGGAATGCAAAGAAACATTCCGGAAATTCCCCAAAGATGTTCGCCTAAAAGAATTCCGATGAAAGAAAATAATGCGTTGATTTTTACTTTTGAACCTACCACAAAAGGCAGTACAATATTTCCGTCGATAGCGTGAACAATAACATAGCCGATTGCTACATAAACACAAGTTGAAACAGTGCCTGTTGCAAATGCAATAAAGCAAGAAATTAATAAAGAAATAGCGATTCCGATATAAGGAATTACATTCAGTAATCCTGTTAAAACACCTAATAAAATTGCATATTTTACGCCTAAAATAGTAAGAACTGTTGTAGCAAGTACCGAAACAATAATTACCTGAAGACAAAGCCCGATAATGTATCTTTTGGTCATGATTCTGACTTCTGAAACAACTTCCTGTACGCTGGCTTTGTGTTTTTCGTTGAAGACATTAACGATGAAATTATTTAATATTCTTCTGTAATTTAATATAAAGACAAAAAACAGAATAAAAAATGCTAAAAACCCTAAGCTTGTAGAAAAAACTCCAAAAGTAAAGCCTAAAATCACTCCTGAAGAAGATAAAAGTTTAGCCAAACCTTGGTCTAAATAATCAAACTGTTCGTCGATTTTTACATTAAAAGTATGTGATACCCAGTTTTGCAGATTGTGAAAAACCAAATTAAACTGTTTGCTGAGATGTGGAAGATCTTTGCTGAAGCTTGATATTTGGGAGCCGAAGAAATAGATCATTCCCGTAAGAATAATCAGCATCATCATGACTGAAACAATTGTAGAAACAGATCTTGGGAGCTTTAGTTTTTGCTCCATAAAATTGGCAAATGGTAAAAAAAGCATCGCCATTAAAAAAGCCAAAAAAAACGGAGCCAAAATACTCTGTCCTAATTTGATAAGGTAACCTATTCCGATGATGGAAATAACTGCTAATGCAAGTTTCAGGAGAAATGGAAGTTTGATAAAATTCATAATTTAAAATCTGCTGTATAAAAATAATAAAACCCCACCGTTTTCAGATGAGGTTTTATGTTTATTATTGAATATTTATTTTTCGATGGCCAGTTCCAGTACTTCTTTCATCCAGCTTACGTAGTTTACTTTCAGATTTTTCAGGTAATCCTGCTTTATTTCTTCCACATCTTTTCTGTTGGCTTCGCAGAGAATCACTTCTTTGATTCCTGCTCTTGTCGCAGCGAGTAATTTTTCTTTAATTCCGCCTACAGGAAGTACTTTTCCTCTTAGCGTAATCTCACCGGTCATGGCAAGATGAGGTTTTACTTTTTTGTTTTTGAATGAAGAAACCATGGAAGTTAGCATTGCAATTCCCGCAGAAGGTCCATCTTTTGGTGTGGCTCCTTCAGGAACGTGAACGTGAATATTTTTCTTTTCCAGATCGTCTTCACTTATTCCCAGATCTTCATGTTTGGCTTTAATGTATTCCAACGCAATGGTTGCAGATTCTTTCATTACCGTTCCCAGATTTCCGGTCATGGTAAGATTTCCTTTTCCGTTGCTGGTAATACTTTCGATAAATAAAATGTCTCCACCTACGCTTGTCCACGCCAATCCGGTTACTACTCCCGGAACATCTGTCAATTCAGATAAGCTTTTTGGTCTTGGAACCCCTAAAATTTCATCAACTTTATCAACCGTAATTTTAGCATCAAATTCTCTTACCAAAGCAGTCTGCAAAGCAACCCAACGTGCAATTGCGGCGATTCTTTTTTCTAAAGTTCTTACACCGCTTTCCGAAGTATGTGCTTCGATGATATGTTTCAATTCAGGATTTCCAAGTTTGAAAGATTTTGCAGTCAAACCGTTTTCTTCCTGTTGTTTTTTAATTAAATGTCTTTTAGCGATTTCAATTTTCTCCTCTAAAGTATAACCTGCAATCTGAATGACTTCCATTCTGTCTAAAAGCGGAGTTTGGATCGTAGAAAGTGAGTTTGCTGTTGCCAAGAACATTACTTTAGACAAATCATAACCCATTTCAAGGAAGTTGTCGTAGAAAGAGCTGTTTTGTTCAGGATCCAGAACTTCAAGCAATGCTGAGCTAGGATCACCGTGCATTCCTTTTCCCACTTTATCTATTTCGTCTAAAACAATTACGGGGTTTGAAGTTCCCGATTTTTTAATGGACTGAAGAATTCTTCCTGCCATTGCTCCAATATACGTTTTTCGGTGACCACGAATTTCACTTTCGTCATGAAGTCCCCCTAAAGAAACGCGTACGTATTTTCTTCCCAAAGCATCGGCAACAGACTTTCCTAGAGATGTTTTACCAACTCCAGGAGGACCTACCAATAATAGAATAGGGGATTTCATGTTATTTTTCAATTTTAAAACAGCCATGTGTTCTAAAATTCTTTTCTTAATATCTTCTAAACCAAAATGAGCTTTGTCTAAAACTTTTTCGGCTTTTTCAATATCAAAAGTATCTTTTGTGAAGGTTTCCCAAGGTAAATCTGTAAAGAAATCTAAATAATTTCTCTGAACATTATAATCCGGAGAATTTGGGTTTTGTCTCTGTAGTCGACCTATTTCCTTTTGGAAATGTTCTTCAACTTCAGGTTTCCAGTTTTTATCTTGTCCTTTTTTAAGCAAATCTTCAACATCGCTTTCTGGACCACCTCCCAATTCATCCTGAATTGTTCTGATTTGCTGATTCAGGAAATATTCTCTCTGTTGTTTGTCTAAATCTTTCGAAGTTTTTTGATGAATTTGATTTCTCAATTCAAGCTTTCGGAAATCCTCGTGCATCATTTCGTAGCACTTTTTGGCTCTTTCCATCAGGCTTTTTTCTTCCAAAAGTTTTTGCTTTTCCAAGTAAGGGAAATTGGCATTCGTGCTTACAAAATTCAGCAAATCTTCATTGTTGCTGATGTTTTTTATTGCAAAATTGGCAGCATTCGGAATATTAGGATCAAGCTCAATAATTTTTAGAGCTAAATCTTTAATGTTTTCCAGTAGAGCTTCGTATTCCTCTTTATTTTTAGCTTTTGTATCTTTTAATTTAGATATTTCAGCTTTAAAATAAGGTTGAGATTCTACGATTTTTTTTACTTTAAATCGATGGAATCCTTTGGTAATAGCGGTAATGTTTCCTTCCGGAAGCTTAATAATCTTAATGATTTTGGCTAAAGTTCCTGTGTGATAAAGATCTTTTTCGGTAGGTTGCTCGATGTCAGAGTTTTTCTGACTCACAATTCCTATATAATCACCGTTTTGTTGCGATTCTTCAAGAAGTTGTATAGAAGTCTTTCTTCCTGCAGTGATGGGAATTACCACATTTGGGAACATCACCATGTTTCTTACCGGAAGTATCGGGAAAATGTTTTGCTCAGAGCTTTTCTCATTATCCATATCCAGGTCAGAAAGGTTGATTTCTTCGGCTACTATGTTAAAACCATCGCCAAGAATATCATCAAAATTTATATCTTCAAATTCTGTCATAATAAATCGAATGACAAATTGTCATTTTCAGTTTAAGTCGTTACAATGATATTTCACAATTTGCTTAAAGAAAGCAATATGTATGAACTGTATATTAAATTGACAATATTAATGCCATTTGATAATCATCAAAAAATACGGTCAAAATTTCCATTTTCACAGTATTTGAATTTTAAAAATTAAAAACACGACTTATATTTCTGTAATTTCTTAAAAATGTGTATTTTCGCACACTGATATAAAAACTATATTTATAAAATGGCAATTTTAGGACAGATTAGGAGTAGACCTTGGCTTTTGATGGGAATGATCGCATTGGCGCTTTTGGCGTTTTTGGTAAACCCGGAAAGCCTTGATAAGGTTTTTGGTAAAAACCCTGATGTTTTAGGAAAAGTAAATGGTGAGAAAATTACTCGTGAAGAGTATAACGACCAGCTTTTCGTATTACAACAACAAGCAGAGCAGCAAGGTCAACCAAAAAACGGACTTGAAGAACAAGCTTGGCAACTACTTGTACAGTCGAAATTGGTAAAACAGCAATTTGAAAAAATGGGCTTCGAAATGACAGATGATCTATTCTGGAATCAGCTTCAGTTTGATCAAATGTTTGCACAAAACCAACAGCTTTTTGACGAAAAGGGGAATTTCAAGCTTCAGGAATTAAAAAAAGAAATTGAAACTCTACAGAATACAAACCCTGAAGGATACAGTCAATGGTTGAAAACTAGAAAGACTATTGAGTACAGAATTATGGCAAGACAGGTTTTTGCTAATGTTTCTGCAGGTATCACTACAGGTAAAAAAGAAGCTGAAGAATTGATGAAAGAAAGAGATCAGCTTGCTGATATCGACTTTGTAAAAGTAGATTACGCTTCTTATCTTCAGAAAAATAAAATCAAGGTTACAACTGAGGATTTAGCTAATTATATCAAAGCGCATCCGGTACAGTTTAAAACTGAGCCAAGCAGAAATTTAGGAATTGCATTTTTCCCTTCTCAGCCAAGTCCGGCAGATGAAGCTGCGGTACAAAAAGATATTACCAAAATATTTTCTGGAGGTACTGATGCAAGTGATGGAAAAGAAAACTTCCAAAACACTACTAATGATTCTATGTTTGTAATGGCAAACTCAGATATGCCATATAACAATGCTTATGTTCAGGCAAACCAAATGCCTCAAGGATTACAAGGGAAAATTGAAACGGCTGCAATCGGACAGGTTTTCGGACCTTACAAAGAGCAGAATCTTTATGTATTGTCTAAATTAATTGACAAAAAACCTTCAGATTCTACGTTGTCAAACCATATCTTGATCGCTTATAAAGGTGCTGAAAGATCTACAGCGACAAGAACTAAAGAAGAAGCTAAAAAAATTGCTGACAGTTTAATGGCTGGAATTAAAGCTAATCCTACGAAATTTGCAGAAGGTCTTAAGCTTTCTGACGAGCCAGGTGCTGTTGAAAGAAAAGGAAGTGTGGGTTGGACGACTCCTCAAAGTCAGTTCGCTCCAGGATACTTAGCGTTTTTGGCAAACAATCCTAAAGGCGCTACAGGTTTAGCAGAAACAGCTTTCGGTTATCACATCATCAATATTGAAGATAAAAAAGCTGGGGCAATGGGTTATAAAATTGCTCATATCGTGAAAACTATTAAGCCTTCTGAAGCTACAGAAGCTGAAGTTGATAAGAAAGCAAGAAGATTTATCCAGCAGATTCAAGGGAAATCATTCAATGATTTTGTAAATATTGCTAAAAAATCAAACTACCAATATTCTAACGCTAAATCTGCAAAAAGATTTGACGGTCAGCTTCAAGGTTTAGGAACTGATAAAGACGGTGAAATTATTGCTTGGGCTTTTGATAAGAAAAGAGAAAAAGGTGATACAGAGTTCTTCACTGTAGAAGGTACAGGAGATAAAGTAGTTGTTTACTTAAACGGGAAACAGGAAAAAGGTCTTGCAGATCCGGAATCTGTAAGAGATCAGATAGAAACAGTAGTTCAGAATAAATTGGCAGCTAAGCAAATTTCTGAGAAAATTGGAAAAGCAGGAAGCTTAGATCAGGTGGCTACAAAATTTGCAACAACTAAGCAATCAGCTCAGGTTAACATGCTTAATCCTTCTGTAGCAGGAGCGATGGAGCCTAAAGTTGCAGGTGCTGCATTTGGTATTGCAAAAGGAAAAGTTTCAAATCCAATCGAAGGTGGTACTGGTGTTTATGTTATTGTTAAAAAGAATGAAACAATTAATAAACAACCAGGCGATGTAAAACAATTTACAGAGTCTGTTACTCAGAGAAATGCAGGAATGTTTGGTCAGGCTTGGTTAAAGAGCTTACAAGACAATGCAGATATCGATGATTACAGAATTGAAATCTGGAGTAAATTAGGAAATCAACAATAAGATTCTAATTTAAAAATATAAAAGCGCCAAAGTAATTTTGGCGCTTTTTTTGTATTTAACGCAGAGCAATAAAGAGAAACATTAATTTAAAATGTACTATATTTGCTACATTAGAAAAAATTTAACAAGTGAAATTCAGTAAAGAATTAAAGGCTGGTTTAATCGCGCTTTTAGCCATTGTTGGCTTCGTGATTTTATTTCAGTTTATGAAAGGCAGAAGCCTTTTTACTACCGACAATATATTTTACGCAAAATATGATAACGTAGAAGGTCTTGCACAGTCTTCTCCGGTTTCCATCAATGGTCTGAAAGTAGGACAGGTTGATAAAATCATTCCTCAGACAGGCAAAGACGGAAAGTTACACTTTGTCGTAAAGATTACCGTAGATGATAATTTTGAATTTTCAAAAAATTCAAATCTTGAGATTTTTGAGCCAAGCTTAATGGGTGGTAAAGAAATGAGAGTAAATCTTTTTTATGGTGGTCCTACTGCAAAAGACGGAGATACTTTGAAAGGTGCTTTCAAGCTAGGAATGATGAACAGTCTTTCTTCTCAGGTTGGTCCTGTGAAAGACCAGTTGCAAACTGTTTTGCATAGAGTAGATTCTTTGATGGCAAATGCTAATCAGGTAATGAATGCTCAAAACAGAGAAGAAATCAGAATATTACTTCACAACCTAAACAAAACTGTAGGTGCATTAGAAACTACAGCAGGAAACGTAAACAAATTGGTTGGTAATAATGATCCGAAACTTCAGAAAGTTCTTGATGAAGCAAGTTTAACCATGCAAAGTGGTAAAACAACTTTGGATAAATACGGAAATCTTGCGGAAAGTATAGATACCAAGCAATTGAATCAGACGATTGCTAATCTAGATCAGACTGTTGGGAAATTAAACGGTGTGATTTCTGGTATTGACAGAGGTGAAGGTAGTTTAGGGAAGATTATGAAAGATGATCAGTTGTACAACAACCTGAACTCTGCATCTACCAATCTGAACTCTTTAATCGAGGATATGAAAGCGAATCCTAAGAGATATATTAATTTCTCAGTTTTCGGTAAGAACAGTAAAGACTAAAAATCTACAATATGCAGTATCTTGATAATGTATTTTTTCTGATTTTACTTATTGCAGGTTTCGGGCTTTTTGGAAAAAGTCTTCTGAAGATCTATAGAAATATCAGATTAGGACGAGAAATTAATCGCAGCGACAGAAAAGCTGAACGCTGGGAAACCATGGCAAGAGTTGCGATGGGACAAAGCAGAATGACGGCAAGACCTGTTGCAGGTGTTTTGCACCTTTTTGTTTACGTCGGTTTCGTAATTATTAATATCGAATTAGTTGAAATTATCGTTGACGGAATCTTCGGAACTCACCGTTTTCTATCAACAATTTTCGGACATACTTTCTATAATTTTTTCACCGCAACATTAGAAGTTTTAGCACTTTTAGTAATTGTTGGTGTGGTACTTTTCTTTATCCGTAGAAATTTTTACGGAGTGAAAAGATTGACGATGAAAGAACTTTTCGGATGGCCAAAAAATGATGCCAACTGGATCTTGATCATTGAATTTGCTTTAATGGTCGCTTTCTTCACGATGAATTCTTCCGACTTTATCTTACAGCAAAGAGGAGTTTTAGCAGCACATGGAAGCTTTCCAGTCAGTGAAATGACATTGGTTCCTTTCTTAGAAATTTTCAGTTTTGATAATATCTTTTTAGAAGTTGTTGAAAGAGGAGCTTGGTGGTTCCATTTCATAGGGATCCTGTTCTTTATGAATTACCTTTATTATTCTAAACATTTACATATTATCCTTGCGTTTCCAAGTACTTGGTACGCCAATCTTGATTTGTACGGAAAATTCAATAACCTTGAATCGGTTACCAAAGAAATCAAATTGATGATGGATCCGAATGCAGATCCTTACGCAGCTCCGGCTGAAGGTGCAGAAGAAGCTCCGTCGAAATTTGGTGCAGAAGATATTTTTGATTTGAACCAAGTTCAGTTATTGAATGCCTATTCATGTACAGAATGTGGAAGATGTACTTCTGTTTGTCCAGCAAATATTACAGGTAAAAAGCTTTCACCGAGAGCTATTTTGATGAAAACGAGAGACCGTTTGGAAGAAGTTGGTAGAAATATCGATAAAAACGGAAAGTTTGAAGACGATGGTAAGAAATTGTTGAACGACTACATCACAAAAGAAGAACTTTGGGCTTGTACTACTTGTAATGCTTGTACACAGGCTTGTCCGGTATTGCTTGACCCGCTTTCTATTATTTTCGAAATGAGAAGATTCTTGGTGATGGAGCAATCTGCAGCACCGCAGGAATTGAATTTGATGATGACCAATGTAGAAAACAATGCCGCACCTTGGCAATACAATCAGGCAGACCGTCTGAATTGGGCAAAAGACTAATTAATCTAATAATGTAAAAATGTAACGATGTAACAATCACTGGTAAACTGTTACACTGTTATATTGATAAATTTGAAACTGATATGGATTTCAATATAAAAACAATGGCGGATTACGCAATGGAAGGCAAATCTCCGGAAGTTCTTTTCTGGGTAGGTTGCGCTGGAAGTTTCGATGATAGAGCCAAAAAAATAACCAAAGCATTCTGCAAAATTTTAAATAAAATAGGTGTTGAATTCGCTGTTTTAGGACAGGAAGAAAGCTGTACAGGTGATCCTGCAAAACGTGCAGGAAACGAGTTTGTTTTCCAGATGATGGCAATGACGAACATTGAAGTTCTGAATGCTTATGAAGTAAAAAAAATCGTTACGGCTTGTCCGCACTGTTTCAATACGCTTAAAAATGAATATCCTAATTTAGGCGGAAACTATGAAGTAATTCATCATACCCAATTCTTAAAAGAACTGATGAATGAAGGCAGACTGAAGATTGAAGGCGGAAGTTTTAAAGGTAAAAAAATTACCTTCCACGATCCTTGTTATTTGGGAAGAGCGAATGATGAATATGAAGCTCCAAGAATGCTTTTAGAAAAGCTGGATGCCGAATTGGTTGAAATGAAACGTTGCAAAACCAATGGTCTTTGTTGCGGAGCAGGTGGAGCACAGATGTTTAAAGAACCTGAAAAAGGAAAAAAAGATATTAATGTGGAAAGAACAGAAGAAGCGCTTTCTTTCGAGCCTAAAATCATTGCAACAGGTTGCCCTTTCTGCAACACGATGTTGACTGACGGCGTAAAACATTTCAATAAAAATAACGAAGTTGAAGTAAAAGATATCGTAGAACTTTTGGCGGAAGCTGAAGATTTGTAAATATATTTCCAGAAAGGATAAATCTTGAGTTATGAATTTAAAATGGGGTTTATCCTTTCTTTTTTTTATTTTAGGTTTAAGTTTTCTTACTTTTTCCTGCTATCAGAATAGGGTTTACGATTGGGATATGCCTGGATATTTAGGCAGCGTTTATTCCTGGGAATTTCCTGATGATGCAAAAAAAGCACAGGAAAAAGTATATTCTGATATTGAAAAAGAGGCTTCAAAAACAGAATTCAACGATATTCTTCATTACAATCATGCCAATGAAGTTTTCTACGCAGATTATAAAGCCTTTGGCGAGCAATTGCCATATTATAAAATTAAACTTGGCTTTAATGCTGCAGTTTATGTATTGTATAAACTAGGATTTACAGGACCTCTTTCGGTTCTTATGGTCAATATTTTTTCCTATTTTATTTGTGGTTTACTGATGTTTTATATTTTAAAACTACTGTTTCCCAAAAACTATTTTATTGCACCGCTACTTTCATTGTTTGTTTTCTGGTTTCCTCCGGTAAGAGACATGGCGCAAAATCCCACACCAGATATGTTCGTTTTTGTCTTTCTAATGTTTTTTATCATTAGTCTGCTTCAAAAAAAATCTGAATTACTACAATTTATTTTCCTTCTTTGCTGCGTTTTAATCAGACCAGATTATGTGCTTTTTGCAATGAGTTATCTGTTTGTAGTTTTCGTTTTTAAATATTTTAAAGAAAATAAACAGATCAATTATAGTTTAATTCTTCAAGGATTTTCAATTGCTGTAATTTATGTTGCGATTATTAAATACTACAATTATCCTGGCTGGAAAGATCTTTTCTATGACAGTTTCTTTTACAGAAGACCAATAATTTCGGCTGAAAAAGCAGAGTTTACTTTTCAGAAGTATTTTGATTTTCTATTATTTAAATTAATCAACTTTAAAAAAATAACTTTGACTTCCTTAATTTTAGTTGGATCAACGTTTTATTTTTCAAAAGATTGGTGGATCAGAATCTTGTCTTTATTATTCTTTGCCAATATTTATATCAAGTTTGTTTTTTTTCCGGATAGTGCCAATCTGAGATTCTTTTTAGGTTTTGTTCTTTTGCTTTTTATTGTACTTCTGTATGCATTAAGCAAAAAGTACAATGGTTTCCAACTCAGGAAAAATGCGTAATTTTACTTTTTAAATTTATTCAGAATGAAAATTGAAGAATCTAATATTGTTGAAGCAAACGATTACAGAGTTATCATATATCCCGCATCAAGACCTTTCACTACAAAAGAAGCCAAAGTAATTACAGAGAAATTATATGATTTCTTGGCAGGTTGGGCAGCGCACGGAAAACCACTTTCGTCATCTTTTAAAATTGAAAAAAATCAGTTTATCGTAATCTGTGTAGACGAAGAAAAAGAAATGGCTTCAGGCTGCAGCATCGATGCTTTGGGTAAAATAATGAGGGAGATTGACGAAGAGTACCAATTGGGATTATTCGACAGAATGACAGCCAGCTTCGTAGAAAACGGAGAAGTAAAAACCTTAAAGCTTATCGATTTTAAAAATAAAATCAGAAGCGGAGAACTTTCAAAAGACATAGAAGTTTTTGATTTCTCAAAAAACACGTATTTAGAATTTTTAGGAAACTTTTTATTGCCTTTCAGCAAAAGTTGGGCAGTTACCATAAAATAATTCCTTAATGAAATAATGAAAATTCCTCTTGGTTTCTGATTCGTAGAAACTGATGAGGAATTTTTTGAATAAGCACTTCTATGCCAAAAATTCTATTCTTAACCACTGCCCATAATTTTGATGATGACAGAATCTTTTTTCATCAGGCAAAAGAATTGATTACATCTGGTTTTGAAGTGAAAATTTGTAGTTTAACAGCGGAATTTAAAGGCGGAATTGATGGTATTGAGATAGAATCTTTTGATATTTTAAACCAATCTGTACAGACAAAAATTCAAAAGTTTATAAAAGTCTGCAGTTCTTTTCAGCCGGATTGTATTATCTGTTCTGAACCTATTGCTGTATTTGCAGCAAACAAATTTCGTAAAACGAAAAAAGTAAGTGTTGTTTATGATATTACAGAATGGTATCCTGCGATGTCGATGCTTCAGAATTACAATTTTTTGATGAAATGGGTTCACGGAATAAAATTTTTCTTGGTTCAGTTATATGCAGGTTTTTTAAGCACTTATTTTATCTTTGGTGAAGAGACCAAAAAGTTTCCATTGGCTTATTTTTTTCCTTTTAAAAAGAAAATTATTTTGCCTTATTATCCTCACGAACGATTCGTTTCTGAAAATATTAAGGATTTAAATGCAAACGAAATAACGCTTTGTTACACAGGCGCAATTTCAGAAGATAAAGGAATCGGGAATTTTTTCAATGCTGTTGAAGAACTTCACAAAAGTAATCGTCGGTTAAATATCAAAATACTGATTGTTGGTTCTGCGATAAAAAAATCGGACGAAACTTATTTCTCGGATATTCTTGCCAAATCTTCAGTAAAAAATATAGAGATCAGAAAACCGACTTCTTTCGAAGAATTTACAAAAGCTTTTGCTGATGCCGATATTTGTTTTGATTTGAGGGCTTTTAATTTTGAAAATCATCATTCGCTGCCCATCAAATTATTCTATTACATGGGCGCCGGAAAACCGATTATTTATTCAAGCTTGAAAGGAATAAGAAAACACATGAATGTTTCTGATTTTGGATATTTGGTGAATCCAAATGATTCTAAAAAGATTGCAGAGCATATTGAAGCTTATCTTAACGAGCCGCAACTGTACAATCTTCATGCAACCAATGCAAGAAAAGAATTTATACGAAATTACAATTGGAATGTCATCAAGAATTCTTTTGTTAACTTTATCAAAAATTCTTTACCAAAAAACAACAAATGAAGCAGCTTAAAGTTGTTCAGACTTTTATTTCAAGGTTCTTGATTTTGATTTTGAGCTTTGGTCTGGTCATCTTTTCTACCAACATGTGGGGAAGTGAAGGAAAAGGCACGATCTCAATTGTCATTGCCAATGTTGCTCTGGTTAGTTTTTTCAGTAGTATTTTTTCGGGAAGCAGTACCTCTTATTTTGCAAGAAAATTTAAGGTAGAGCAGGTTCTGGTTTACTCTTATCTCTGGTCGCTCATTGTAGGAACTGCAGTTCCTTTGATATTCAGTTTTGCGGCGATTCAGAATGAATTTTTGTATTATTTAATTGGTATTTCTGTTCTTTCATCGCTTTTATCGACCAATATTAGTCTGTTTATTGGGACGCAGAATATTCGCTTTTTCAATATTTATACTGTTTTACAGCAGCTTGTACATGTTTTGTTTATCGCAATTCTGATCTATATTGTTAAACTGAAAGATGTTTCGGTTTACTTTTTAGCTCAGATTTTCTGCTTAGCATTTCTGTTTCTAACCAGTCTTTTTCTGATTCTGAAGAAATGTAAATTTTCAGAATTTTCATTTTCAAAATCAGTATTCATCAATATGTTCGAATATGGCTGGAAAACCCAGTTGAGCACATTTATTCAGTTTTTAAACTACAGACTTTCTTTTTATTTTTTAGAATACTTTGAAGGAATTGCTATTGTGGGAATCTTTTCTATCGGAATTACATTTTCAGAAGCAATATGGACAATTACAAGAAGTATCGCGGTCGTTCTTTATTCTGACGTTGTAAATAGCGAAAGCAGGGAAGAATCTATTGTTAAAACTAAATCTTCACTCAAGCTTTCATTCACTTTGATGCTTGTTTTTATTTTTGGAATTCTGATTATTCCGGATTTTGTGTATCCTTTTATTTTTGGAAAAGAGTTTAGTGAAACCAAGCTCATCATGCTTTTGTTAGCTCCCGGAATTCTGGCAATTGCAGTAAGTGATATGATTGGCTATTATTTTTCAGGAATTAAAGAGTTGAAAATATTAAATATAAAATCGATTGTAGGATTATTGATAACGGTTACTTTTTCCTTTTTTGCCATTCCGAAATGGGGAATTTGGGGCGCCTGTTTTGTAACGACCTTATCATATGTAGTTTCTGCAGCGATATTATTCTGGAAATTTTATCAGTCTACCGATTTTAAAATCAAAGATTATATTATTTCTAAAGATGAAATTAATACATTGATTAAAACTTTTTCTAAAAAAAGCAATTGATATTTTCCTGGTTAAAATCTAATACCAAATCCTTATTTTTACCAATCAATTAAGAGTTTTCAAATAAGATACTGAAAATATTAAATAATATATTTTTTGTTACATTGAATCTCAGTCCATCAACTGTCAACTAAAAACCATCAACAATTTATGTGCGGCATATGCGGTTATTATTCATTTATGAACGAAATTTCTTCTGAAAATATTTTAGAAATGAATAACGCCATTCGTCACCGCGGTCCAGATGATGAAGGTTTCTGGATTTCTGATGGGGTGAAAGGAGAATCTTTTTCCGGAAATGATTCTACGAAAAAAATTAAAGAAACTTTTCCTGTTTTAAATAAAACAAATTCGAAAATTGCGTTAGGTTTTCGCCGACTTTCAATTGTAGATTTGTCTGAAAAAGGGCATCAACCGATGCTTTCTGATGATGAGAAAATTACGATTACCTTCAATGGAGAGATTTATAATTTTAAAAAAATACGTAAAGAACTTGAAGATTTAGGTTATCATTTTAAAAGCAATTCAGATACAGAAGTTATTTTAAAATCTTACGAAGAGTGGGGAACGGAAATGTTTGCCAAATTTGATGGAATGTTTGCGATTGCTTTGATCGATTTGGAAAAACAAAAGTTGATCCTTGGAAGAGACAGGATTGGTTTAAAACCTTTGTTTTATTTTAAAAATGAAAATGCTTTAGTTTGGGCTTCCGAAATAAAATCTATTCTAAAAAATGAATTTATCAAGCCAGAAATCAATTGGACCGGAGTGTATACTAATTTCCTTTTTCAAACGACCTTAGCTCCGGAGACGTGTTTTCAAAATATATTTTCGTTAGAACCGGCATCTTTTTTAGTTTTAGATTTAAATGATTTTACCTCTTCAAAACAATTTTATTGGAATTTCCCGACTGAAAAATCAGCAAATATAACCGAAGAAGAAGCGGTTGCAAAAGTTGATCAATTATTGTCTGAAAGCGTCAAAGAACAGCTTTTTGCTGATGTTCCTGTAACGAGTATGATGAGCGGCGGAATAGATTCTACACTGATTACCGCGAAAGCTAAACCATTCAAAAATGACATCAATGCATTTACCATTTCTTATCAGTTTTCGGAAAGCGAAGTGAAAAATGCGTCTTTGATGGCTGAAAAGATTGATATTCAGCATAATGTAAAAAAAGTCTCCGATGATGAGATTTTAAATCAATTAAAAGAAAATATTCAGCATTTTGAAGAGCCTTACAGCAGTCTTGAAGTTCTTATGAACGCCGCAGAATTTGCAAAGAATAAAGGATTTAAAGTAGTTTTAAGCGGAAATGGAGCCGATGAACTTTTTGCGGGATATTCTCATTCTTTAAAGCTTAATAAATGGTTTTCGATGAAAAAATTTAATGCAATCCGTCATTTTATTTTTACCAATGATGATTTTTCAAGAAAAGTAAAAAATTATTTTTCTCAGGATGACATGCTTGATTTTTTCAGACAAAGTCAGGTCGGTATGAAGCCTTTTGAAGCTAAAAATGTTTTTTCTAATGCTGTTTTTAATACAGTTAAAACGAATTTAGAAGATAAAAAATTATCAGAAACTAAAGATTATCAAGGGCTTTTTGAATATGATATGAAATATTCTCTGTCTTCACACCATGTTTTCAGAGATGATTTGAGTGCGATGAAATATGGTGTTGAATTCCGTTATCCTTATTTGAGCAATGATTTGATTGATTATGTTTCTTCTTTGCCTGAGAAATTACGGTATAATGGAATTCAAAATAAACCGCTTTTAAGAAAAGTTGCCGAAAAATATCTTCCTTCGGAAATTTTGAAAATGCCAAAGCGCGGTTTTTCTTTTCCACTTGCTCATTTTATTAAAACCGAACCAAAAGTAAGAGAATTTATTCTTGAAAATCTGAATAGCTTAAAAAAGAGAAATTTTTTCAAACCAGAAGTTATTAATGAATGGTGGAACAACCAAAAAAACGAATACGACTGTGTGAAAATCTGGCAATTGGTGACTTTTGAACTTTGGTATCAGAAATATTTTGAAAATCAATAAACTTATTTTTCATTAATATTTTATCTTTGTAGGAATGAAGAAAATATTTCTTGTTTTAACGCTTATCAGTCTCACGCTTCTCAGTTGCGGAAGTGATGAAGATTCTCTGCAGAAAATTGATCAGCTTTTTAATCTTTACATCAAAGATTCATCCGGGAATGACCTTTTGAAACCTACAGAAATTGGTTCTTACACAGGAGTTACTTTTACTGATCAATTGGCGGAAAAAGATAATGTGAATGTAAGCTATAACCGAAAAATGCTTGCTGATTCTACATATTATCTCGAGTATCTTGCAGGAGCTACAAGACAGTTTGTAGAAGACACTTCTGACGGAGGTAAAATTTACAAATCGGAAATTCGGGTTTCTTTGATTAAAAAGATATCAGAAACGCAGAATGCTCCTGTAGTTCAGGATAAGCTCGAAATATTTTACCGATCCTCCCCAAATGTTTTCGAAGTTTCGAGAGTGCTTTATAATAATCAATTGATATTTACAAAAGTTCCCGATCAGCCAAATGTGGCTACAATCATAAAATAATCTTAAATTTGCAGAATCCTGTTGGATGATGGAAGCTGGATGATGGAAGTCCTGCAACACCCAACAACAAACATCTAACACCCAACAACAAACATGTTACAGGTTAATTTTTTGCGCGACAATAAAGAACGCGTTTTAGAAGGTCTTCAAAAAAGACAATTCAAGAATCTTGAGTTGGTAGACGAGGCTATCGTTACCGATGAAGAAAGAAAAAGAATTCAGTTTGAATTAGATTCGCAACTTTCCGAGATCAATAAGATTTCCAAAGAAATTGGTATTTTAATGAAAGAAGGAAAAAGAGAAGAAGCTGAAGCATCCAAATCTAAAACAGCACAGTTCAAAGAGTCGAGTAAAGAATTACAGACACAACTAGAAAACGTTGAGAAATCTTTACTTACAATTTTGTACCAGATTCCAAACGTACCTTACGAATTGGTAAAAGCAGGTGTTTCTGCAGATGATAACGAAATTATTTATCAGTCTCATGATGTGGAAGGTTTAGGTGAAGGAGCAATTCCTCACTGGGAACTGGCAAAAAAATACAACCTGATTGATTTTGAATTGGGTGTGAAAATTGCCGGAGCTGGTTTCCCTGTGTACTTCGGGAAAGGAGCGAGATTGCAGAGAGCTTTGGTTCAATATTTCTTAGATAAAAATACGGATGCTGGTTATCTTGAAGTAAATCCGCCACACGTTGTGAATGAAGCTTCAGGTTACGGAACAGGGCAGTTGCCGGATAAAGAAGGACAAATGTATTATATCAATGCAGATGATCTATATTTAATTCCTACAGCGGAAGTTCCGGTGACGAATTTATACCGTGATGTTTTGTTGGATGAAAAAGATCTTCCAATTAAAAATACGGCATTCTCTCAATGCTACAGAAGAGAAGCGGGAAGCTACGGCGCTCATGTAAGAGGTTTGAACCGTCTTCACCAGTTTGAAAAAGTAGAAATTGTAAGAATCGAAAAGCCTGAGAATTCTTATGCTGTTTTGGAAGAAATGGTAGAACACATCAAAGGAATTTTAGAAGATCTTGAATTGCCTTACAGAGTGTTGAGACTTTGTGGTGGTGACACAGGTTTTGCTTCTGCAATGACTTACGATTTTGAAGTTTGGAGTGCTGCTCAGGAAAAATGGCTTGAAGTAAGTTCGGTTTCTAATTTTGAAACTTTCCAGGCAAATCGATTGAAATGCCGTTACAAAGCAGACGGAAAATCTCAATTGGTGCATACGTTGAATGGTTCTGCAATGGCGTTGCCAAGAATTATGGCAGCATTGCTTGAAAATAATCAGACTGAAGAAGGAATTAAGCTTCCTAAAAAGATCGCTGAATATGCGAGATTTGAATTGATTAATTAAAATTTATATTTTATTTTATATAATGAAACCACCGAAATTCGGTGGTTTTTGTCATTTTTTGGAATAAAGGGATTCTTCATCAAAATTTAAAGATTTACACCTTTAAGTTTAGTAAATTAGACATATAATATTTTGAATTGAGCGGTGGTTTATATGCTAATTCAATCCGTATTTATTGTACATTTAAAAGATATATCAAAGCTCCAGTGTCATGAAAAAACAATTAATTCTATTCTTATTAATTTTTATTTCATTTAAAAATTTTGGACAAAACAATAGTTGTAACGAAAATTTAAGATTTAAAGAAGCATTTTTTTGTCACATTAAAATTGTGGAAAGTAATATTGCTATTTCTCAAGATGAAACATTCAGAAAATCAGTTATTTTCATTTATAATTATGCACCAGTATCGGTGGAGCATATTATGAATTATTCCAGAACTTATCCCATTGGTGTATTTAAAAAAGATAAAATAGAGTGGTTGAAATGGTATGAAGAGAATAAGTGTGAAAATATTCAAATTAAAACTACATATATAATACCAGAAGTTTATCAACTATCAAATAATAAATGATCAAAATTAAGATATAAGTAATAATTTTTACCTTTTTATTTCAACGTCCATTCCACAAAATCATTCATCACTTCTTCCCAATGTGGTTTTTGATGATTGACTTTTCCATTTTCTACTTCAAAGAAATTATGTTCAAGATTTAAATATCTTTTGAATGTCAGATTATTATTGTTTTCTCTGATGAAATAAATTGGAACTAGGTCATTCAAATCACTTGCAATATCATGAGTTCCATACGCTAAATAAATTGGTTTTTTGAATTGCAACCAATCATCCAATAATGGGACTGAGAAGGATTTCCACGCAAGAAGTTCCGGTCTTTGTGCTAACTTTTTGGGATTGTGTGCATCTCTGAACATTTGATATTCTTCTTCAATCCCTTTATCGGCTTCTTCCCATGAAATTTGTTTTTGCTCAGCTTCTTTTCGGTATTCTCTGATATTCTGATCAATTCTGCCAAACGGATTTGCTGAAAATAAACCTAACTTGGATACATTTTTATTCGTAGCTGCCACTTTGGTAGCAACTTTTGAACCTTGAGAAGAACCTGCAACAATTAATTTTGAACGGTCTACCCATTTTTGTTTATTTAAAAATTTAAGAACTTTCTGCGCACGGTTTACATAGTTTTCTAAATAATCTGCTTTTTGAAAGTCTAAAGTAGGTTGATTTTCATTTTTAGAATTTCCGTAATACCAATAAGATTCGTTAATATCTTTTTCATCAGCTATTAAAGGTGTTTTAGGCATTGAAATGATTACTAAATTGTAATTTTTCACAATATTTTCTACATCAAAATTGGTAATTCCACCACCAATAATCCAAAGTCCTTCTTCTTTTGAATTGACATAAATCGGGTAGGGAAGTGAACCTTGACACCATAGGAAGACTGGTTTTTTATGATTTAATTGAGTGTCATAAACAATAAATTCTATAGGATCTTCCTTATCTAAAAGTTTGAAAGCTGTTGATTGATTATTAATTATTTTTCCCTGTTGAGAGATAAAAAATTGAGACAGAATGATAAACAGAAAACTAATTTTAAGCTTCATAAATAGGATTGATTAATGACAGGTTGCCGGATTATGCTTATGATTCGGTTCTGTGTTGTGACAATTCACATCATGTTCAGGAGAAACCTTCATTGCTTCCGATGGTGGAGAAATGTAGGGGATCCCAAGTTCAAGACCTCTTAGTATAAACAATCCACCAAGGATGATCATTACAGCTGGAACGAATTTTAGCACTTTAATTCTAAATGCCTGATTCATCAGATTTCCTACCAAAACAACGGTAAACATAAATGGAAGTGTTCCCAATCCAAATAATGCCATAAAAGAAGCGCCCTGCCAAATTCCGCCACTTGCAAGACTTGCTGTAAGAGCCATATAGACCATTCCACAAGGTAAAAATCCGTTCAGAATACCTGTGGTGAATCTTGAGCGATAATCTGCTCTCTGAAGCAGTTTCCCGAGGTTTGATTTAACTTTAAAAAGGAATTTAGAAATAAAAGGAATTTTTGAAGCAAAATCTTTTCCGCCAAATGAAAATAATGCCATGATAATCAACAAAATTCCTACTCCAATCGTAAGATATTGCTGAAAACCTGCCATCTCAAATCCCTGACCTACAATTCCTAAAATTGCGCCTAAAAAAGCGTAAGTTGCAATTCTTCCAAATTGATAGGTAAGATTTTGAAGATAGTAATTAGTAGCTTGCTTTTTGGTCAGACCCATTGATAACGCAATGGGACCACACATTCCGATACAGTGAAAACCGGATGCGAAGCCTAAACCAATTGCAGATATAATCAATGCTATTTCCATATCACGTCATAATCGAGTCTGTAGTCGATTTTATCTTTTATCCAATGGAGTCTTAAGGTATAATTTCCGTTTTTTAAAACTGATGAAGGAATAACAAAAGAGTTGCTCACATCTAGTTTTACCGTTTTTTTAACGTCTAAATTCTGATCATCAGATCTGTTTAAAACAAAACTTACCACAGTATTTGAATTGTTGATATCTTTCGGGAAGGTTAATTTAATTCCTTCAGGGGATTGAGAATAAGCTGGCTTTTCTGCAAGCTCATCTGCACGCTTTTTAGCATCAATTACAGACTGGTAAAGAAGTTCTTCTTCGTAATATTTGTCGGTCACCATTTCAGAGTTTTTCTGTCCGTTTGGAAAAAGAAAAACCATTGATAAAATAAATATAATGAAAGAGGCTAAAGCTAAAAAAATGCCGTGTCCCCAAGTGAAATTTTTCATAATTTAAAATTTTAAAACTGTAATTTAAAAGGTCCTTCGAAGTACGTCTGATAAGAATCGATCAACTTTCCTTTCATATCATAAACGCCGATGGTGATGTTTTGTTTAGACAAATTCATTTCTGCTTCCGGGAAACTGATGTTGATGGTACCTTTAGAAATCTTGTCACGTTCTACAGTAATTTTGCTTGATGCGCTGTAACCCACTTCTGCATGCGCAGGTTCTATTACTTTAATGGTAACAATCTTTTTGTCGTTTGTTTTATTTAAGAAAGTATAGTTATACGTATTGATGATTTTTCCTTCTCTTACAAAGAATGTACTTCCTGCCGGTTTAATGAATTTTGCTTCCATCTCGCCACGGCTTGAAAGTAAGTATCCTAAGAATCCAACCAATAAAACCAAAACGACAGCGAAACCTTTCATTCTTCCGGTAAATTTATACGGAGCTCCGGTTTCTATTTCTTTTTCGGATGCATAACGTACCAAACCTTTCGGTAAGCCTACTTTTTCCATTACTTCGTCACAAGCATCGATACAGGCAGTACAGTTTACACATTCTAGCTGTTGCCCGTCTCTGATGTCAATTCCGGTAGGACAAACTACAACACACTGATAACAGTCTATACAATCGCCTTTTCCTGCGGCTTTTCGGTCTTCACCTTTTCTCCATTTAGAACGGTTTTCACCTCTTTTAAAATCGTAAAATACGTTGATGGTTTCTTTATCAATTAAAACGCCCTGTAATCTTCCGTACGGACAAACCAATGTACAAACTTGCTCTCTAAACCATGCGAATACAAAGTAAAAAGCTGCCGTAAATAAAATCATTACGATAAAGTTGGTAGGATTGGCAAATGGCCCTTCAGAAACAATGTTAAATACTTCCTCATATCCCACAATGTACATAAACATAAAATGGGTAATGATTAAAGAAATAACAACGTAAACCGACCACTTTAAACTTCTTTTCCAGATCTTTTCTGTATTCCACTCCTGTCTGTCAAGCTTCATTTGCTTATTTCGGTCTCCTTCGATCAGATATTCTATTTTACGAAAGACAGATTCCATAAAAATTGTCTGAGGGCAAATCCACCCGCAGAAAATTCTTCCGAATGCAATCGTAAAAATAATAATGAAAATAAGAGATGCAATAGCGCCTAATGTAAGGATGAAAAAATCTTGCGGATAAAAAGGCTGTCCTGCAATAAAGAATTCTCTATCGATAACGTTAAACAAAAAGAAAGGGTTTCCATTGATTTTTATAAATGGAACGGCAAAATACACAACCAGTAAAATATAGCTTACCAGATTTCTGTAGTTGGTGTATTTACCTTTTGGTTTTTTAGGAAAAACCCACTTTCTTTTACCGGATTGTTCCATTGTGCCTATAGAATCTCTATAGGTTTCAGGGTCTAAGACCTGTCCTTGTCCACCGCGAGCGATGTCTTCATCTATTTTTGACATTTTTTACTAGGTTTTAAAAAACGAAAAAACATAATTCGTTACTATTTTTATCTAATAACAAATTATGTTTTTCATATACTTTCTATTTTTTTTAATTACTGTTTTTCCCAATGAGCTTCATCACCATATGGTGGTGCGCCGCCTTCTGCAGGTGTAATTGGTTTTTTAAGCTGGTTGATAGAGTAAACGTAAGCGGCAACATTCTGAATGTCTGTACCGGTTAAAACTCCATTTTTTCCCCAAGCCTGCATTGCAGTTCCTGTAACTCCATTTTCAACTACGTGGAATACGTTTTTGAATAATGTTTTCTCAGGTTGGTTGTGCCAGAAATTATCTGTCAAGTTAGGACCGATACCTCCTTTACCACCGTCTGAGTGACAAGATACACAGTTGGTTTTGAAAACTTCTTCACCTGCTGCAATATTGTCTTCAGAGAAAACTGCTGATTCTATTGTTACTGGTGGTTGATCTGCAAGATATATTGCAATTGCAGCTTCTTGTTCCTTATACTCTTTATCATATTCGCTGATAGGATGAGCAAAATCGGTAAAAGCATAAGCACAGATATAAACGATACAGAATACAGTTCCGAAATAGAATAAACCTAACCACCATTTTGGTAATTGATTGTCTAATTCCATAATTCCGTCGAAACCGTGGTCGATCAAAATATCTTTTTCGTGAGTATCTGATTGCTTTTTGAAAGCTGCATCATACTGTCTTCTCAAGAAAGGAATTTTCTTTTCAGCTAAGTAAGCAGACTTTTCTTCAGCCGTTAATTTTTTAAATTTATTGTTCTCAATCAAATCTCCGATAGCGCTGTGAATGTATGCTAAAATAGCACTGATCACAACAGTTCCCCAGAAATATGGTGAAGCTAAAAACGAGTAGCTCTGAACAAATAAATAATAAAATATTACTAATAATACTGTTATTATTAAAATGTTTACAACAACCGGTGTTCTTTGTCTCATAATAAATAGTTTAATTTTTTAAATTAAAATCATCTTCGTCATCCCCAAGCGGAGCGTGCTCTTCTTCTTTGTAATATTTTTTAGGCCTGCTAAAAACATAGATTATCAAAGCAACGAAAAACAACATAAAGAAAATCAGAGCCAATGTTTGATACAAACCTGCATTTTCAGTATTGGATAATATATCTTTAAAGTTTTGAGGAATCATCGTAAGCTTTTAATTTTATTAGTTACTAGCTGTTTTTATTTCTGTCGTTTTAATATCAGTACCCAATCTCTGAAGATAAGCGATAAGAGCGATAATCTCTTTTTTCTCTAATTCTCCTTTAGGTTTGTTCTCGTACACTTTTTTAACGTCAGCCGCTTCTACGAAGATATCTTTTACAATTTTCGCTGCCTGATTGTCTGCCCATTTATCTGCAGTATCAATCTGAGCTTTTGTATAAGGTACATCGTAGGTATTTTTCATGAACTTGATTTTGTCTACCATTTGAGAACGGTCAAGATTATTTGAAATCAACCATGGGTAACGTGGCATAATAGAACCTGCAGACGTTTGTCTTGGGTTATACATATGCTTGTAGTGCCAAGAACTTGGGTTTTTACCACCTTCTCTATGTAAATCTGGTCCAGTTCTTTTAGATCCCCAAAGGAAAGGTCTGTCGTAAACAAATTCTCCAGCTTTAGAGTACTGTCCGTTTTTACCGTTAAATCTTACAATCTCGTCTCTGAATGGTCTTACCATTTGTGAGTGACAAGCGTTACAACCTTCACGAATATATAAATCTCTACCTTCTAATTCTAATGGTGAATAAGGTTTCACCGCAGAAATTGTAGGTACACTTTTCTTTAATGATAAAGTAGGAATAATTTCTACCATACTTCCTATAGAGATAGTAAGTAATGCTAAAACTGTCATCAAGATTGGCATTCTTTCTAACCAAAGGTGAAGACCTTCTCCTTCTTTACGTCTGTTGCTGATGTTAGCCAAAGCAGGTGCTTCTGCAGGAACTTCTTTTTGGAAAGATCCTTTTTTGATTGTCATGTAAACGTTCACTACCATTAAAAGACCTCCTGAAAGATAGAATAAACCACCTAAGAATCTCATTTTAAAGTAAGGAATAATTGCAGTAACAGTATCTAACCAGTTTTTCCACAATAAAGTTCCGTCCGGGTTGAATTGTTTCCACATCAAACCTTGAGTAAATCCTGCGATATACATTGGTACTGCGTAGAAAATAATCCCTAAAGTACCCAACCAGAAATGCCAGTTAGCTAATTTTACAGACCACATTTTGGTTCTCCACATGATCGGTACCAAATAATAGATAACACCGAATGCCATGAAACCATTCCATCCTAATGCTCCTAAATGTACGTGACCGATAACCCAGTCTGTAAAGTGACCAATTTTATTGATGTTTTTTGTTGCCAAAAGAGGTCCTTCAAATGTTGCCATACCATAACAAGTAACTGCAACTACGAAGAATTTCAAGATAGGATTTTCTCTTACTTTATCCCAAGCTCCTCTTAATGTAAGAAGACCATTCAGCATTCCTCCCCAAGATGGAGCGATAAGCATAATTGAGAATCCAGTTCCCACTGCTTGTGCCCATGCCGGTAAAGCTGTATACTGAAGGTGATGAGGACCAGCCCAGATATATACGAAAATCAATGACCAAAAGTGAATGATTGATAGTTTGTATGAAAATACAGGTCTGTCAGCCGCTTTAGGTAAGAAATAATACATTAAACCTAAAACCGGAGTCGTCAATACGAATGCTACCGCATTATGACCATACCACCATTGTACGATGGCATCTTTTGCTCCTGCATACGCTGAATAAGATTTCCAGCCAGAGAACGTTAAAGGTACTTCTAAGTTGTTGAATATGTGAAGCATCGCTACAGCAACCCAAGTTCCAAGATAGAACCAAATAGCTACGTAAAGATGTCTTACTCTTCTTTTTGCAATCGTTAAAATCATGTTCGCTCCGAAAATGATCCACGAAACTGCGATTAGTATATCGATTGGCCACTCGTGCTCAGCATATTCTTTTGAAGTGTTGATCCCCATAAAGAATGTGATAAACGTAGCAACAATCATAAATTGCCATGTCCAGAAATGAATCCACGATAAAGTATCGCTGTACATTCTTGTTTTTAATAATCTTTGGGTAGAGTAGTAAACCCCTACATAAACGATATTACATACGAATGCAAAGATTACCGTGTTGGTGTGTAGCATTCTTATTCTACCAAACCCTAACGCACCGTTGGTATTAATTAACCCTTGTATGTTTCCTGATGCAAGACTGTTGATTGTTGTATCGTCAGTTCCAAACAAAAACTCAGGAAGCTCAGGATAGAAAAGCATCAATGCTGCCGTAAGTCCAAACACGAAACCTATAATTCCAAAAACTATGGTCGCGTAAAGGAATGCACGAACAATACTGTTGTCATAACTAAACTTTTGTGTCTCCATATTAACTATTCACTTTTTTCTTCAAATTTATTATTATCTCCTTTTTTCTTATCGTTGTTGTTGCCAGTGTCTTCTTTTTCCTTTATTTCATCGGAGTCAAAAAGTATTCTCACAGCTGGAGATTCGTCATCTTCAAACTGCCCTTTTCTGGCGAAAACTATAAATACGACCAGAAAAACTACAGCCAAAGAAACGCTGCATAAGATCATTAAATATAGAATATCCATCTGACAACAAAATTAACCTATTTTCGGGGTTCAAAATTAGTGAAAAATAATGACAATTATCACGAAATACTAGGTTTGGCTAATTTAAAATCAGTCTAAATAAGGGGTTTTAAGGCTGTTTTTTGAAATATTTTCTCCCAAGAATCCAGGTAGAAATCGTTGTGAAAGAAATGACGGTAATCGAACTTGCAGGCATAATTAAAGCTGCAAATAGCGGACTCATATTTCCGGTTACAGCAAAGGTTAAACCAACAACATTGTATAAAAAACTAATCAGGAAGGTCAGTTTTACAATGGTGATCGAACCTTTACAAACGTTTAAATAATTATCAAGTTGTGATACTTTTTCTCCATTCATAATGACATCCGAAGATGGTGTAAAGCTGTTGCTGTCGTCAGAAATTGCGATTCCTACGTTACTTTGTTTTAAAGCTCCGGCATCATTTAAACCGTCACCAAGCATAATTACTTTTAAGCCTTTATCCTGAAGATCCTTGATGTAATTCAGTTTGTCTTCTGGGTTTTGGTTAAACGCCATCGAGCTGTAATTGGGGATGATTTCTTTAAGCTGATTTTCTTCAGAAGAATTGTCTCCGCTCAGAATGAAAATCTTATAATTGATCAGTTTTGTGAAAAGATTTCTAAGGTTTTCTCGGTATTCATTTTTAAAAATAAATTTTCCGATAAACTCATTGTTTTTGCTGATGTAAACTGCAGTTTCAAGATTTTTAGACTCCTGATTATTGTATTTTGCAGAACCTATTTTATAAATATTTCCTCGTACACTTGCTTCGTAGCCTTTTCCTGAGATTTCTTCAAAATTATCAACAGGGAAATAATCATCTTTTACTTCCAGAAATTCATACAAAGATTTGGAAAGCGGATGATTTGAGTTTTTAACTAAACTTTTAATATTTAATAAATCAAATTCCTGAATTTCAGAACCTTCGTATCTGATGTTTGATTTTTTTCTGTGAGTAATTGTTCCGGTTTTATCGAAAACTAAAGTATCGACTTTTGCAATTTTTTCAATCGTTAAAGTATCTTTTACGTAAAATTTATTTCGGCCTAAAATTCTCATAATGTGACCGAAAGTAAACGGAGAAGACAATGCCAAAGCACAAGGACAGGCAATAATTAAAACGGCAGAGATAACCTGGAACATGGTTTCCAAATCAATGAAGTACCAATAAATTCCGGCAACAAGCGCAATTCCTAAAATAATAAAGGTGAAATATTTACTGATGTCGTTGATTAAAGTATCAAGTCCGGTCTCGTGTTTTTTGAAAGCTTCTTTATTCCAGAGTTGGGTAAGATAACTTTGGTCAACGTTTTTAATAACTTCAAGCTCCAAAGATGAACCGATCTGCTTTCCTCCGGCAAAGATTTTATCCCCCGGATTTTTAGAAATACTTTCACTTTCTCCTGTGATAAAACTATTGTCGATATTTCCGTTTCCGCTAATCAAAATGGCGTCTACAGGAATGATTTCGTGGTTTCTTACTAAAATTCTGTCACCAATTTTAATTTCTGAAAGCAAAATGTTCTCCTGCTTTCCATTAAAATCAACTTTAGTTACTGCAATCGGGTAAAATGATTTATAATCTCTGTCATAAGAAAGCGAACTGTACGTTCTTTTCTGGAAGATTTTTCCTAAAAGCATGAAAAACAGAAGTCCGCACAAAGTATCAAAATATCCCGGACCGTAATCGGTAGCGATTTCATAGATACTTCTTCCGAACAGCACAAAAATTCCCAAAACAATAGGAACGTCGATATTGACGATTTTGTTTTTTAAACCATACCAAGCAGATTTGTAATAATCAGATGCAGAATAAAATACAACCGGAACGGAAAGCAAAAACATTAAGACTCGGAATAAACCTTTGTAATGCTCCATCCAGTAATCTTCGCCGCCGATATATTCCGGGAAGGCCAAAAACATTCCGTTACCGAAAGCAAATCCTGCAATCGCAAGTTTTACCAATAAAGATTTGTCTAAATTGTCTTCGTTTTTTTCGGCTGTTTCAAGATTGATTGCGGGTTTGTACCCAAGATTGGTTAAAAATTTAGCTAATTCGCTTAATTTTAATTCGTTATGATTGAAAGAAACCTGTAACGTCTTTCTTGTGAAGTTTACCTGAGAATAATGAATGTTTTTATGTAAAGTATGAAGGCTTTCTAATAGCCAAATGCAAGAAGAACAGTGGATTACCGGAATTCTGAACGTGACAAGACTTGTATTGCCTTCAGAAAAATCTGTAACTCTGTCAAAAATTTCTTTGGTGTCGAGGTAATCAAATTGAGAAGAATTTTCTTCAGGTCTGATGCCCGCTTTTTTATTTAGCTCGTAAAAATTACTGAGATTATTGGTATTTAAAATTTCATAAACAGATTTGCAGCCGGTACAACAGAAAATTTTTTCGTCAAAAGAAATTCTTTCTTTTTCTATCCCTTGTCCGCAATGAAAACAGTTCTCGCTCACCTTCATAAATTATTGACTTACAAAATTATAACATTTTTTTTTGTTTATAGAGTTTAAATGTTCTATTTTTGTGATAAATGTCATATTACAATGTCGCAGGAACAACAGATTGCTATTGAAGAAAGATTCGCGAGGGTTTTTAATGATAAATCCTTTAAAGAAAGACTTTCCAATACTGATTATGAAAGATATATCAACGCAAAAAAGAAACTCGTTTTTCAAAAACACGATATCGTCTTTGACGATGGCGAAACTCCGAAAGGGGTTTACGTAATAGAAAAAGGGGCTGCTAAATTGTCAAAATCGGGATCTTTTGGTAAAGATCAAATTCTTAGATTTATAAAAGAAGGTGATATTATAGGATATCGTGCATTGTTGTGTGGAGAAAATTTTCAGGCAAAGGCAGAAGCAATGACTGATGTTGAATGCACATTCTTACCTGCAGATATTTTTATGGACTTATTAGAAGTAGATCCACAGTTATCTTTTGTGATGCTTCAGAAAATATCTTACGAATTGGGGGAGTCTTCCAACACGATTACTTTCTTGGCTCAAAAAACAGTAAGAGAAAGATTGGCAGAGATTCTTATTCTTTTAGAACAAAAATTAGGGACAGATCCTGAAGGTTTTATCAAAATTTCTTTAACTAGAGAAGAAATCGCCAACATTATCGGAACAGCTACCGAAAGTGCTATCCGACTGATTTCCGAATTTAAAGGTGACAGTCTCATCGAAGTAGACGGTAGAAACATCAAAATTCTCAACCACGATAAATTAATGAAACTAGGACACGTAGTTTTGTAAAATCCAAATATATAAGTCGGCGAAAGCCGACTTTTTAACTTTAAACAATCATATACATTATGTCTGTTCATTCTGAAATTAAAAGAGTTACTACAGAAACCTTGCGAAAAATGAAATTCGACAAGGAGAAAATAACAATGCTTACCGCTTACGATTTTACAACGGCAAAAATGGTTGACGCCGGTGGTGTTGATACCATTCTTATCGGAGATTCTGCGGCGAATGTAATGGCGGGTTTTGAAACAACACTTCCTATTACATTAGATCAGATGATTTATCACACTCAAAGTGTGGTGAGAGGGGTAGAAAGAGCATTGGTAATTGCAGATCTTCCTTTCGGAACTTACCAAAGTAATCCTGATATCGCACTGGAATCTGCAGTTAGAATGATGAAAGAAGGAGGAGCTCATGCGATTAAAATTGAGGGTGGAAAAGAAATTTCAAAATCAATTAAAAAAATCATCAATGCCGGAATTCCTATTATGGGACATTTGGGATTAACGCCACAGTCTATTTACCAGTTTGGAACTTATAAAGTAAGAGCTAAAGAAGAGGCTGAAGCTGAAAAATTAATCAACGATGCAAAATTGCTTGAAGAATTAGGATGTTTTGGAGTTGTTCTTGAAAAAATTCCTGCGGATCTGGCTAAAAGAGTGACGGAAAGTATCTCAATTCCAACGATCGGAATTGGAGCCGGACCTCATTGTGACGGACAGGTTTTGGTATATCATGATATGGTGGGAATGAACAAAGGTTTCTCTCCAAAATTTTTAAGAAGATATCTAGATCTATATACAGAAATTACAGGAGCAGTTTCCCAATATGTGAAAGACGTGAAAAGTGCTGATTTCCCTAACCAAAATGAGAGCTATTAATGAAAAGTAATTTACAGGCAACACAAGGAATTTTATCAATTTTAGCAATCATTTGTTTAGCTGCAGGTTGGTTTAGAATTTTCCCGGATAATATTAACTATCTTCTTTCAGCAAGATTATTTTATATTTTAATTGGAATCAGTTTTATCGTTCAGGGAAGAATGTTGATGCATACTAAGTTTATGTACCCAATGTACGCTGCGGCAGGTTTGTGCATCATCGGAGCATTTTTACCGATGGATTCAAGTCTTAACATCATAAAAACGATTGGTCTTTTAGGTGGAGTGGTTATTTCTTTTGTGAGCAGATCACAGAATCGTTAAGGTAGTATGGAAGAGCAGATTGTTTTTGAGGATAATCACCTTTTAGTTATCAATAAAAAAGTAGGGCAACTCGTTCAGGGTGATAAAACCGGTGACGAACCTTTACTCGATTCCATTAAAGATTTCATCAAAAAAAGAGATAATAAACCCGGAAATGTTTTTCTGGGTTTGGTACATCGTATCGACCGGCCAACTTCTGGTTTAGTGATTTATGCTAAAACTTCAAAAGCGCTTTCACGATTGACTCAAATGGTTAAAAACCGTGAAATTCAGAAAACGTATTGGGCAGTTGTTGCTAAAGAAATGATTCCTCAAAGCCAAAGATTGGTTCATTATCTTCAGAAAAACGAAAAGAATAATAAAGCAATCGTTTTTACGAAAGTTACCGAGGGTGCAAAAGAAGCAATTCTTACCTACAATGTTATTAAAACTCTGGATAATTATCTTCTTTTAGAAATTGATCTGGAAACCGGAAGACATCATCAAATCAGAGCACAGTTATCAAAAACCGGAGTTCCTATTAAAGGTGATTTAAAATACGGTGCGCCTCGTTCAAATCCGGATGGAGGAATTAATCTTCACGCCAGAAAACTTCAGTTTATACATCCTGTTACAAAGGAGGAGATGACAATCGTTGCTCCCGTTCCGCAGAATGACGCGATCTGGAGAGCGTGTGAAGAATAATATTAAATTAGAAATAAGTTATAAAATGGAAATTAGAGATAATCTGGTTTCCATTTTTATTTTCTTCAAATCTAAAATTCAGTTTTATTTTTCTACTTTTTAGGAGCTTTTTCCCGCTTTCCACTATATCTTTTGGGTTACGGCTCCGCTTCGCTTCGCCGCAACCCAAAAGGATGCCGTTGCAATCGCGGCTAGAGGGGAAGTCATTTATTTAAGTATTTGAAAACCAAACACAAATATTATCATTTTATAAGAATTTCAACTAGAATCTTTCCAGTATAAAATAAAAAAACATCTGCGTAATCTGCAAAATCAGCGAGATATAAAAAACAATATTTTCAAACATTTAAAACTTCCAGCTTCTATCCTCCAACTTCCATCTCCTTCAAAAAATTTTGCCCATTTTAAAAAAATGTCTAACTTCGCTCCCAACTTTAGGGGTGTCTGTTGACAAAACAGGCTGAGACTTTACCCTTTGAACCTGATTTCTAGATCATACTAGCGTAGGAAAAAGTGAGATGACTTTGCTGTACATTCTATTGTACAATGATGGGCATTCCTAAAGTGTATTTAAAAATTTAGGAATGGAGCTCACAATCAATCACACACTAAGAAATTTTGATGTACTTCCCAAAACGCTGGAAGCACTTATCGCTATGGAATTACCTGAAAAGAAAAAAGGAATTGCTGTAGCGCTCAACAATCGTATTATTCCGCAGTCATTTTGGGCGGAAACCATTCTCAACAACCAAGATTCAATTTTAATCATTACTGCTACTCAAGGCGGTTAAAAAATATTTTTATGGCTCATAAAATTACACGTTCGCCGTTTCCGAACTCAAAAAAGATCTATGTTGAAGGGAAAATTCATCCAATCAATGTAGCGATGCGCGAAATACAGCTAAGTCCGACAAAACTCACCAACGGAACTTTAGAACATAATCCACCTGTTACTGTGTATGATACTTCAGGACCTTACACCGATGAAAATTCTGAAATTAATATCGAAAAAGGACTTCCAAGAATTCGTGAACAATGGATCTTAGACAGAAATGATGTAGAAATTCTTGATGGAATTACTTCAGAATACGGAAAAGCCCGTCTTTCAAATTCAAAATTGGATGAATTGCGTTTTTCTTACAATCACAAACCAAAAGTTGCAAAGGAAGGACAACAAGTTACCCAATTATACTACGCAAGACAGGGCATCATCACTCCCGAAATGGAATACATTGCGATCAGAGAAAATCAAAAAATTGAGCAGCTCGATTCTGTTTCAAAAGACATGGCTTTTCAACATCAGGGAAATAATTTTGGTGCAAGAACTCCGAAAAACAAAATTACTCCCGAGTTTGTAAGAGACGAAATTGCAGCAGGAAGAGCAATTATTCCCAATAATATCAATCATCCGGAAAGCGAACCAATGATTATTGGGCGAAATTTTTTGGTTAAAATTAATGCAAACATCGGAAACAGTGCCGTTTCATCGAGTATTGAAGAAGAAGTTGAGAAAGCGGTTTGGGCCTGCAGATGGGGAGCAGATACAATTATGGATCTGTCAACGGGAAAAAATATTCACGAAACCAGAGAATGGATCATCAGAAACAGCCCGGTACCTATTGGTACGGTCCCGATTTATCAGGCGTTGGAAAAAGTAAAAGGTGTTGCAGAAGATCTCACTTGGGAAATTTTTAAAGATACTTTGATCGAACAGGCAGAACAGGGAGTTTCGTACTTCACAATTCACGCTGGAGTTTTGTTGAGATATATTCATTTAACCGCAAAACGTGTCACAGGAATTGTTTCCAGAGGTGGTTCTATCATGGCAAAATGGTGTTTGTTTCATCATAAAGAAAACTTTTTATACACCCACTTCGAGGAGATCTGCGAGATCATGAAAAAATATGACGTTGCTTTTTCTTTAGGCGACGGCCTTCGTCCTGGCTCTATTGCTGATGCGAATGATGAAGCACAATTTGCGGAATTGGAAACTTTAGGCGAACTGACAAAAATTGCCTGGAAACACAATGTTCAGGTAATGATTGAAGGTCCTGGTCACGTTCCGATGCACATGATCAAAGAAAATATGGATAAGCAATTGGAAGTTTGTGATGAAGCACCGTTTTATACATTAGGTCCTTTAACGACGGATATTGCGCCAGGTTACGATCACATTACTTCCGGAATTGGTGCAGCAATGATTGGCTGGTTTGGTTGCGCGATGTTGTGTTATGTGACACCAAAAGAACATTTGGGACTTCCCAATAAAGAAGATGTAAAAGTTGGAGTAATAACTTACAAGTTGGCTGCTCATGCTGCAGATCTGGCGAAAGGTCATCCTGGTTCGCAATACAGAGACAACGCTTTGAGTAAAGCAAGATTTGAATTTCGTTGGGAAGATCAGTTTAATCTTTCATTGGATCCAGATACGGCAAGATCTTATCATGATGAAACGCTTCCTGCAGACGGAGCAAAAATTGCGCATTTCTGCTCAATGTGCGGACCAAAATTCTGTTCAATGAAAATCACACAGGAAATCCGTGAGTCTGCAGAAAAAGGAATGTTCGACAAATCTCAGGAATTCATCGAAAAAGGGAAAGAAATTTATATATGATCATTGTAATTTCTCCCGAAGAACTTGTTCAAAATGAAACTGAGATCATCAATCAACTATTTCAGGAAGGTTTGGATTTGCTTCATGTAAGAAAACCTTTTATTAATTCAGAAAAAATGACTGATTTTATTCAAAAAATTGATTCGGAATTTTACCCTCAATTGGTTTTTCACAGTCATTACGATGTGGCGGAAAACTTTAATATTTCAAGATTTCATTTTAGAGAAATTGACAGACAAAATGGTTTGTATCAATCTTTTACAGATAAAACAATTTCAACGTCTGTTCATGATATTGAAACTTTTAATCAATTGAATAAAGAGTGGGAATATGCATTTATCAGTCCGGTTTTTCCAAGTATTTCTAAAAAAGGATATGAGGAAAATTCAACGATTTTAAATGATATTAAAAAACGAGACAATTCTAATGTTAAACTAATTGCTTTGGGAGGAATTAACGAAAATAATATTCATCACGTTTTTGATAATAATATTGATGGAGTGGCTTTGTTAGGGGCAATATGGGAGAGTGATGAGCCTTTACATGTTTTCAGAAAATGCAGCCAGAATATAGTTTATTAAGATGTATTCAAATTTAAAAATGGAAAAACTACAATATATTTCTCAAGGTTTTACAAAATCCGAACAGGAATTAAATATAAAAAAGGCCTTAGACAACGGCATAAAATGGATTCAGATTCGTTGGAAAAATGCTCCCGAAAATGAGTTTATTAAGCTTTGTGAAAATTCAAAACTGCTGTGTTCAGAATACCAATCAGTTTGTATCATCAATGACCATGTTCAGATTGCAAAAGATATCGATGCAGACGGTGTTCATTTAGGTTTAAAAGATACTTCGATTGATATTGCAAGACAGATTTTAGGAGAAAATAAAATTATCGGTGGAACGGCAAATTCTATTTCTGATGTTTTGCAAAGAATGAATGAATCATGTGATTACATCGGTTTGGGACCACTTCGATTTACTTCAACTAAAGAGCAGTTAAGTCCGATTTTAGGCTTTGAAGGATATAAAAAAATAATCCAGGATTTAAAAGAAAAAGGATTAGAAATTCCAAAAATATTCGCAATTGGCGGAGTGGTTTTGAAAGACATCGACCTCTTACAACAAATAGGAATTTATGGAGTCGCCGTTTCGGGGCAAATCACCAATCAACCATCTACTATCAACGAATTTAAAATAGCAATGCAATGAACAATCAACCATTAATTATAGCAGACAGAACTTTCGGATCGAGATTGTTTTTAGGAACCGGAAAATTCGGAAATCTTTCAGAAATGACGGACTCCATCATCGCTTCCGGAAGTGAATTGGTAACAATGGCTTTAAAAAGAATCGATTCGCAATCTTCAGAAGATGATTTGTTAAATGCTCTAAAACCTACAAAATCTCACCTTTTACCGAATACTTCAGGAGCAAGAACGGTGAAAGAGGCGGTTTTGGCAGCGCAATTGGCAAGAGAAGCTTTGGAAACCAATTGGGTGAAATTGGAAATTCATCCTGATCCAAAATATTTATTACCCGATCCGATTGAAACGTTGTATGCAACAGAAGAATTGGCAAAATTAGGATTTATTGTTATGCCTTATATTCATGCTGATCCGGTTTTGTGCAAACGTCTGGAAGATGTAGGAACAGCCGTTGTAATGCCTTTGGGAGCGCCGATTGGAACGAATAAAGGTTTAAGAACTTTAGATTTTTTAGAAATAATTATTGCTCAAAGTAATGTTCCTGTTGTTGTTGATGCCGGAATTGGAGCGCCTTCTGATGCCGCCAAAGCAATGGAAATGGGAGCTGATGCGGTTTTGGTAAATACTGCAATTGCTGTTGCAAGAAATCCTGTAAATATGGCATTGGCTTTTAAAGAAGGCGTAATTGCGGGAAGAAGAGCTTTTGAATCTGGTTTGGGAGCTATCGGAAACCATGCAGAAGCATCAAGTCCACTGACTTCTTTTTTGTTTGATTAAAGTAATGAATAAAAGAGTCCTGAAAGGACGATTTAATAAAGGATAGGATAAAATCCTATCAATAAATAGTAGACAACGCGTCATTTGGATTAAACCGAATATTATGAAAAGTTTTAAAGATTTTTTTGAAAAATACCAATGGGATGAGGTAAAAGCAAAGCTTGAAAAAGTAACGTTATCTGATGTGGAAAATAGTCTTCAAAAAAAGAATAGAACGATAGAGGATTTTCTGAACTTTCTTTCACCGGTTGCTGCTCAAAAGTTAGAATTAATGGCGAAAATGACGCAGCAACTTACTCAGAAGCGGTTCGGGAAAACCATTCAGTTGTATGCGCCGTTGTACCTGAGTAATGAATGTCAGAATATTTGTACGTACTGCGGTTTCAGTTTAGATAATTCAATTAGAAGGAAAACCCTTTCTGATACTGAATTAATGATCGAAGCTACCGTTTTAAGATCAATGGGTGTCAATCACGTTTTGCTGGTAAGCGGAGAAGCAAATAAAACAGTTGGAATTAATTATTTTCTGAATGCTGTTCGTCAGTTGAAGCCACATTTTGCTAATATTTCGATTGAAGTTCAACCTTTGTCAGAAGAAGAATATCAACAGCTTCATGATGCAGGTGTGAATGCTGTTTTGGTCTATCAGGAAACCTATCATCAGGAAGTTTATAAAGAATATCATCCAAAAGGAAAAAAATCAAACTTTAATTTTCGCCTGGAAACGCCTGACAGAATTGGTAAAGCCGGAATTCATAAAATGGGTTTAGGCGTTTTGCTTGGTTTGGAAGATTGGCGTATTGACAGTTTTTTCAACGCACTTCACATTGATTATCTTCAAAAACAATATTGGAAAAGTAGATATTCGGTTTCATTTCCAAGACTTCGACCAGCGGAAGGAATTATTGAACCCAATTTTATTATGTCTGATAAAGATCTACTCCAATTGATCTGTGCTTACCGAATCTGGAATGAAGATTTGGAAATCTCTATTTCAACAAGAGAGAGCGAAAAATTTAGAAATAATATCATTTCTTTAGGCGCAACAGCAATGAGTGCAGCTTCGAAAACCAATCCGGGTGGTTATGCGGTGGACAAAGAATCTTTGGAACAATTTGAAACCAGTGACGAAAGAAGCATGGAGGAAATTAAAAATATTATTAAAAATGCAGGCTACGACCCAATAATGAAAGATTGGGATTCTGTGTATAGCGGAGTTTAAAGGTTGAAATTTTAAACGATCTAAAAATAAAAACTCTATCAGAAATATAAGAACGTCACTTCGAGTAGATTTTTGCAAAAAATCGTATCGAGAAGTTATGCTTAATGAAAGTTCTCGATACATTTTTATCCATTCCATTACAAAAAAACTCGAACAATCTGATGTAAATAAAATCAAAAAAATGAAAAACGAAGACATTTTCTCAAGATACAGCCGACAGATCTTTATTGAAGAAATCGGTTTGGAAGGTCAGCGAAAAATAATGAACGCTAAAGTTTTGGTAATTGGGGCAGGAGGTTTGGGAAGTCCTGTCATTCAATATTTGGCTGCGGCGGGAGTTGGAGCTTTGGGAGTTGTAGATTTTGATGAGGTTGAATTGCACAATTTAAACCGACAGATTATTCATAATGAACATTTTGTAGGAAAATCAAAAGTGAAAAGTGCAGAAGACTTTGTGAAAAACCTTAATCATCGAGTCAATTTTATCGGAATTGAAAATAAGATTAATGATTCTAATGCTGAAGAAATGATTTCACAATTTGATATTATTGTTGACGGTTCTGATAATTTTAAAACGAGATATTTAGTTAATGATATTTGTGTAAAGCTTAAAAAGCCTTTAGTTTACGGAAGCATTCTCGGTTTTTCCGGACAAGTTGCTATCTTCAATTATAATGGAAGCAAAAATTTAAGAAATATTTTTCCGGAACCCCCTTTTGATGAAAATCTTCCGGATTGTGACAGTCTCGGAGTTTTAGGCGCATTACCAGGAATTGTAGGAAGTATGATGTCGAATTTAGCTTTAAAAATAATAACCGATTTACCATTAAATTTAAATCAAATCACATTAATCGATACTCTAACCTGGAGATTTCAGACAATTGACTTCTAAACCTAGAGTGCACAAGCTAAAATTCCCCTCCTTTGGAGGGGTGGCGAAAATTCAAAGAATTTTTGACGGGGTGGTTTTCATATGATCAATTTAAAAAATGAATGATGTCCTGCTATTTTTTTGGAAAACTTGCTGAAAATTAGACATAAAAAAACGGGCAAAAAGCCCATTTCTATTGAAATATATAATGGTTGAGATTTTGGATAAATGTTTATTTTATCAATTATTGTCCTTGCTGCAAAATTCCACCATTGCTGTCGCCTTGATTGGTCGTTTTGATCATATTCGGATCTTCTTTTGCCAGTTTGTTTTTGGTAGGGATTTTATAATTTACGGTGATTCCGAAACTTCTGCTGTCGTATTTATTAGATGTAAATACATTCCTTTCCGGAGAAACGGCAACAATTACACTCTTGTTTTGATTAAATACATCTCTTGCGTACAATGAAAGATTTAGGCGATCATTCATAAACTTTCTTGATATTGTAAGATCGAAAGCATTGTTTAAAGGTTTGTCAATTTGGAAATAATAAAAATTTCCTCCTTTTGGTATTACGTTATAATTTGCCTGAAGTCTGATGTCTTTTGGTAGAATAAATTGTCCCATTACGCTGAAGATCCAGAACCCTTTTGTTTTTACATCGGGCATTTCCTGAAACTGATAACCGGTATAAACGTATAATAAATTCATTTTATCAGGATTCACATTGAATTTCATCAGTTCGCTAAAAGGAGTTGTAAATAACATAAACGGAATAGGCATTCCAAAATTAAAGTTATGTGTTCTGATGCTGTTTACCTGTACCTGTTCGTTTCTGATTAAATTATTTTCTCGCGAAACTTTCTGTACAATCTGATTTTTTACCCAACTTGTGTTGTATCCAATATATGCATAATCAAATGCGCTGATTTTGATTTCTGCATTGTCATAAATTGTTGGCTGTAGATCAGGATTTCCGCTTGATGTAAGGTTATCAGTACTAAGCGTTATGTTATTCGGGTTTAGTAGCGAAACGCTTGGCAGGCTGATTTTTTTGTTGTAGTTGACATTAAGGAAAAGCTGTTTCATTAAATTATACTGCACACTTGCGTTTGGAAAGACTTTAAACTTTTTGAACGGATTTAAATTACTTTCCTTTAAATTATTGTTGTCATCATAGAATCGTGTAATTCCTGTGATGTCATAATTTTCGGCTCTTGCTCCCGCAATGAAATCAAACTTTTTCAAAGTTGCCTGAAATTCTACGTAAGCAGAAGTTGTTTGTCTTGTATAATCAAGATTAATGAGATTTCCGCTTTTTGTTTCAAAATTTTGTTGATCATACAATCCACCAAAACTTACCTTTCCTTCATCTAAAATTTTCAGAGGTTGAGAATAATCTACTCTGAAATTATATAGATTAAATAAAGAAGAGTTATTTAATGATTGATTTCCAAATTGATTAAATTCTGAATCGCTATTGGTGTAAACTGCTTTAAAATCAAGTTTCTTATTTTTATCCTCAAATTTTTTCTGATAGGTTGCAGCAACTTCTTGTCTTAAACCATTATTATTTGTATAATTAGATGTTGAGGTATCAGTTAAAAAATTATCACTAGTAATATCTGCACCTCCATTATTGTGATTGATGTCGTAGTTCAACAATAATCTGTCTTTTCCAAGCTCGAAAGTGAAAGCAGAATTCATATAATAGGTTCTTCCCAGAGAATTAGAGTGGTTTCTGGTAAGCCCATCCAATTCAGAAAGCGATAAACTTTCACGGTAGTATTGACCTAAATTGACCTGCCATCCAAACCATTTGTTTCTTGAGTTTAAAGCGATTGAATTATTGAATCTGCTTCTGTATTTGTCGTAGCTTGAAAAACGATAACCTCCGTTGTAAACTGCAGTCAGATAATTTTTTGCTGATTTGCTTGTAATAATATTTAAAATAGCACCTCCAGAAGTTGCAGGGAATTCTGCACCGGGTTGTGTAATAATTTCGATTCTTTCAACAGAATTTGCGGGCATTCCTTCCAAAAAAGCGTTCAGTTCGTTGCTTGAAATGTTCAGCGGTCTTCCGTCCATATAAACATCCAAAGGTTTTCCCTGATACATCATTCCCACCATATCAGAAACAACTAATCCTGGAAGTTTTTTTACACCTTCCATCAAAGAGCCTGAATTTAAGCTTGGTTGCTCAGAAAAATCAAAGATTGTACGGTCGGCTTTCTGCTCAACGGCTTTTTTAGTTTTGGTAATAACAACACCTTCAATTTCTTTTTCTTTGGTTTCTTTGTTGTCTTTAGTTTCTTGGGAAAAACATAAAGTTGAAGCTAAAATTGAGAGAGTAAGTAGTATTTTCTTCATATGTGAGTTAAATCTACTCAGTTAGACGACAAAAAAATAAATTTGTTACAAAATTTTATTGCGCTCTGTCTTTTTCTTCAAAACTGATGCTTTTTGTACTTCGTTTCTTTTTGTTGTTTCCTAATGTGTAATTTACGTTTAAACGGAAACTTCTACCATCCCAATAATTATTGAAATGTTGGCTGTTGTCTTTGAAATACATATCACCACGATATTTCTGAGCAAAAATATTGGTTACAGTAGCATTGATCTGTAACTGTTTTTCCATCAATGAAACTTTTATTCCTGAGGTCAGGTTAGAAAAATTATGAAAATAAGAGTTTACATTTTTATAAGGCAGATCCTGACTGTAATTTAGAAAAAAGAAAACTGTTTTGTTTTTATTGATTGTAAAGGTATTATTGATCGAATAATTGACTGAATACCCATTCTTAGCTTCAGCTTCAATATTAAATATTTTAGAATCTGTAAGTGACCCGTTTAATGAAAGGCTTGTTTCCCAAAATTTGAACAATTTGTCGGTGTAAGAAGCATTAGCACCGTAAAAATTATTGTCATAATGATTAAGATAAGTCCCGATCTGTGTAAGACCATCTAAGTAAGAGACTTGCCCGAAACCATTTTTAAGTTTCAAATAATAAATGCTTGCAGAAAATTTGCTGTTGTAAGTATATCCCAATTCAAGATTATTAATGTAAGATGGCTTAAGCAAAGGATTTCCTGATGAATATGAATATGGGTTTTCATACCATCTGAAAGGATTAAGATTGCTCATACTTGGGCGGTTGATTCTTCTTGAATAAGAAAGACTGAAGACATTTTTTTCTTGTTTGTAAGAAACAAAAGCCGATGGAAACCACTGTCCGTAATTGTATTTGTTTTCTAAGTTAGTTGACGGAGTAAAGCTTTGTGCCTGAGTGTTTTCATAACGAAGCCCTGCTTTGGTTTCCCAGTGTTCCCCAAAACTTTTGGCATAACTAAAATAAGCAGCATAATTTTCTTCCTTATATTCAAATAAATTGGCTCTTTGTAGATCCGGAATATACTGATTGTTGATGATGTTAAAATATTGCAGATCGGTAGCATTTTTAAACTGATTAAACTTAAGTCCGGTTTCAATGGTACCAAAAGAAAACGGGAGTTCCAGGTCTCCTTGCAAAGAAAAAACCTGTGGCTCAACAATTGATCTTGTATTGACATATTGTATTGAATTATCACTCAATTTCAATGTTGAAAAGTTAACGTCTGTATCAGAATTATTTTTAAAAAAGTTTCCTGCAAAACTCAATTTTTTCCCCAACGAATCTAATTTAAGATCATAATAAGCACTTAATGTATGGGTTGGTGTTTTTTCGCGATGATAAGTCTTTGTTAAAAGGTTTTCTACAGATAAATCGGTGTCTACATTTCGTGTTTCGTTTACAATATGCATCCCAGATTTCTGATGAGCATAGATGTATTCCATTCCGATTTCGGAGTTTTTATTGAGCTTGTACGAAAGATTTAGATTAGGCGTCAATTCTTTCCACATATCTTTTCTTACAGAGCGGCTGTAATTTTGAGAAGCACCTAAAATACTGTAGTTTTCTTCTGAACGCTTTGCTCCGTCTGCATAGCTTGTTTTTAAAGATAAGCTTAGTTTTTCGGTCTGATAATTTAATGATCCTGTTGAATTTCCTCCTGAGTAGGTTCTTTGGTTCAATCCTGTATTCACTGATCCGCTCCAGCCTAAGTTTGGATTTTTTTTAAGAATAATATTGATCAATCCACTGTTTCCCTGAGCTTCATATTTTGTGGGTGGAGTAGTGATCACTTCTATTTTGGCAATATTTTCCGAGCGTATCGTTTTCAGATAATTGATAAGATTCGTTCCTGAAAGATTCAGCATTCTTCCATTGACCATTACATTGACACTGCTCTTTCCCGCAATAGAAATACTTCCCAGATTATCATCTACTTTCAACATCGGAACATTGGCCAATGTTTCCGAACCATCCATTCCCTGAGAAGCTACAGAAGCTTCAACATTAAAAATAAGACGATCAGCTTTCCTTTCGAGAAGAAGTTTTTTCTTGCCATTAATGGTAACAGATTCTATAGTTTTCAGTTGTAAACTATCTTGTTTTTGGGCAAAAGAAAAGATGTATAAGAAAGATGCTGCAATAACGAATGTCTTTTTCATGAGAAATGGATGGTTTAAATTGATGAGGTAAGGAGATTATTTTTTTGAGTCTAAGGATGAAAATTCAACGTAATCATATTCTGGAGAAATAGTGAAAAGCTGTCTGAAAACTGTAGCATGACCGTTTCCTGCAATCACCAAAATTCTGTCTTCTACATTTTTAGGAATCTCCTGTATTTTTCTGAACATTCTAAGATTTCTGTTGTACCAGTATAAAGCAAGCAGATCTGCGCCGTCGTGTTCTCTCAATTTAAAATCTCCTGTTAAATATGCTCCGTATTCATATTGATGATATTCTTTGCTGTTCATATATTTAAACATATCAAGAATAGATTTAAAGTTTTTTCGCGCAGTATTCTTAATGAAAGTATTATACTGTTGAGAGATGCGGTCGTCATTTAAAAAATCATAATCTTTAAGCATATTTTTAAAATACACTGAATCTGTTTTTTCGAATTTTTCTATAAATTCATCCAACACAGAATTGGCATCAATACTGTACAATTCACTGATCTTAAGTTCTGTTGCAAGGCGCATTGCAAGTTGATAACGCTCATCCCTTTGATCCCTGTGTTTTCCTTCTTTATATTCTTGCAATTTTTCATTGGCTTTCCAATTTGGCCAAGCTTCAATAGCAATTTTTGTAGGCTTGAATTTTTTGATGTAATTAATAAGTTCTGTTACTTCAGCAGCAGTTTTAGGCTCTAACACGTCTACCTGATCACTTTTTTCTGTTTTATGAGCGTCTTGATTGGGATAATCAAAATGAAATGAACCAACAACCAAAACTTTTGTTTTAGGATCAGGAAAATATTCTGAAGGTTTTTTCTGCCCGAATAAGAATGTTGACATTGTCATTAATACGATCAATATTGATGTTTTCATAATAATTTGTTTTAAATATTTTTGACAAATTTATATCTCACAACGATTTGATAAAACAGCGTTTCGACCAAGTACGAAATATGCCGGTTTAAAATACTTTCATCGGAAAAAAAGAGCCGTTTGTAGATTTTGGAAGGTCTTACTTTGCTATTGTAATTATTTTTGGTGAATGAAAAATATAATACTTCTTTTAAGCTTAGCTTTTATGCAACCCAATGTAGGCGATCACAGGGTAGATGTTTGGAAAACAATCACAATAGCTCCGAACGAAAGCATTACTATTAATAAAGTAAAAGTGCCTGCAACGATAGAAATAAAAAATCTTTCAAAGGAAAAAGTAGTTTTAGTTTCTGAGCTGAAAATACCTTCTGAAATTTTGGGTAAGTCTGAATTTAAATATAGATTACCTAAAAAAAGCATGTTGAAATTAGAGAACCGAAATGCAGTTCCGGTTTCGATATATTTGCATTATTACTCTTCTCAACCAATTATAATTAACAATAAAGAATTAAGATGAAAACAAAACAGATCCTACTTCTACATCTTTTGTATTGGCTATTTTTTATTTATTACCAATTTAGATTTATTTTTTTACCGGACGGATCCAGTGGAGAAATTCAAAGCTATATTTTAGGTTATTCTTTTCTACTCGTAAATCTATTAACTTTTTATGCTAATTATTTTATTTTAATGCCTTGGGTATATAAGAAGCAGAAAATGTATGCTATCATTGGTGGAATTATCAGCATATTTTTATTTTTCGGTTTGTTAAGGTATTCTATTGAAGAGATGTTATTTCCTATTTTATTTGGTTTCAGAAATTATCATGAGAAGACAACTCTAGTGTATTATTTTTATGATAACGTTTTCTTTGGTTATACGACTATTTTTGTTGCTACTTTAATTTGGTTATTAAATAACGCATTGAAAACTGAAAAAGAAAAGCGTAGGTTGATTGAAGAACATAAAAACTCACAACTTCAAGCTTTAAAAACCCAGATCAATCCGCATTTTATTTTTAATACTTTAAATAATATTTATTCTTTGGTCTATCAAAATTCAGATAAAGCTTTGCCTGCCATTGAAGAATTGGGACAATTATTAAGATACAGCACTAAAGATCTTGAGAAAGATTTTATTACTTTAGATAAAGAAATTGGTTATCTAGACAGTTTAATTGCTTTAGAAAAACTGAGAATTAAAAATCCTGAATTATTAAATGTTGAGAAAAAACTGATTCATCCAAAACTGAATATTTCGCCGATGCTTTTAGTTCCATTCGTTGAAAATGCTTTTAAACACGGGGATTTCAGAAACAAAGGTTTTGATATGAAAATTTCAGATAACAATAAAATTCTGCATTTTTATCTTTTAAACTTTAAAAAAGAGAAAATGAAAGACTCTGTTTCCGGAATCGGGATCGAAAATGTAAGAAAAAGACTCGAAATTTTGTATCCTAAAAAATACGAGCTGAATATGATTGAAACGGAAACCAATTTTACCGTAGATTTAAAGATCGATTTGAAGAATGAAGAAAATTAAATGCATTATTGTTGATGACGAACCGCTCGCAGTATCACTCCTCGGAAGTTATGTAGAGAAAATTCCATTTCTTGAGCTTGTTTTTTCTACTGAAAATCCTATTGAAGCTTTAGAATTTATTCAGAAGAGCGATGCAGATCTTGTCTTTTTAGATATTCAAATGCCGGAATTAACGGGGATTAATTTCATGAAAATCGTCGGCGATAAAATGAAGTATATTTTAACTACGGCTTATTCAGAATATGCTTTAGAAGGATATGAGCACAATGTTGTTGATTATCTTTTAAAACCGATTTCTTTTGACCGTTTTAGCAAAAGCGTTATGAAGGCTCAGGAACGTTTTCCTGTAACTGAAGCTAATGAAACCGGACATTTTTTCGTGAAATCTTCCGGTCAGCAGCATCGCATTAATTTTGATGAAATTCTTTATGTGGAAAGCATTAAAGATTACGTCAACATCAAAACAGAAACTCAGGAATACATTGTTTTAGATACTTTGAAATCTCTGGAAAATCAGCTTCCGGCAAACTTTACAAGAATTCACAAATCTTTTATTTTAAATTTAGATAAAGTGAAAAGTCTAAATTCAAAAAAAGTAATTTTGATTTCGGAACACGAAATTTCAGTGGGAGAAATGTATAAATCTAATCTTTTGGAAAAGCTGAAATAAAAAAGCAACTTCAATTGAAGTTGCTTTTTCTGTATAATTAAAAACTGAATTTTAGTTTTCCTGTTGCTTAATTAAATTCAACGCAGAACCCGCTTTAAACCAATCGATCTGCTGATCGTTGTACGTATGGTTTGCTAAAATGATATCTTTCGTTCCATCAGCATGTACAAATTCTAAAGTCAATTGTTTTCCTGGAGCGAACTGATCAAGATCTAAGAAGTTAACGGTGTCGTCTTCTAAAATTTTATCATAATCAGATTCATTGGCAAATGTAATTCCTAACATTCCTTGTTTTTTAAGGTTCGTTTCATGAATTCTTGCAAATGATTTTACCAAAACGGCTTTCACACCAAGATGTCTAGGTTCCATTGCAGCGTGCTCTCTAGAAGAACCTTCACCGTAGTTTTGATCTCCTACAACAATAGTCGGAACGCCTGCAGCTTTGTAAGCTCTTTGTACAGCCGGAACTTCTCCGTATTCACCTGTCAGTTCATTCTTAACATGATTGGTTTCCATGTTATAAGCATTGACTGCTCCAATCAACATGTTGTTTGAAATATTATCAAGGTGACCTCTATATTTCAACCACGGTCCTGCCATAGAAATATGGTCGGTGGTACATTTTCCGAAAGCTTTAATTAAAACTTTTGCTCCGGTAATATTTTTACCATCCCAAGCTGGGAACTCTTCCAATAATTGAAGTCTGTCTGAAGTTGGACTTACATTGACCTGAACACTAGATCCGTCTGCAGATGGAGCTTGATATCCATTATCATCAACAGCAAAACCTTTTGCAGGCAATTCAAAACCTTTCGGTTCATCCAGTTTAATCTGTTCACCAGCTTCATTGGTTAGAGTATCTGTAATCGGATTGAAATCTAATCTTCCGGAGATCGCCACTGCAGCAACCATTTCTGGAGAAGCTACGAAAGCATGTGTATTTGGGTTTCCGTCGGCTCTTTTTGCAAAGTTTCTGTTGAAAGAGTGAATAATCGAGTTTTTCTCTCCTTTTTCAGCACCTTCTCTGTCCCATTGCCCGATACAAGGTCCGCAAGCATTGGTAAAGATTCTTGCATTTTCAAATTTTCTGAAAGAATCTAAGAAGCCGTCTCTTTCTGCAGTAAATTTCACCTGCTCAGAACCAGGATTAATTCCTAAAATAGCTTTAGGTTTTACCCCTTTTGCAACTGCATCTTCTACAATAGAAGCTGCTCTCGATAGATCTTCATACGAAGAGTTGGTACAAGAACCGATCAATGCCCATTCTACTTCAAGAGGCCATCCGTTTGCTTCAGCTTTAGCTCTGAACTCAGAAACAGGAGTCGCTAAATCTGGAGTGAAAGGTCCGTTCAAATGAGGAGCTAATTCAGAAAGATTGATTTCTATTAATTGATCGAAATATTGTTCAGGGTTTGCATACACTTCAGCATCACCTGTTAAATGTTCAGCGATTTTATCAGCGGCATCTACAACATCCTGTCTTCCGGTTGCAGCCAAATATCTTCTCATTGAATCATCATATCCAAACGTAGAAGTTGTAGCTCCTATTTCAGCACCCATGTTACAGATTGTTCCTTTACCTGTTGCTGAAAGAGATTCTGCTCCTTCTCCAAAATATTCTACGATGCATCCTGTTCCTCCTTTTACGGTAAGAATTCCTGCCACTTTTAGAATAACGTCTTTTGCGGAAGTCCAACCAGACATTTTTCCGGTTAATTTAACACCGATCAATTTTGGCATTTTTAATTCCCAAGCCATTCCAGCCATTACGTCTACCGCATCAGCTCCACCAACTCCGATGGCAACCATTCCTAAACCTCCTGCATTTACCGTATGAGAGTCGGTTCCGATCATCATTCCTCCCGGAAATGCATAGTTTTCAAGAACAACTTGGTGGATAATTCCAGCTCCCGGTTTCCAAAAACCAATTCCATATTTATCACAAACCGAGCTTAAGAAATTGAAAACTTCAGAGTTTTTATTAATTCCTTCCTGTAAATCTGCTTCTGCACCCACTCTTGCCTGAATAAGGTGATCCGCATGAGCAGTTGAAGGAACTGCTACTTTGGCTTTCCCAGCCTGCATAAATTGTAAAAGTGCCATTTGCGCAGTGGCATCCTGCATTGCAACTCTATCTGGAGCGAAATCTACATAAGAATTTCCTCTTTCATATTCTTGTGTTGCGTTTCCTTCCCATAAATGGGTGTAAAGGATTTTTTCTGAAAGTGTGAGTGGTTTTCCTGTAATTTGTCTTGCAGCAGCAATTCTTTCAGGATAACGTTCGTACACTTTTTTGATCATGTCAATGTCGAAAGTCATATCTATTTTAATTTTTCTTTTCTAATAGTTTTCCGGGATTTTAATTAAAACTAAGGCCGGAAATTTTTTCAATAAAGGTTCATCAAATACTATTCCTACCATTCATAAAATAGGATTAATTAGATGAATAACTACTATTTTTTATACCTATGAAGTTAAGGAAAAATAAATTTTGAATCATTGACATAGGTTAAAATAATTCCAGTTGCTCTTAAATGGAAAGATTCTAAACAAAAAAATGGAAGACTTCAAAAAGAAATCTTCCATTTTATATTTAAAAAGTCTTGCGACTTTAATTTAAAAATTAGTGACCAACGGTAACCAATTCTTTGATAGATGGAACGAAAGTCGTTAAATCGATACCTTCAACAGCAGCTTTGTATTCGTCAATATTTGGAATTCTTCCAATAATCGCAGACAATACAACAACCGGAGTTGATGCTAATAAAGATTCACCTTTTTTACGTTCAGAATCTTCAACCACTCTTCCTTGGAAAAGTCTTGTAGAAGTTGCCAAAACAGTATCTCCTTTTTCAGCTTTCTCCTGGTTACCCATACAAAGGTTACAACCTGGACGCTCTAGGTACATCATATTTTCATACTGAGTACGAGCTTCGCCTTTCGGAGCATTATCATTAAATTCAAAACCTGAATATTTTTCTAATAATTCCCAGTCACCTTCAGCTTTTAGTTCGTCAATGATATTATAAGTAGGAGCAGCAACAACCAATGGTGCGTTGAATTCTACTTTACCATTTTTCTGTTCAAGATTTCTCAACATTTGAGAAACGATCTTCAAATCACCTTTGTGAACCATACAAGAACCTACGAAACCAAGGTCAACTTTTTTCTCACCACCGTAGAAAGTAAGGTCTCTGATGGTATCGTGAGTATATCTTTTAGAAACGTCGTCATTGTTTACATCAGGATCAGCGATCATTGGCTCAACAATAATGTCTAGGTCAACAACTACTTCTGCGTAATATTTTGCATTAGCATCCGGAGTCAAAGCAGGTTTGTCGCCCGTTCTGATTTCCTCGATTCTCTTGTTTGCTTTGTTAATTAGACCTTGAAGAACGTGGTTATGGTTATCCATTCCTTTGTTGATCATGATCTGGATCCTGCTTTTCGCAATTTCCAATGATTCGATCAAAGTATCGTCTTCAGAAATACAGATAGAAGCTTTCGCTTTCATTTCTGCAGTCCAGTCAGTGAATGTAAACGCTTGGTCGGCCGGAAGAGTTCCGATGTGAACTTCGATAATTCTACCTTGGAAAACGTTTTCTCCGTCAAATTGCTTCAGCATCTGAGCCTGAGTTGCGTGAACCACATCACGGAAATCCATATGCTCTTTCATATCTCCTTTGAAAGTCACTTTCACAGATTCAGGAATTGGCATTGATGCTTCACCTGTTGCTAAAGCAAGAGCTACGGTTCCAGAGTCAGCTCCGAAAGCAACACCTTTAGACATTCTTGTGTGAGAGTCACCTCCGATGATGATTGCCCATTCGTCAACTGTAATATCGTTAAGAACTTTGTGAATAACGTCTGTCATTGCGTGATATTCACCTTTCGGATCACGAGCTGTGATAACCCCAAAATCGTTCATGAATTTCATTAATTTAGGAATATTAGCCTGCGCTTTTTTATCCCAAACTGAAGCAGTGTGACAACCTGATTGGTAAGCTCCGTCTACGATTGGAGAGATCACGGTTGCAGCCATAGATTCTAATTCCTGAGAAGTCATCAAACCTGTCGTGTCCTGAGAACCAACAATGTTTACTTCTACACGAACGTCTGAACCAGCATGTAATAATTTACCTTCAGTAACACCCACTGCATTTCTGTTGAAGATTTTCTCAACAGCAGTCAATCCTTGCCCTTCAATTGAAATTTCTTTAGAAGGAGCGAAAACTGTAGGAGCTGTAATTCCTAAAGTTTTTGCAGCAAAAGTTTGAATTTTTTTACCAAAAACGATGGCGTAAGAACCACCAGCTTTGATAAATTCTAATTTTTGAGGAGTAAATGATTTTGAAATGTCTTTCAATTCAACATCTCCATTGTATAATTTTTTTTCTTTGGTATTGATTGTAAGAACAGTTCCTGTAGCAACAGAATATTTTTCTTCTAAAACAATATCACCATTTTCATTACGAACAGGGTTTCCGTTTTCGTCAACTTTTTTCACCCAGTTTTGTAGGTCAATTCCGATACCTCCGGTTACATCAACAGTCGTTAAGAAAATTGGAGAAATACAATTTGTTCCCGCTACAATCGGAGCGATGTTTACGAAAGGTACATAAGGACTTGCTTGTTTCCCGGTCCAAAGTGCAACGTTGTTTACACCAGACATACGAGAAGAACCAACTCCCATTGTTCCTTTTTCTGCGATAAGCATTACACTTGCATCAGGATGTTGAGCTTGAAGCATTTTGATTTCGTCCTGCGCTTCAGGTGTGATCATACATTTACCGTGAAGTTCTCTGTCTGAACGAGAATGAGCCTGATTTCCAGGAGACAATAAATCTGTAGAAATATCACCTTCACCAGCGATGAAAGTCACTACTTTAATTTCTTCTGCAACTTCAGGAAGTTTAGTGAAAAATTCAGCTTTGGCGTAGCTTTCCAAAATATCTTTAGCGATTACATTACCAGATTCGAAAGCATCTTTTAAACGTGCTGTATCAGCATCATATAAGTAAACCTGAGTTTTAAGAACTTCAGCAGCAGGTTTTGCAGTTGCTTCATCGTTTCCTAAAGCTAAATCAAGAAGAACTTCGATAGAAGGTCCGCCTTTCATATGAGATAATAATTCAAAAGCGTAAGCTGGAGTAATTTCTTCAACCACAGATTCGCCAAGAATAATTTCTTTTAAAAACTTAGCCTTTACTCCTGCAGCACTTGTTGTACCCGGTAAAGTGTTATAAATAAAAAATTTAAGAGAATCAGCTCTGTATTCGTTTGCTGTATCTTTAATCTGCTCAATAATTGCGCTTAATAGATCTGCGCCGTCAATTGGTTTTGGGTGGAGTCCCTGGTTTTTTCTTTCTTCGATTTCTTGGATGTAATCCTGATAAATATTCATAATTCTAGAAGTCTTTTCATTTTTAAACGCGCCTTTGGGATTTAATAAAATTCCTAATACGCATCACTTTCAATTGTTTTACGATTTATTCGTAAATCTTTCTAAGTTTGTTATCGGAATTGAAGCTGTTTATTGAAAATCTTTTCTGAAATAAAATTTAACAGATAAGAACTGATGTTATTTTTTTAGATTTATCAAAAAAACCTTCAAAATTTAGTTTTCCGTTGTTAAACACTTGAAAATGTTTCCAAATTTACGAAATTTTACTATTTTGTAAGGTTGAAATTATTTAGATTCTTTATAAATATGAATTTTATATTTTCTATTTTTGGTACAAAATAAACATAAGATGATTCTAAGGAAATTGAAGTTGGGTTTTTTAATAACGTGTTCTGTTTTTGCTTTTTCTCAATCTAAAACTCTTAAAAAGAATAATTTAAATAGAACTAAAAATGCAGTAAAGTCAAATATTGTAAAAAATGACGTGTCGAAACTTCCTGTGGTTAATGAAGAAGTTCCATTGTTGATTCCGCAAAAAAAGAATGGAAAATCGGGCTTTGTTAATCAAAAAGGAAAATTTGTAATTCAGCCGGAGTATGATCTGGTGATGTTTTTTGGTGAAGATTGCAACCTTTTAAACTCTCCCAACGAGAAAATCAGAAAGTTTGGAGGTGGAGATTTTGCCACTGTAGAAAAAGATAAAATTACTTTCAGAATTAATAGATCAGGCAAAAAAGTTTATCAATATAAAGATGCTGATTTAGGAAAATGTAGTTTGGAATTGAAAAAAGCATTATTTCATGCCTATATTTTAAACAAAAAATACGGAATCATTGAAGATTCGAAGTTTAAAAATCCATCAGACCGCAGTCAGTTTACTATTTATCCAAATTATCAATATCTCTATATTTTGGAAGGTAATGATTTGGCAAATCCGATGATCGTGGCAACGTATAATGATAAATTTGGTGTGATTGATATCAATAATAAGATTATCATTCCGTTTGAATATTCAGATATAAAAAGGAATTACAGCTGGAAATTGGGCAAAATGTTTGAAGTCACAAAGGATGATAAAAACTATTATTATATAGATTCCTACAACCGATCTTACTAAGTTTTATAGTTAAATCTGAATCTCAATTTCAAAATATTTTTAATTCGCATATTTTTAGTAATTTTGCCGCTGAAATAAAGGGGTGCTCCAAAGCGGGCTGAGATTATACCCAATGAACCTGGAACGGGTAATGCTGTTTAGGGAAATTTGAAAATGTACCAATATAACAGTGTAGAAATTTACCAATTTCATTGTTAGACTGTTAAATTAGTAAATTGTTACATTACTTTAATCGCCCCTTTTATTCCATTAAATTTTTAAAATTTATAAGAATGAAAGGATTGTTTTTTTTAGGACTTACCGCAAGTTCCCTGAGTTTTGCACAAACTCTAAATAATGATTCTCTGAAAATCAGAGAAATTGAAGCTGTTAACTTTACCAAAAGACTTCCTGTTGCCAAAGAGATCATTAATGTTCAGAAAGATCTTGACGGAAGAAATCTTGGGCAGGATCTTCCTATTCTCTTAAAAAATCAAACTTCAATTATTTCTACTTCCGATGCCGGAAATGGGGTGGGTTACACAGGATTCAGAATTCGTGGAGTTGCAGGAAGAGGGATTAATGTGATGATGAATGGCGTTCCGTTCAACGATTCTGAAAGCCAAGGAACTTTCTTCGTCAATGTTCCGGATCTTACGAGCTCGGCTTCACAAATTGTGATTCAAAGAGGTGTGGGAACATCTAATAATGGAGTTTCGGCTTTTGGAGCAAGTATTAATGTGATTTCTAAAGAGCCTGAAGAAAAATTTTATTTTAAAACAGATGATAGCTACGGATCATTTAATACGTACAAATATTCGGCTGAGGTAGGTTCTGGTAAATTCTGGAAAGACCGACTTTCTGTGATGGGAAGATATTCATATATTCATTCTGATGGATATATCGACAGGGCTTTTTCAGATTTAAATTCTTACAATTTCACAGCTTTATTTGAGGAAGGGAAAACAAAACTTCGCTTGATGGCTTTTGGAGGTAAAGAAAAAACGTATCAAGCCTGGAACGGAATTGATAGACAAACCTGGGAAACAAACCCTCGACTGAATTATTCCGGTCAATACACAGATCTTTTTACGGGCGAAGAGAAATTTTATGATAACGAAACTGATAATTACAGACAAAATCATTATCAGTTTTTATGGGAACAAAACATCAACGAGCGTTGGAATCTTGAAACAACTCTTCATTACACAAAAGGAAGAGGGTTTTATGAAAATTACGTAAGAGTAAACGAAGAAGATGAAGATGCAACGCATTACTCCAATTACAATCTTCCAGTGTTTGAATTAAACGGTTCTCCGGTAAATCAAACTGATTTTATCAGAAAAAAATGGTTGAACAACGATTTCTATGGTTTGGTTTCTACTTTATACGGGAAATTTGAAAATCTAGATTTGAATTTCGGATTGGTAGGAAATCAGTATTACGGAAGACATTATGGGAATGTTACCGGAGTGTATTTTCCAAATATTGATGAATATGAATATTATCGCAATCGTTCGGTGAAAACTGAAGTTGCAGCTTTTGCTAAAGCATTAATCAAAGTAAATGATTTTGAATTCTTCGGAGATCTTCAGCTGAGAAATATCGATTACGATACTAAAATATTAATGGAAGGCGATGGAGAAGGTGCTAATCTTGATAAAAACTGGCTGTTTTTTAATCCAAAAGCGGGAGTTAATTATAAACTAGGAAACGGAAAAGTTTTCTTCTCTTATGCTCATGCGCAACGCGAGCCCAATCGTGATGATTTAATATCAAACAATGATGTGAAATCAGAAAAACTGCATGATTTTGAAGCAGGAATTGAAAAGCAGTTTGGTAAAGTAGCTTTTACAGCCAACCTTTATTATATGTATTATCTGAATCAGTTGGTTTTAAACGGTCAGATCAGTAATATTGGAGAGTTTATCAGAACCAATTCCGGGAAAAGTTACAGAAGAGGTGTAGAAATTGGAGCTTTGGCAAAACTTTCAAAACAATGGGAAATCTCAGCAAATGTAAGTGTGAGTCAAAACAGAAATCTGGATTTCAGAATTAAAAATAAAAAAGAAATTACCGAGCTAGGGAACACTGAAATTTCATTTTCACCTAATTTAATTGCCAATATTAGCCTGAAATACAATCCAACTAAGAATTTCCACTTTGCTTTGATGAATCAGTTTGTTGGAAAGCAATATTTGGATAATACAGAAACTCAGAGTTTACAACTTGACGATTATCTGCTTACAGATTTTAATGCGCAATATGACTTTAAAATTGCAAAACATGAGGTTGCTTTAAAACTTTTGGTGAATAATATTTTTAATCAGAAATATGTAAACAACGGGTATGTTTACAATGGTCCGGTTTATTTTTCTCAGGCAGGAACCAATTTTATGTTTGGGATCAGCTGGAAAATTCAATAATTAAAATTCGACACCATTTCATATCAATATATTTCAAGTTAGTTCAGATTAAATTTTTTAAAGACTGTTTCGGCAGTCTTTTTTAGTTTTAATTTTTTAAAATTATTGCTTGTTATACATTACAAATAAATCTTCCAAAAAGTCACGAAAAAGTCATAAATTTGCCACCAAATGAATATTTCAGCTTACATTTTAGACTATTTGAAACAATTTGGAACCGTTACCGTTCCAAAGTTTGGTGTATTTTCTCTGGAAAATTCTAAAGCGGTCATCAACTCAGACAACGGAAGTATTCTTCCTCCTTCTTCAAAAATTGCATTCCATTCTGATTATCAGGTTTCATCTGATGATTTGGTAGATTTTATCAGCAATAAAAAATCAATTTCAAAAGAAGCGGCTGAAAATGAATTGCAGATCCAGACTGATTTTTGGAAGAAAAAACTTCAGGCAGAGCATACTTTGGAGATCCAGAATCTCGGAACTATTTTTCTTGAAGACAGAGAACTTCATTTCAAAGGAAATCGTTTAGAATCTGATCATCCTGATTTTTATGGTTTGGAAGAAATTCGTTTCTCCGATATCAATGAAGGTGACTCTTTCGAAAGCCCGATAAACCCTGAGAAAGATTATAAATTTAATAAATCAATTCTTTGGATTTTCCTTTTTATTATTCCGGTTTTAGGAATATTATATTTAGGATATACTCAACAGGAACTTATCTTCGGAAAAAAATCTTTTGATGATGTTTCGGTACAGACCAAAACAAAGAGAATTGAAAAGAAAATGCCGGTAAAAATAGATTCGGCAGAGATAAAAAGAGAAGATTCTGTAAAAGCTTTTAAAGCGGATTCTCTTAAAAAAGATTCAATAAAGCAGGCTGCAAAAACTTGGAAACCCAATTCCAAAAAAAAGTAAATCAAAATGGCAAAAATAAAAAAGGCGTCAGAATCTCTGACGGTAATGACGAATATCGTACTTCCCAATGATACCAACCAACTGAGAAACCTTTTTGGAGGTGAATTGTTGGCAAGAATGGATCGTTGCGCATCAATTTCTGCAACCAGACATTGCGAAAGAAGAGTAGTAACAGCTTCTGTAAACCATGTTTCTTTCGATCATCCGATTCCGGAAGGAGGAATCGTTGTGATGGAATCTAAGGTTTCACGTGCATTCGGAACTTCGATGGAAATTTATGTGGATGTTTGGTTAGATGATCCAATCAACCAGAAAAAAATTCAAACAAATAAAGGAATTTATACTTTCGTTGCGGTTGATGAGTTTAATCGTCCAATCCCAATTCCTCAGATGGAGCCGGAGACCGAGCTTGAAAAAGAAAGATTTGCAGCAGCTTTAAGAAGAAAAGAATTATCGCTGATTCTTTCGGGAAGAATGAAGCCAACAGATTCTGTAGAATTGAAAAAGCTATTTTCAGGAGAAATTGAACAATAATTTACAACGGAAGAATTTTTCTTCCGTTTATTTTTAAATGTAAGTTACAAAAATGAGAATCTTATTATTAGATAAAAATCACCCTCTTATTACCGAACAGCTTTTAGCGAAGAACTTTATTTTGGAAGAAGATTTTACGTCTTCATATGATGAGGTTTGTGGTAAAATTCAAAATTACGATGGGGTAATTATTAGAAGCAGAATTCCTTTAGATCAAAACTTTTTAGAAAAAGCAAGCAATTTGAAATTCATTGCAAGAGTAGGAGCAGGAATGGAAAATATTGATATTCCTGTTGCTGAAAAATTAGGGATTCAATTAATTAATTCTCCGGAAGGAAACAGAGATTCCGTTGCTGAACATGTAGTTGGAATGTTGCTGATTTTAATGAATCGTCTTTTCATTGCTTCAAATGAAGTGAAAAAAGGAATTTGGTTGCGTGAAGAAAACCGTGGTGATGAATTGCTTGGAAAAACGGTTGGTCTTATAGGTTACGGAAACATGGGAAAAGCTACTGCAAAAAGACTTTCAGGTTTTGGATGTAAAGTGATTTTCCATGATATTCTTTCTGATCTTTCAGACGAGTTTGCAACGCAGGTTTCTTTGGAAGAATTAAAAGAAAAAGCAGAGGTTTTAAGTTTGCATATTCCTATGACGGAAGAAACTCATTATTTAATTGATTCAGCGTTTATTAATAAAATGAAAAACGATTTCTATTTCGTGAATACCGCAAGAGGAAAGAATGTAGAGACGAAATATTTAGTTGAAGCTCTAAAATCCGGAAAAGTAAAAGGTGCATGTCTGGATGTTTTAGAATACGAAAAAGCTTCTTTTGAAAATTTAGAATCGGAAAATGAAGATTTGCAATATCTTTTAGACTCAGAAAAAGTAATCGTAACGCCTCATATTGCAGGCTGGACGCATCAAAGCAAAGAAAAGTTGGCACAAGTAATTGTAGATAAAATTATTGCATCGTTTTGCTAGTTCAAAAATCAACGAATTAGATTACTCATTTAAGGTGTGAATTTTTATGTTAAATAATTCATAATTGACAATCGCCTTTTCATATTTGAATGGAGTTTTATTAAATTGCCGTTCATTTTTTGAACCCATGAAGAAGCTTAACCTCGTACTAGTTACCACCATATTTTTATTTCTATTTTCCTGTAAAAACAAATCTGAAAATAATTCTGCAACAGCAGAATCTACAACCAATCTTCCCAACTATGGAAATGTAGATTTAACTAAGGTTTTTGCTTCAGGAGATTTCAATCTTGTTGATAAAGATTATGCCGTAAATTATATCGACCAGTATTATAAAAAGGTTTGGGAAAGAGGTAATTTAAGTGGAAGTTTCTTGGTCGCACAAGGAGATCAGATTTTATATGAAAATTACAGAGGTTTTGCACGAGAAGGAAATCAAAATCCTATAAATCAAAATACGGCATTGCATGTTGCTTCAGTTTCAAAAACATTGACGGCAATGGCAATGATGAAGTTAATTGAAGCTGGAAAAATAAAATTGACAGACCATTTAACACAGTTTTTCCCTGCATTTCCTTATCCTAATGTGACGGTTCAGACTTTATTAGACCAAAGAAGCGGACTGCCGAAATACGAATATTTTATTACTAAAATTCAACCTGCTCCTGCAGAACTTTCTAAAACTTATATTACCAATCAGGATGTTTTGAATATGATCATCAAATACAAACCTGAATTGGCGAGAGATACCGATACAGGATTTATGTATTGCAATACCAATTTTGCTCTTTTGGCTTTGCTGATTGAGAAAATTACGAAAACTCCTTTTCCACAAGCAATGAAGGAAATGGTTTTCACTCCGCTGAAAATGACGAATACGTATATTTTTCAGGAAAAAGATATTCCTACAGCATCCCAGTCATTTTATTTTGGTGGAAATAAGCTGTATCCTTTAGACCGATTAGACCTTATTTATGGTGATAAAAATGTTTATACTACACCAAGAGATCTTTTTAATTTTTCAAAAGCAATGTTTTCAAAAGATTTTTTAAAGCCGGAATTGATGCAAATGGTTTTTGCGCCTTACAGCAATGAAAAAGCAGGTCAAAATAATTACGGATTGGGTTTTAGAATGAAAATTTTTGATAACGGAGAAAAACTAACCTACCACAACGGTTGGTGGCACGGGACAAATTCTGTTTTTGCCCATCTTTTAAAATCAAAAGTGACCATTATTGCTATAGGAAACAAATATTCGGGAAGAGTTTACTCGGCTTTGGCTTTGTCGGGTCTTTTCGAAGATTTTCCACCTCAGAAAGATAAGCTTCACAGCATTATGAATGATAACCAGGATACTTTGAAAACAGGAACTGAGGTTTTTGGAGAATAATGTTTATTTTTGCTCAAATAATTTCATGAAAAGATTTCTTCTTTTATTCATCATCGGAATTCTTGTACAGTCTTGTGCAAGAGTAGGCTCACCAATCGGAGGTCTTAAAGATACTTTGGCTCCTGAAGCTATAGGTTCAAATATAGATTCCGCAAGAGTCAATGTGAGAAGAGATATCAAAGAATTACGTATTGATTTTAATGAATATATTACTTTAAAGGATATTAATAAAAATCTTAATATTTCGCCACCTATAAAGAATATCAAAAGAATTCTCCCTTCGAATATTGCCAATAAATATATGGTGATTCAATGGACAGATACTTTACAGGCAAACACAACTTATAATTTCAATTTTGGAAATGCAATCGTTGATAACAGCGAAGGTAATGTCTTGAGATATTATAATTTTGCTTTTTCTACAGGCGAAAAGCTTGATGATTTATACATCAGTGGAGTGGTGACAGATGCATTAGCTTTAAAAAAGAAAAGCAGCTCTGATAACAAAATGGTGGTTGGTCTTTATCAGCTGAAAGACAGTATGGATTATAAACAGAAGCCATATTACATCACCAAAGTAGATGATGACGGATATTATGAACTAAATTATCTTGCCAAAGGAAAATACAAGATTATTGCTTTTGATGACGACAACGAAAACTCAATTTACAATCCTGGAAAAGAAAAAATAGCATTTCAAAAAGACACTGTTGTTGTTGAAAAATCTATTTCCGGATTAAATCTAAAATTATTTCCGTCTAAAAAGCCGTTTAAAAACCCTGAGTTAAAAGAAATGCCGGGAGGAATTTTGATGACTTTTGAAGGGAATCCTGAAGAGGTAAAAGTACTTTCGGTAAGCGAAAAATTAAAAGACATCAAAGTGACGCATAAGCCAAAATCAGATTCTGTGAAGATTTGGTTTGATGCGGTAAAAAGTGATGTTGGGCAAACTGTGAACGAAAAATTGGAGTTCAGCTACGACACTGGAACAAAGCAGGATACTGTTGTTTCTTTTTATAAATACAATAAGAAGAATGTGATGGATGTTATTAGCGAAAATGGTGGGGCTTTATTGCCTCCGAAAACTGCTTTCAAAATTTCATCCACTTACCTTATCGACAAAATTAATCCGGAAAAATGGACTTTAAAGATTGACAGTACAACGGTACAACCGTTTACTGCAAAAATATCAGAGACCAATCCTTATCAGATTTTAATAACATCAGATTTCATTTCCGGAAAGAAATATCAGTTGACGATTCCAAAAACGACAATTTCTTCTTATTATGAAAAAAATTCTGAGTCGAAACGTTTCGATTTTGAAATTGATAAGATTGAAAATTATGGAAATCTGTCAATTACATTGGAAAATGCTCCGACTAAAAAATATTGGCTCCAACTTTTAGATTCTTCAGAAAAAGCAATTTATCAAGTATATACAAGCGGAAATACGGTTACATTTGATGTATTGAAACCGGCAGAATATATTATCCGGATCTTGGTTGATAATAATGAAAACGGATATTGGGATCCTGCAGATTTTGAAACGTCTACTTTTGCAGAAGATTCTTATACTTACTATAAGACTGCGGTTATTCGACCTTTATGGACTTCAAGAGAAACCTGGGATCTAAAAGATACAAAAGTACTTGATATCAGTAAATTCGGAACAGTTACAAGTGCTACAAAAGCTCAGTCTAACGAGAATAAATCGACAACAAACCCAACAAATAATTCTTCAATTCAGAATAACAATTCTGGAACTAGAGGAACGAATAGAAATCTTGAATTAAGAAGATAATGCAGAAGTTTAAGAAGATAATTTTTTGGTGTTTGGTAGGTTTTGCAATCATCCAATTTATCCCGGTTGATAAAGTAAATAAGCCTGTAGATCAAAACAAAAATTTTGTTAAGGTTGAAAATACGCCGCCAAAAGTTGCTGCATTATTGAAAAATGCTTGCTACGATTGTCATTCCGATGAAACGGTTTATCCTAAATATGCTTATATAGCTCCGTTTTCCTGGTCGGTGAAAAGCCATGTCAATGATGGTAGAGAGCATCTTAATTTTTCCGTTTGGGGAAGTTACAATAAAGATTTAAAGCAGAATATGCTTAAGCACTCTATGCAGACTATTGAAAGCAAAGTAATGCCGATGCCTGCTTATATTGTTTATCACCCGGAAGCCAACCTTTCTAAAGAAGAAAGATTGCTTTTAAATAATTATTTTAAAGGAATTTTAGATTCTAAAAAATACTAGAAAATACTTCTAATTAAAATCTTTTAAATACTGTTCAAAGAATTTCTTCTGAGAATCAAAAGCAATATCGTCAAGGTTAATTTCAGAAATTGGAATCCATTGGGTTTCTGAAATCTCAGACAATTCTATATTCACTGCAAACTTCTCAGAAACACGATATTCATAAAACAAATCAATTGTATTATAATCAATTTCTTTGTATTGATATACATTGGGAAGACTCGTTAGATATTTTAGATTTTTAATATCAATTTCAAGCTGAAGTTCCTCAAAAAGTTCCCTTTTGCAAGTGTTTTCTGCGCTTTCTCTCGGGTCTACAAATCCTCCGGCTAAATCCAGTTTTCCTTTCTTAGGCTCCTGATTTCTTCGGGTTAAATAGATTTCATTTCCACAGCGAATTACTACAGCAACAGCTCCTGCAACATTATTATACAAAGTGAAGCTGCACTCAGCGCAGCTCCATTTTTTTTCTCCGTCCCAATTGAGGGTTTCATTTCCGCAATTCGGACAAAATTTTAATATTTTCATTAAGCAATATTAGAGTTTCTCGGGTGATAATTTAGTATCACATCCCGAAGTTCTTCTGTTTTTAAATGAGTATAAATTCCGGTTGTTGTAATGCTTGAATGTCCCAACATTTCCTGAATATAACGCAAATCAGCTCCGTTTTGCAACAAATGCGTAGCAAACGAATGTCTGAATGTGTGCGGAGAGATTTTCTTACTTACTCCCGCTTTATCTGTTAATTCTTTAATAATAATAAATACAATCACGCGAGACATTGAAGTTCCTCTACTGTTAAGAAAAAGAGTGTCTTCATGCTTTTTGTTCACTTTACTTTTAGAACGTACTTCAGTGATGTATTCTTTCAAAAATTTTGCAGTGTATTGAGCTAAAGGTACGAAGCGTGTTTTGTTACCCTTTCCGATAACTTTAATGTAGTTTTCTTTAAAATTGATATTAGAAATTTTAACATCAATCAATTCAGAAACTCTAAGTCCGCATCCATAAAGTACTTCAATAATGCAGTGATTTCTTTTACCTAAATCTGAACCTCTTTCAATAGCTTCGATGATTTTTTCAATATCGGCAAGGCTTAATGTATCGGGTAAATATAAACCTAACTTAGGACCTTCCAACAATGTTGACGGATTATCATGACGAATTTCGTCTTCCAGTAAATATCTGAAGAAAGCTTTAATGGAGGATATCCATCTTGCTTGTGATCGTTCGCTGAACTTCTGTTTAGATAGTTTGAAAATATATTCCTGAAGATTATCATACGTAATCTTTTCAGGACCTGTATTTTCGAGGTCTCCTACTGCGTAATCTTTAAGTTTTTTAATGTCGCGGATATAAGCGTCGAGTGTGTTTTCTGAAAAATTTCTTTCAAAACGTAGAAAGATTTCAAAATCTTTAATTTTTTCATCCCAAGTCATCGTGTTGTGTTTTTTTTAAATTTTTAACTCATTTTCTGAAACCTGTATTATTTCAATTTGGTGTTCTTTTAAAAAAGCAATTCCCTCATCATCTGAGTAAGCATTAATGTAGACCAGTTTTGAAATTCCTGCCTGTAAAATTAGCTTGCTGCATTCTTTACAGGGAGATAAAGTAAGGTACAAAGTTGCACCTCGGGCAGATTGTGTAGAACCTGCCAATTTCAAAATTGCATTTGCTTCTGCGTGTAAAACGTACCAATGGGTTTTCCCGGTTTCGTCTTCACAGCAGTTCTCAGATCCTGACGGAGTACCATTGTATCCATCTGAAATAATCATCCTATCTTTTACAATAAGAGCTCCTACTTGTTTTCTTTCACAGTAGGAAAGTTTTGCCCATTCCTGAGCCATTTTTAGATAAGCTTTGTCAAACTTATTATACTTCTGCATCGGTTGTTTTCGAAATAATTTGTGTTGGTATATTAGAAGTTAGGCTTTCTTTTTTCAATAAAAGCTGAAACTCCTTCTTTTTTGTCTTCTAAGTCAAAAAGCTCGCCGAAAAATTTAATTTCGGTTTCAAAACCTTTATCGGTATCAGACAAATTGGTTGCTTTAATAGCGCGTGAAATTGCCATTGGAGAATTATTAGCAATTGTTTTTGCCAATTCTTCTGTTTTAGAAAGAAGTTCACCTATTGGGAAAACTTCATTTACCAAACCAATTTCTTTTGCTTTTTGCGCAGGAATCATTTTTGCTGAGAAAATCATTTCATTCGCAATCCCTTTTCCTACTAATTTTGGAAGTCTTTGGGTTCCTCCATACCCCGGAATAAGACCTAAAGTTACTTCAGGAAGTCCCAGTTTAGCATTTTCAGATGCATATCTGATGTGGCAAGCCATTGCCAATTCTAAACCTCCACCTAAAGCGAAGCCATTTACTGCTGCAATTACCGGTTTAGACAGATTTTCTATCTTGTCAAAAAGAATATTTTGTCCGTTTCTGGCTAATTCTTCTGCTTTTTCCTGATTAAAGTTACTAAATTCTTTTATATCTGCACCAGCAACGAACGATTTTTCTCCGCTTCCGGTTAAAATAATTACTCTTACCTCATTATCAGATTGTAATTGATCCAATGCAGCACTGATTTCTTTTATAGTTTGTGCATTCAATGCATTTAAACTTTCAGGTCTGTTGATTGTAATTACAGCCGTTTTTTCTTCTTTCTTTAGCAGTATATTTTCGTAAGTCATTATTCTCTTAATCTTTAAGAACCTGCAAATTAAAAATTTTTTACAAATAAAAAGGGAAAAAATTAACTTTTTTCCCTTTTAAGTGTTTATTATTTAATAGTTTACTTAAAATGATTCATCATGTTGGCGTCTATATTGACACTTAGACTGGATGCCACTTTCATGCCAAGCTCAACATTTGCCCTGAAAAAATGACATATTTGACGGTTGATAATCTCGTCTTTTTTTGGTCCGTCAATTCCTTTCATGCTTCCTATGATGTTGTTTACCAGGTGTTCTCTGTCCTCCTGATTCATTGCTTTTGTATATAAAAGTCCTGGTTGAGTGTAGTGATCGTCGTCATTTTCATTTCTGTTGAAATTAGCAACATGATTGCTGTCTAGCTCATATTCGAAATTTTTATAAGACGAATCTGGTTGGATGTCATCAAAACTATTTGGATGATAGTTTGGCTTATCCTGATATTCACTTGAATCTGCCATAAAGCCGTCTCTTTGGTAATTGTTGACTGCAAACGGACATCTGTTTACTTCAAGCTGATGAGAATTTACACCTACTCTGTATCGATGTGCATCCGGGTAAGAAAATAATCTTCCCTGAAGCATTTTGTCTGGAGAAAAACTGATTCCGTTAATCAAATTGCTTGGTGAGAAAGTAGACTGTTCTACATGAGCGAAATAATTTGCTGGAATTTCATTCAGTTCCATTTCACCAATTTCAATTAAAGGAAAATCTCCCTGAAACCAAACTTTAGTGATGTCGAAAGGATTCCATCTGAATTCTTTTGCCTGTTCTTCGGTCATTACCTGCATGTACATTGTCCATTTTGGGAAATCACCGTTTTCGATTGCATTACAAAGGTCTTCCTGTGCAAAATCAGGATTTTCTCCTGCCATTTTTGTTGCCTCGTCGTCGGTAAAGTTTTTAATTCCCTGTTTTGTTTTAAAATGGAACTTCACCCAAACTCTTTCATTTTCACTGTTAATCATCGAAAAAGTATGAGAGCCAAAACCGTGCATGTGTCTAAAACCATAAGGTGTACCTCTATCAGACATTAGAATAAGAACCTGGTGCAGCGATTCGGGATTTAAACTCCAGAAGTCCCACATCATGGTTGCGCTTTTCAGGTTGGTTTTTGGAACTCTTTTTTGAGTATGTATAAAATCCGGAAATTTTTTAGCGTCTTTAATAAAGAAAACAGGCGTATTATTTCCTACTAAGTCCCAATTTCCGTCTTCTGTGTAAAATTTTAAAGCAAATCCTCTCGGGTCTCTTGCCGTATCTGCACTTCCTTTTTCGCCACCCACGGTAGAGAAACGGGCAAACATTTTACATGAATTTCCTACCTGAGAAAATAATTTAGCCTTTGTATATTTTGAGATGTCATGAGTGACTGTAAATTTTCCGTAAGCCCCGCTTCCTTTCGCATGAACAATTCTTTCAGGAATTCTTTCTCTCACAAAATGAGCAAGGTTTTCCTGTAAGATAAAATCTTGTAACAATACCGGACCACGCGCTCCGACTGTTTGAGAATCCTGGTGTTCATAATAAGGTGCTCCGCTGCTTGTTGTTAATTTTTTATTATCCATATAGTTATGATTTGAGATTCATTCCATTTTTCAGAATCAAATTTAGTTGAATTTTTAATGGCTTCTGCCAAAAACGTTATATCTTTGTCATAGATAATATTAATCAAATGAACATTCAGCAATTGGAATATCTTATCGCTGTAGATAAGTATAAGCATTTTGGTAAAGCCGCTCAAGCGTGTTTTATTACTCAGCCAACATTAAGTGCAATGATACAGAAGTTTGAAGATGAGCTGGATGTAAAGGTTTTTGACAGAACAACTCATCCAATCAGAACCACCGACGTAGGACTGCAAATAATAGACCAGGCTAAAGTAATCATCGAGGCTGTAAATGAGCTTAAAAACAAGGCTAATTTATTAAATAATATTTTGGGAGGAACCATTAATCTGGGAATAATTCCAACCGTTTCTTCGTTCATTCTGCCAACAGAAATTTTCCATTTTTTGCAGGATAATCCTAAAATTCAGATGAATGTAAAGGAAATGACGACGGATAACATCATTAAAGCTTTAAAAGCAGGTGAATTGGATGCCGGAATTATTTCTACGCCTTATGATAATGCCAACGAATTTTATCAGGACTTCTTATTTAATGAAGAATTGATGATTTACAGTTCAGATACTGAGGCAAACAAGAAAAATACATTTATCGTTCCTGAAGAACTGAATGTAGAAAAAGTTTGGCTTTTGGAAGAAGGTAACTGTCTGAGAAATCAGTTTGAAAACATTTGCCACTTAAAAGAAAACACTTTGAAGCCTAAAAATTTAGATTTCTTAGCATCCAATATTCAGACTTTGGTACACATGGTTGATAAAGTGGGAGGGATCAGTATTTTGCCTGAGCTAGCTTTAAATCAACTTTCAGAAGAACAAAAAGGCAAGGTTTACAGATTTAAAAAACCTTTCCCTTACAGAGAAATTAAAATCATTTATTATAAGCCGACTTTCAAGCAAAAAATCATTGATGAGTTGAGTTCTTTTATAAAATCTTCTTTAGAAACGAAGCTTAATTTCAATAATGCACCAAAAGATTTTGTAAGCATTAAGCCTCAGTAACAGAATTGAGGGACGTTTAAAGCATGTTTCAATAAAAATATAATAATCGACAAAAGTTTTTGAGTATTAAAAAATAGTACTTAACTTTGCAGACGTTTATTAACGAGGAAAAATTTGACCTGATTGCAACCTCTCTAAAAAAATGCTAAAACAGTAATTCTTTTTTAGCATTTCCGGGCAATTATTCATTTTTTCTTCACTTTTTTTAATCTTAAAAAATACAAAGAATAATATGTCTTATTTATTTACATCTGAATCTGTTTCAGAAGGACATCCGGATAAAATTGCCGATCAGATTTCTGATGCACTTATCGATAACTTTTTAGCATACGACAAAACTTCAAAAGTAGCTTGTGAAACTTTGGTTACAACAGGACAGGTTGTTTTGGCAGGAGAAGTAAAATCTGATGCTTATTTAGATGTTCAAACTATTGCAAGAGAAGTAATCAACGGAATTGGTTATACAAAAGGTGAATATATGTTTAATGGTGATTCTTGTGGAGTAATTTCTGCGATTCACGAACAGTCACCGGATATCAACCAAGGTGTTGACAGAGTAGTTGCTGACGAAACTTTCGAAACAAAAGCAAACGCTCAAGGAGCAGGAGATCAGGGAATGATGTTTGGATATGCTACCAATGAAACGGCAAACTATATGCCTTTAGCTTTAGATTTGGCGCATACTATTCTTAAAGAACTTTCTGCAATCAGAAGAGAAGATTCTGAAATCAAATATCTTCGTCCAGATGCAAAATCTCAGGTAACAATTGAATATTCTGATGACCACAAACCGGTAAGAATTGATTCTATCGTGGTTTCTACTCAACATGACGACTTCGGTGCTGAAGAAGAAATGTTAAACAAAATCAGAGAAGATATTAAAACAATTTTGATTCCTAGAGTTGTTGCTCAGCAGACTGAAGAAATCAAAGCTTTATTTAATGATCAGATCAAATATCACATCAATCCTACAGGGAAATTCGTAATCGGAGGTCCTCACGGAGATACAGGTCTTACAGGAAGAAAGATTATCGTTGATACTTACGGTGGAAAAGGAGCTCACGGAGGTGGTGCTTTCTCTGGGAAAGATCCTTCAAAAGTAGACAGAAGTGCTGCTTATGCTACAAGACACATTGCTAAAAACTTAGTTGCTGCAGGTGTTGCTGACGAAGTTTTGGTGCAGGTTTCTTATGCAATTGGTGTTGCTGAACCTTGCGGATTGTACATCAATACATACGGAACTTCAAAAGTAGGTTTGAATGATGGAGAAATTGCTAAAAAAGTATCTACAATTTTCGATTTGAGACCTTACGCTATCGAGCAAAATTTAAAATTAAGAAATCCTATCTACCAAGAAACCGCTTCTTACGGACACATGGGAAGAGAGCATTTCGTTGCTGATAAAACCTTTAATAAAGGACATAAAAATGAGTTGACTCTTACAGGTTTAGAGTTCTTCACATGGGAGAAATTAGACAAAGTAGAAGAAATTAAATCTGCTTTCGGAATTTAATTCTTCTTTTCGGTATAGAAACTGCTTTAACATTAAAATGCTAAAGCAGTTTTTTTTATTTTTACACTTAAATATTTCACAATGAATATGCGATTTGCAATCTCTATACTTTTTCTATTTTTCGTAAGCACTTTTGTAAAAGCGCAGTACACGGTGCACAAAATGATTAATGTGGGATACGTTTACCAAAACCAAAGCTTCGGTGAAGTAGGAGGGAAACTGATGTTTCTTAAAAATGACGATGTTATTTATCGTTTGGGAGCTTCTGCTTTAATGGGATCTGCGAATTCTGACTTTGCGATAATGCCTAAATTACAGGCAGACATTTTGTTTAATTTTGAGAGAAATGTAGATTTCTATCATTCTTATTATTTTCTTGCCGGAGTTGAGGGAACGAATAAATATGTGGCTCCAAAGATTGGGGTTACTCTTTTTGGAATCTTAGATTTAACAGGTGGTTATGCTTTTCCTGTTGGGAATTCTGGTTTAAATGGTAAAGAATTAAAAGGAGTAAATGTAAATTTCACACTAAATATTCCAACATCCTTCTTACATGATATGTTAAAGTAGATTTTTTAAATAATTCTTCAGAATATTTAATAATTAGTTAACAGTTATTAAAATTTTATTTATATTTACAGCATAATTGAATGCTTATAGATAATACTCTACTCTAATACTGTTTTGGCAAACTGAAAATTAACTTGATCCTAGTCAGGAAATTGTTTGTCGGCGGAAAATAATGAGAAGAGTTATGAAATCAACAGATAGTCTATTAATTTCTCTGTACCAAAAAGGAGACGAAGAAGCATTGTCAACCTTAATACATCGCCATCAAAGAGAATTGTTTACGTTTATTTTGTATAAAATAAATGATCAGGATTTGGCAAATGATATTTTCCAGGATACTTTTATCAAGATTATTGTAATGCTGAAAGAAGGTCGTTACAATGAGGAGGGGAAGTTTATTCTTTGGGCAAAAAGAATCGCACAAAACCTTATTATCGATTATTTTCGTGCAAAAGCAAAAAATGTAAAAGTTTCAGAAACTACTTTTGAAAATGATGAGTTTTCTATTTTCGATTTAATTAGAGAGCCTTCAGAAAATATTGAAGATCAATTGGTAAGTCTTCAGATTCAAGAAGATTTGCTTAAAATGTTACAGTTTTTACCAGAAAACCAACAAGAGGTGATAAAACTCAGGTTTTTTGACGGATTGAGTTTTAAAGAAATTGCAGACCATACAGATATGAGTATTAATACGACTTTGGGGCGTGTTCGGTATGCACTAATCAACCTAAGAAAAATAATGGAAGAAAATAATATTGTCTTGACGAGATAATAATTCAATATTTTTCACGTTTTAAAGAAAAAGTAATTTTTGCCTATGAAAAATAACGATTCTTTAAAAATGAAAAGTTTGAAACCCAAAAAACAAACTATTGATTTTTTGCTTAATTTCTCAAAAAATCTTGAAGTAGTAAAGATTAAAAAAAATCATTACCATCTTTCAAAAAATTAAAAATCATTAATTTTGTGCTGTATGAAAATTCAGCACATTTTTTTTGACCTAGACAATACGCTTTGGGATCACCGCAGAAACGCTTACCTAACCATCAAAGATCTTTTCGATAAAGAAGAAATTACTTTAAAATACAACATTGATTTTGAAGAATTTCATTCTGTATATCATGAGATCAACGAAAAACTTTGGGAACAGATCAGAGACGGCGAAATTGATAAAGAATATCTTAGAAAGCATCGTTTTTATGATACTTTCAAACATTTTGGAATTGATGATTTAGAATTGTCGATGTTTTTTGAGGAACATTTCCTAGATAAAATTCTTAATTATAACCATTTGGTTGAAAGCGCAGAATATATTTTAGATTATTTAAAAGCTAAAAACTATACGCTTCATATTATATCAAACGGTTTTCAGGAAATGACGGAGAGAAAATGTATTCTTTCAGGAATTGATCACTATTTTCAGACAATTACAAGCGCAGATTCTGTTGGAGTAAGAAAACCCAATCCTGCTATTTTTGAGTATTCTCTAGGACTTTCTGAAGCTAAAAAAGAAGAAAGTATTCTGATTGGAGATGATTGGATCGCGGATGTTATTGGTGCTCAGAATTTCGGTATGGATGTTATTTTCTTTGATGTTTTAAATGAAAATAAAGAAGTTGAAAATCTGAAGGTGATAAAGCATCTTTTGCAAATTAAAGAATATTTGTAAAGACCTATTTAAAATAGTTTCGGTGGCACCAAAGGTACCGCCGAAACTTTATCAATCAGAAAATTCAGAATTAAATTCCCAAACTTTCTCTTACTCTTTTAATAGTTTCAGTAGCAATTACTCTTGTTTTTGCTGCTCCTTCCTGTAGTTTTGCTTCAAGCTCTTCAAGATTGTTCATATAGTATGAAAATAATTCTCTTTCTTTTTCAAATCTTGTTAGAATTAAATCTAAAAGCTCTTTTTTAGCATGACCGTAACCGAAATTTCCGGCTAAATATTTTGCTCTTAATTCTTCAGTTTGTTGAGGTGTTGCAATCAATTCGTAAATCGCAAAAGTTTTGTCTGTAGAAGGATCTTTCGGTTCTTCAAGAGATTTAGAATCACTTTCGATGCTCATTACCTGCTTTTTTAATTGTTTTTCAGGTAAGAAAATATTGATGATGTTTCCTCTTGATTTAGACATTTTATGACCGTCAATTCCGGGAACATATTTGGTGTCTTCCTGCAACTCGGCTTGAGGTAAAACCAAAACTTCACCCATTTGATTATTGAATCTTGAAGCAACATCACGTGCAATTTCCAAATGTTGAAGCTGATCTTTTCCTACAGGAACAATTTCTGCGTCGTATAATAAAATATCTGCAGCCATCAAAATAGGATAGGTAAACAAACCTGCATTTACATCCTGTAAACGGTCTGCTTTATCTTTAAAAGAATGTGCTAAAGTCAATCTCTGATAAGGAAAAAAACATGATAAATGCCAAGAAAGTTCACAGGTTCCAGGGATGTCGCTCTGTCTGTAAAAAAATGTTTTTTCGGTATCAAGTCCGCAAGCAAGCCAAGCCGCAGCAATTTCGTAGGTGTTGTTTTTAAGTTCTTTTGCATCTTTAATCTGCGTCAACGAATGTAGATTCGCAATGAATAAAAATGATTCGTTTCCTGCTTGTTTAGAAAGCTCTACTGCAGGAATAATTGCACCCAAAAGGTTTCCAAGGTGCGGTGTTCCGGTGGCTTGTATGCCGGTAAGAATTCTTGACATTTGTTTAAAATTATTTCTACAAAAATAGGGAAAATTTAGAATCTATCTTGTTCAAAAAATGCTGCAAAATTGTATTAAATTATTTCTTCAATTTAATTTTATAATAAAATGTGAGAACCTTTATATGCCAAAGAGTTAGAGTTTGTTCCGCTGATATTAAGTCGTTTTCTGAATCTATAATCAATCGATCACGGAAAGAACGGATAAATTTCGACCAATATTCACCTCTCGAATCTTTCAGTAAAAAATAAAATCCAGCATCGCCAAATTTTTTTCCTGAAGAATCTAAAATCAATTCGCCATTTTCTCCAACAGTTGGAATCATGAAAACCGTTGCATTTCCATTAGGCAGAGGAAAAACAGCTTTTACACAGGTTTTTCCAGAAGGCAAATTACTGATTCCGTAAACCCCGGAATAAATAACTTGTCCACTAGATTCAATGGAACGAAACCAAAAAGTGTATTTTATTTCATTCGATTTTGGATCAATGAGATTAATTATTTCGCTTTTTAAAGTTTCTGAATCAGCAATATTTTTGATAGGAATATTCAATTGGTTAATTCTATTGCTGAATAATTTATTAACCAGAATTCCAAAAAATTTAAAAAATGGATGCCATTTTACAGAAAAATCTAAGTTGTAATTTTCTGTTTTTTCATAAAAGGCAATGACATTTTTTGATAAATTTGAGAATTCTGTTTCGGATAAATTAAGCTTTAGCATCGAGGGAATTATGCCTTTAGTATTTGAATTTATTTGTATAATTAAGTTTTCTTTTTTCGCAAATTGATGGATGAAATCTTTTCCAATTGCGTCCAAATTCCCAAATGGACCCATCAACCAAGGAAAGTCTTCTGCCTTAATTTTTCTTCCACGCAGAATAACCCATTGTTGAGTCACCCAATCCTGAAATTTCTGCATAGGATAAGCGAACCGCATTTTAATTGTTTTTGAGATTTGGAATAATGTTGCGTCGACCATTCCATTCACCAAATTCAGAAATAGGTTTGAAACGCAAGGTTGTAAATTCGAAATGAAAATCTTTTCGCTCTCTTTCTTTCATAGCATTGGCGTGCCTTTCAGGTTTTGGAACTTTGCTATGTCCGTGAACCATATCCGTCATTTCTTTCTGCGTTTTCCAAATTGAAAAGGTAGAAACGGTATTTGGAAATTTTATAGAAGCTAAAGATAAAGTTGTTGCTGGATGGTCGCGTACCAATTTTTCAACCGGCCTTCCCCAATGAATAAATCTTGGAATTTCTAAAAATTTCATTCTGGCAATGGTTACTGCAACGACCGGAGAATCTGGATTTTCAAATTCTATTGTTTCATCAGGAATTTCAAATTTATTGAATTTCCCCCATTTTCTCATGAAAGTTAATCTCGTATGCCAACCTTTTGCAAGAATTTTTCCTAAATTATTTTTGGTTAAAAAATTGTCGATATCACTTTCCTTTTCCCATTGAGCAAATATTGCGATTTGTCTGATCAACATCCTGGATGGTGAAAGAATAGGAGAGCCTAATGTCATCGCTGTCATAACTTCTGCGTGAATCAAACCCGAAATGTTTCTCGGCTTTGGTGGAAACAAAAGGATTCTAAGTGCAGAAAAGTAATTTGTTTTTACTAAATGATAGGTGAAGACGCTCATTATTAAATTATTAAAATCAAGGAATCAAAACCTTCTCCCCACCAAACTTCGGCTCTACACCAAACATAAAGTCCCAGAAAACTTTTGCTCTTGCCAGTTTTTCTCTCGCATTGGTTTTTAAACCAGCATATTTATTTACGTCTGCTGCATTGTAACCCCAAGCTTCAATATTGTTTTTCTTGCAAGATAAACCGCTCTTTCGTTGTGAAACCTTTGTGAAATAATGATGTAAGAATTTTGTCCGAAAATCTCTTTTGCACGAAGCACAGAATCTAAAGTTCTGAAACCTGCAAAATCTTCGAAAATTTTATCAGCAGGAACTCCGGCTTTGATAAGCTCGTTTTTCATTTCTTCCGGCTCGTTGTAATCTTTCTTAGAATTATCACCACTCACGATGATATTCTGAATTTTTCCTGATTTATATAATTGCGCAGCTGCCTCAATTCGATTGAAGAAATAAGCATTGGGTGCTCCGTTGGATAAAGTTTTACTTGTTCCTAAAAGAAGTCCTGTTTTTTCATTTGGTAAAGTTGAAATATTAGACGTTACGTAATCTTCTGACTGATTATTAATGGTAAAATTTGACCAAATGATAAAAATAATTCCTGCCACAAAAAGGAGCAGGAAAATTTTGATTATATTTTTTATAATTCTTTTCATACATTTTTAAACCTTGAAGGTTTCATAAAAGTATGAAATCCCAATGAGTTGGCAACATAAAAACCGATAAACATTATGGGATTAAATATGTCCTTTAAAAGACAATAAAAATCTACATATTAAATATTTTAGAACTCAAGTCCGTTTGGAAAAGCTTTTTTTCTGAAAATTAAAAGCAATGCAGCTCCAATAGTAATAGCAGAATCGGCAACGTTAAAGATATATTTAAAAAACTCAAGATGTTTTCCACCAATTAAAGGCCAACTTTCAGGAACATACCAATCAACCAAAGGAAAGTGAAGCATATCAACAACACAGCCTTTCATAAAAGTAGAATAACCTTCTCCGAAAGGAACCAGCTTAGAAACTCCGCCATAACCAATCCACTGATTTACATTTTCATCGTAAACCATTCCGCTGTCGAAAATTAAACCATAAAACATTCCGTCAATAAGATTTCCAATAGCTCCGGCAAAAATAATTGACATTGGGATAATCAGATAATTAGATTCGCCTCTTTTAAGCCACTTGTTGAAAAGGTAGATCATTCCGCCAATCAGGAAAATACGAACAATCACTAAAAAATATTTACCAAACATTCCACCAAAATGAAAACCATAAGCCATGCCCGGATTTTCTACAAATGTCAGTTTAAAACCCGGAAAAACAGGAATGCTGTCATTCAGGTTAAAATTTGTTTTGATATAAATTTTTGAAGCCTGATCTATTAATAAAATAAGAAAAGTTATTAATGCTATTTTCTTCATTACTTGTCTTTCTTTGGATTGTCTTTAAAATCTCTTACAGGTTTATCCTTTTTTACAGGAGTTTTTGGTTCAAATTTTTGTGTTTTTGCACCTCTGGTATGAAATTTTTCATATCGAATTCCCATATCTTTCATCACGCTTTTTAGCGCATTCAGCTCCATTTGGTTTTTTGGGTGTACAATTAATGCTTCCATTTTAATTTATTTTTTTGTCAGTCTTAGGATAATCAAAGACTTAATGTTTAGAAAGTTCGTCGAGTCTTTTTCTGTCTTTTGCAGACAGATCGTTAATTCCGTTCTTGCCCATTTTACTGAGAAGTCTGTCGATTTCTTTTTCTCTTTCTCGTTTGTCTGAGTTAAATTGCTGATCGATTGTCAGGTTTTTAGGCTTATCGGGATAGAATCGGTTTTTGATTCGATCTTTATTAAAAAACCATAAAACAACAACGAGGATAATTCCTAAAATCAAAAATTCACTCATAGATATAATTAAAAATTAGGTTTATACAATGCTGTAAAACATTATATAAACCCAATTAATTATTTACAAAAATAAGATAAAAATAATTATCTCTTCATATTTTTAGCTTCAATACTCAAAGTAGCATGTGGTACGGCCAAAAGTCTTTCCTTTGGAATTAGTTTTCCCGTAACTCTGCAAACGCCGTAAGTTTTGTTTTCAATTCTTATCAAAGCATTTTTAAGATCTCTTACAAACTTTTCCTGTCTTCCTGCCAAAATAGAGTTTTGCTCTTTGCTCAGCGTTTCTGCACCTTCTTCAAAAGCTTTGAAAGTAGGCGATGTATCATCAGTTCCGTTATTTTGATCATTGATAAAGCTTTCTCTGATTAGCTGTAAATCTTTCTCTGCTTTCTCAATCTTTTCTTTGATTATTTTTTTAAACTCTTGTAAATCAGAGTCATTGTATTTTACTCTTTCGTCTTGCATTGTCTTTTTCTTTTTTAATAAATTTATGATTTGGAAATTGAAAAAACAATAGTTATATATTAATTTTTTTCAACATTCACTTTAAATTTAATCTCATCGATGTCGATTTCGTTAAAATTTGAAAGTGAAGATACAATTTCTATTTTATTTGACAAGACCTCAGATGAAATATATTCTTCATTTTGTTTAATCTGCTCCAAAAACGGAGTGTTTTCTTCCAAAACGATGCTTATTCTGTCTGTTAATTCAAAATCTTTCTCTTTTCTGAGATTTTGGATCCTGTTGATAAATTCTCTTGCGATACCTTCAGATTTTAACTCATCAGTCATCTTCAAATCTAGTGCCACAGTTGTTTTCCCGTCTGAAGTTACCGTCCATCCCGGAATATCTTTTGTTGAAATTTCTACATCATTCAATGTGATTTCATATCCTTGAATTTCGATGCTTCCTTCTTTTTCTAAAGATGAGATTTGTTCGGCAGAAAGATTAGTAATTTCATTACCAACCACTTTCATGTCTTTTCCAAGTCTGGAACCTAAAGTTTTGAAGTTCGGTTTGATTTGTTTTACAATTAAATGGGATGCTTCTTCAGCATTGATCAATTGCAATTCTTTAACGTTAACTTCTTGTTTAATTAATTCTGCAACGGCTAAAATCTGATCTTCAGTTTTCTTATCCAACACAGGAATCAACACTTTTTGTAACGGTTGACGAACTTTTACGTTTTCCTTTTTTCTCAATGAGAAAACCATGCTCGTAATGTTTTGTGCTAAATGGGTTTTTTCAACCAAATCCTGATCGATCAAACTTTCATCAGCAACCGGGAAGTCTGTTAAATGCACAGATTCTACGCTTTCTTTTCCTGTTACTTTGTTCAAATCCTGATACAACTGATCCATAAAGAACGGAGCAATTGGTGCAGATAATTTGGCAACAGTTTCCAGACAAGTATATAAAGTTTGGTAAGCAGAGATTTTGTCATCAGAATAATCTCCTTTCCAGAAACGTCTTCTGCACAATCTTACGTACCAGTTACTCAAATTATCATTTACAAAATTACTGATCGCTCTTGCAACTCTTGTTGGCTCGTAATCTTCGTAAAATGCTTTTACTTCTTTAATTAAAAGATTTAATTCAGATAAAATCCAACGGTCGATTTCTGGTCTGTTCTGAACCGAGGGTTCAGCGAATTTGAATCCGTCAACATTTGCATATAAAGCGAAGAATGAATACGTGTTGTAAAGTGTTCCGAAGAATTTTCTTCTCACTTCGTCAATTCCTTCGATGTCAAATTTCAGATTTTCCCAAGGATTTGCGTTTGAAATCATGTACCAACGCGTTGCATCTGGTCCATAAACTGCAAGAGTTTCAAATGGATCAACTGCATTTCCTAAACGTTTTGACATTTTCTGACCGTTTTTATCCAAAACAAGCCCGTTACTCATTACATTTTTATAAGCAACTGAATCAAAAACCGCCGTTCCGATTGCATGAAGCGTATAGAACCAACCACGAGTCTGGTCAACACCTTCTGCGATGAAATCTGCTGGGAAAGCCTTATTGTTATCAATTAATTCTTTATTTTCAAAAGGATAATGCAACTGTGCATAAGGCATAGAACCTGAATCAAACCAAACATCGATTAGGTCGCTTTCACGGTTCATTGCTTTTCCTGAATCTGAAACCAAAACTACTTTGTCAACTACATTTTTGTGCAGATCAACCAAAGAATAGTTTTCTTCAGACATATTTCCAATCTCAAAACCTTTGAAAGGATTTTCTTTCATTAATCCTGCAGCAACAGATTTTTCGATTTCGTTATATAATTCTTCTACAGAACCGATGATTTTTTCTTCTTTTAAATCTTCAGTTCTCCAGATCGGCAACGGAATTCCCCAATATCTTGAGCGGGAAAGATTCCAGTCGTTTACGTTTTCCAACCAATTGGCAAAACGACCTTCTCCGGTAGCTTTTGGTTTCCAGTTGATGGTTTCGTTTAATTCTACCAAACGGTTTTTTACAGCCGTCATTTTTACAAACCAAGAATCCAAAGGATAATATAAAACTGGTTTATCGGTTCTCCAACAGTGTGGATAACTGTGAACATATTTTTCTACTTTGAAGGCTTTGTTTTCTGTTTTCAACAAAATCGCCAATTCTACATCCCAAGATTTTTCAGGTGCAGTTCCTTCATCGTAATATTCGTTTTTAATATATTTTCCTGAGAAAGTTTTTGGAACATCATTTCCTTTGATGAATTTACCTTGTAAGTCAACCAACGGAACCAAGTTATCATTCTCATCTTTTACCAACATTGGCGGAATTCCTGCATCTTTCGCTACTCTTGCATCATCTGCACCAAAAGTAGGAGCGATGTGTACGATACCTGTACCGTCTTCCGTCGTTACAAAATCTCCGATAATTACTCTGAATGCTTTTTCAGGAGTTTCATCCGGTGTAAACCAAGGGATTAATTGCTCGTATTGAGTTCCTGCAAGCTTTTCACCGGTAAATTCTTTTAAAACTTTAAAAGGAATTGTTTTGCTGTCTGAACTATAGTTTGCCAAATCTTCATCAGTTCCTTCCACGAATTTTTTACCGAAATTCTTCTCCAATAAAACTCTCGCCAAAACAACTGTTACAGGCTCAAAAGTATATTGGTTGAAAGTTTTTACGACAACATATTCAATATCTCTTCCTACCGCCAAAGCCGTGTTTGAAGGCAAGGTCCAAGGAGTTGTCGTCCAAGCTAAAACGTTTACATCTCCATCAACATCGTTGAATAATTCTGATGAATCTTTTTTAACTTTAAATTGGGCAACAATTGTTGTGTCGGTAACATCACGGTAAGTTCCCGGCTGATTCAACTCGTGAGAAGAAAGTCCGGTTCCTGCTTTCGGAGAATAAGGTTGAATCGTGTAACCTTTATACAACAATTCTTTGCTGTATAATTGCTTCAACAACCACCAAACAGTCTCCATATATTTTGACTTGTAAGTGATGTACGGATCTTCAAGATCTACCCAATATCCGATTTTTTCGGTAAGGTGATTCCAGACATCAGTGTAACGCATTACCGCTTCACGACAAGCTTTGTTGTAATCTTCAATCGAAATTTTTTTGCCAATATCTTCTTTAGTGATTCCGAGTTCTTTTTCAACTCCTAATTCCACAGGAAGTCCGTGTGTGTCCCAACCTGCTTTACGGAAAACCTGTTTCCCGTTCTGCGTTTGGTAACGACAGAAAATATCTTTCAACGCTCTTGCCATAACGTGGTGAATTCCGGGCATTCCGTTGGCTGAAGGCGGACCTTCGTAAAACACAAACTCAGGATTTCCCTGACGTGTTTCCACGCTTTTTGCAAAAGTGTCGTTTGCTTTCCAGAATTCCGAAACATTCTCGGCTACATCTATAAGGTTGAGGTTTTTATATTCTTTAAATTGGCTCATTGTAATTTCTCAATTTCGTTGATTAATCAAGTTGGCAAATTTAGTGAATTTTGTCGGTTTATAATATATGTTTTATTTTGATTCCGTCTATTGAAAAGTTTGAATAAAAGGATGTGTATTTGACGTTAAAATTAAATGTCCGACAGATCGCACATTTTTTTATAAAAAAATTAAAACTGAACCATTAAGGAGATTTAAGAAGTTAAGCTTTTTTAAGAAAAATCAATAGATTTTTTGAAAAGCATTCTGCTGGAAGAGAGAAGAGACTTAATATTCTTAACTTCTTAATAGAAATCTTAATGGTTCAATATTTCCATCGTAATTTTATTCTCAATCATATGAATCATCTGAGCAAGAAAAATTTTCATTTGGCTTTGCTTTAATCTTTTCATTTTAATTAAATAAATTTGTCTTCTAAATTTAAACTATTGGAACTTTTCCCATTCATCGAGAAAGCAGACATTCAGGATATAAAAATATTTCAGGAAGAAAAACTTCAGGAGCTTTTACAATATCTTGAAGCCAATTCGCCTTTTTACCAGAAATTATTTAAAGAAAACAATATTCAAATTTCTGATATTCAGACTTTGGAAGATTTACAGAAAATTCCAACGACCTCGAAAAACGATATTCAGCAAAATAATGATGATTTTTTCTGTATTCCCCAGAATCAAATTGTTGATTACAGTACGACTTCAGGAACTTTAGGAGATCCCGTAACTTTTGGTTTATCCGATAACGATCTTGAAAGATTAGCTTACAACGAAGCAATTTCTTTCGCTTGCGCAGGGATTCAGAAAGGAGATGTTGTACAGATGATTACGACGATTGATAAAAGATTCATGGCCGGACTTGCTTATTTTTTAGGTTTAAGAAAAATGGGTGCAAGTGTTGTCAGAATGGGACCTGGAATTCCAGAACTTCAGTGGGACTCTATTTTTAGGTATAAACCAAAATATTTGATAACCGTTCCATCATTTCTGTTGAAAATGATTGATTATGCCGAAAAACACGGAATTGATTATAAAAATTCCAGCGTTTTTGGTGCGGTTTGCATTGGTGAAAGCATCAAAAATCAAGATTTTACAGATAATATTCTTTCGCAAAAAATTAAGGAGAAATGGAATATTCAATTGTATTCCACTTATGCTTCTACTGAAATGAGCACTGCATTTACCGAATGTGAAAATCAAGTTGGTGGTCATCAACATCCTGAATTAATTATTACCGAAATTCTTGATGATGAAGGAAATCCAGTAAAAGATGGAGAAAGCGGAGAATTGACCATTACAACATTAGGTGTTGAAGCACTTCCTTTGTTGAGATTTAAAACGGGAGATTTAGTTAAAGCTCATTATGAACCATGTAAATGTGGTAGAAATACGATGAGATTAGGACCAGTTGTCGGAAGAAAACAGCAAATGATCAAATATAAAGGAACAACTTTGTATCCGCCTGCAATGAATGATATTCTGAATGATTTTGAAGGAATATTGTGTTATCAAATTGTTATTCAATCGAATGAAATTGGTTTAGATGAAATTATCATTAAGCTAAGTACAGAAAGAGAAGAGGAAAGTTTTGAAGGAGAAGTGAGAGATCATTTCCGTGCAAAATTAAGAGTTAGCCCGAAAATTGAAATGCTAGATTTTGATGTTTTGTATAAAACCGTTTTCAATCCAAATAGTAGAAAACCGATTACATTTATAGATTTAAGATAAATTTTAAATTTTATTCAAATAAGTTAGAAATATTATCGTTCAGTTAAAACTAAATTACTTTTCTGATATTATATTTGCAGTCTTAATTTTATACTATGAAAAAAATATTTCTATTTCTGTTCGCTGTAATCACAACGACAATTTTCGCTCAAAATAAATTGACCATCGAATCGGGAAATTTGAGTTTTCTAAAAGGAGAAACAGAAGTTAATGTTGAGCGTAATTATGGAAGCCCGCTTTTTCAGGTTGATAATTTTACAGAAACTGAATATATAGAAAGAAGACACAAAGAAACTGTAGCTAAAAAGGGTGAAGAAGCATGGAAAAAGTGGATTGACACTTGGGAACAACATGTAGAAAACATTTGGACGGAAAAATTTATTGAAGGTTTAAATAAATCAAAGAAAATTAAATTTGCTCAAAACGTTGAAACAAAATATACTTTGATTATCCAGCCAAAATGGATGTATGCAGGATGGAGCGGTTTTGTAATGCAGCCTGGAAAATTAACTGCAGAAATTACAATCGTAGAAACTGAAAATCCTTCAAAAGTTTTAGCAAAATTTATAGGCGATAAAATTGAAGGAATCGGAAGTAAGGTCGATTACAGCATGGAATATGGGAGAATCACTGCAGCTTACGAAAAAACAGGAAAAGAGTTTGGGAAAGAATTGAAAAAAGCTTTAAAATAAAATAAAAAGCGGTCTGAAAATATTCAGACCGCTTTTTTATGCTTGTTGCTTTTCTGCTTTAATGAAATTTGCAAGATTCACAATTGCAGTATCATGTATTCTCACAAATGTATTTTTTTTATCCCAAACATATCCTGCCAAAACTGCGCAGATTTTTCTCTTAACATCAGGGTTTTCCGGTTGGTGGAAGAATAATTCCTGAAGATTTCCGGTGTACCACTCTTTTACATATGTTGTGAAAACATCAACGCCGTACAAAATATAGTCTGCAAATTCTTTTTGCCAATCAACTTTTTCTCCGTTTAATTGTCTTATGGCCAGTTTTGCAGCTGTCATTCCGCCTTCGGTTGCAAAAGCCATTCCCGAAGAAAAAACAGGATCTAGAAATTCTGAAGCATTTCCTGTTAAAGCAAATCCGTCACCGTAAAGACTTTTTACCGAGCAAGAATAATCTTTCAAATGTCTTGGTTCAAAAAGAAATTCTACATCACCAAAACGTTTTACATAATAATCAGAAAGTGAAATTGCTTTTCTTAAAGCTTCTGTAGGGTCTCCATTTTTAGATAATTTTTCGATATAATCAGTCGGGCCAACAATTCCTATGCTCGTATTTCCATTGGAAAAAGGAATTACCCAAAGCCAGACTTCTGTTTCAATAATGTCAAAAGAAATCAAAGTTCCTTCTACGCCTTCTTCTCTGTTGATATCTTCAACGTGAGCAAAAATTGCAGAGTGTGGAGACAATTTTGATGGTTTTTCTAAGTCTAAAAGTCTCGGTAAAACTCTTCCGTAACCACTGGAATCAATTACGAATTTTGCGTGGATTTCTTTAGTTTTTCCGTCTTTAGTTTTAACGGTTGTGACAGAATCTGTTCCGTTAAATTCAATGCCGATAACTTCTGTTTCAAATTCAAGATCAATTCCTTTGTTGATGACTTCCTGAGCCAGAGTATTGTCAAAATCAGCTCTCGGAACTTGCCAAGTCCAATCCCATCCTTCTCCGAATTTGTTGCTGAAGTCAAAAATACAGACTTCATTTCCTCGCATAAAACGAGCTCCCAATTTTTTTTCAAAGCCCATTTTATCTAACGCAGGAAACAATCCGGCTTCATCAAAATGATCCATCACTCTGGGAATAAGGCTTTCGCCAACAACAAGTCTTGGGAATTTTGTTTTTTCAACTACTTTCACATTGATGTTATTCTTCTTCAAATAAGCAGAAGATACGCATCCGGAAGGTCCAGCTCCAATTACTAAAACATCAACAATTTCTTTGTCCATTTGTTTAATAAAACTTTTTATCTTTGCGCAAAATTAGTGACAATTAATTATATCTTACAAAATTATATACCATTACTTTTAATTGATGAAAATAAATAACTTTTTAGAACTGAGAGATTTTCAGAGAATTATTATCGAAAATGAAAGCATAGAATTAGATCAATCACTTCTCCAGAGGGTGAATGAGAGCTTTTCTTTTCTGAAAGAATTTTCAAAAAATAAAGTAATTTATGGAGTGAATACGGGTTTCGGACCGATGGCTCAGTTTAAAATCAGTGATGAAGATACTCATCAACTTCAATATAATTTAATCAGAAGTCATTCTTCAGGGATTGGAAATCCGCTTCCTGCAGATGAAGTGAAAGCTAGTATGTTGGCAAGACTGAATACTTTATCACTTGGAAATTCCGGAGTTCATGAATCTGTTGTGAATTTACTTAAAGAATTAATTAACAGAGATATTACACCGCTTATTTTTGAACACGGAGGTGTTGGAGCAAGTGGTGATTTGGTGCAATTGGCACATTTGGCTTTAGTTTTAATTGGTGAAGGCGAAGTTTTCTATAAAGGAGAAAGAAAATCGACAAAAGAAGTTTTCGAAACTGAAGGTTTAGAACCTATTCAGGTTGAAATTCGTGAAGGTTTAGCTTTAATGAACGGAACTTCGGTAATGTCAGGAATTGGAATTGTAAACGCATACAAAGCCAATCAATTAACTGAAATTTCATTAAAATTATCTTGTGCAATCAATGAAATTGTTCAGGCATACGATGATCATTTTTCTGAAGTACTGAACGGAACAAAACTTCACGCAGGTCAGCAGAAAATCGCAGAAAAAATGCGTCACCATTTAGCTGATAGTAAATTAATCAGAAAAAGAGCAGATCATTTATATACTCACTTTGAAGAACAGGAAAAGGTTTTCAAAGAAAAAGTACAGGAATATTATTCTTTAAGATGTGTTCCTCAGATTTTAGGTCCGGTTTTAGATACTTTAGAATACACTGAAAAAGTATTAGAAAATGAGATCAATTCAGCAAACGATAACCCAATTATCAATGTAAAAGATCAACACGTTTACCACGGCGGAAACTTCCATGGAGATTATATTTCTTTGGAAATGGATAAGCTGAAAATTGTTGTAACGAAGTTGACTATGTTAGCTGAAAGACAATTGAATTATCTTTTAAATTCAAAAATCAATGAAATTTTACCTCCATTTGTTAATTTGGGTAAATTAGGATTTAATTTCGGGATGCAGGGTGTTCAGTTTACAGCGACTTCTACAACTGCGGAAAGCCAGATGTTGTCGAATCCTATGTATGTTCACAGTATTCCGAACAATAATGATAATCAGGATATTGTAAGTATGGGAACAAATGCAGCGGTAATTTGCAGAAAAGTAATTGAAAATGCGTTTGAAGTACTTTCTATTGAGGCGATTACGATTGTTCAGGGGATTGAATATCTTGGTTTTCAAGAACAAGTTTCATCTAAAACAAAAGAGCTGTACGATGAAATCAGAAAAATTATTCCTGCATTTTCAAATGATATGGTGATGTATCCTTATTTGGAGGAAGTGAAAAAATATTTAAAGACAATGTAATTATTGGCTACTTTTAGTTGTCAATATATAAATAAACTGAAACACATATGAAATGTGCAATTGTAACAGGTGGTTCCCGCGGAATCGGAAGAGCAATCTGTATAAAACTGGCTGAAGAGAAAATCGAGCATATTTTAATTAATTATACTTCAAACGAAACTGCAGCAAAGGAAACTTTGGCTAAAGTGGAAGAATTGGGTTCTACAGGAGAAATTCTTAAATTCGATGTAGGAAATGCTGAAGAAACTCAAAAAGTTTTAAATGAATGGCAGGAAAATAATCCAAATTCTGTAGTTGAAATTATCGTAAACAACGCAGGAATTACAAGAGACGGATTATTCATGTGGATGCCAATTGAAGACTGGAATTCTGTGATTAACACAAGTTTAAATGGTTTCTATAATGTGACGAACTTCTTTATTCAAAAGTTGCTGAGAAACAAATACGGCAGAATTATCAATATGGTCTCTGTTTCCGGAGTAAAAGGAACTGCGGGACAAACCAATTATTCTGCTGCGAAAGGTGCTTTGGTCGGAGCGACAAAAGCTTTGGCTCAGGAAGTTGCAAAAAGAAATATCACTGTAAATGCAGTTGCTCCGGGTTTCATAAAAACAGATATGACGCAGGATTTTAACGAAGATGAATTAAAAACAATGATTCCTGCAAACAGATTTGGTGAAGCAGAAGAAGTGGCAGATTTAGTTGCATTTTTAGCATCAAAAAAATCTTCTTACATCACAGGAGAAATTATTAATATTAACGGAGGAATTTATTCGTAAAATAATGTAACAATATAACAATGTACCAGTTTACCAATGTTTTAAATTGTTACATTGTTATATTGATACATTGTTAAATTTGAAAAACATGGAAAATAGGGTAGTCATTACCGGAATGGGAATTTATTCTTGCATCGGAACTTCTTTGGAAGAAGTGAAAGAATCCCTGTATCAAGGAAAATCGGGAATTGTTTTAGTCGATGAAAGAAAAGAATTTGGCTTCAGATCAGGTCTTACGGGAGTTGTTCCAAAACCGGATTTGAAAAATCTTCTCAACAGACGTCAACGCGTAAGCATGGGCGAAGAAAGCGAATACGCTTACATTGCAACATTGGATGCTCTAAAACAGGCAAAAATCGATCAGGATTTTTTAGACCAAAACGAAGTCGGAATTTTATACGGAAACGACAGCGTTTCAAAAGCGGTTGTAGAATCTATTGATATTGCAAGAGAAAAAAAAGATACCACTTTGATGGGTTCTGGAGCGATTTTCAAATCGATGAACTCCACGGTAACGATGAATCTTTCTACTATTTTTAAATTAAGAGGAATCAATTTAACAATCAGTGCAGCTTGTGCAAGCGGTTCTCATTCTTTGGGATTGGCTTACATGATGATTAAAAATGGTTTTCAGGAGATGATTGTTTGCGGTGGAGCACAGGAAACCAACAAATATTCAATGGCGAGTTTTGATGGTTTGGGTGTTTTTTCGGTAAGAGAAAACGAACCTGCAAAAGCATCAAGACCTTTCGATTCTGATAGAGACGGATTAATTCCGAGCGGTGGAGCAGCAACTTTAATTGTTGAAAGCCTTGAATCTGCACAAAAAAGAGGAGCAACTATTTTAGGCGAGATCGTTGGTTACGGTTTTTCTTCAAATGGCGGACATATTTCTACGCCCAATGTAGATGGTCCGGCTTTAGCGATGAACCGTGCTTTAAAACAGTCGGGTTTAGATGTGAAAGATATCGATTATATCAATGCTCATGCGACTTCCACACCGATTGGTGATGCAAACGAAGCAAAAGCAATTCATGAAATTTTCGGAAGCGAAGTTCCGGTAAGTTCTACAAAATCAATGACGGGTCACGAATGTTGGATGGCAGGTGCAAGTGAAGTGATCTATTCCATTTTGATGATGCAGAATGATTTTGTGGCGCCTAACATCAATTTAGAAAATCCTGATGAAGACGCTCAAAAGATAAATTTAATCTCCGAAACTAAAAATCAAAAAATTGACGTATTTTTGTCGAATTCTTTCGGATTTGGGGGAACCAACTCCGCATTAATCGTTAAAAAATTTGAATAAAAAAACATGGAAAGAGAAAAAATTGTTGCCATTGCTAATGATTTTTTAATCAATGAGTTTGAGGTAGATGGTGACGAGATCAGTAATGATGCCCATTTCAAGAAAACTTTGGGCTTAGACAGTTTAGATTATATAGACTTGGTGGTGGTAATTGAATCTAATTTTGGAATAAAATTAGGCGAAACAGACTTTAAAGATATTATCACTTTTGATGATTTCTACTCGACAATAGAAAACAAAATCGCTCAAAAAAACGCATAACTATCGATTAAAAATTTACTCAAAAAAATGTAACGATATAACAATTCAACAGTTTACCAATGTTTTAAATATTGTTACACTGTTAGACTGATACATTGTTAAATTAATACTATGAACAAGTGGAAAGGAAAATCTAAAGGTACCATTTTAGGTTACAGAATCTTCGTTTGGTGCATTAGAAATATTGGGATCCGAAGTTCTTATTTTGTTCTTTATTTTGTTGCTTTTTACTATTTTTTATTCGAAAAAAAGAGCAACAAATATTATCGATATTACTTCCAGAAAAGACTCAATTACGGTTTTTGGAAAACAAAAATCTCCTTGTTTAAAAGTTATTTTACTTTCGGAACGATTTTAATTGATAAGACTGCTATTTCAGCTGGTTTAAGAAATAAATACACCTACGAATTCGACGGAATAGAAAATCTCAGAAATCTTTTAGCCGAAAAAAAAGGTGGCGTTTTGATCAGCGCACACATCGGGAATTTCGAAATTGCAGAACATTTTTTTGCAGAAATTGATTTTGATTGCCAAATTAATTTAGTGACAACAGATCAGGAAGTTACAGTCATTAAAGAGTATCTCGAAAGCGTTTCTGTGAAACAGAGCAACATCAAATTCATTTACGTAAAAGACGATATGTCGCATATTTTCGACATCAACGAAGCCTTGTCTAAAAACGAATTGATATGTTTTACTGGCGATCGTTATTTTGAAGGTTCAAAATTCCTTGAAGCAGATTTGCTTGGGAAAAGTGCTAAATTTCCGGCAGGTCCTTTCCTTATTGCTTCCCGATTGGGTGTTCCTGTGGTGTATGTTTACGTTATGAAAGAAAAAAATCTTCATTATCATTTGTATGCAAGAGTCGCTGAAAACGTCAAAAAACGCGATGCACAAGGACTTTTACACTCATACACCAAAAATCTTGAATCAATGATTCAGAAATATCCACTTCAATGGTTCAACTATTTCGATTTTTGGGACGATATTGATTAATTTTCTATACTTTTAAGGCGGTTATTTGACAGTGTTGAATAGCAGTTTAATATTTTTTATGGCAGCTATTTCCGCCTTCCGCTCCCGCTTTTTTGTTACGCTTTGCTTCACAAAAAGAGCTCCGCTCAAGTCGGGCTGCTTGCAATTCAATAATACAGGAGCCAAAGTAAAAGTTTAAAGATCCAAAGATTAAAACATCTATTAAATTAATGTATTGTAAGTTTTTGGTAAACAGGATTATAGAGTACTGTTCCTTTGCTAAGTGAAACGCCTTTGCGAACAAAAAATATTTTCAATAATTTAAAAAAATCTTTGTGTCCTTTGCGTTTAAATAATGCAATATAAATTGAGTTTTTCGTAAATATTTTTAGACACATTATTCTAAACAGTTTGATAAACTTTTGTACCTTTTGCCGTTAAAACTATAATCAGAATTTGAAAAAAACATACGACATATTGATTATCGGAAGCGGAATAGGAGGTCTTGTTTCGGCGCTTATTTTGGCTAAAGAAGGCTTAAAAGTCTGTGTCTTGGAGAAAAACAATCAATATGGCGGAAATTTACAGACATTTTCCCGTGATAAATTAATTTTCGACACCGGAGTTCATTATTTGGGTGGGCTTTCAAAAGGGCAAAACCTGCATCAGTTTTTTTCTTACCTGGAAATAATCGATGATTTAGAGCTCCAGAAAATGGATGAAAATGGCTACGATAAAATCACTTTCGGAGACGATGAAATTGAATATCCGCACGCTCAGGGTTATGAAAATTTTGTTGAACAATTATCAAAATATTTTCCTGAAGAAAGAGAGAATTTAGAAGATTATTGTGAAGAAATTCAGCGTGTTTGCAATCACTTTCCCAGATATAATGTGATTGGAAAAGATAGTTATAGTGAAGAAATTCTCCATTTAAATACCAAAAGATTCGTCGAATCGATTACTCAGAATAAGAAATTGCAATCTGTTTTATTGGGTTCCAATTTTTTGTATGCAGGTGATTCTGAAAACATTCCGTTTTATGTTCACGCTTTAACGGTGAATTCTTACATTCAAAGTGCTTACAAATGCGTGAAAGGAGGAAGCCAGATTTCAAAACTTTTGATCCGGAAATTAAGAGAATATGGAGCTGATGTTCATAAACATTCAGAAGTTTCAGAATTCATTTTTAACGAGAACAATGTTTTAAGTTCGGTAAAAACAAAATCAGGAAAAGAATATTTCGCTAAACAGTTTATTTCAAATATTGAAATTCGATCTTTAACTAGATTGATCGGTGAAGAAAGATTGAAAAAATCTTTTTTAAATAGAGTCTTAAGTTGGGAACCTGTTTCGTCTTGTTTCAGTGTTTATTTGGTTTTAAAACCTCAGACAATTCCCAATTTCAATTATAATATTTACCATTATTCATCCGACGAATTAGTCTGGAATGCCTATTGTTACGAGAAAAAATCGTGGCCGGAAACTTATATGCTTTCTTCTACGCCTTCAAAACATCATTCTGAATTTGCAGAAAGCTTAACTGCCATTTCTTATATGGATTTTGATGAGGTTAAAGCGTGGGAAACCACAGTAAATACTGTCGCTGAAGAACACGAAAGAGGAAAACAATACAAAAAGTTCAAGTTTGAAAAAGCAGAAAAAATGATTGATGCTTTGGAAAAGAAAATACCGAATTTAAGAGATTCAATTAAAAACATTTATACCTCTTCTCCTTTGTCTTATCGCGATTATATTGGAAGTTTTGACGGAAATATGTACGGATATATGAAAAGTTCAGAAAATCCTCTAAAAACAATGGTTTCTCCACGTACAAAGATTGATAATCTTTTTCTAACAGGGCAATCAGTGAATATGCACGGAATTTTAGGTTGTACAATCGGAGCTTTCAACACCTGTGCAGAAATTTTAGGAAAGGAAAAAATTGATGAACGTTTGACACAAATGATTAAAAATAATAATGAAATTTAAACACACTTTTGTCATTCTGAATAGAGCGAAGCGCAATGAAGAATCTAATATATTTGTAATAGATTTCTCCCTTCGTCGAAATGACAGGCGTTTGATCTTTCTCTTTTTCAGTCTTATTCTTATACTGAATCTTACTTCTTGCGGTGTCAGAAAATCCATAAAACACATTCCGGATGTAAAACAATATTCTTTAGAAATACCGAAAGTAATAACAATCAATGATTCTACTTTTAGTTTTAATCAAAATTATTTAACCAAAAATAAACAACAGCTTTGGGAATTGTACATCAAAGGAAATCCTTTACAGTTGGGCTATAACAATGGGGCTTTAACGCAGGATTTAATGCAGAAACAGGAAGAAATTTTCTTTTCTAAAGTAGAAGGTTTTGTTCCTTCAAAGTTCAAGCAAAAATTGTTGAGAGGTTTCCTGAAATGGTATAACCGAAAAATGTATCTGAATATTCGTGAAGATTTTCAGGCTGAATTGTACGGTTTATCTCAATATTCATCAGATAAATATGATTTTATTGCTCCAAAATTCAGAAGAGCAATGTATTTGCACGGAGCGCACGATATTGGTCATGCAATGCAGGATTTAATGGTTGTTGGTTGCACTTCGCTTGCGGTTTGGAATGAAAATACGGAAGATGGTAATTTATTAATCGGTAGAAATTTCGACTTTTATGTCGGTGATGAATTTACAAAAAATAAATTAATAGAATTTGTAGAACCCGAATACGGAATTCCATATCTATCAGTAAGTTGGCCGGGAATGATTGGCGTAGTTTCCGGGATGAATAAAGAAGGGATTACAGTAACGATTAACGCCGGGAAATCTAAAATTCCATTGACGGCGAAAACTCCGATTTCGTTTGTGACAAGGGAAATTCTGCAATATGCTACAACTATTGACGAAGCGATTGCAATTGCAAAAAAGAGAAAAGTTTTCGTATCAGAATCTATTTTAGTGGGAAGTGCTAATGATAAAAATGCAGTCATTATTGAGGTTTCACCGAATAATTTTGGGGTTTACAAAGTTGAAAATACGAGTAAGGTTTTTTGCACCAATCATTTCCAATCGGAAGCTTATAAAAATGATAAAAGGAATCAAAAACAAATTTTAGAAAGCCATTCCGAATACCGTTACGAAAAACTTCAGGAACTTTTGCAGGAAAATAAAAAACTGAATCCTGAAAAAATGGCTTCTATTTTAAGAGATAAATCAGGTTTGAAGGACGAAGAAATCGGTTATGGAAATGAAAAAGCGATTAATCAGTTATTAGCGCATCATGCGGTGATTTTTTCGCCTCAGAAAAAACTGGTTTGGGTGTCTTCAAATCCTTATCAATTGGGCGAATTTGTATGCTATGATTTAAATGAAATTTTCTCGAATAGAAGATTAAAAAGCGGTGAATTTGCAAAGTCAGAATTAAATATTGCGAAAGATCCTTTCGTGAATTCTCAGGATTTTGAAAATTATGAAGAGTTTAAATTTGCTCATTCTGAAATACAAAGTGCAATTGATTCGGATAATATGATTCTTACCGATGATTTTATTCCACATTATCAGTCTTTAAATCCTGATTTTTGGTTGGTTTACTATCAATCCGGGAAATATTATTTTAAACAAAAAGAATATTTAAAAGCAAAAACTGAATTTGAAAAAGCTTTGACGAAAGAAATCACGACAATTCCCGACAAAGAAAATGTGGAGAGATATTTGAAGAAGACTTTGAGAAAATTGAGATAACTAAAACATGTTATTTGAGATTCCTACGGAAGGACAAATATTGTTTTTTTCATTAACTTTTCTTTTGTGTTGAATTTTGCAGCCCGACTTGAGCGGAAATCCTTTTTTTGTTTTGGGAAAAGCTTTGGCAAAAAAGATTGGGAGTGGAAGGCGGAAATAGCTGCCCAAAAAAAATCAATTATTCTCAGGATTCACTTTATTCAGAAAAAGAAAAGCAACAATTCCCGAAACGGTAGAAATTGTTGTCGCTAAAATAAAGCTTCCGATAATGTATTGAAGCAGATTATTTTTTACCAAATCGAAATTTAAATCCTGACTCAAAAGATTAGAATCTCCTGAAACAAAAGGCGCTCCCAAAAAGAGTGATGCAGCAATAATAAACGGAATAAACGGCGGCAAACTCACATTGGAAGCTACAAATGCCAATACTTTATTTAATTTGAAAAGGACTGATAAAGAAATCACCAACAAAGTCTGAAATCCCCAAAACGGAGAAAGTCCGATGAACACGCCAAGTGCGATGGAAAAAGCTTTAATACGATTGGTTCCGTCACTTTCCAAAACATCTTCTTTGATGAATTTTTTAAAGCTTTTTTTTTTGAAATTATTCACAAAATTTCTCGGAATAATATACAATAAAGTGATGGTCACCAAAATCGTATTCAAAATACTGATTCTTGTAAAATCTTTGAACGGTCTGAAATGCGAAACCCTTTCTGCAGGGTCATACAAAACTTTTATCGGAACATTTTTTACAGGAATGTGCCTCCAGGCGGTTCTTACGATAATTTCAATTTCAAACTCGAATTTTGGAGTAAAATATTTTTTCGGAATTTTATGTAAAGGATAAAGACGATAGCCGGATTGGGTGTCTTCAAGCTTGATTCCGGTCTCAAACCAAAACCAGAAATTAGAAAAACGGTTTCCAAAACTGCTTTTTTTCGGAATCCCGTCTTGCGACATATTTCGGTTTCCAATCAGTAAGACATCTTCGTTTTCTTGCAACAGATTTTCTACAAAAACAGGAATGTCATCGGGATAATGTTGCCCGTCTGAATCGATGGTTATGGCGTAATCGTAGCCTATTTCTTTTGCCTTTCTGAAACCTGTTTTAAGCGCATTTCCTTTTCCTTTGTTTTCTGATAGATTAATAACCGTAATCGAATATTTTTCTAAAATCTGTAAAGTAGAATCGTTAGAGCCGTCATTGATAACGATAATATTTTCGGTGTACTCTAACACGCCGTCAATTACTCTTTTCAGAGTTTTTTCGTTATTGTAAGTAGGAATTAAAACACAGATTTTCTTTTCGGAAATTGCATTTTGTACTTCAGGAAGGGTCATTGTTTTATTTTAACATTGCTTTTTCTGCGTCTGTCATTGTCTTAGACTGGGCTGCAAACTTTTTGATGTAGGTTTTCAGCGCTGCATTTTGTTTGCTGTAATTATTTAAAAGAAAAGCTTTGTCGTCTTTTAAGCTTCCTCTATAACCTACAATTTTCGGGATATTTTCTTGAACGCTCATTCTTATAACTCTCAATTCTGCGTTATTCGGATTGCTTTTAATAATGCTTTCAAGACTTGTTGCTCCGGATTTTACGAGGGCTTTTCTGTTTTTGGTTACAATTTTAGCCTCCATTATTTTCGCAGCAGCTTTGTAACCATTTGTTACGGCATCAGAACCAGTTTGTTTTTCGGCAATATCAATGAAACTTTGTGTATTTGCAGTTGACAAATTGGCCTTTTCATAGCTGTTTCTTAAAGCATCAAGATCAAATTGAAAGAATAGAAAAAAAGCGGTCAAAAACGAGAAGATCAGTTTCATAAGGTCTATTTTTTATAGTTTACCGACATTTTTAATGCAATAGTCTCGCCAAAAGAAGTGGTGTTTTTTACTTTAATTTCTTCTTCGCCTTCGTTAATATCAAGTTGCAGCGTTAAATCCGGCGTTTCAAAAGGATTGATAATGGCCATAAACTTTACATTGGAAGCTGATTTTAGAAACAATTTTTTACCTGTAAATTCTTCAGTCAGTTCTTTCACAATCTGCATCATACAAACTCCTGGAGTTACAGGGTTTCCAGGGAAATGTCCTTTGAAAATATCGTGATCTTTATTCAGAGAAATATTCGCAACAAAACTTCCGTTTTCTGCTTTTTCAGAGGACTTTAAAGTATAAAAATCTGTAAGAATGGTTTGCATTATTTATTCAGTTTCAGTGATTTGAAATAGTTTTATATTGATTTTGAAATCTTTATGTTGAAGATTCAAACTATCTGCGAAGATATGTTTTTTTGCATCAAAACTAAAATCGATTTTTTCCTTATTGTTCTTTGTATAAATGATTTGCTTGAGCAGGTTATTTTCTTTGTTGAAAAATAAATAATAGTTTTTCTTCTCAATTTTTGAAAGATAAATCTTAGAATTTTCATTTTCAAAACTTTCATTCACAGGATATTTTTGTCTTAAAAGTTCCTGAAAATCACTTTTTAAAAAATTAATGACGATTTTTTTATCTAAATCTGGAAGAACATAATTCAGTTTAAAATCATTTTCCGAAACTTCAAAATCAATCAGTTTGTTTCCAAAATCTGAAGTTAATACGACACGATGGGTTGTTTCCTTGATTTTTTTGATAATTAAAATTCCGCTGACGTGATTTTTATAAATATCCATTTGACATTTATAAACATAATCTTCGTTGGAAGAAAAGTATAGATTTTCAACTGTTTTTTCAGAATTTGAAACTGGTTTTACATCTATAAGCTTATACGTTTTACAGGAAACAAACAGTAAAAAAAACAGACTATAAAGAAAACTCTGAAGCAGGAATCGGCGCATTGATTTTTGTGTTTTTGAAAACAATATTCGTTGTATCTCCCGAAGCTTCTGTCATATTGACCTGCGAAACTGTCGTTTGATTTTTAGGGAAATGAAGCTCAATTTGCTTAATATATTTCAATAATTGAGCAGATTTCGGAGTGAACTTTGCGATGTTTGAAGTTCCGTTTTTAAAGTAAGCAACTGCAAATTCAGGGTCACTGAACATTTTTCCGTTTGAACTTCCCACAATCAGTTTATTGATTTTTTCAAAAGTTTTGCTTTTTGCATCTACCGAAGATTTTTTTCCCTGGTCATTGATGAAGATTTTATTTTCCTTAAAAATAATACTGTATTGATAGGGTTTTGTGTATTTCCAACTCAATATATTCGGTGATTTCAAGGACATTTTACCGGACGTGATAATGCTTTTATCTAAAAAATCCATCTTTTTGGTTTGAACAAAATCGGCTTGTAAAGTTTTTATTTCTTTAGTTTCCGATGAAACTTTAGTTACAAATGCTTTTGCTTCCGCTCCCGACATTGCTGTGTTTTGTGCAAAAAAGAAGCTTGAAATTAATAAAAATGTGCTTAAAGCTATATTTTTAATCATTGTTTTTATTGTTTAAATTTAACCACAAAAGGCACAAAAGATTATTATACTTTTAGTTTAAAAAAGTTCGCAAAAGATGAAAATCAAAGATTTTTAAAACTTATGTGTTCTTCTAATACAGCGAATCTATAACTTCAGATAACTAATGTGTTCAAAAACTTTTATGACTTTTGCGATTAAAAAATTATTAATCAACCGTAAAAGTCGAATACTTTTTGTCCTTCAAAAATAGCAATAAATCTACCAAAACATTATACGTTTTTTCCGAAGTATCGTGAAGAAGAATAATGCTTCCTTTTTTTAGATTTTTCGTGATTCTTTTGTAGATTTTCTTTTCATTTTCTGTGATTGTATCTAAAGAACGTACATTCCAGCCAATGCTTTTTTTCTGAGTTTTCCTGATTGCTTTTGCAATATTCGGATTGGTAACTCCGAAAGGTGGTCTGTACAAATCGGTTTTTAGATTTCCGACTTTCAATATCATTTCATCACATTTCTCAATTTCCTCAATCATTTTTTGAGTTGATAAAAAACCTGTATTATTTGAATGTGAAAACGTGTGATTCCCAATCGTATGACCTTCTGCAATAATTCTCTGAAAAGTTTCGGGATATTTTTCAATCTGTTTTCCGATACAGAAAAAATTAGCTTTTATGTTATTTTCTTTTAATATATCTAAAAACTTCGGTGTAAATTCTGTAGGTCCATCATCAAAAGTCAAAGCAACTTCTTTTATTTTGGTTCTTTTATGCGTAAAACTATTGACAAAATATCCTAACCGAATATCAAAAGAACCCCAAACTACAACTGCTGAAAATACTAAAAACAAAAACAGGTATACCCAAAAACTTCCTTGAAACGCATAAATAAACACGTTGCAGAAAAGATAAAATAGGATAAATGGGTAATGCTTCATCTTTATTTTTAATTATTGGTTCTCCTTGTTGCCCTCTGTTTTGTCATTCAGAATGTAGCGAAGCGAAATGAAGAATCTAAATGATAAAGTTGAGATTCTTCCTTCGTCAGAATGACAAAGAGACTGTTTTAATTTGCTGAATGAAATCAAGCCTTTTCCAACAAAACCAAACTATGGTCATTTCCACCCAAATGATTATATAAAAGAATATTTTTAATTTCTTTTTTCTTCAAATCATTAATCAGCATCACCTCCGGAATTTCCTGATCTTTCAAAATATGACAAGCCATAAACGTCGGAAAACCACTTGCCGTATTGAATTCTCCGCTCAAATGTTTATAATACAACAATGCTGAATTTGAAAATAAATCCATTGCTTTTTGATAATAAACATCAGACTTTGCATCTCCGCTGAATCCTAGAATAACAGCACCAATTTCATCATTTTTCAGATTGTTTTTAGACAAAAAATCTTCAATAAACTTTTGGGTTTCTTCTAAATCTAATTTATTATTTAATTGAATATCTTTTAGTTGCGCGTAAGAATTTTCTGTTTTATCTTTTCCTAAGACAAAAAAACTGGCGCCTTCACCCCAAATAACACCTTCGGTTTTTGAATTTATATAATCAACGGGAAAATTTTCTTCTTTTTTAATGGTACTGTTGAGCTTATACAATTCCATTGTTCTGTCGGTTTGCTCGTCTGTAGAACCTACCAAAACCGTTGAAGCTTCACCGTCATTAATCTGCAATTTTGCATCCAAAAACGAAAATTCCAGAGACGAAGAAGTGTTCACATACGTGAAATTGTAAGCGTGACATTGCAAACCTAAAGCGATTTGACCAGCAACCGTATTGTGAGTCGACTGAATAAAAAATGTCGGCGTGAGAAATTCTTCATTATTTTCCAAAACATTTTTTAGAAATTTTTCAGAATCCTGCGAACAGCCCATTCCTGTTCCGACAATAATGGCGTCGGGTTTTTCGATTCCGGCTTCTTTCAATGCATATTGAGAAGCAACGGTGCTCATTTTTACTGTTTTAGACATTCTTCTGCTTGCTGCAGGCGGAATGAATTCTTTGTAATTCGGCTCAATTGCTTTTAAAATCTGAACTGAATTTTCAGGTTTTAAATTTTGGAAAAAGTTTTCGTTTAGAGTGTCCTGAACTGAGATGCAGGCTGCACTGTTGATGTAAACTGCACTCACGATTTTGAAAAGATTAAGGTTGAACAATTTCCTCCAAATCCAAATGAATTGGAAAGAACGTGATTGATATTTTTCTCTTTGAGTTCAGTTACCGGAGTTAAATCAAATTCTTCCATCTTGGTTTTAAAATTAAGATTTGGGAAAATGATATTATTCTGCATTGCCAAAATCGAATAAACTGCTTCAATTCCTGCAGCAGCAGCCAAAGTATGACCCGTAAATGCTTTTGTAGAACTGAATTCAGGTACTTTATTTTCACCAAAAATTCTAATCATTGCAATTCCTTCAGACAAATCATTATTCGGAGTTGCTGTTCCGTGAACGTTGATATAATCGATGTTTTCTTTATCTAAACTTGAAACTTTCAAGGCTTTTTCCATTGCTAAATAAGCACCTTGTCCGTTTTCCGAAGAAGCGGTTTGATGATGTGCATCATTGGCGTTTCCATATCCTGAAAGATAGGCTAAAACTTTTTTGTTTTCTTTTTTCACGATTTCATCAGATTCCAAAACAATAAAAGCGGCGGCTTCACCTAAATTTAGACCTTTTCTATCGTTATCGAAAGGCGTGTTGTAAGAATCCGTCAAAATCATTAAGGTATTAAATCCATTCAGAGTAAACTTTGAAAGAGAATCTGTTCCGCCGACAATTACACGATCCAAAACACCATTTCTTATGAGTTTTGCACCCATCATAATTGCATTTGCTGCAGATGAACAAGCCGTACTAATCGTAGAAACCATCCCTTTCAGACCTAATAAATCTGCAATAGCCAAAGATGAATTTCCGGCATCGTGAGAGTCAATGTATTTTTGCTTTTCAGGGAAATCTTCGTAAGTGTAGAAATATTTTTCGGTGATATCCATTCCGCCAACACTGGTTGAGGAAATGAGTCCGGTTTTATATTCATTAATATCCGAAATTCCGGCACTTTCTACAGCTTCTTTTGCGGCAATCATTCCTAACAAAGCGGTTCTTGTTACGTTGTTATCTTCAGCAAGCTGAAGTTTCTGTATCAATTCTTCATTAGATAATTTTATTTCACCAGTTTTGATACTTCCGGCATGACGTGTTTCAAACATTTCGATGTCTGAAATCCCGTGTTTACCAGTTGTTAGCGAAATAAAATTTTCCTCAACATTGTTACCAATGGAGGAAATAATGCCCATCCCTGTAATGGCAATTTTTTGACTCATCTTTTGCAAATGTAACAATGTATCAATGTAACAGTTTACCAATTGCTAGACTGTTACATTGATACATTGGTATATTAATTTATTTTGTTCTGTTTTCTTCGATGAATTTTGCCATCACCTCGATAGATTGGAAGATCTCTTTTCCTTTTTTAGGGTCAGATAATTTAATTCCGTAGTCTTTGTCAAGAAGCACGATCAATTCCAAAGCGTCGATAGAATCTAATCCAAGACCGCCACCGAATAACGGGTCTGTATCTTTGATTTCTTCTACTGCAACGTCCTCAAGATTAAGGACTTCTATAATTTTTGTTTTTAATTCTAATTTTAAATCTTCCATATTTTTTAATTTACCAATGTATCAATCTACCAGTTTACCAATTAAGACTGAATATTATTGTTACATTGTTATACTGTTATATTGTTAAATTACGTAGTTAGCAAATATACAAAAGCTTTATAACTTTCCTGATATAGTTCTACCCAGCCGCATAAGACTTTTTCGGCTTTTCCTGATTGTAGAATTTGTTCTGCGTATGAGTTTAAAAATTCTTCATCAAATTCTTCCAAGACGAAAAAAGCATTTTCGGTCTGCATTTTATGTTTTATGCTGATTTCACCGACACAAATGTTAGGTAAAGTGTATACAAAAACAGCAGGGCTTGGGAAATAATTTTTCTGAGAATTGATGCTTTCCTGATATTTAAAATCGGTATCTAAGCTTGAGGATTTGTTAGCGAAAACTAAGGCTGTTTTGCTGTTATCATCGTTTTTCAAAATCATTTCAGAAGCAAGAAAAGCGAGTTTACTCAGATTATCCATTTTATGAAATTTAGGATAACTAAGTTCTAAACTTTTGTAAGCTTCTTTCGCAAAATCTGAAAAGTTTTCTGTTTGGGATTCAAAAATAATTTCGTTGTTGAGAATCATTTTTGAATTTTCTATGGTGCAAATGTCTGTTTTCTTCATTAATAAGTTTAAAAAGTTTAAGGCTTTTTCTCTGGATTTTGGTAGGTGTTGAAAACAGAGAAGACCACAATTTCGTTTTCTATAATTTCATAAATGATAATGTAAGGAAATTTTTGAATGTATGCCTCACGAAATTGATTACTCTTTAAAGGGTAATGAAGCGGATTTTTGGTAATTCTGTCAAAGAACTTTTGAACACATTTTAAAAATTTAAGACCTAAACCTTTTCTTTTACTTTGATAATATTCAATTGCTTCTCCTAAATCATTTTCAGCCTCGGGTTTTAAAATTAACTTATAAACCATAATTTTTCATCAACCTTTCTTTTACCTCTTCCCAAGAAAAGGATTTCGTCTCGCCTTTCAGATGTTTTTCTCTCCTTTTGTCTAATTCATCATAAAACCATTCCGGAACAGTTGGATTTGATTCTGAAATTACCTCTTCTTCAGCATCAATAATTCCATTGATAATACGTAAGATTCTTTCATCTGCAATATCAATGAATTCGTGAATTCTTTTTCTGATTTCTAAAGTAGATTCCATTTCCTAAAACTTTAATTCTATCAAAATTACAAAATTATTTTATGCTTTCTCCAAAACAATTGCTGCATTACATCCACCAAAACCCGAAGCTGTTTTCAGAATATATTTGATTTCTGCAGGTTGATTTTCTTTAATAATATTTAAATCTTGAGAAACTCCCATTTCTTCAAAGTTTTTAGATGGAATCAACGTGTTATGTAAAGAAGATTCCATAGAAATAATGCTTTCCAATAAACCTGAAGCTCCTAAACAATGCCCGTAATATCCTTTCATACTGTTCAATGGAACATTTTGTAGTTCCATTCGGTTGAAAGCAATGGCTTCCATTTCATCATTGTAAAGTGTTGCTGTTCCGTGAGCGGAAATAAAATCGATTTGGTCTGCTGAAACTTTTGCTTCTTTCATTGCATTTTGAATGCTTGCAAACAATCCGTCGCCAGTTCTTGATGGTCCAGAAATGTGATTGGCATCATTGATTGCTGAATCTCCTAAAACTTTAAATCTAAATTTTTCGTTTGAGATTGTTTCGTCACCTTGTTCCTCGCAATGACTAGTAATGTACATTGCCGCGGTTGCTTCGCCCAAATTAATTCCGTTGCGGTTTTTATCGTAGGGTTTGCAAGGTTCACTTCCAATTGCCTGAAATGAATTAAAACCAGAAATTACAAACTCAGAAATCTCGTCTCCTGCAACCACAAAAGCATCTTTGTATTTTCCTGCCTGAATCATATTCTTTGCAACAGAAATTGCCATAACTCCGGAAACACAAGCGTTGGAAACAACAATTGGTTTAGTTTTAAATCCAAAAAAATCAGCTAATTTTTGAGCTAAATTGGAAAGGTAAACGCTTTCAGGTAAGTCTTTTTTATTTTTTAATAAACTGATATTTCCTTTTGTTGTTGAAAGAATAAAAGCGGTTTCATCTGAAATCTGATGTCTTTCAATTAATGGTTTTAAGCTCAACAAAAACATTTTTTCAAGTCTCGTGAAGTTATCATTCTTAGCGGAGTCGAAGAATCTCTTAAATTCCTTTTCCAATTTTTCAGAATCAATTTTAGAAACAAAAAAAGCTTCAAGGTTATTGCTAACTTGATGCAAAGCTACACCGGATTTTCCATCTAAAAGCGCTTTCCAGTTTGATTCTACATCAAAACCAAGAGGCGTGACGCAGTTGTAATCTGTAATGTAAATTTCTTTCCTCATAAACCCATTTTATCTTTCCAGGTTTGAAAAAACTCAGGATTGTACAAACATAAATTATTATCAGAATCCAAAAAAACCTGAATAGTTTCTCCTGAACAAACGAGTTGATTTTCCTGGTTGAAAATCTCGTATTTATAAATCAACTTCGCGGAAACAGAATTTACAAAAGTGGTTACAATATTGAAGGTTTCACCATATTTTAAAGGAAGAAAATGTTCGCACGTACTTTTCACAATTGGTGTTACAAATCCTGCTTTTTGAATATCTAGATACGTTAAGCCGTGCTGTCTTCCGAAAGCTTCTCTTCCATCTTCAAAATACACGATATAATGACCGTGCCAAACAATTCCAAGCGGATCTGTTTCGTTGAATCGTACGCGAACTTCCTCGGTACAAGTTAAATCTTTAGACTGCATTTTTATTTTCTTTTTTTAACCACAAGGGGCACAAAGTTTTTCACAAAGGACACAATTTTAGAATCATTTTTCCTAATAAAATTAGTCAATTGTGCCGTTGATTAATCTCTTAACACCATTTTTAAATAAAACGGAGTTAAAATTAATAAGCAAACCTAATTTGCAATTGCTTAGCTTTAAATAGGTTAGAATTTGAGCGATGTGAATATCATTTAATGATTCTACAGATTTTATTTCTACAACAACTTTTCTTTCAATCAAAAAATCAAGCCTGTATCCAATATCAAGTTTTATATCTTCATAGATTAATGGCATTGGCTTCTGTTTTTCTATCAGTAATCCCGATTTCTTTAATTCAAAGTACAGACATTCTTCATATGCGCTTTCCAAAAGCCCAGCTCCAAGTTGACGGTGAACTTTCAATCCTGCATCAAATATAACTTTTGAAATCTCATTTTCATTCATATTATTTGTGTTCTTATATTTGTTTAATTTTAAATATTTTTTACCACAAAGGGCACAATGGCTTTCACAAGGGACGCAAATAATCCTTAATCTTACTGCTTGTGCTCTTTGTGAAAAATCCTTGTGTTCTTAGTGGTTAAACTGCATTTTGTTTTCTTTCGTATAGTAATGAGATGGTAACCATTGCAATATAAAATAAAAATAAGAAAATCAATTCCTTAGCAATTTCGCCAAGTCCACTGTTTCTTAAAATAATATCGTAATAGGCATTCAGTCCCCAATTCATCGGAGAAAATGCGGCGATTTTTTGCATAAATTCTGGCATCAGGAAAACCGGAACCCAAATTCCGCCAATCGCTGCCAAAACAACTACAGAAGTCGCTCCAAAAGGTGCAGATTGTTCCTGAGTATCGGCAACTGTTCCTAATAAAACTCCAAATCCAATCGCTGCCAATCCTGCAAAAAGAGTGACAATGATGAGGTGGAACATTTTTCCGGTCACATCAAATTGTGGTAAATCCATATAAGGGAAAAGCCAAACACCAACTGCAACCATCAATAAAAACTGAATGATGCAAATGATGAGATACGTAAATGTTTTTCCTAAAATATGAATGTAATAAGGAGTCGGGCTCACACGAACTCTCACACTCGTTCCCTGACTTTTTTCTTTAACTAAATTAATGGAAAGCGGAACGACGATAAAGAAAATCGCAAACAATGCCCAAGCCGGAACATTGTGCTGAACTGAATTTGGCATTAATTCTTCCTTGCCTTTGTTCGGGGTGATTTCTTTAAAAGTAATCAAGCTTTTGTTTTCAAGATCTTCGGTTGTTCCTAGTTGGTCTTGAAAGGCTTTGTATATTTTTTTATTCTCGATTTCAAAAACCATTTTATTAATGGCATTCATCACCGAATTTTTGAAACCTGCGTTGGTTGCAGGGTCGAAATAGAGATGGATATCTTTGGTTTTTGAAGCCACAGCTTTTGTCGCAGTTGAATCGGCTTCCAAGCCAAATGAACTGACAATGGTCTGAACTTTGGAATCGATATTTGAATTTAAATCTTTCGTTAAGTTTTCCGGAATGACGATTGCCATTTGATAATCACCTGAAAAAACGGCATTTTGTGCAGGTTTTTCGTCATAATTGGTCAATAAATCAAAGGTTTTACTGCGTTGCAATTCCAGCTTTATATTCTTAGAGATTTCAGATTTATCGTTATCAATAAAAATAATCGGAATTTTTGAACCTTCCAGATTTTTAAAAGTAGAATCCTGAATTAAAGTAATCGTAATAATCAGAAGCAAAGGCATTAAAAATATAATGACAATTCCACCTGAATCTCTCTTCAACAACTGAATTTCCTTGATGAAACTTCTCCACAATTTATACAACATCTCTCAATTCTTTTCCGGTTAATGAAATGAAAACATCTTCAAGGTTTTCAGCATTGGCAACCCTTTCAACCAACTCTTCCGGTGTTCCTGTCGCGTGGATCTTTCCGTGGTCGATAATGGCAATTTTTGTACAGAATTCTTCCGCTTCAGAAAGGTGATGCGAAGTGTAAATAATGCAGGTTCCTTTTTTATTTAAATCTAAAAGATAATCGATTATGGCTTTTTTTGACTGAACATCCACACCAACGGTCGGTTCGTCCAAAAACAAAACTTTCGGGTTGTGAAGTGTTCCTGCAATCAGATTGCAACGGCGTTTCATTCCTCCGGAAAACTGGTCGACTTTTTTATTGGCAAATTTTGTTAAGCCCATTAATTCTAAAGCTTCATCGATTTCTTTGTGAAGATTTTTATGTTTTAAACCATACAAACTTCCAAAAAACAAAAGATTTTCTTTCGCTGTTAAAGTAGGGTAGAGCGCATATTCCTGTGGAACAACGCCAATGATTTGTTTAATTTTCGAACTGTCTTTTCTAGGCGATAATCCGTTGATGGTAAAACTTCCTGAAGTAGGTTTAATTAAACCTGAAAGCATAGAAATCAAGGTGGTTTTTCCCGCTCCGTTGGGACCGAGAATTCCGTAGATCTCGTTTTTAGTTATATTTAAAGAAATATCATTTACCGAAAATTCTTCCGAATTTTTGTATTTCTTATAAAGGTTTTTTATTTCGATGATATGTTCCAAACTAAATCGCTTTTCTCAGTTTTTTATAAAAAGCTTCCTCCAAATCGGCTATATGAAGCATTGATTTTGAAAGCTCATTATAAATATTACTTTTCGAATTTCTGTTTTTGTAAACTCTGGCAATATCCACCGCAAAATCTCTCCAAAGATCACCGATTGCAGTAATTTCTTTGGACAATTCTTTTAATTCGTCATTTTTAAGAATCACAGCGGCTTCCTGTAAAAAAGCTCCGTAAATAAATCTGAATCCGCCACCGCCGGTCCCGATTTCTTCCTGCATTCTGATCAATTGACCGAGATAATGATTGGTTACTTTCGTACCTTTCTTTTCTGCCCATTTCGGGATGCTTTTTGCAACCCAACGCATTGCTTTCACTCCAATTAAAGGAACGGGAGCCAACATATTTTTGCAGGTATCTTTTATCCCTTTTTTAATGGCTTCTTCCAGATTTATATTTTCCGGAATGTGAGTTGGGAAATACATATGACCTTTTGGAGCGAGTGCGCCTTTTGCATAACGTACTTTTTCAAGCTCAGCTTCAGATAGAGTGGTTGCGAAATCCATTACAGGATCGCTGATCAGGAATTTCCCATTTTCTTTTCCGTAAACAACCAAATTGTGGGCATTGAAATGGAATTTATATTCTTCAGGGAAATAAGTAAGGTTAAAAACTCCAACTTGTAAACCTGTAGGTATGTTTTGTTCTAAATTTTTCTCTAAAGCAGTTTGTGCTTCCTGAGGATTTGAGAATTTTTGTCTTTTAATTTTAATTCCCAGTCTTTTTGCTGCTTTGCTGAAAATAGCACCCGGCATCGGACGGTAACTAAAACCCGGAGCAAAATTAACTTTCAAAAAAGGAAGATATACGAAAAACAGACCTGAACCGATCCCGAAGATCATTGGTTCGCTGAGTTTCAAACCTCTGTTGAGAAGTAGATTGGAGGCAACACCGTTTTCGCAATGTGCAGTTTGGTGGTGTTCAAAATTGATCTTCATTTTTTTATTTGCCGTTGAAATTTTTTAATTCTTCTACCGAAATGCCAAATGCATCCGCATATTTTTTGAGGGTAGAATCGCTGAGTTTTTTGAAAGTTTTGGGTTTTGCGTGTCTTTTTACAGTCCATTGCCACATATTAACGTAAGCTGCCAAAACTTGTACATCCATTTTATTTAATTCCATAAAATAGACGATAGGACTTACCAAATTGTTTGCCACATTTTGTTTTGCTTCTTCGATGCGTTCATTAATGAGCTCCATCGATTCTTCGAGAGCTGCTTTTTTGGCATCCCAACCAATGCTGTTTGCTGTGATGTAATTGTCATTTTCATCAGTCACGTACAACACTTCGGTCATATTTGCTGACTGTAAATTACTTTCGTCCTGAGGAAGATCTTGCTTTTTCACCCGAAAATATTGATGTTAATTATCTTTAAAATCTAATTGGCTAAAATAATAAAAATGCAGGACATAAGATTGTGCTATTTTTTTGAAATATTTTAAAATGAAAAAGCACCAAGATTTTCTCGGCGCTCTAACAATAAAAAAGGAATTAAAGTTTATACGGTTGAAATTTTTTAATTTTTGACTCTTTTGAAGTTTAAAATAATAAGAGATAAAGAACTTAATACAAATACAAAAAAAGGTATCGCAAACCATTTTAGTGATTGATTTTGATAATAATAATTGGAAGGATTTAAAATTCCTGTATATATGATTGTTGATAGTAATAATGATATAAAACAAAATATTAACAGATATTTATCCTTATACTTTCGACATTTCAAAAAAACGCTAAGAGTGCCAATGGTCAATATGCAAGTAATAAAAGAATTCCATGAAATTTCTAAGTTATTATAGGTAAAACTTTGAAAAAAATCTACTAAGTATATTAATAATAGAACAAAAATTGGAAATCCTTTTGAGTCTATGCTGCAGATCATCATGTATGAAACAATAGATATTAATTTAAAAATTTTCATTGTTAATTGCATGTTCTATTTGTTGATGGAGCTGTTCCATTTGTTGGTGAACCGCCAATTAAATTGGCTACAGTGTTTGGAGTGTCAATTCCATTAGTATTTGTACTAATTCCAGCATAGCTTAATGCTGTGAGTGTAAAATCAGCACAATTGGTAAAACTGACATCGTAAGTGTATGAAGAATAGGCATGTGCTACAGCTATAATTTGTTGTAATTGTGTCGGAGAAATTGTTCCTATATTCCATGAATGAGTAAACGCATGTCCTCCATCGTTGGCGAAAGTACTTGGTCCATTAATATTTTGAGGAAATCCATTTGAAGGATAGAATCCAAAAACCATGATATTATTCCCCTGAGTAATTGATATAAAAGCATGACCAGGTGGTGAACTTTGCATTGTTTGTGCATATACTTTTAAATTGGCAGATTGATTAATATTTAAGCAGCTTAAAAATTTCTTTATATCAGCTATTGGTTTCTCAGGTGGCGGTGGTGGTGTAATCGTATTTGTTGGTGGTGGTATAGAAGATCCACCTCCGCCACCTCCGCCACTTCCACCACAATTGTTATAAACTCCACAACCACCACTAGGGGGTAGTGGGAAACCTGGGTTAAAAGGCTCAGTTGGTGCTAAATAATAATTTCGTTTAGGAGGAGTCGGAATAACAACTGGTTCAATAAGAGCTGGATCTTCGAGATCAAATCCCGGACTTCGATATGTCTCAGAAAATCTGGCTATAGCATTCTTTACATCTTCATCCTGTTCAGGAAAATAGAAGGAAATTCTGTCGTTTTCTTTACTTACGGAAGCAACTATAATATTTGATACATAACCATCCTCAATAAAAGGATAAAGTACCTTTCGTGTAGAATCTTCGTCAATAAAAACTTGAGAAGCATACCTGAAATCGATATGGGGTCGGCTTAAATCTTTAAAATCAAGAAATTTATTAGGGTTATCAATGTAATAATAATAGTAAAGAGCTCTAAAGGCTTCCTGGTCAGACATTGATTGAGCTCCTTTAGTGTAAGTATTTCCTTGTTTTTGGAAAAATTGGAATTTTTGAACAATTTCTTTATTTTCAGCTTGAATCGAGTCATTTTCTCTACAGCTTATAAGAGAAAGAGAAAAAAGTAAGAAAAGAAATAAAATTTCTTTGAAGTTTTTAATTTTTTGTTCCATTTGGGTTTTATTTTAATAAAATAAATATATGATAATTAATCATATAATCATGAAAAAATAATTCTGTTTTTTTCTCTGAAGTTTTTTTGTAAAAGAATTTATCGGAAGATATATTGCTGATATTACCAAAAATAGCATCGTCATCATTGCAAAAAATTCTGTAAAACGCATTGTCATGCTTGGTTCTTTTACATCACCATCCATAAGAAAGCTGATTGTTGTAATAATTGCAGAGATCGTAAAAATGTTTAAAAGTTTTCTTTTCATAGTATAGATTTTTAAATTATATATCAAACGTGGGTGAGGTTGTTTTATTGTGTGAACGAATTGTAACGAAACAAAATTTGTAAAGACTAATGTTATTAAAATAATTAATTTCATATGAAGAAAATTTTTATTTCTCTTTCTCTTTTTGTGATGTTGCACGCTGCTGCACAAAAATTTGAAACGCAGAAACAAACGGATGCTCAAGGCTACAGCTTCGAAACTGTGAAGAATGACCAGTCAGGAGTAAGAGTGTATACTTTGAAAAATGGTTTGAAAGTATATCTTGCTAAGAATGACGATGCACCGAGAATTCAGACTTATATTCCGGTAAGAACAGGTTCTAATAATGATCCTAGCGACAATACCGGTCTTGCTCATTACTTAGAGCATATGGTTTTCAAAGGGACTTCACATTTGGGAACTCAGGATTGGGCAAAAGAAAAAGCTATTTTAAAGCAAATTTCTGATCTTTATGAACAGCACAAAGCAGAAAAAGATCCTGAAAAGAAAAAAGCACTTTATAAAAAAATAGATGAGGTTTCTCAGGAAGCTTCAAAATATGCAATTGCCAACGAATACGACAAAGCAATTTCATCTTTAGGAGCAACAGGAACCAATGCTCATACTTGGTTGGATGAAACTGTTTATAAAAATAACATCCCTGCAAACGAGCTTGAAAAATGGCTTAAAGTAGAAAAAGAGCGTTTCTCTGAATTGGTTTTAAGACTTTTCCATACAGAATTGGAAGCGGTTTATGAAGAATTCAACAGAGCTCAAGATAACGACGGACGTTTGGTAAATTACGCATTAATGGATGCTCTTTTCCCGAAACATCCAAACGGTCAGCAAACGACAATAGGAACTTCAGAACATTTGAAGAGTCCTTCAATGGAGGCGATCCACAAATATTTTGATACCTACTATGTTCCTAATAACATGGCAGTAGTTTTGGTTGGAGATCTTGATTTCGACAAAACTATAAAATTAGTTGATCAATATTTCGGAGCATTCAAATACAAAGAATTGCCAATGAAGAAAATGGTTTCAGAAGAACCAATGACTTCTATTGTAACAAGAACTGTAAAAAGCCCATCTACACCAAGAATGACAATCGCTTGGAGAACAGATTCTAACGGAACTAAAGAGGCTAGATTGGCAACAATGGTAGGTGAAATCTTGAGCAACAACGGTGATGCAGGATTAATCGACCTTAACATTAATCAAAAACAAGCGACTTTAGGAGCGGGAGCTTATGCTTCACCTTTAAAAACATACGGTTCATTTAATATGTATGTAACTCCGAAAGATGGACAGAGTTTTGATGCTGCGAAAAAATTACTTTTTGCTCAGATTGATTTAATTAAAAAAGGAGAATTCCCGGAATGGATGCTGAAAGCTATCGTAAACGATATGAGAGTTCAGCGTATGAAAGGTTGGGAAACTGCAGATGGTTTGGCAACAACGCTTTACGGAGCTTATATTGGTGAAAGAACCTGGGAGCAGGAACTTGACGAAATTAACCAGTTTGAGAAAATTACAAAATCTGATATTGTAAAATTTGCAAATGATTTCTTTAAAGATAATTATGTTGTAATCTACAAAGAGAAAGGGGTGAATGATAAATTGGTTCGTGTAGAAAACCCAGGAATTACACCAATTAAACTGAACAGAGATGCGCAATCGCCTTTCCTTAAAGATATTTTAAGTACAAAAGTTGCAGAAATAAAACCTCAGTTTGTTGATTACAAAACTGCTATTGCGACAACTGAGATCAAAGATAAAAAGGTAAGTTTCGTGAATAATAAATACAATAAAGTTGCTCAGGTAAGTTATATTTTCCCATTCGGAACAGATAACGATAAAGAGCTTTCTTTAGGAGTAAGTGTTTTACAGTATTTAGGAACGGATAAATATACGCCAGAGCAATTAAAAGAAGAGTTCTACAAATTAGGAATTTCAAACAGCTTCAGAACGACTAATGATCAAACTTTTATTACATTAAGCGGTCTTGAAGGAAATATGAAAAAAGGGGTAGAATTGTTGGATCACTGGTTGAAAAACGTAAAAGCAGATCAGACAATTTACAACCAAACGGTAAAGACTATCCTTGAATCTAGAGATGTTGCTAAGAAAGACAAGAACAGAATTATGGCAGCGCTTTCTAACTATGCTAAATACGGGAAAGACTCCAGAATGACTGATATTATTTCTAAAGAAAGGCTTCAGAATATCAATGTAACTGAATTGATGTCGAAGATCAAGACTTTAAATAATTATCCTTACGAAGTTTTCCTTTACGGAGAAAGCCAGAAAGATCTTGAGAAAGCGGTAAAACCATTTATTGCAAACGCAACTTTACAGCCTGCAAAAGCGAAAGTATATGCAGAACCTGCAACAGGAGGAACTGTTTATTTTGCCAACTACGACATGGTACAAATGGAAATGTCTAAAATTGCAAAAGGAAGCGATGTAAATCTTGCCAACTTCGGTAAAGCCAATGTTTTCAACGAATATTTTGGTAGAGGTTTATCTTCGATCGTATTCCAGGAGATCAGAGAGAGTAAATCTTTGGCATATTCTGCTTACGTTTCTTATGCTACAGCAAATGAAAAAGACCATCCGAACTATGTAACCAATTACATCGGAACACAGTCTAATAAATTACCTTTAGCAGTAAATGCAATGAATGAATTGATGGCAGATTTCCCACAAATTCCTGCTCAGTTTGAGAATTCTAAAGGATCGGCTTTAAAGCAAATTGCATCTAACAGAATCAACAGAACAAATATTTTCTACAATCAAATGGCTCTTAAAAAACTGGGAGTTGATTACGATATCAGAAAAGATGTTTATTCTGAAATTCAGTCATTGACATTACCTCAATTGACTGGTTTCTACAATACAGAAATTAAACCATTGAGCTACAATACAGCCATTATCGGGAAAAGAGAAAACCTGAAAATGGAATCGATCAACAAAATGGGACAGTTTAAAGAAGTGACGTTAGAAGAAATCTTTGGATATTAATTTTCATTAATATAAATTGTTTTAAGTGAGGCAGAAATGCCTCATTTTTTTGTTTTACAGCCTTTATTTATAATTTATTTTGTGATTTAATTCTAATGGATTATCTTCTTCTTGAATATAATTTTGCATTACTTTGATACGTTCTGTAATGTCTACTTTGTTTCCATTAGCATCGGTCATGGTAACTTTTCTTCCGGTTTTAGAAAGTAAATCGAAGGGATCGTTGTAATATGATTTTGCTAAAGTTTCGTATTTTTTCCAGTCAATTTTCACCGTTTTTGTTCGTGTATCAAATAGATTTCCACCTTTTTTTACTTCTGTCAAATTGAAAGAATAATGATTGTCGGTGTCTTGAATCGAAATAATCAAACCGGGCAAACCGCCAAAAATATAAGGACCGTTACTAAAAGGCAATTCTGTTGTAAACCAAGCAACCCAATTTCTTCCGCCGTAATTTGTTTCGGCTTTTTGAACTTTGTATTTTCCTATTGTTTTTTGCTCGGAAGCAATTTTCCAATTTAAATTTTCATCAATTGGTAAGAGATAATCGGTTCCTAATAAGTGATGATTTTTTCTACTGTATTTTTCGATACATCTTTTTTAACATAGAATTGGTTTTCAACTCCCATTTTCATCATTCCGTTACCATTATTCAATTTTGCGGAATCAGCTTTTTTGTCTTCCACTTCTCTGAAAATGGATGTGTTACCTTCAAAATCCAAAATCATATTAATGGTATTGATATCATCTGGTTTTTGAGTATTCGATTTATATTTAGTCTCATATATAAAACTAAATTTTTGTGAAAAACCAAATACTGAAATCATAAGAAAGAATAAAAGATATTTCATTTGTGTGATTTGTTTTTATTTATTTTTCTGCTTGTTTTTTTATCCCTTTAATATGTATTACCTCCTTTTATATTTCAGCTGTATCAAAAGATAAATCTCGTTCTTTTCAAGATCGTTGCACCAGGTTCGCTCAATAACCAAGGCATTATTGTATAAACCTAAATCTTCCATGTTTTCGTAATATTCAATTCTTTCTGAAGTTTGATATTTAAAAAAAGAAATCAGATTTACCTCATCGCCAACTTGTGGTGCTACCGGGAATTCTACAGAGTTTTCGAACTCAAATTCAATGTCGTACGAATAGAATCTTACTTTTACGCTCATATAACTTTATTTTCTCAAATATATCGAGAATTTAGCCAATAAAAAAGCCAACTTCAAAGTCGGCTTCTGTATTTTGTATTGAAATTTTTATGATTCTATTTCCTGAATAAACAAACTGATTTGCGTACGAATCAGCAACTGATCATCAAGGAAAGTTTCACAGAAAATATTGCAAATGTTTTCGTATTGCGAAATCAAGGAAGCTTTAGAAATAATCTTGTCACCAACTTGAGGCAGTCCGAAAACTTCAATTTTTTTGATGTTGGTAATAAATCCTATTACTTTGGTGTTTGATTCCGGATTTTCAAAAAAGCTTTGCCCAAGAATTGATGATGAGGTTTGTGCAGAATGTTCGATTAATCCCGCTTCTACAAACTGATCATTGTGTACAAAAATATTGTCTGGAGTAATCTCAAAAGAAGTCACCACTTTTTCCGGAGTAAGCTCCAGAATATAATCTGCCATCAACATCGGACTGCGATGAGGCAAAAAATGATGAATATTGATGAGGTTTTCTTCTCTTAATTCCATTGATTCTTGGTACTTTTTCCTTGGTTCTTGTGTCTACTTTACCACCGTTTTCATTTCAGACTTCGCAATAATTTCACCGTTGATTTTTGTGATAATTTCAACCAAAGTAACGCCCATCATTTCATTGATGATTTTTACTTCTGAAGTTAATTGATCGCCGGTTTTAGGTAAAGTTTTCGCTTCAAAAGTTTTGATGGCTCCAATGTAACCTGTGGGAGCTTCTTTTCCTAAAAGATAAAATTTGTATCCGGTATGAAGTGCTACACTTTGAGCCTGATGTTCAATTAAACCTGAAGCCTGAAAAATTCCTTCGTGTACAAAAATGTTTTCTTCTTTAATGGTAAATGCTGAAACCAAATGCTCTTCAGAATATTCTGAAATACCATTGACCATCACAAAAGGAAATTTCTGCGGAATTAAACTTTCAACAAAATTTTGGTCAGATGTTGGTAAAGATATCTCCATTAGCAAACCGTTAACAATGCACAAGAGTAAGCAAATCTTCCACTTTCAGGCACACAAAGAAGTACTTTTTCGCCTTTCTTTAAATTTCCTGAATTCATTAATTGCTCAACGGCAACAAAAATAGATCCTGCGCCGATATTTCCAATTTCTGAAAGATTGTAAAACCATTTTTCCCAAGGGAAATCAAGACCAACGTTAGCAAATTCGTTCTTTAAACCTTCTTTAAAATAACCTGAAGAAATGTGCGCCAAGACGTGATCTACAGTTTCAGGATCAAGTTGGTGCTTATCAAAAGATGCTCTCAAACTTTCGGCACCTTTTACCAAAATATATTTATCTAAAATCTTGGTGTCTTGTTTTAAAGCAAAAATAGATTGGTTTAGCCATTCTTCAGCAGGGTATTCTGCCCAAGATTTTAAACTTCCGTCTTCCTGTTTTTCACAACCAGAATACATACACGCTTCAATCTCATGAGCATAAGAATAGAAATCAATCCATTCTATTTTTAGAGAAGTTTCGTTTTCTCTCGGTTTGTTTTCCAATAAAAATGCTCCGGCTCCGTCAGAAAGCATCCATCTCAAAAATTCTCTTTTGAAAGCAACGATAGGTCTTTCTTCAAGAAGTTTTAAGTTTTCAGCTTCGTGGTTGAATTTATCGGCAGTCATCCATGCAGACATTCTTTCTGAGCCTACACAGACTGCATTGTCTTTAATTCCGGCTTTAATATTTAAGAAACCATAATTTAAAGCGTTCATTCCTGAATTACAAAGTCCGGTTGAGGTATTAATTTCAACAGATTTTCCGATGTTCAGTTCACCATGCACCATTGATGCATGAGAAGGCTGAATCTGGTCTGCAGAAGTTGTTCCACACGAAAGCAATTCCATGTCTTCTTTTTTGAAATTGTCATCAAAAAGACCTTCAATTGCTTTTGCCGTAATCTGAGCATTGGTGTGCGTAGGTTTTCCGTTTTTATCTAAAGCGTAATATCTGGTTTTAATTTTATTATTTCTTAGAATCAGTGCTTTTGCTTTTGACGGTTTGTCATTTATATAGCCAAGATACGTTTCCATTTCATCATTAGAAACCGGCTCATTCGGCAAGTATGTTGAAGCTTTTGTTATAAATACGTCGTACATTTCTATTTTAAATTAATTCCTTGTAAATATTCTTTCTGTTTTTGTCTTTTCGTCCATAAAATTGGAGCAAGCAAGATATGAAAAATCAACACAATTGGTGAGATGATCCAAATTGCTGCCATCAAATATACCTTAAAGAATTTTATCAGCAATGGTCGTTTTTCTTTTTTGTTGATAATCAGATTAGACCAGATTGTAAAGATTTTATTCCCTACTTTTTCAACTCTTACCAAAAAAGGTCTGATTTCTACGGCTCCTTTTTTTACCAGTTCCGGCTGCAGATTGGCGAGATTATTATTTTCAAAATGATTTTCAATAATCTTACCGTATTTTCCGGCTCCGTTGATCTCTTCATCAGAAACTCCGGCTGCAGGAAGTATTCCTGATTTTTCTTTTTGTCCGGTTGTTAACCATCTTAGAATAGTCAAAACACTTGTGTAATTGTCTCTTCTGTCTACTAATGCAATATTACCAATCAGTTTAGCTTCAAAATTCTTTAAATATACTTTCAGTTTTTCCTGAGAAAGCATCCACATATTTCTGGTTGCTGAAATGGTAACAACTGGCGTATTCTTTAAAATATCAGCTGCAAAACCGCTTTTCAGAAATGAAATGATCGGAATTGATGGCGTAAGATACCAAACCTGATATCCGAAAAGAATTAAATCGAATTTAGTATTGAGCACTTCTTCCGGTGGTGGAAGAATTTCGCTGGGAATCTGTAAATAAGATTCGGGAAATGTATTAAAGAAAACATCACTCGGCCAGGGAAAAGGAAAATCTTTTTTGAGCTGAATGTTGTAATACGTCACTTTATATTCGTCTTTTTTATCTTCAAAAGGCTGTGCAATATTTTTTACAATATCTTCAAGCTGACCGGTCTGAGTATAGTAAAGAACAAGTATATTTTTTTGCATTAATATTTTTTATGGATTACAAAAATAAGATTTTCAATTTTATTATTCGTGCCTAAATATTTTTATTGATTCTGAAATAACAACCTCTTTATAATTAGGATTTTCAAAAGTTTGATTCTTACTATTTAATAAAATAATAGTCTCGGGTAAATCTTTGATATCATTAAGATTAAAATTATCATCAGAAATTAAAAGCAGATCAACTTTTTTATTGATTTGGCTCTGATTATCAATGTAGAAAATTTTTCGTCTCTGTACCAGATAATTGTTTTTGGCAACCAGTCTTTTTTCCTCATCATTAATTAAACTAAAAACTCTTCTTCCGGCTTGTTGCAAAGTCAGCAAAATATCTTTTTGTCCAAAATCATCAGCGATATGAAAAATCGTTGCATCATTCGGAATGTGTTTGTTCAGTTCAAAATAAACCGATTTATTTTTATTAAAATCTTCTTTTACAGGTTTTACGACTTCGTTTTCTTTATATAAAAAGCTTAAAAACAGTTTCTTTTTAAAATAATTTTCGTCTTCAATTTCATTTCTCAGTTTGGCAAACTCATCTCTGAAATAAGCATTGATCTTTTTCGTTCTTTCAGAATAATCTTTTCCAAAATTTAAATCGTTTTTATTGATTCTGTCGCCTACTTTTACCGTAATACTTCCGTCGTAGATAATAAAGTCGCCTTTTGGCTGTACTTCAGAATTCCCGTGAATGTAAAGTGGTAAAATATCCAAACCGAATTCTTCAGCCAGATAAAAAGCTCCTTTGTGAAAGCGTTTCACATCGTTGGTGTAAGACCTTTCTGCTTCAGGGAAAACAACTAATGAATAGCCTTGGTCGATTTTTTCTTTTAATTTTTCTTTTCCATTTTCGATACCTTGAGAAACTGGGAAAAAGCCCAAAGCTCTTACCAGCTTACCAAAAACTGGAGAATTCCATACCCAATCGTTGACAAGATAAACGATCTTATGTGTTGTCATTGCAATCGCCAAAGTATCGAGAAATGAGGTGTGATTGGCAATAATTACTGCTGGTTTGCTGAAATCTTCGTTCGGATTTCTTATTACAGTTTTCTTTACAAATGGGGTAAGATGCAAAACCGATTTTAAAAATAAAGCAATGGCTTTTTTAATGTTGTCTAACGTTTTTCCTTTGGCTTTTTTAATGAAGAAATGTCCGAAGAAAGAAAAAATAAGCCCACCCAAACCATAATATATAAATGAGAAGACTGAACGCAAAAATAACCTCAAAGTAATTGGTGACAATCCTTTCTTTTGTCTGTTGGTAATTAAAAACCTAAACCAAAACGGATATAAAGTGGAGGTGATCACAATCACCGAAAACATACCAATTAAAGCAACCAAAGCTAAAGAATGTAAAGCGGGGTGTTTTGCAAAAATCAACGAACCGATGGATAAAATAGTTGTGAAAACTGCCAAAATAATAGAGGTTCTGTAAGTCGGAAGTTCATTTTTCCCGTTTGTATGCTCTTTTTGCATTGCTTTCGTCAGGAAAATACTGAAATCATCGCCCACACCGAAAACCAAAGTACAGACAACAGTGCTGAAAATATTTAATTCCAGCCCTAAAAAATAAAGAATTCCCGCGGTAACGACTCCTGTTAAAACAATAGGAAACATTGTTAAAAGCGACAATTCAAAATTTCTGAAGAAAACAATTATTGTTAAAACAATCGCTAAAAGAGAATAATTAATCAGTGTATTAAAATCTCGTTTCAATAAACCTAAAAAGTTTTCATTCATCTGTTGACGGTCGATTGCTAAAGCTTCGTGGCTTTTTTCGACATCTTTAATGAATGCATCTCTGTTTTTCTCATTCACTTTTACAACATTCGAAACAGTATAAAATCCTTTTTCATTGCTTAGGAATTCTGAGATTTGGAGTGCTTTTACTTTTTCATAATCTTTTAAACTTAAAGTAGAATAAGATTTATTTAAGTTTTCATTAAACTGATCAAATGCGGAAGCATTGAAACCAAATTTATTTCCGTTTTCAACTAATTCAGAAATCGTCTGGTCTTTTTTATTTTTGTTCCAGAATTGATTCCATTGGTCTACTTTTTTCTGCTGGTCTTTTTCTGAGAGAACAACGTTTCCAATCGAATTGTAGCTTAAAATTTTTCCATCTTGCTTTTCTTTTTCTAAAAACTGACTCAGTTTAGAATTTCTTGTTAAAGCTTCACTTTCAGAATCTCCATAAGAAATAGTGTAAATCGATTTTGAAGTGATGTCAGACAGTTTTTCAAGCTTGGCTTCACTTATTTTTAAATCTTTTGGAATATAATTTAAGTCGCCAATATCTTCATTAAAACCAACGTGCCTGAAACCGAAAAGACAGGCAATGATAATCAGAGAGCAACCGATAATTAAAGGTTTGTTCTTTTCGTAAGGATAACTTCCTATTTTATCGATAAAATTGGTGTTGGTTTTCTCATTATCTGCTTTCGGGTGATACAATTGCGGAACGATAATTAACGCTGCAAAAGAAGATAGGAAAACCGTAATCGAAGCAAAAAGACCGAGATCTTTCAACGCTTCAGAGCGAACGAAAACCAGACATAAAAAAGAAACTGCTGTCGTTGCGCTGCTCAGAATAATAGGTTGTGTAATTTCTTTATAAAGCTCTTCAATATTATTATTGTGCTTGTAATGCGTGAGAATGTGAAGCGCGTAATCAATGGTGATTCCGATGAGAATCGCACCAACACTGAGCGAAATTGCCGAGATTTTATCTTTAATAAAATATAAAATCATCAGTGAAATGAAAACGGCAAAAACGGTTGGTAGAAATACAATTAATGGCGTAAAGAAATTTCTGAAATAATAAATTAGTAAAATCAAAAGAACCGTCATCGAAATAATCACCGTGTTCTGAATGTCTTTTTTGATTTGTTGCGCATTGGCAACAGCAATTACGGGCGAACCAAAATAACTGATCTCAGTTTTTCCGCTAAAAGTTTTGTTGATTTCGTCTTTAATTTCGTTTAATTGATTGACGAAAACTTCGTTGTTTTTGGTATCGTCGCTTTTGTTTTTAGGATCGATGAAAAGCAAAAGATTTTTGCCGTCTTTGGTGACGATGTAATTGTCTTCAAGCTTGAAATCTTTGCTGATATTGAGCGCATTCAGTTTTTTGATTCCTAAAAAAGTAATTCCTAAAGGATCTTTTTTGATGAAATCTTTAGTCACTAAGCTTGTAGGTGAAACCAGCGAAACATAATTATTCTCAACCTGTTTGGCAATGCTGTCTTTGCTGAGCTTTCTTTCGATCTCTGCGTAATCTTTTTCGTTTAAAAACAAAGGAAGATTCTGGTTGACAAAATCGAAAGTCTCCGAAATTTCATTGTCATTTACTTTTCCCTGAACTGAGCCGATGTATTTTTTTAAAGGTTCAATTTTATTTAAAAAAGTATCGGCAGTTTCTGAAAGCTGAAAATTGTCGTCTTTTGATTTTTTTTCAACGATGACGATAATCTTGTCTGAAAAATTGAGTTGCGTGAGAACTTTTGCCGTAAGATCAGATTTTTCGTTTTTCGGAATAATCTGATTGATATCTTCCTCAAAATTAATTTTCGAAGCAAAAAAACCACAAACCAATAAGATTCCCAATGCTGCAGCAATAGAAATAAGTCGGTTTTTAGAAATAAAATAATATAAATGGATGAAAAAACGATGCATGGTTTCTTGAATCAAGTTTGCAAATTTAAATTTTTAAGTAGTAGTTCAAAACAATTATTTGATAAGTTTTAACTGAAAATCAATAAAATATTTAATGTAAAATGAAAAAAACTTATACTTTTGTAAAAGTTCCCTTATTGCCAGATTATATTTGGCAGTAAATTATTCTTAAAAGACGCAATTGTTTTGTATGTTGAAAACATTTGATGAAAAATTATCCGGATTTCTGTTTGTAGTAATTTTACCGTTTCTGCTGTTCTTCATGTCGTATTATGGGTTCGAGTCTTCTTATACTCATTTTAAAACTTCTGAAAGACCACCGGATTTCTTGTTTTCTTCGGTCTATTCGTACCGAATAATCCCTAATTATCTGAGCATTTATATGACAGATTTTATAGAATATTGTATCAATAATCTTTTGCCTTTTAAAAATCTTCTCATTAAAAATGGAACTCCGTTTTATCACGGTCTTTTTTTGATGAATACCTTCTTTTTTATTTTGTGTTCTGGAATTATTAATGCGGTTTTAAAATTTAAATCGGTTGATCTTTTTTCGAATGTGATGGGGAGAAGAATTGTTCATCTTTTGATGATTTTCTTTATTGTCATGACTCAATATACTCCTTCAAACTGCGATACAATTGCTTTGTTTTGCTATTTAGTTGGAATTGTTTTGACTTTAAAATATCTTCATACCGGTAAAAACGTGTTTTTTTATATGTTGATCATTCTCATTGCGGTATCAACTCTTGTGAGGGAAACTGCATGTCTTAATATTGCTTTTTTTGCTTCAGTTTTTTTCAACATAGAAGAAATAAAGCGGAAAAATTTTCAATTTATTTGGAAAGTGATTCCTTTACTTTTATCTTTCCTGATTCCATATTTAGGTTTAAGAATATTTTTGAGCCACGAAGAAACGTCTTTTATGGAAGGCGTGTATGTTGTTGCTAATTTTACAAGTCCTTTCAATCTTGCCGGATTGCTGTTTTCGATGATTGCACTTTATTTTATGTATCAACTTTGCGCAGGTAGCGAAAACAGACTGGTTTTAAAAAAGTATGTATTCTTTTCAATGCCTTATATTGTAATGATTACTTTGGTTGGGCTTTTTTGGGAAGTAAGATTATTTTTACCACTTATTCTCACAGGCGCATTGGTGGCGTGTCATGATTTAAAAAAATTATATAATTAAACGATGAGTTTACTGCACCCTTATTATCTGATTGCTATTGTTTACATGCTGTTTTTTAGCGTTCAGGAAGTCTTTGGAAATAAGGTTGAAAAAAAATGGTTTTGGTTTTTAGGAATCTATTTAATGATTGTTGCGGGACTTCGTGAGAATGTGGGACCAGATTATGGAAGTTATGTAATGATTTATGTGTATGCAGATACCAAAGAATATATCAATATACTTCTAAAAGCATTACATATTCACGGGTCTCAAAATGTTGATTTAGAATGGCTTTTTGCATTGATTAATAAAGTATTGCTCAATGTGTTTAACGCACCGTTTTATGTTCTTACGTTGATTATTGCTATTTGCGCCGTATTTTTTAAAGTAGAATATACTGACGATAATACTTTCTATCCCTTTACTTTCACTTTGTTTATGTTTATTCCGGGCTTTTTTATTGGGGAAAGCGGACAGATAAGACAGAATCTGGGGACTTTTATTGTGTATTTTGCTTTACGTTATATTAAAGAAAGAAAGCTTATTCATTATCTTTTCTGGATTTTCATTGCTTCAGGTATTCATAATGTTTGTTACCTTTTTTTACCCATGTATTGGCTGGTTCGTGTTCCTTTAAACAGATATTGGATGCTGATTTTAATTATCGGTTCAATTATCGCTTCACCATTTGAGATTTACAGAGTATTCGGAGATTTTCTGACGGGTGTCACCTCAGACAGTATGCTTGTCGAAGGTTTCAACGGATACATGAACCAATCTGCAGAAAGATTGAATGGAGGTATTGGTATTCCGGAGGCGATGATGGCAATTCTTACATTTTTCTTGTTTACGTTTGATGATAAAATGATGGAAAAATTCCCTTATTATGAATATCATAAGGTTTACGCCGTGATGGGAATATGTATGTATTTTATTTTTAGAAACAATAGTATATTTTCTTCCAGATTGGCAGGTGCTTTTATAGGTTTTGCCTATATCATTATTCCCAATACGATGTATGTAGTTTCGTCAAATACCAAAAAGACGATTTACGCTTTTATTATCGCTTTATTCTTATTCAATTTTATTGTTTTTGCAAGCTTTCAAAACATTGTAAGAGGTAGATTTACCTCAGAACTTTACAAAAATTATCTGCTACCTTAAGTTTTATTCTATTTAAAACAACTTCTGATTTTCAGTTTTAAACTATTTTAAATTTTCATTAATCTTAATGAAAGTTAATTCGGACTTATGTATATAATGAGTCTAATATTGTACTTTTGTGCGCGAAATAATTTGGAATGAAATTTTCATACATATGTGAATATGTTTATTGATTATACATAATAAATGTTTTATATATTTTTATTTAGTTAATATTTTTATTTTATGTTGTGTTTGTGTGAATTTTATTTTTAGATTGCGGGATCAAATTATAATATGAATAAAAAATACTTTTACAGTGTTGCGGCAGCATTCTGTTTCTTTTCTGTTGATGCTCAAAATTTAGAATCAAAAAATACTTTTTGTAAATCAGAACATTCAGCATTGATAAAAAAAACAGATACTTTAGGTAGTAAGTTTCCCGATAAAAGTAACGGAAACACCGAGAGAGTCGCTGCAAAAGATTGGATGAAGGCTCCGAATAGTTATATTTTCGAACCTTCACAAGCGAACGACGGAATTTATATTCCTGTGAAAAAGGCTTATGCCATGTGGTCTGGCTATAAATTTTTAGGTTATTCTGGTATTCCGGACGGAAATATTACAGCAGATGTTCTTTGGGAAGATAATCATGGTCTGATCAAGTCGGGATTGGATTACAGCCTGGAAATCGAGGGTTCTGGAGAAAGTGCTAAAATAAAAGTACCTGTAAATAAATCAAAAGAAGGCAATGCGGTTGTCGTTTTTAGAGTAAATGGAGAAATTTTTTGGTCCTGGCATATTTGGGTTACCGAAGACCCTACCAATGGATCAACCTACAAAAGTTTTGCAGGCGTTAAAAGAGAAAAAAGCGACGGTACGGTAGAAGTAATTCCTGATGCAGAATGGAAATGGATGGATAGAAACCTAGGTGCTTTAAGTAACTCAATTACTGCGGATGATTGGAATAAAAATGGAGGTCTGTTATATCAATGGGGAAGAAAAGATCCTATTCCTGCTTTGGTTTATAGAGGGAATGATTTTTATGAGGTTTCTGGTTCTATTGGAAGAGTGCGTCATAGAGGAGCAAAAAACTTTACTGGTGCTGTTAATTTTGATGACCTTAGAAAATTCGTCTTATTATCTAATGCAACTGTAGATAATAATATGAAGCTTTCTGTAAAAAATCCGTTAAGTCTTATTTATGTAAATAAAGATGATAATTCGGGCCCTGCTTATTACAATAACAACGCAAATCTTATGATTAATTGGTTTGGAAGAACTGTAGCTTTGACAGATAGTAGACTCACTGAGCTCAATTTATGGTCAGATAATGCCAAAGGTAGACTCAATACAGATTATACAAGTGATGCAAGCAGCGCTCCGTATAGAAATAAATCTTCATTTGACCCTTGCCCGAACGGATGGCGAATTCCTTCAATGCTTGTTGCTAATTTAGCTTCCGGTGGATATGTTGATAATATAAGGGTAGATTTTTCTCCATTTGGAACAAGAACAAATATCGGGAAGAATGCCTTCGAATCTAATGGATATCATATCATAAAACCAAATGATAATAATGTTCCAGCTTTCATGACGGGATTTAAAGTATTTCCTAACGTTGGTTTTAATTTATCAAATGTTGGAGGAAATAGTATGGGTATGTTTCCCGGAACTGGGCATGTTATTATCAATACTCAGGGAGGGCAATATACAGACCAGCATCATGTAGGTTTGTGGACTTCAACGATGACACGATTTTATGATACAACTCCGGCTGTAAGCTCACGTATGCTATTTATGCTTCCAGATAAATATCAGGGAGATACTCCAGATTCGGCAAACCCGACCATTAAAGGCAGATATTGGTATATGCCATTATCAACTGCCAAAACTTCGGATGCTAATGCTTGTAGATGTATTAAAGATCCGTTATTTCAGCTTAATGATTATGATTTTCCTACAGAATATATAAACCCAATTTCTGAATATACAGTTGGGTTAGATAATCCAAACACATATCAGGTTGTAAAGTCTACAGTGTCTTCAACTGTTGAAATCCCTGTAGCTAAAGCATTTTCTGTTCAGAGTCAATTGCTGAATAATCCAGATATTTTAAACACTTCCAGCTTTAATGATCTGAAGGTTAATGTTCTCTGGACAACTAACACAGATTTAATTAATTCAGTAAATATTATAAATCCTTCACCGGGATCATTGACGGATTTATCAAATTCTAAAATTGCGGTTAATTTAGGCGCTAATCAAAGCGGAAATGCTGTGGTTACTTTACATAACGGAAGTATTACAAATCCTGTTTACTGGTCATGGCATATTTGGGTAACAGATACAGCGATAGAATCTAATATTTATGCAACTGAAACTCCTAATGCAGTAGCGACTAATTATGTAAATTATGTTCCTAAAGGTGATGTTTTAAAAACAGAATTTATGGATCGGAATCTTGGTGCAGTCGATGCTTTTCCGGTTGTTGCTAATCCTCTAGCTCCCACAGTTCAGGAATATTTAAAAATTAAAGCTTCTACAGGATTGCAATATCAATGGGGAAGAAAAGATCCAATTCCTTCATTTCAATATGCTGACAGAACTTCTTATGATATATTTTTAGGAAACACGAATTCAACTGGAGCGATTGCTTATACTACACTTAATGCGGCTTCATACAACAACACGTCAGGAAATTATATTATTCCTTACAATACATATACAGATGCATCCAATGCAAATATTTTAGCAAGTGATAAAGTAAACGAAAAAGTAGCGAAAGTGCTTTCTTACTCAGTAGAAAACCCTTTGGTTTATATGATTCCAAGTTCTTTTGCTCCTTATAATGGTGCGGTTCCGAATTATACTAATGGTACAGACTGGCTTTTAAATGAGCCGAATGTTGCCAATGACCGATGGGGAAGAGGTGGTAAAAAATCGCCTTTCGATCCTTGTCCTGAAGGATGGAGAATTCCAGATCTCACAGATGTGGCAATTGTTACCAATAGAGATTTTGGTCTTTCGCCTTGGTATAAAAAAGATAAAAAAGTGGCAACAAGTTATAGCTTGACCGCTGATTATTTGGGAGTACCCGTAAAAAATTCTGCTAATGCAAGTATTGGTTTTGTTTTCAATAATCCGGCTTATGCTGTAGGAAATTATCCTAATTCTGGGTCGCGTGGTTTTAGAAGTGTGTTGGCAAATCAAACTCCCGTTGGAACTTATGGAGTAAATAATTTTCAATATCCCGGTGTTTGGACGGCTGCTTTAAACTCAAATTATATTGGCAGACCAATTAATATTTTATTTGATACGGCTTCTGCAGCGAATCGTTTTATTGCTTTCCATGATAATAATGATCCTTATTTTGGGATGAATTGCCGATGTGTTAAAGTAAAATACAATCAAAACGGAGACGAAGAAGGTGCTATTCCGGCAATTCCTGTAACACCAGGTTCTGCTGTACGAGCTTCAAATGTTTTCAGCAAAGATGAGATTTCTGAAAAGATAAAAGAAAACAAGATTACTCTTTTCCCAAATCCGGTACAAGATCGATTGTATATTAAGGCAACTGAAGATAAAGATTATTATTTTCAAATTTACAATACGGCAGGTCAAATGGTAAAATCAGGAAAGTTTGAAAACAATTTTACCAATGTCTCTGGCTTGGTAGGAGGGATTTACTTGGTAAGAATTAATAATTCTGAAACAGTAGTTAAAATTATAAAAAAATAACTGCATAAGGCTTAAAGAATTTAAAAACAACTCAATTCTTTAAGCCTATGTTATTTAAAATATCAAATACCCTAAACGATTTTGTCTATTTTATTAAAAGAAGAGCTTTTCTCAGATTACCTTTTTTTATTTGGTAATCGATTGGGGAATGGCTTTTTACTTTCAAAAAAAATATCTAAAAAACCTTGATTTGAGCCATTTCAAGGGGTAAATAAAATCATTTAGCAAAACTCATCTAATAAAAAAGCTTTACTTTTGCAAAAATTTTCAATATGTCGAAAAATTTAGTAATCGTTGAGTCCCCCGCAAAAGCAAAAACTATTCAGAAATATTTAGGAAAGGATTTCGAGGTAAAATCCAGTTTCGGACACATCCGGGATCTTCCTAAAAAAGGAATGGGGATTGACTTGGAGACCTTCAGCCCAGATTACGAAGTTTCTGCCGACAAAAAGAAATTGGTAACAGAATTAAAGTCTGCCGTAAAGAAAGCCGAAATGGTTTGGCTAGCTTCCGATGAAGACCGTGAAGGAGAAGCTATTGCTTGGCATTTGGCAGATGAATTAAAACTGAAACCCGAAAACAGAAAAAGAATTGTTTTCCACGAGATTACTAAAAATGCGATTCTTAAAGCAATTGAAAACCCAAGAGATATTGATCAAAACTTAGTAAACGCTCAACAGGCGAGAAGAGTTTTAGACAGAATTGTAGGTTTTGAAATGTCTCCGGTACTTTGGAAAAAAGTAAAACCAGGTCTTTCTGCAGGAAGAGTACAGTCGGTTGCTGTACGATTGGTGGTTGAAAGAGAAAAAGAAATCCGTGAGTTTACTCCAAAAGCAAGCTTCAAACTAGACGGAATTTTCTTAAATAAAGCAATGCAGGAAATCGCTGCTAAGCTTAAAAAAGATTTCGAAAAAGAAGAAGAAGCTGAAAAATTCTTAGAACTTGCAAAAACAGTTGAGTTTAAAGTTTTAAATGTAGAAACAAAACCGGGAAGCCGTTCTGCATCTGCACCGTTTACAACTTCTACACTTCAGCAGGAAGCCTCTTCAAGATTAGGTTATAATGTGACCAACACGATGCGTCTTGCACAAAGACTTTACGAAGAAGGATTCATTACCTATATGAGAACCGACTCGGTAAACCTTTCTCAGGAAGCAATAGAAGGCGCAAAAAATCAAATTATATCAGAATACGGAGCAGAATATTCTTCTCCGAGAAATTATACTACAAAATCTTCATCGGCTCAGGAAGCTCACGAAGCGATCCGTCCGACAGATTTTTCTGTGAAATCAATTGCAGATGTGCAGTTAAGCAAATTGTACCAGTTGATTTACAGAAGAACATTGGCTTCACAGATGGCAAATGCTAAAATTGAGAAAACGGTTATCGAAATTGGTAATGCCAAACTTCCACAGCATTTTGAAGCTCAAGGTGAAGTTATTATTTTTGACGGTTTCCTTAAAGCATACGGAATTGTAAAAACAGAAGATGATGATGAGGAAAACAACGAAAAGTTGTTGCCAAAAGTAACCGTTGGTGAAGTTTTAAGCTATAAAAAAATTACGGCACAGGAAAAGTTTACAAGACCGAGTGCAAGATATACAGAAGCCGGATTGGTAAGAAAACTGGAAGAATTGGGAATTGGTCGTCCATCGACTTATGCTCCAACCATTCAGACGATTCAGAACCGTGAATATGTTGATAAAAGAGAAATTGAGCCACAGATAAGAGAGGTTGTGAAAATCTCTTTAACAAATGATAAAATCAAAAAAGAAGTTCTTGACGAAAAATTTGGAGGCGACAAAAATAAATTTGTTCCTACTGACATAGGAGAAGTTGTGAATGATTTCTTAACGAATAATTTCAGTGAAATTCTAGACTTCGGGTTTACTGCAAGAGTAGAAGAAAGTTTTGACGAAATTGCAAGTGGTTCCCAAAAGTGGAAAGAAATGATGATCGATTTCTACTCAAAGTTCCATCCAAGAATTGCCGATGTAGAAGAAAATGCAGACCGTGCGAATGGTGAAAGATTATTAGGTGTAGATCCGAAAACCGGTAAAAATGTTCATGCAAGAATCGGAAGATTTGGAGCCATGATTCAAATTGGAGAGCAGGATGATGAAGAAAAACCAATTTTCGCATCATTATTGGCCGGACAAAATATTGCGACTATCAACCTGGAAGATGCTTTGGAGCTATTCAAATTGCCTTTTGAATTAAATAGTTTTGAAGATCAGACCGTATCAGTCGGAGTCGGAAGATTTGGTCCTTATGTAAAATGGGGTGAAACTTACATCAGTATTCCTAAAGGTGAAGATCCTCTTTCTATAGATCAAAAACGTGCGGAAGAAATCATTGCTGAAAAGAAATTAGCCGATGCACCCATTGCGTCATACAAAGGTGAGCCGATTACAAAAGGAACAGGGAGATTTGGTCCTTTCATTAAGTATAAAAGTATTTTTATCAACGTTCCGAAGAAATATAACTTCGAAAACCTTTCTCAAAGCGACATCAACGAATTGGTAGAAGCCAAACTGGAAAAAGAAGCTAACCGTTACATCCAACAGTGGGAAGCTGAAAAAATCTCAATTGAAAATGCGAGATGGGGTCCTATCGTAAAACATGGAAAGAATATTTATAAAATTCCTAAAAAGAAAGACGATACCAAGTATGAAGCAGACGAGCTGAAAGACGTTTCTATCGATGAGGTTAAAAAATGGATTACCGACCAAGATCCTAAAGCTTTTGCAGAGAAAAAGAAACCTGCGGCGAAGAAAGCGGCTACGACTAAGAAGACAACGACAACAGCGAAAAAGCCTGCGGCTAAGAAACCGGCAGCGAAGAAATAAAATAGTTTATATTTAAATAGAAAGCACAGATTTTTTGGTCTGTGCTTTTTTGCTCTCCGAAGTCTCCTGACTTCGGAGTTTATTTGTTTATTGTGCAAAGTCGGGAGACTTTGCGTAGCGGATACTCGCACCAACTGGGGAAATTAGGAAGTTGACACTAACATAGCATCTTCTATTTCCCAATAATTATCATGCAATATTAATTTAAATACAGCATTTCTACCGTAATAATCTTTTTTTATACGATGGTCAACAAAAACTAATGCTCTTTTTTTTGAAGTATCGAATACAATCTCTGAAAAATAGACAACACCTATCTCACATTCATTTGTATGTTTATCATACTCTGCCAGATCTAGAACTTTTGTGGTACACAAATTAAATTGATTTGCTTTTATAGAACTTCGTATGCTTAAATTTTTAATATCTGGATTATTAGAAAAGTCTTTAAAAGAATCCTTCGTTCTGATTATGCGTCTTAAATAAACCTCGGTATTATCTGTCCCGAAATATGTATTTTTACTTTTAGTAGAATCTATATACAAATTGCAAAATTTTTCAGGATGATTAAAAATTTCGTTGTGCGCTTTTGTCTTCTCTTCGATATATAAATCATCATCATGAACTCTTAAACTATCAAAATATCTTTTTTCACCTAAATAATCTTCTCTAAAAAAATAAGGTATCAACTGATCTGTTAAATCATTATATAGTTTTACATTAGTATCGGTAGATTGACTTACACATTTTTTCATTTCCTCCTTACAATTCGTAATTAATAAAGAGGATAATAAAATCATAAACATTTTAGTTTTAAAATTCATACTGTTAGGAGTTTTGGATTAATAACATCATCTTTTAGGATTTAAAAGCAAATATCTTTTGGTTTGTTATAACAATCTTTTATTTAAAATTACAAAATTTCATCAAATAAAATCCAACGGATTGAAAATCAGCGACGTCGAATTGCTTGTAAGTTTTCTATTAGAAACAAAAAAATCATCATCAAACCATTTCCATTATAAGAAAACCCGAAAGTGCAGGATGCTCTGCACAATCAATCCCATTACCTTGGCTGTAGCGAATTTTATGATATGGAACAGCCCAAAAACTTTTCACGCAAAGAATTTTTACAAATCTCAGGATTGGGGATGGCGGCTGTATTTTTGGGTTCGTCATTTACTAAAGCATTTGATTTTTCCGACAAACCTTATTTTAAACTAAAACCGATCGGTCGTTCATTAGAACTCGAAGGATATTATATTTGGTGCTCGTCTCCGATTTGGGGTGAAGATGGAAAAGTACATCTCTTTTATTCTCGATGGAAAAAAGAAAAAGGAATGGGAGGTTGGCTCAATGGCTCTGAAATTTGTCGAGCGGAAGCCAATTCTCCATTCGATAAATTTGAGCATAAAGAGGTTGTTCTTAGTCCAAGAGGTGGCGAATTTTGGGATGCAACAACTTGTCATAATCCTCTGATAAAAAAGGTTGATGATCTTTATTTTCTGTTCTTTATGGGAAATTCCAACGGGAAAACCAATACCAAAAGAATAGGATTGGCTACTTCGAAAAGTTTGAGTGGAGAATGGAACAGACCGGATGAACCTTTGCTTCTTCCCGGAAAAGAAGGTTCTTGGGACGATCATTGTACTACAAATCCGGCTTTTGTAAAAGGAAATGACGGAAAATATTGGCTGTTTTACAAATCTTGGAATACTAAAGAATACGAAACTCAGAAAGGAACCGTTCGAGGTAACCGAAAATACGGATTGGCAAAAGCAGATTCTCCAATCGGACCTTACGCAAAGGTTTCTGAAAATCCAGTGATTGATTTTTCAAACTTACCCAACAATGCTCAGCTTGAAGACGCTTTTATCTGGAAAGAAAACGGTAAGTTCCATATGATCGCTCGTGATATGGGATTTTTTAACCACGAATATGGTTTGCATTTAACGACAAAAAACGGAATGAAATGGACAAAACCTGAAATAGCTTATCTCAATATGCAGTCTTATACTCAGGAAGCTAATCCACCAAAACATTTAAAACGATTTGGAAGGTTAGAGCGTCCAATGATTTTGATGAGCAAAGACGGGAAAAAACCGCAGTTCTTATTTGGAACAACACAAGGTGGTGCGTTTGAAACCTCTACGACTTTTGTGTTTGAGATTTTAAACAGTTAGGCTTAAACTACACTGTTTTGAAAACCTTGTCAAAGTTTTGAACTTTGACAAGGTTGATCACAAGAATATTTTTCGTTCTGAAATATAATTTCAAAACTCTACAGACTCATTTAATTTTAATATTTTTGAGCTTTAATAAGTATTTGAGAATATGGATTTTGAAGATTTTATCATTTCACCAAGAAATTTCAGAACAGAAAACTGGCAGATTGGCAATAAGATTACAAAGGAAATAAAAGAAGACAGCATTGTACTTTTGTTTGTTTCTGATTACAGAGGAGCAAATGGTGATGCTGAAGTTCAGGATTTTACGGCAGTAAGAAGAGAGTTTTACAAACTTTCGCAACTGGATTTTGAAATTCCGATAGTTGATCTTGGAGATTTGGTTTCAGGAAAATCGGTGGAAGATTCTCATTATATTTTACAGGAAGTTTTGTCGGCATGTCATTATAAAAGAGCTATTCCGGTGATTATTGGCGGTTCTAATGATTTTGCATTCTCATTATTTTCAGGGTTACATTTTCATCAGAAAAATATTGATTATACTCAAATCAGTAATATTATTTCTCTGAAACAAGGTGAAAATATTAATGAACATACTTTTTTAAGTAAAATTTTAGGTTCGAAAAACTTCTCTATCAAAAATTATCATCATTTAGGATATCAAAAACATTTGAACGAGCAGGATTCTGTAAAGCTCATCAAAGAAGTGGAGTTTGATATTGTACGTTTAGCAGAAATGATGAATTCTACAGAAAAAACCGAACCTTTTTTCAGAAAAGCAGATCTGGTAACGGTAAATTGTGATGCCATTGAAAGCTTCAGTGATGCATTTTCGATGAATCCGCAGGTAAATGGTTTAAACCGAAGAGAAATCTGTGCTTACATGAAAGAAATCGGCTTAAGCGAAAACTTGAAATCTGTAGGAATTTTTAATTACAATATTTATTCTGAGAACCAGCTCAATCATCAGCTTTTGGCACAAATGCTTTGGTATCTGATTGAAGGAATCAACATTCAGCAGTCGCATCCTAAAGAAAGACATTACGAAATGTTTTATGTTTTGATTGAAGACAGACAATATGCTTTCAAGCGCGATACCTTCAGTAATCTTTGGTATTTTGGAGATGATGAAAATATTGAAAACTGTATTCCGTGCTCAAGAAAAGATTTTGATGAAGCTAAAAAAGGTTGGCTGAGCTCAAGATTTACAAAAATCTAAACGATGGAAAATCCGAATCCAAAAGTTTCTGTGATTGTTCCTGTTTACAACGTTGAACATTATTTGGCTAAATGCCTCGATTCTTTGGTGAACCAAAGTCTGCAGAATATTGAGATTATCGTTGTAAATGATGGAAGTAAAGACGGTTCGGGAAATATTATTAAGCAATATTCAGAAAAGTATTCGGATAAAATAAAATCTTTTACCAAAGAAAATGGAGGTTTAAGTGATGCAAGAAACTTTGGGATTGATCAAGCAACGGGAGATTATTTGGGGTTTGTAGACAGTGATGATTATGTTTCTGGAACAATGTTTGAAGACATGTTGAATCTGGCTGAAAAAAACGATGCCGAAATGGTGATCTGCAATATTCAGAAAGTAGACGAGGATGGAAATGTAACGCAAAAGTTGCCCCAGATTCCTAATATGCCTAAGAAAATTGTTTTGGAAAAACATTTTTCTGTTTTTTCTGATTTAAGTTATTTTGCCTGCAATAAATTATTCAAAAGAGAGTTATTTATTGATAAAAGATTTAAAAAAGGAGTTCATTTTGAAGATATTCAGCTGATTCCTCAGCTTTTGCTGGAATGTAAAATATTGGCGCAAACGCAAAATTTTCATTATCAATATCTTGAAAGAGCAGATTCTATCTCGAAAACCCATAACGAAAGAGGTCTGGATATTTTGAAAGCAGTGGAAGATGTGGAAGAAGTTTTTAAAAATTCAAAATATTCTTCAAAAATAAAAGAATTGCAGGGGTTTCAGATTTTAGAAGGGATATATACCTTTTTGGCTTATTTGGCCTTTGTTAAAAACGAAACTCAATTCTACAAAATGGCTCAAGAGCTTAAGGATTTTGTAGAAAAAAGAGATGTTAAAATGAAAGATATATTGTGTTACAGTCGTTTTGGTAGGAATTATCTTTTATCTTTACCCCTGAAAAAAAAAATATTCTATCTGCTTTTTTTTACAGGACAAAAAAAAATGATACGAAAACTCATATAAACACAAATGAAATTTTCGGGATATTGAAATGATTTTTTAAGTGCAATCTTTTAAAAATTATTTAATACTTACCGAAAACTAGAAGCTCAAAAAGCAGTTGATGAAAAATTTTGAATTATTCTTAAATGAAACAGGAATTTCTATTTTTTACATAAAAGTAGGGTTTGGTTTCTTGTCTTCTTTTCTGATTACGTTTTTTTCTATTCCCACAATCATTAAAATTTCAAAACGTAAAAACCTGATGGATGAGCCCGGTGTAAGGAGCTCTCATCTCAGGAAAATTCCTAATTTGGGAGGCATCGCGATGTTTTACTCCATAGGAATCTGTACTTCAATTTTTGCGTATGAAATTTTCGATTTGTATAAATTTCTTTTTGCTTCGCTCATTATCTTGCTCTATGTAGGAATAATGGATGATATTGTTGTGATGCGTGCTTACAAGAAGCTGGTAGCGCAGATTGTGGTATCGGCATTCATCGTCATTGGCTCGGATGTGAGAATCAGAAATTTATTTGGAATTTTTGGTATTTACGAAATTCATTATTTGGTAAGTGTCATTTTTACAATTATCACTTTTATTATTCTCATTAATGCTTTTAATCTTATAGATGGAATTGACGGTCTTGCAGGTGGATATTCTCTTATTTGCAGCGCTCTTTTTGGAATCAGTTACTATCGTTTAGGAGAATATAATTATCCTTTGGTTATTTTATCCGTTGTTTTAATTGGTTCTGTATTGGCATTTTTATATTATAATTTATCAAATTTACGGGCGACAAAAATATTTATGGGTGATACAGGTTCTATGCTTTTAGGATTTTTATTGGCGTTTACATGTATCTGTTTTATAGATATTTTTATAGATAAAAATATTGTGAGTGTTCCCAGATATCATTTGGAATCAGCTCCTGTAGTGGCCGTTGCTATTCTTATTCTTCCAATTGTTGATACATTAAATGTTATTATTGTAAGACTTTGGAATAAAAAATCACCTTTTGAAGCAGATAAAAACCATATTCATCATAAACTTCTTCAGCTTGATCTCACTCATCGAAGGGCTAGTTTTTACATTATATGCTATTATTTGTTTATTGTAACAATTACCTATTGTTTCAGGCATACTAATGTGAATCTATTATTGTTGATCATTCTGTGTTTAGGTTTTTTAGGGGCTTATATTCCGGATATTATTTTACTCTTGCGGAATAATAAACTAAAAACTAATAATTAAATTCTATTTTTGCAAACTACATTTATTACGATGAAAATTTATAAGTACTTCCCATTTTTAGTTTTACCTTTTTTGTTGATGTCTTGTATCACAACAAAAGATGTAAAATATATGCAGCCAAGTGAAAGCCTTGTTATCAATGAAGAGGGTTTAATTCCCTACAATATTCCTGTTTACAGGGTTACCAAAAACGATATGTTGACTTTGAATATTGTAACAACTCCTAAAGGTGATGCAGCCCAGTTTTATTCTTCTTTAAATGCTCAAGCGGCAGGAAATGGAATTTCATTTAGTGGAGGGGGCGCTGGAAACGGAATAGGAGGCAATGCAATGATATATTTTAATGGCTTAAAAGTTGATTCTAAAGGCGATATCTTGATTTTCGGTATAGGGTATGTAAAAGCGGAAGGAAGAACGATTGAAGAGATTACTTTGGATATTCAGGAAAAAGTAAACGAAAATTTTCAAGAAGGAAAATCTGAAGTAAGGCTCAACACAGATGGTATCACTTATTACGTCTTAGGTGATATTGAAACGACCGGAATTACTGGGGAGAAAAAGGTTCATAAAAATACATTGACTTTAACAGAAGCAATTTCTATTAATGGTGGATTAAACAGAACGGTTGATCGTAAAAATATTGTAGTCTACAGGAAATTGCCAGAAGGAATTAAAAAAGCGAAGATTGACCTTACAAGAGAAGACGTGATGAATTCTCCTTATTATTATGTGCAAAACGGAGACGAGATTTTCCTTACTACACAGAGAAGAGCTCTTAACGGTTTTGGAAAAGACCCGATACAAACACTTATAAGTGGTGTTTCTGTGATTACAACGGCATTGTCAATTTATCTACTTATTAAAAACCTTTAATGTATGATTCCAGGAAAAGAAGCTTTAGTAAGTAAAAGTGAACCGCAAAAAGAAAAATACGGATCATTTGCCTTATTTGATATAGAACATTTTTTAAGAAGAATCCTAAGAAATTGGTATTGGTTTGTACTGATGTTGTCTATTGGATATGGTGTGTCTTGGTTTTATGGTAAATACTATGCGCAGAATATCTATGCATCAGATTTAAAATTAAGTATTTCAAACAATACAGCCAGTTATTTTACACCAAGTCAGTCGATTAATTTTATTTGGGGGCAAAATGGGAATCAGGACGGTATTTATTTGAAAAAAATGTTGCTGTCTAGATCGCATAACGAATTTTTGGTGAAAGAATTAGGGCTTTTTGTAAATTATAGCACCAAAGGAGTCGTTAAATCTACTTATTTAGACAAAAATGATTCTCCGGTATTTTTGGAGGTAGACCGAAAGCACTTACAGCAGGTAAACTATCCTATTACTTTAACACCTAAAGGTAATGGCTCTTATCAGGTAAATCTGCCGGAAGAAGGCCAGTCGTCTTATTTATACTCTTATGACTTTGAAGGATTTCAGAGTATTGAAAATTTTGCAAGACCTGCCGACAAAACTATTAAAGTTAATGAGTGGTACACAACTCCTAATCTTAGATTCAGATTGGTTCCCAATCCCGTGCCACCAGCTATAAATTTCGAAAATATTATTGTAAATCTTTCTACGGTAAATGATGCAGTAAATGGAATTGTTTCTACTGTTGGTGTTGATTTTGACAAAGAAATTAATACCATTATGATTATCACTAAAACCGGTTTTAATCTAAATGGAACAGTTAATTTTCTTAATAAATCTGTGGCTGAACTTCAGAAGAAAAGATTTAATGATAAGATAAAAGTGGATCAGAATACGGAGCAGTATTTGAAAAGTAGTTTAACTGATATTAGAAAAAAGTTAGATTCAAGTGCAGCGTATGTTAATTATCTTAAGGTTTCAGAAGAATTATATGATATTACAAACAGAGACGAAAAATCTTTACAAAAAATAAAAGATCTCGAAACAAAAAAAGCGGACATACTTAGTAAAATGAATTCCTTGAATAATATCAGGAATTCTGTAGAATCTCAAGGTTTCGATAAGATGATTAGTCCTTCTGCGGCAGGTTTTGATGATGGACTTTTTACAGCATCTGTTTCTGAGCTAAAAGCTCTTTATCTTAAAAAAAGAGAATTATCATCAATTTATACTCCTAATTCAGAACCAATTAAGGAAATAAACCGATTAATAAGTGAAGCAAAAGCCAATTCTTCAGGGTCTCTTAGAAATGTTCAAAACATATATACTTCAGAACTTAACAAAATTGACCGACAAATAGCAGAAACAAGCACAGATCTTACAACATACCCTGAAAAGCAAAGAAAATTTCTTGATGCAGAAAGAGGATATAATATGATTGAGGCGACTTATAACAGTTTGCTCGGTAGACAGAATGAAAGTCAAATGAGATTGGCAACTAATCAGTCTGATATTACTGTAATTGACCCTGCTAAAAACCTTGGACAAGGACCTATTGGACCTAATGTAAAAGGAACAAAAATGACAATTTTAGCTGGATTCCTTGCTTTTCCGTTTGCTTTAATTCTTTTGGGAAGTCTTTTTGATAGTAAAGTTAGAAATATCAAAGAATTGGTTAGTGCAACCAAAATTCCATTATTAGGTGTAATTGGGAATAATAACAATGAAAGTATGCTTACTGTTCTTAATACTCCAAAATCTTCGGTTGCAGAAGCTTTCAGAGGTGTTAGAGCGAATGTGAGGTTTTTGTCAGGAGAAGACAATAATAGTAAAGTTATTTTGGTGACTTCATCAGTTGGAGGAGAAGGAAAAACGTATGTTTCAATAAATCTGGCATCGGTTTTAGGTTTAAGCGACAAGAAAACTATCTTATTGGGAATGGACTTGCGAAAACCAAAAATTTTTGGAGATTTTGATATTGATAATAAACTTGGGATTTCAAATTATCTTACCGGAGAAACATCAATAGATCAGATTATTAACAAAACCAAAATTCCTAATCTTGATGTAGCGACTTCAGGCCCCATTCCCCCAAATCCGTCTGAGTTGTTAATGAGCGAAAGAAATATGAAGTTTATAGAAGAACTGAGAACAATGTATGATTTTATTATTATAGATTCGCCGCCAGTAGGGCTTGTTGCAGATTCATATGAATTAATGAAGCATTCTGATGCTAATTTATATGTTGTGCGCCACGAGTATACCGAAAAGTACATGCTTAAAATGATTACTGAAAAGTATCACAATAACGAGATTAAGCACTTAGGATTTGTTTATAATGATTACATAACCAAGCAAGGTTACGGCTATGGTTATGGTTACGGCTATGGTTACGGCTATGGTTACGGGTACTTTGACGAAGATAAAAACTATACGGAGCCTATATTAATTAAAATTAGAAATAAAGTAAGAGCTTATTTTGATAGAAATAAATAAAACATTCAGATGAAATTTACAAACTATAAATTTCATCTGAACTATTAAAAAAAGAATAAATTTGTTACTTTGCCGTTTACTTTATAACAAATTATATTTTTTTGTTTATTTTTAACTAAACATTAAGATTATCATTAATATAAAAATGTTTTATATTTGCAAAAATTAATTTTTAAAATAACCATAAATCCATATTCTTTTATGAATAAAAAATTATTGTTTAGCTTCCTTACCCTCTTAGGAACTGTGGTAAGTTTAAAAGCACAAAGAAATGAATTGGGAATTCGCTTAGGGATGAGTAATCTTGTTGGCGACATCGGAAAAACCAATTACATTTTACAGCAACCTTTGGATTTGGATAGAGCCTCAGAATGGGGTGTTCCGTTTTATGGTGGTATTTTATATAGATTTAATTTTAATCCGCATCAGACTGTTAGATTAGACTTAGGTTATAATCAGGTGCAGTTTAGCGATAAGGCAGCAAAAGAAGAATACAGAAGAAACAGAAACTCGTACGGTAAAAATAATGTTTATGAAGCTAGTTTAATGTTTGAATACAACTTCTTCCCTGTAAATAATGAGCAGTTGAGCATGTTGAGTCCTTATATTTTTGGGGGAATTGGAGGTTTAATGTTTGACGCTCCAAAAGCAACTTTAACTCATGATTTCAGAAGGAATGCGGATGGTGTGGCGCAAGCTCCAATCAATGAAACAGATTTTGTAACTACTACAGAATACTCTATGGGTAAAAAAACAGTTGCACAAATTCCTTTCGGAGTTGGTTTAAAATATAAGTTCAATCATGGATGGGCTATTTTTGCTGAAGCTACTTTCAGATATGCTTTAACTGATCAGCTTGATCATAGCAAGATTCTTGCAAAAGATGTGATTAGTAATTATAATGCAGATATTCTGAGTCCTACAACTGGAGGTTCTTTACTGCAAACAGGAAATTATTATAATGTTTCTAAAGAAAGAGAAGCAACTTATATAAACAACAGAACGGTAGGTGATCCAAAATCTAAAGATTGGATGAATACTTTCAGTTTAGGATTGACCTATTCTTTTGGTAGACCACCATGTTATTGTGATTAAGAAATTATGTCGTTGATAAAGAAACAAATAAATTCTGAGAATTTACCGAAACACGTAGCCATCATTATGGATGGCAATGGAAGATGGGCTAAATCTCGTGGTGAAGAAAGAACTTTTGGTCATAAGAATGCCATTAATGCCGTAAGAAATGCTATTAATGCATGTAATGAGATTCATATCCCTTATCTTACACTCTATACATTTTCTTCAGAAAATTGGAATAGACCTTCAGATGAAGTAAACACTTTAATGAGTTTGCTTGCTGAAACGCTTTTACTAGAAGCTGAAGAGATTTTTACTAAGGGTTTAAGAATGCACGTTATTGGTAACTTAGATAAATTGCCAGTTATGGTAAAAGATCAGTTGCTTAGTGTAGTTGATCTTACAAAAGAAAACACAAAAGGAAATTTAGTATTAGCGATAAGCTACGGCTCACAAAGTGAAATACTAAATGCTGTAAAAAATATAAGCTCCGATGTAAAAGAAGGAAAAGTAGAAGTGGAGAATATTGATGAAAAATTATTTGAAAACTATCTTTATACAAAAGATTTTCCACCGGTGGATCTACTTATCAGAACAAGTGGTGAAATAAGGATAAGCAATTTTCTGCTTTGGCAGATTGCTTATGCAGAACTTCAGTTTCTTAATGTTCTGTGGCCAGACTTTACAAAAGATATTTTCTTCCAATGTATTGTTGATTATCAAAATAAGGAAAGAAGATATGGTCTCACAGGCGACCAAATTCAAATTCAGTAAATTTTAAGAAAAGAAAGATTACGATAAAATGAAGTTTAGACTATTACCCATCATTATGTTTGCTGCTTCTGCACATTTTTATGGACAGGTAACTCCACAAGACAGTACAAAGGTTGATACTACCTCTGCTGTTCTTGCAGAAAATCAAACAGGAACTTACACGCTGAAGGACATTGTTGTTGATGGAGTAAAAAAATACACACCAGCTCAGATCTTTAGATTTACAGGTCTATCAAAAGGCGAAATTGTAGATATTCCGGGGCAAAAGGTAAGTAATGCTATCAAAAAACTTTGGGATTCTCAATCTTTCTCTGAAGTGGAAGTTTATGTAGAAAGCATTGAAGGACAAACCGTTGTTCTTAGATTTTATCTGCAGGATTTAAAAGATCTTGGAGAAGTGAAATTTACAGGTAAAGGAATCGGTAAGTCTAAAAATGAAAAATTAGCAAAAGATAATAACTTAAAGCCGGGAACTAAGATTACTCAAAATCTTGTTTCTAGTCTTAAAACAAATATTCCTAAAGACTATATTAAAAAAGGTTTTGCTGATGCTAAAATCACGATTCAGGACAAGGTAAACGCAAGTGATCCTAACCTTGTTGACTGGACAATTAATGTAGACAAAGGGAAAAGAATTAAAATCAGTCACATCGAGTTCGAAGGAAATGAAAATGTAACTGATGCAAAACTTAGAAAAAAAGCTTTCAAAGAAACCAAACAAAAGAGATTTGGTATCGGTGGTATTTTGAAGTCTTCAAAATTTGTTGAAGAAAAATACCAGGAAGACAAACAAAGCTTAATTAATTATTACAATTCATTAGGATACAGAGATGCTGCAATTGTTTCTGATTCTGTATGGAGGAATAAAAAGAATAACTACGAAATCAATGTTAAATTGAAAGAAGGTAAAAAATATTACATTGGTGATATTACTTTTACCGGAAATACAGTTTTTGCTACAGAATATCTTCAAAGAATTTTAGGATATAAGAAAGGAGATATTTATGATGCAGTAGGTTTCAACAAAAAAGTAGGGGAAGACGGAGGAAAAGAAGATGATTCTGATATCAAATCAAATTACATGAATAACGGTTATCTTTTCTCAAACGTTACTCCTGTAGAAAAATCGGTTAATGGTGATGCTATTAATCTTGAAATCAGAATTGTTGAAGGTGAACAGGCAAGCTGGAATAAAGTAACTTGGTCTGGTAACACAACAACTCATGACCATGTGATTTTGAGAGCGTTAAGAACGAAACCTGGCGAATTGTTTAAGAAAACAGAAATCAAAAGAACGTTTTTTGATTTAGCGTCAATGTCATTCTTTGATCCTCAACAAATCGGTCAGGATATTCAACCAAATCAACAAGATAATACAGTTGATATCGGTTGGAAATTAGTAGAAAAAGGTTCTTCTCAGGTCCAGTTGCAAGCTGGTTACGGAGGTAACAGTTTCATCGGAACTTTAGGACTTACTTTCAATAACTTTTCATTGAGAAATTTCCTGAAATTTAAAGATTTCAGACCTGTACCTCAAGGTGATGGTCAGACTTTATCTATTCAGGCTCAAGCAGGACAGTACTTCCAGAATTACGGAGTTTCATTTACAGAACCTTGGTTGTTTGGTACAAAACCAACAGCTCTTTCGGTAAGTTTAAATAATTCGAGAGTTAATTATAGCCAAGTTACTGGTCCGGATCAGAGATTAAATATTTTCTCAGCTACTGTGGGTTTAAATAGATATTTGAGATGGCCGGATGATTATTTCTCTTTATACACTGGGATTCAATTCCAAAAATATAACTTCAGCAATTATCCTTTTGAGTTTGGAGATACCACAGAATTGTATGGTAATGCAAACAACTTAAGTTTAAATGTTGGGTTAAGCAGAAACTCTGCAGGTATCGATCCTATTTTCCCTACAGTGGGTTCAAATATTGAATTGTCAGGTAAATTTACTCCACCATATTCATTGTTCAGTAATAAAAATTACTCTACAATGACACCTACAGAAAAGTATAAGTGGATGGAATTTTATAAGATAAAGTTTAAAGCTGATGTTTACAATGAAGTTATTGGGAAATTAGTTTTAAGATCTTCTGCCGAAATGGGCTTCATGGATGGTTACAACAAAGAATTGGGAGCACCGCCATTTGAAAGATTCTATGTGGGTGGAACCGGTCTTTTTGGAGGTAGATTTGATGGTAGAGAATTAATTCCGTTAAGAGGTTATGAAAATGCTTCTACGTACGGTGGTCAGGCTGAAGACATTACTCAAAGAGGTGGAGGTACTATTTACAACAGATTTACGTTAGAACTAAGATATCCGATTTCATTAAATCAAACAGCTAAAATTTATGCACTTACATTTGCAGAAGGAGGTAATGTTTGGAACAAGTGGGGAGACTACAATCCATTCCAGCTTAAAAGATCAGTTGGTGTAGGGGTAAGAGTTTATATGGGAGCATTTGGTTTAATAGGATTTGATTTCGCTTACGGATTTGATAAAACAATCAGTGGTGATGTTTCTGGAAGTAGAACACACTTCTTAATGAACCAATCTTTATAATAGTATGAAAAATTTTAAAACTCTTTTCACTTTAGCGGTAATTTTGCTTTTTGGATTTAGCAATGCTCAGAAAATAGGAGTCATTGATACCCAATATATTTTGGATAAAATGCCTCAATATAAGGAAGCTGAAGCAAGGCTTAATGCTCAGATTGATACTTGGGAACAAGAAATTAAAAACATTCAATCACAATATGAGCAAAAAAAATCCGCTTTTGAGAGTGAAAAAGTTTTATTAATTGGTGATCAGCTTAAGCTTAGAGAAAAAGAGGTCTTAGACTTAGAAAAAAGTATTCAGACGACATTAAGTTTAAGATTTGGTAAAACCGGCGAGATCAATCAGCTTCGTGCTAATTTGGTAGAGCCTTTTCAAGATCAGATTTATACCGCTCTCCGTACTGTTATTGCAAAAAACGGATTAGGTATAGTTTTTGATAAAAATAGAGACAATGTTCTTTCTTATGAACCAAGATATGATTATACAGATAAAGTATTGGCTGTATTATTAAAAGGAACCGAGAAAGAAAAAGAAAAGAAAACAAATAAAAAATAGTAAAAGTTTCACCAGAACTTAACTTTTACTTAAATTTAAAATCTAAAAACAAATTAATTATTTATTACCCGTTATGAAAAAATTAAGTGTATTATTTGGAGCAGTAATGATGTTTGTCTCTGTTGGGATGGCAAAAGCTCAAAAAATTGCTACTCTAGACTTAGTAAGCGTACTTAATGCAATGCCTGAAAAGAAAAAAGCAGATACAGATCTTAAAGCTTTCCTTGATGTAAAAGAAGCTGAGATCAAAAAGAAGACTGATATTATGCAAACGAAATATGCTTTGTATACTAAAGAAGCTCCTACAAAATCTGAAGCTGAAAACAAAGCTAGACAAGAGGAAATGCAGAAGTTACAGACTGAAGCTCAACAAATGAGTGAAAGAGCACAAAAAGATCTTGCTGAAAAAGAAAAATTAGCTTACGCTCCTATCGAAAAGAAAGTAATGGATGCTGTAAACAAAGTAGCAAAAGCAAATAGCTATGATTATGTAATGGATACAAACTCTACAGGTCTTATCTATAAAGGAGGTCCTGATGCTACTGCAGCTGTTAAAAAAGAATTAGGTCTTCAATAATTTTCTGAAATTAACAAAGATTTATAAAAACTACCACTTCATTTCGAAGTGGTTTTTTTATTTTTGCGCTATGGAAAAAGAAGTCTCAACGACCGTAAAAGTAAGATTCAGTGATTGTGATCCGATTGGACATTTAAATAATGTGAAATATCTCGATTACATGTTCAATGCCAGAGAAGATCATGTAGAAACTTTCTATGGCTTTACTTACGAAGAATATACTAAAAAAACCGGCTGTACCTGGATTGCGATTCAAAATGAAATTGCTTATCTTAAAGAAGTAAAATACAATACTCAGGTTGTTATCAGCAGTAAAACGATCGAGATAGGAGACCGAATTTCTAAAGTAGAAATTCTAATGAAAAGTCTTGATGAAAAAACAATTCATGCCGTGCTTTGGGTTACGGTAATTTATTTTAATATAAAAACAAGGCGTTCTGATATTCATCCGGAAGAAATTATGCAGACTTTTGGAAATTTTTATGTTGACTTAGAACAGAAAGACTTTCAGTCGAGAGTAAAGTTTTTAAGATCACAAAATGCAAAAAATTCATAAAACCAATTCAATGAAAAAAATACTTGTAGTAGGAAGTAACGGTCAGTTAGGAAACTGCATCAGAAAAATTGCTCCCGATTTTGAAACTCATTATGAATTTATTTTTACAGATTCTCAATCTTTAGATATTACAGACGAAGACCAGATTAATGATTTCTTTTATGATCAAAAACCAGACTTCTGCATCAATGCTTCAGCATATACTGCGGTAGATCTTGCAGAAAAAGAAAAGGAAAAAGCATTTGCTGTAAACACAGATGGAGTAGGGAATCTTGCAAAAGCATGTGCTGATTATAAAACGGTCTTCATTCACGTTTCAACCGATTATGTATTTGATGGTGAAACCAATTTAGATTATTCGGAAGACGATTTTACAAATCCTATCGGAGTTTATGGTGAATCTAAACTGAAAGGGGAAGAGCTGGCTTTAGAAAATAATCCTAAGACCATTATTTTAAGAACTTCTTGGCTGTATTCAGAGTTCAACAAGAACTTTGTGAAAACAATGCTCAACTTATTTTCGCAAAAAGATGAGTTAGGAATTGTTGCTGATCAATTTGGGCAACCAACCAATGCTAATGATTTGGCAGAAGCGATTATGAGTATTATAGAAAACCCGAACAAAACTTTTGGTGTTTTCCATTTTTCGAATTATCCGGAAACAACGTGGTTTGAGTTTGCAAAAAAAATTGCTGAATTCTCCAAATCATCAGTAAAGCTTAATGCATTAACGACAGAGCAGTATCCAACCCCGGCAAAAAGACCGAAAAGAAGCACAATGTGTCTCGATAAAATTGAAAAGATTTACAAGATTGAGCCGAAACATTGGGAAAACAGTTTAGAAGATTGTGTAAATATACTTTCAAATTAAAATGAAAAATATAATCACTCTTATTTTTGCTTTTTCCTTTACATTATTTAGTGCTCAAGATGTTTATTTGTCTAAAGTGGCAAAGGTCAACGATAACACGGATAAAATTTTTATAAAAATTAGTAAAGAGACACCTGCGGAATACCTTGGTCAGATTGATGTTCAGGGATTCTCTTCTGATGACGAGAAAGTTTTCTCTAAAATTTATAAAAAAGCAAAAGAAATTGGCGCGAATGCTTTCGCTTACGAGCCTTTTGAAACAGTTGATGAGATTGAGCAACCTTTTAATCCTGCCAACTACAGAATTAAACTTTTTTATATCACAAAAGAAGAACTTTCTAGAAATTCACAACAGCTTTATTTGTTTTCTTCCTCAGAAAAGACTCAGACAATTAGTGTAAATAAAAAAAATTATGTGCTTGAACCAAGATCCTACCTCTCACTAACAACTGTTCGTGGAGATGTTTATACAATTTCGACGAAAAAGTTCCTCGGATCGGCAATTAAGATCTCCAATACAGATGGTGTTCCTCAATATTTTCAAGTCTCTGCACTTAAAGTCAGTTCAAATAAATCTGGTGATGCCGGAATAAATTTGAAATCTGGAGATATAATAGGAGTTGATAGATCATACGGAGATTTTCTTAGAATGATCTACACAGAAAATAAGCAATAAAATTTTTTACATACATATACCTCTGAAACTTTCGGAGGTATTTTTTTGAAAAATAATAGAAGCATATTTTCAACTCTCTTATTCTCTTACCCTCCCACTTTTTTCAGTAGCCTAATCCGGCTTTCACTACTCGCTTTTTTGCGCCCTGCTTTTTCTTTGTAGCAAAAAGAGCTCAAACAAGCCGTTCAATCCGGGCTATTTTAGCAATTGTTCCATTTGGTGGATAACACCCAATATCGTTAAAAGCAAAAATATCTAAAAACCACATCGTGGTGCCCGGTTAATAGAGTATTATAAAAGTACAGGATTAAGCTCCATAGGAGCGATCTGTAAAATGATAGTAGATTATTATATAAAGAAAAGGTGTTTACCAAAATGTTCAGTTATGGGTCATTAAAGGATTTTTTCAAAAAACTTCTTATTGTTTAATCATTAGAAAACCAATCCATTTTATTTTGTACATAAAATCATATATAATAATAAATATAGCGCTCCTACGGAGCGCCACCTTTGTAGCAAGGCATATGAATTTAGAATCAAAGCTCCATCGGAGCGACACCTAAAACACAAATCCTCCAAAAAGCAAATCACAGACAGAACAATATATAAAAGCAAAATCCTGCACTCCTAAGGAACGTGTTCTTTTATAATATATAAAAGAATATTTTTTCACGTTTGAATCCTTTATTTTTCCATTAGTCTTTCTTTGCTAAGTGAAACGCCTTTGTTTATCTTATATAAGGATACAACTGAAAACTCTTAGTCTGCCTTTGCGATAAGATGCTTCTCTCTATATTTTATCATAGATATTTCCCTCTGGAAACCCTTTCTTTCTACTTTGCTGCGCTCCGAGAATCCCAGAACTTAAGCCTTTCCCACAATCTTCATTCCCAAACGTTCCAACGCTATTGCTCCGCAACTCTCCGACACACCCCATAATCTGCGACCAGCCACCGATGCCCTAAGTCCCAACCCGTGCTACCTAGCCCTCAAAATTTTGAATCATTAAACCAGCTAGTTACCATGGAATATTGATTAAATATGAATTTTATGTTAAATAAATTAGGATTGTGTGGTAATAAAGTACTACTTTTGCCCCACTGAAAAACGAGAGTTGTTCGGTAGCGCAGAAGAGCTTTGAATAAGGCGAAAACGATAAGACTAATGTTATCTACGGATAGATAAGAATCTTAAAAAAACTTTTAAATTTTTTGAAATAAAAATTTGTGAGAAATAAAAAGATTAGTATCTTTGCAGTCCGGTAAAACGGGAAGCGGAGTAGAATAAATCAAGTGCTAGGAAATAAGGATTTAGGGTTATCAAAAAACTTTAAAATTTCTTTCAAAAACATTTGGTCAATTAGAAATAAAGTTTTACTTTTGCACACGCAAATCGGTACTGAAAACGACAGAAAATGTAGGTATCGTAAAAAGCGAGAGAGAAGAGATCATTGA